>NZ_JOCB01000141.1 GCF_000718775.1 Streptomyces sp. NRRL S-31
GGTGGGGGCTGGGTGGGCGGCTGTGCCGTCGGGCCCGGGCGGGCCGCCGTAGGGGCGCGGGCGTTGTCCACAGGCCCGACGCGCTGTCGGTGCTCGCCAGTAGGGTGTGAGACATGGCCGACCCCTCCAGCTACCGCCCCAGTCCGGGTGAGATCCCGGACTCCCCAGGGGTGTACAGGTTCCGTGACGAGCACCGCCGGGTGATCTACGTCGGAAAGGCGAAGAGCCTGCGTCAGCGCCTGGCGAACTACTTCCAGGACCTGGCGAACCTGCACCCACGCACCCGGACCATGGTGACCACCGCCGCGTCCGTGGAGTGGACCGTGGTGTCCACGGAGGTCGAGGCGCTACAGCTGGAGTACTCCTGGATCAAGGAGTATGACCCCCGGTTCAACGTCAAGTACCGCGACGACAAGAGCTACCCGTATCTCGCGGTGACGATGAACGAGCAGTTCCCGCGCGTGCAGGTGATGCGCGGTCACAAGAAGAAGGGCGTCCGGTACTTCGGGCCGTACGCGCACGCGTGGGCCATCCGGGACACCGTCGACCTGCTGCTGCGCGTGTTCCCGGTGCGGACCTGCTCGGCCGGCGTCTTCAAGAACGCCGCGCGCACCGGCCGCCCCTGTCTGCTCGGCTACATCGGCAAGTGCTCCGCGCCCTGCGTCGGCCGGATCAGCCCCGAGGACCACCAGGATCTGGCCGAGGACTTCTGCGACTTCATGGCCGGCCGGACCGGTGCCTACCTCCGCCGTCTGGAGAAGCGGATGATGGAGGCGGCCGAGGAGATGGAGTACGAGCGGGCCGGCCGCCTGCGCGACGACATCGAGGCCCTGAAGAAGGCCATGGAGAAGAACGCGGTCGTCCTCGCCGACGCGACCGACGCCGACCTCATCGCCGTCGCCGAGGACGAGCTGGAGGCGGCCGTGCAGATATTCCACGTGCGCGGCGGACGGGTCCGCGGCCAGCGCGGCTGGGTGACCGACAAGGTCGAGGAGGTCACGATCGGCGCCCTGGTCGAGCACGCCCTCCAGCAGCTGTACGGCGAGGAGAGCGGGGACGCCGTCCCCAGGGAGGTGCTGGTCCCGGCCCTGCCCGAGCCGGTCGAGCCGGTCCAGGAGTGGCTGGCCGGCCGCCGCGGGTCGAACGTGTCGCTGCGCATCCCGCAGCGCGGCGACAAGAAGGCGCTCATGGAGACCGTGCAGCGCAACGCCCAGCAGGCCCTCGCGCTGCACAAGACCAAACGCGCCTCCGACCTGACCACGCGCTCGCGTGCGCTGGAGGAGATCGCCGACGCGCTGGAGCTGGACAGCGCCCCGCTGCGGATCGAGTGCTACGACATCTCGCACCTCCAGGGCGACGACGTAGTGGCCTCCATGGTCGTCTTCGAGGACGGCCTGCAACGCAAGAGCGAGTACCGGCGCTTCCAGATCAAGGGCTTCGCCGGTCAGGACGACGTCCGCTCCATGCACGAGGTGATCACCCGCCGCTTCCGGCGCTACCTCGCCGAGAAGGAGCGGACGGGGGAGTGGGCCGACGGCACGGTCGGCGAGGAGGCCCTCGCCGACGGCGCCCCCGCCGACGGCACCGAGGAGATCACGAACTCCCTCAAGGACGACGACGGCCGGCCCCGGAAGTTCGCGTACCCGCCCCAGCTGGTCGTGGTCGACGGCGGCCGGCCACAGGTCGCGGCGGCCCGGCGCGCCCTGGACGAGCTGGGTATCGACGACATCGCGGTCTGCGGCCTCGCCAAGCGCCTGGAGGAGGTCTGGGTGCCCGGCGAGGACGACCCGGTGGTCCTGCCCCGCACCAGCGAGGGCCTGTACCTCCTCCAGCGCATCCGCGACGAGGCCCACCGCTTCGCGATCACCTACCAGCGCACCAAGCGCGCCAAGCGTTTCCGCGCCGGCCCGCTGGACGAGGTCCCCGGCCTCGGCGAGACACGCAAACAGGCGCTCATCAAGCATTTCGGCTCGGTGAAGAAGCTGCGGTCCGCCACAATCGAACAGATCCAGGAAGTGCCCGGGATAGGCCGAAAGACGGCCGAGACCATCGCTGTGGCCCTCGCCCAGGCGGCCCCGGCCGCACCCGCCGTGAACACGGCGACCGGAGAGATCATTGAGGACGAGGAACCCGGTACGACGGGGGGTTCCTCGGGGGAGCCCGTGACCGCGGGCGTCCCGGACGAACGACGGGGGCAGGAGACATGACGGAGCACGACGCACAGCCACAGCCCACGGCACGGCGAGATCAGGCGCACGGTGCCCCGGGCGACGACGCGGTCCGGCACGGAGCCGGCCAGGACACCGGCCGGCCCGACGCCGGTCAGGACACGGGCCACGACACGGGCCAGGACGACGGAGCACAGGTGAGTACGGGCAACGAGACAACCGGGGCCCCCGAGGCGGCCATCCCCGAGCTGGTGATCATCTCCGGCATGTCCGGAGCGGGCCGGTCCACAGCCGCGAAGTGTCTGGAGGACCTCGGCTGGTTCGTCGTGGACAACCTCCCGCCCGCCCTCATCCCCACCATGGTGGAACTGGGTGCCCGCTCGCAGGGCAACGTCGCGCGGATCGCGGTCGTGGTGGACGTGCGCGGCCGGCGCTTCTTCGACAACCTGCGCGAGTCCCTCGCCGACCTGGACACCCGGGGCGTCACCCGGCGGATCGTCTTCCTGGAGTCCTCCGACGAGGCCCTGGTCCGCCGCTTCGAGTCGGTGCGCCGTCCGCACCCGCTCCAGGGCGACGGGCGCATCGTGGACGGCATCGCCGCCGAGCGGGAGCTGCTGCGCGAGCTGCGCGGCGACGCCGACCTGGTGATCGACACCTCCAGTCTCAACGTGCACGAGCTGCGCGCCAAGATGGACGCCCAGTTCGCCGGCGAGGAGGAGCCCGAGCTGCGGGCCACCGTGATGTCCTTCGGCTTCAAGTACGGCCTCCCGGTCGACGCCGACCTGGTCGCCGACATGCGGTTCCTGCCCAACCCGCACTGGGTGCCGGAACTGCGCCCGTACACCGGCCTCAACGAGGAGGTCGCGGCCTATGTCTTCAACCAGCCCGGCGCGAAGGAGTTCCTCGACCGGTACGCCGAGCTGCTGCGGCTCATCGCGGCCGGCTACCGGCGCGAGGGCAAGCGGTACGTGACCATCGCCATCGGCTGTACCGGCGGCAAGCACCGCTCGGTCGCGATGTCGGAGAAGCTCGCCGCGCGGCTCGCGGCCGAGGGCGTGGAGACGGTGGTCGTACACCGGGACATGGGACGGGAATGACGGAACGTACACCGCGGCTGGGCAGGCTGCGCCGGATGGTGCCGGAGGCGCGCGCCGGCCGCCCGGCCGAGGCCCGCGGGGGCCGTCCCCGCCGGCGCGGCGCCCAGCCCAAGGTGGTCGCGCTCGGCGGCGGCATGGGCCTGTCCGCGTCGCTCGCCGCGCTGCGCCGGATCACCGGTGACCTCACCGCCGTCGTCACCGTGGCCGACGACGGCGGCTCCAGCGGCCGGCTCCGGGACGAGCTGGGCGTACTGCCCCCCGGCGACCTGCGCAAGGCGCTGGCCGCGCTGTGCGGCGACGACGACTGGGGCCAGACCTGGGCCCGGGTCATCCAGCACCGCTTCCAGTCCCAGGGCGACCTGCACGACCACGCGGTCGGCAACCTGCTGATCGTCGCCCTGTGGGAGCAGCTGGGCGACCATGTGCAGGCCCTGGACCTGGTCGGCAAGCTGCTCGGCGCGCACGGGCGCGTGCTGCCCATGTCCGCCGTGCCGCTGGAGTTGCAGGCCCTGGTCAAGGGGCATGATCCCGAGCGTCCGGAGGACGTGGACACGGTGCGCGGGCAGGCCACCGTCGCCCTCACCCCCGGCGAGGTGCAGTCGGTGCACCTCGTGCCCCACGACCCGCCCGCCGTCCCCGAGGCCGTCGCGGCCGTCCTGGACGCGGACTGGGTGGTGCTGGGCCCCGGCTCCTGGTTCTCCTCGGTCATCCCGCACCTGCTGGTGCCCGAGCTGCTGGACGCCCTCACCGAGACCAAGGCGCGCCGGGTGCTGTCCCTGAACCTGGCGCCGCAGCCGGGAGAAACCGAGGGCTTCTCCCCGCAGCGTCATTTGGAGGTTTTGGGGCGACACGCCCCTAAACTCGCCCTGGACGTGGTGCTGGCCGACGAGGCCGCCGTGCCCGACCGCGACTCGCTCACCGAGGCCGCCAAGCGGCTGGGAGCCGCGGTCGAGCTGGCGCCCGTGGCCCGGACCGACGGATCACCCCGGCACGATCCGGAGCTGTTGGCCGCCGCGTACGACCGTATTTTTCGGATGCATGGAAGGATCGGCCCATGGCGATGACGGCAGCGGTGAAGGACGAGATCTCCCGGCTCCCCGTCACCCGGACCTGCTGCAGGAAGGCGGAGGTCTCCGCCATTCTGCGGTTCGCCGGCGGCCTGCACCTGGTGAGCGGGCGCATCGTGATCGAGGCGGAGCTGGACACCGCGATGGCGGCGCGCCGGCTCAAGCGGGACATCCTGGAGATCTTCGGCCACAGTTCCGAGCTGATCGTGATGGCTCCCGGCGGCCTGCGCCGCGGTTCGCGGTACGTCGTCCGGGTCGTCGCCGGCGGCGACCAGCTGGCCCGGCAGACGGGTCTCGTGGACGGCCGCGGGCGTCCGATCCGCGGCCTGCCGCCGCAGGTGGTCTCGGGGGCCACCTGCGACGCGGAGGCGGCCTGGCGCGGGGCCTTCCTGGCGCACGGCTCGCTGACCGAGCCCGGCCGCTCCTCCTCCCTGGAGGTGACCTGCCCGGGGCCCGAGGCGGCGCTCGCGCTGGTCGGCGCCGCCCGCAGACTGTCGATCGCGGCGAAGGCCCGCGAGGTGCGCGGGGTCGACCGGGTGGTCGTCCGGGACGGTGACGCGATCGGCGCCCTGCTCACCCGGCTGGGCGCGCACGAGTCCGTGCTGGCCTGGGAGGAGCGCCGGATGCGCCGCGAGGTGCGGGCCACGGCCAACCGGCTCGCCAACTTCGACGACGCCAACCTGCGCCGCTCGGCCCGTGCCGCCGTGGCCGCCGGTGCCCGTGTCCAGCGTGCCCTGGAGATCCTCGCCGACGAGGTGCCCGAGCACCTCGCCGCCGCCGGGCGGCTGCGCATGGAGCACAAGCAGGCGTCCCTGGAGGAGCTGGGCGCCCTCGCCGACCCGCCGCTGACGAAGGACGCGGTCGCGGGCCGTATCCGCCGGCTGCTGGCGATGGCGGACAAGCGCGCCGCCGACCTGGGCATCCCGGGCACCGAGGCCAACCTCTCCGAGGAGCTGGCGGACAACCTGGCCGGCTGACCCGACGGACCGTCAACTCGCCGTGTGCCGACGCCCATTCGGGTGATCGGCAGCGGCGGGTGCGTGTCCGTGCGGCACTCTTGACTCGATCATCCTGTGACATGAGCCTGGCAACCTGTTCGCCGCTGTGGCGGATCACCTCCAGGGGGGTTCATGAGACACAGAGCGAGATCGATCCTCGCTGTCGGCGCGCTCGTGATCGGTGGAGCGAGCCTCGTACCCACGGCCCAGGCGCGGAGCGGAGGCCCGGCACCGTCCGGGCCGGACCAGGTCCGGGTCTTCCGCGCGGAGATCACCGAGCGGCAGGTACCCCTGCTGGTCGAGGCCGGGCAGGACGCCCGGGAACTCGGTGAGCGGACGGCCGGGCGCGGCAGGAGCCAGGTCGAGGTCTACCTCACCGGCACGCAGGCCGCGCGGCTGCGCGAACAGGGAGTCGCCCTCACCGAGCACACCCTCACCGCCAAGGCCGAGGCCCGGGTCGAGGAAGCGGCCCAGGGCGTGTTCCGTCCGTACGGCGGCAGCGGCGGGCTCAAGGAGGAGATCCTCCGCACCGCCCGGGACCACCCGGGGCTCACCAAGGTCGAGTCGATCGGCAGGACCGTCAAGGGCCAGGACATCCTCGCCCTCCGGCTGACCGGGAACGCGCGGAAGTCCCCGGACGGCTCCAAGCCGGCCGTGCTCTACATGTCCAACCAGCACGCGCGCGAGTGGATCACGCCGGAGATGACCCGGCGGCTGATGCACTACTACCTGGACCACTACGCGACCGACAAGCGGGTCAAGAGGATCGTCGACTCGACCGAGCTGTGGTTCGTCCTCTCGGCCAACCCGGACGGCTACGACTACACCTTCCAGGACTCCGCCACCCGCCTGTGGCGCAAGAACCTGCGGGACGTCAACGGCGACGGTGTCATCAACACCGGCGACGGCGTCGACCTCAACCGCAACTTCGCCTACAAGTGGGGCTACGACGACGAGGGTTCGTCCCCCAACCCCACCAGCCAGACCTACCGCGGCCCGAGCCCCGCGTCCGAGCCCGAGACGAAGGCCCTGGACGCCTTCGAGAAGCGGGTGGGCTTCCGGTACGCCATCAACTACCATTCCGCGGCCGAACTCCTCCTCTACGGAGTGGGCTGGCAGGTGGCCACGCCGACGCCCGACGACGTCCTCTACCGGGCGCTGGCGGGCACGCCCGGCAACCCGGCGATCCCCGGCTACCGTTCGCAGCTCTCCTCCGAGCTGTACACCACCAACGGCGAGGCGGACGGCCACGCGGCGAACGTCAACGGGACGGCGATGTTCACCCCGGAGATGTCCAGCTGCCAGACCGCCTCGGACAGCGACCCGGACGACGCCTGGAAGAGCCAGGACTGCCCGTCCGTCTTCAGCTTCCCCGACGACGAGAAGCTCATCCAGAGCGAGTTCGCCAAGAACGTCCCGTTCGCGCTCTCGGTCGCCGAGACCGCGCCGCACCCCGACCGGCCGGCCTCCGCGGTCGGCCTGGACGCCGCCGACTTCACCCCGGCCGCGTTCGGCACGTCGTACTCCCGGGGCGCGGACCAGGAGGTCTCGGTCGTCGTCCGCAAGGCGGTCCGGGACAAGGAGCTGAAGTACCGCGTCAACGGCGGCCGCACGCGGGACCAGGCCCTGCGGCCCTGGCGGGGCGGACGCACCTACGGCGGCGAGGACGACCTCTACTTCGACGAGTACCGCGCCAGGGTCCGGGACGGCGAGCCCGGCGACCGGGTCGAGGTGTGGTTCACCGGCGAGACCGCGAACGGGAGGAAGGTCTCCAGCTCCCGCTTCACCTACACCGTGGCGCGGCGGCCGGAGGCCGACACCCTGGTGGTCGCCGAGGAGGGCACGGCCGCCACGCGGGCCCGGACGTACGCGGACGCGGTCCGGGCCGCCGGGCACCGGGCCCTCGTCTGGGACGTGGCCACGCAGGGCGTCCCGGACGCGCTCGGTGTCCTCGGGCACTTCCGGACGGTCGTCCACTACTCCGGCGCGAACGGCCCCGGCAACGCCACCCAGCTCCAGCTGCGCGCCCACCTCAACGAGGGCGGCCGGCTGATCGAGGCCGGCGAGCTGGCCGGCGGCGGCGTCGACCTCGGCGGCGGCAACCTCTCCGACGATTTCAGCCAGTACTACCTGGGCGCCTACAGCCGTACGTCGACCAAGGGGGCCACCGGCTTCACCGGCTTCGGCGCGCTCGACGGCTTCACCGGGGCGCTCGGGGACGCGCCCGGGAACCCGCTGGACCGGGCGGGCACCTACGGCGTCACCTCCGAGGAACTGCCGACCGCCGCGTACCCGCAGTTCGCGAGTGCGGGCGCGGGCGCGTTCGCCGGGACCGTCAACCCCTACGGGCCGTACGCGGGCGCCTCCATGGCCGCCGCCGTGCACACCGACGACGCCTACAAGCGCCTCACCCGCACCATCGACCTCAGCGGTGTCGGCGCCGCCGACCGCCCGGCGCTGACCACCCGGCTGCTGTGGGACACCGAGCCCGGCTACGACCACGCGGTGGTCGAGGCGCACACGGTGGGCGCCGACGACTGGACGACCCTGCCCGAGGCCGGCGGGGCCACGCGGACGGCCGTGCCCGAGGAGTGCGGTGCCGGGTTCCTGATCGGCGAGCACCCGTGGCTGAGGCACTACCTGACGCTCTCCGGCAACACCTGCGCGGCGACCGGGACCACCGGCTCCTGGAACAGCCTCACCGGCAGCTCCGCCGGCTGGCAGCAGGTGACTTTCGACCTGAGCGCGTACGCCGGGAAGTCCGTCGAGGTCACGATCGGCTACGTCACCGACCCCGGCACCGGCGGGCACGGAGTCCTCGCCGACGACGCCTCACTGGTGGTCGGCGGCGCGGCGCGGGAGACGGAGGGCTTCGAGTCGTCGCTCGGCGCCTGGAGGGCGGCCGGACCGCCCGCAGGCAGCCCGGCCGTCCTCAAGGACTGGACGCGCACCGGGGCCCTGTTCCGGACCTACGGAGCGGTCACCACGGACGACACCGTGCTGCTCGGTTTCGGCCTGGAACAGGTGGTCTCGGCGGCCGACCGGACCGCTCTGCTGAGGAAGGCGTTCGCCGCACTCGACAGGTGAGCGCGACCCCCTCTCAACGGTGCGCGGAAGGGGTGATCCTCAAGTGAGCCGACACGCTCACGAACGAGTGAAAATGACGCCTGGGGTGCCCGGCTTTCCGTAGCAAATGCGGATGAATCCACCGTCGATCCGAGGCGGTCCGTACCTCTACTGGCTGGTACGGACCGCCTGCCCGTGTATGGGGCTTCTCGATGTCACCCAGGGGGCCTCGGAGAGGTAGGGTCGGGGGTGGTCGGGGACATCCCAAACAGAGCTCGCCGGCACCGCATAAGCCGGCTGCACCAACGAGGAGATCGGTTCGTGACGATCCGCGTAGGCATCAACGGCTTCGGCCGCATCGGCCGTAACTACTTCCGCGCGCTCCTGGAGCAGGGTGCGGACATCGAGGTTGTGGCTGTCAACGACCTGGGTGACACCGCGACCACGGCGCACCTGCTCAAGTACGACACGATCCTGGGCCGCCTCAAGCAGGAGGTCACCCACACCGCCGACACCATCACCGTGGGCGGCCACACCATCAAGGTGCTCTCCGAGCGGAACCCCGCCGACATCCCGTGGGGCGAGCTGGGCGTCGACATCGTCATCGAGTCCACCGGCATCTTCACGAAGAAGGAGGACGCCGCCAAGCACATCGCGGGCGGCGCCAAGAAGGTCCTCATCTCGGCTCCGGCCAAGGACGAGGACATCACCATCGTGATGGGTGTCAACCAGGACAAGTACGACCCGGCGAACCACCACGTCATCTCCAACGCCTCCTGCACCACCAACTGTGTGGCCCCGATGGCGAAGGTCCTCGACGAGAACTTCGGCATCGTCAAGGGTCTGATGACCACGGTGCACGCGTACACGAACGACCAGCGCATCCTGGACTTCCCGCACAAGGACCTGCGCCGCGCCCGTGCCGCCGCCGAGAACATCATCCCGACCACCACCGGTGCCGCCAAGGCCACCGCCCTGGTGCTCCCGCAGCTCAAGGGCAAGCTGGACGGCATCGCGATGCGCGTCCCGGTCCCGACCGGCTCGGTCACCGACCTGGTCGTCGAGCTCTCCCGCGAGGTCACCAAGGAAGAGGTCAACGCCGCCTTCCTGAAGGCCGCCGAGGGCGAGCTGAAGGGCCTCCTCGAGTACACCGAGGACGCGATCGTCTCCTCCGACATCGTCAACGAGCCGGCGTCCTGCACCTTCGACTCCTCCCTGACCATGGTCCAGGAGGGCAAGAGCGTGAAGGTCATCGGCTGGTACGACAACGAGTGGGGCTACTCCAACCGCCTCGTGGACCTCACGGTCTTCGTCGGCGACCAGCTCTGATCGCGAGCAGCAGGACAACGAAGTGAGAGCAGGGCCTGAGCAGCGCACCGCGGCGCTGCCCGGGCCCTGTCCCACGTACTGAGCACGTCCTCTTACGATCAGGTGCACCACGAGCCCTCCTCAGGAGTCCACTCAATGAAGACGATCGACGAACTTCTCGCCGACGGCGTGAGCGGCAAGCGGGTCTTCGTCCGCGCCGACCTCAACGTGCCGCTGGCCGACGGGACGATCACCGACGACGGCCGCATCCGCGCCGTCCTGCCCACCGTCAAGGCCCTCATCGACGGCGGCGCCAAGGTGATCGTCGCCTCGCACCTGGGCCGCCCCAAGGGCGCCCCGGACCCCGCCTTCTCGCTGCTGCCCGCGGCCGAGCGCCTCGGTGAACTGCTCGGCGCCCCGGTCGCCTTCGCCCAGGACACCGTCGGCCCCGCCGCCCACGACGCCGTCGACGGCCTCCAGCCGGGCCAGGTCGCGGTCATCGAGAACCTGCGCTTCAACCCCGGCGAGACGTCCAAGGACGACACCGAGCGGGGGGAGTTCGCCGACCGGCTCGCCGCCCTCGCCGACGTCTACGTGGGCGACGGCTTCGGCGCCGTGCACCGGAAGCACGCCTCCGTCTACGACCTTCCGGCCCGGCTGCCGCACTACGCCGGCTCCCTGATCGCCACCGAGGTCGGCGTCCTGAAGAAGCTCACCGAGGACGTCAAGCGCCCCTACGTCGTCGCGCTCGGCGGCGCCAAGGTCTCCGACAAGCTCGCCGTCATCGACGAGCTGCTCGGCAAGGCCGACCGGCTGCTCATCGGCGGCGGGATGGCCTACACCTTCCTCAAGGCCAAGGGCTACGAGGTCGGCATCTCCCTCCTCCAGGAGGACCAGCTCGGGGCCGTCACCGAGTACATGGAGCGGGCGGAGAAGCAGGGCGTGGAGCTGCTGCTCCCCGTCGACGTCGTGGTCGCCCGGGACTTCCCGGACCTGAAGACCAAGGCGCCCACCCAGAACACCGTGGTCGACGCGGACAAGATCCCCGCCGACCAGGAGGGCCTGGACATCGGCCCGAAGACCCGAGAGCTCTACGCCTCGAAGCTCGCCGACGCCGCGACCGTCTTCTGGAACGGTCCCATGGGCGTCTTCGAGCACCCCGACTACGCCGAGGGCACCAAGGCGGTCGCCCAGGCCCTCGTCGACTCGGACGGCTTCAGCGTCGTCGGCGGCGGTGACTCCGCCGCCGCCGTGCGTACGCTCGGCTTCGACGAGAACGCATTCGGCCACATCTCGACCGGTGGCGGCGCCTCCCTCGAATACCTCGAGGGCAAGACGCTCCCCGGCCTCGCCGCACTGGAGGACTGACCGTTGAGCACCCGCACGCCGCTGATGGCGGGCAACTGGAAGATGAACCTCAACCACCTCGAGGCCATCGCCCACGTCCAGAAGCTCGCCTTCGCCCTCGCCGACAAGGACTACGAGGCCGTCGAGGTCGCCGTCCTGCCGCCCTTCACCGACCTGCGCTCCGTGCAGACCCTGGTGGACGGGGACAAGCTCCCGATCAAGTACGGCGCCCAGGACATCTCGCAGCACGACTCCGGCGCCTACACCGGCGAGATCTCCGGCCCGATGCTGGCCAAGCTGAAGTGCGCCTACGTGGCGATCGGCCACTCCGAGCGCCGCCAGTACCACAACGAGACCGACGAGATCGTCAACGCCAAGGTCAAGGCCGCCTACAAGCACGGCCTCACCCCGATCCTGTGCGTCGGCGAGGAACTGGACGTCCGCGAGGCCGGCGACCACGTCAGCCACACCCTCGCCCAGGTCGAGGGCGGTCTGAAGGACGTCCCGGCCGAGCAGGCCGAGACCCTCGTGATCGCCTACGAGCCCGTCTGGGCCATCGGCACCGGCAAGGTCTGCGGCGCCGACGACGCCCAGGAGGTCTGCGCCGCCATCCGCGCCAAGGTCGCCGAGCTGTACTCGCAGGACGTCGCCGACAAGGTCCGCATCCAGTACGGCGGCTCGGTCAAGGCGGGCAACGTCGCCGAGATCATGGCCAAGGCGGACATCGACGGCGCCCTGGTCGGCGGTGCCTCGCTGGACGCCGACGAGTTCGTCAAGATCGTGCGCTTCCGCGATCAGTGACGCGGTCCGTGAGTAGGCGGTAGCGGCGATACGTCGTACTCTTGCGGGGGCGCGGCCGAGACGCCGTGCCCCCGTCGTCCATCCGAATCCGAGGAAGTTGGTCCAGCCGTGGTTTTGGGGTTCTCGATCGCCCTGATCGTCTTCAGCCTGCTGCTGATGCTGCTGGTGCTGATGCACAAGGGGAAGGGCGGCGGCCTCTCCGACATGTTCGGCGGTGGCATGCAGTCCTCCGTCGGCGGTTCCTCGGTCGCCGAGCGCAACCTGGACCGGATCACCATCGTGATCGGTCTGCTCTGGTTCGCGTGCATCATCGTCCTCGGCATGCTGATGAAGACGAACAGCTGACGCGCGCGCACCGCGAAACCGGGCGCACGTCCCGGTCCGAACCGTATATTCCCCACGTAAGGCCCCATGTTGGGTACGCGCTCCCGAGCGCGGCCTATCATGGGGCTTGCGTCTTGTTGTGGGGGCCGGTAACTCCAATCACTGGACGCGCGTTGGGCCTTACGTAGACTGAGGCGCTCGCAGCGGAGCGAAACGCCGACTCGCTTCGCGGCACCATTACGCAGGGAGTTACGACCGTGGCAAGTGGCAACGCGATCCGAGGAAGCCGGGTCGGGGCGGGGCCGATGGGCGAGGCCGAGCGCGGCGAGTCCGCGCCGCGTCTGCGCATCTCCTTCTGGTGCTCCAACGGGCATGAGACGCAGCCGAGCTTCGCCAGCGACGCGCAGGTGCCCGAGACCTGGGACTGCCCGCGCTGCGGCTTCCCGGCCGGCCAGGACCGGGACAACCCGCCGGACCCGCCGCGCACCGAGCCGTACAAGACGCACCTCGCGTACGTGCGGGAGCGCCGCAGCGACGCGGACGGCGAGGCGATCCTCGCCGAGGCGCTCGCCAAACTGCGGGGCGAGATCTAGGACTTCACCGGCCGGGTGCCCGCGGGCGCCCGGCCGGAGCCGTATCCGCCACCGGAACCGGCCGATTGTCAGTGCCACCCTCTACGGTTTTGGTGAAGGCGCGAACCGGCAGGGGGAGTTGTGACGGCGGTCGAGACCAGTGGCAGGTGTGCGCCCGCGTGGCGCGGGGGCTTCGGGCGGCTGTGGACCGCGGCCGTGATCTCCCGGTTCGGTGACGCCCTGCGCGTGTCCGCGCTGCCGCTGCTCGCCGTCGGCCTCACCGACGAGCCCCTCGTGGTGGCCTCCGTCACCGCCTGCGGTTATCTGCCCTGGCTGCTGTTCGGGCTGTTCGGCGGAGCCCTGGCGGACCGCGTCGACCAGCGGCGGGCGATGTGGCTAGTGGACACGGTACGAGGGCTGCTCGTCGCCGCGTTCGCCCTCGCCGTGGGACTCGGGCACGCCTCCGTCCCCCTGCTGATCGTCCTCGCCTTCTCGCTCACCGCGCTCCAGACGCTCTTCGACAACGCCGCGACGGCCCTGCTGCCGTCCCTGGTCGAGCGGGAGGCGCTGGGCAGCGCGAACGCCCGGCTGATGACCGGCCAGCAGCTCGCGGGCGGGCTGCTCGCGAGCCCCTTCGTACCGCTCCTGCTGGCGGCCGGAGCGTCCATGCCGTTCGCGGCGGACGCCGGCACCTACCTGGTGGCCGCCGCGCTCGTGGCCTCCCTGCGGACCAGCCCGCCGGTGCGGGAACCGCGCCCGGCCGGCAGCACCCTGCGCACCGAGATCAGGGCGGGCCTCACGGTCCTGTGGGGTGACCGGGTGCTGCGCGCCGTCTGCGCGGCCACCCTGCTGTGCAACATCGGCATGGGCGCGCTCATCGCCACCCTGGCCCTGCACGTCACCCGCTGGCTGCACGCGGGCGACACCGGATACGTCGCCGCCATGACGGCGTACTCGGCCGGCAGTCTGATCGGCGGTTTCCTGGCCCGGCGGATCGCCCGCCGTACCGGACGGGTCCGGGCCCTGCTGCTCGGCGGCGCGGTCCAGACGGGCTCGCTGCTGCTGATCGGCTCGGTGCGGGAGATACCCGCCCTGGTGGCCGGGATGCTGCTGCTCGGCACGATGAACATGATCTGGAACGTCAACCAGGTCACGCTGATGCAGCAGCGCAGCCCCGCGTCGATGGCGGGCCGCGTCGCCTCCGCCTTCCGCACCTCCTCCACCTCCGGCGCCCCGCTCGGAGCGGTCCTCGGCGGGGCGGCGGCCCGGCTGCACGGCCTCAACGCGCCCGCCCTGCTCGCCGCCGCCCTGTTCGCCGCGGCCGTCACGGCACTGATACCGGCACGCGGGCCGGACGCGCCCGTGGCCACCCCGTGAGGACGGTGTCGCGACCGTTCGTGCCGCGCGCTGATCAATTAGGTTGAGACCGGCAGCGGGACAGGTACCGAGAGAAGGCTGACGTCGGAAATGAACGCAGACGGCCGCACCAGGCTCAACCAGACGCCCGAATGGGCCGCCCTCGCCAAGCACCGCGAGGAGCTGGCGGACACCCGGCTGAGGGAGCTGTTCGCCGCCGACCCCGCGCGCGGCACCGGGTACACGCTCCGGGTCGGCGACCTGTACCTCGACTACTCCAAGCACCTCATCACCGACGAGACCCTGCGCCTGCTGCGCGAGCTGGCCGCGGCGACGGACGTCTTCGGGCTCCGGGACGCCATGTTCCGCGGTGAGCGGATCAACGTCACGGAGAACCGGGCCGTGCTGCACACCGCGCTGCGCGCCGCTCGGGACGCGGTGGTCGAGGTCGACGGCGAGAACGTGGTCCCGGCCGTGCACGCCGTGCTGGACAGGATGAGCGACTTCGCCGGCCGGGTGCGCTCCGGCGAGTGGACCGGGCACACCGGCAAGCGCATCAGGAACGTGGTCAACATCGGCATCGGCGGCTCCGACCTCGGCCCCGCGATGGCCTACGAGGCCCTGCGCGCCTTCACCGACCGCGACCTCACGGTCCGGTTCGTCTCCAACGTGGACGGCGCCGACCTGCACGAGGCGACCCGCGACCTGGACCCGGCCGAGACGCTGTTCATCGTGGCGTCCAAGACGTTCACCACGATCGAGACGATCACCAACGCGACCTCCGCGCGGCAGTGGCTGCTGGCCGCGCTCGGTGACCGGGAGGCGGTGGCCAGGCACTTCGTGGCGCTGTCCACGAACGCCGACAAGGTCGCCGAGTTCGGCATCGACACGGCCAACATGTTCGAGTTCTGGGACTGGGTCGGCGGGCGCTACTCCTACGACTCCGCCATCGGCCTGTCCCTGATGATCGCCATCGGCCCGGACCGCTTCCGCGAGATGCTGGACGGGTTCCGGCTGGTCGACGACCACTTCCGCACCGCGCCCGCCGAGGCCAACGCGCCGCTGCTGCTGGGCCTGCTGGGCATCTGGTACGGCGACTTCCACGACGCCCAGTCGCACGCGGTGCTGCCGTACAGCCACTACCTCTCCAAGTTCACGGCGTACCTCCAGCAGCTCGACATGGAGTCCAACGGCAAGTACGTCGCCCGTGACGGCAAGCGGGTCGAGTGGCAGACCGGCCCGGTGGTGTGGGGCACGCCAGGCACCAACGGCCAGCACGCCTACTACCAGTTGATCCACCAGGGCACCAAGCTGATCCCGGCGGACTTCATCGGCTTCGCCGAGCCGGTGGCCGAGCTGAGCGACGGACTCAAGGCGCAGCACGACCTGCTGATGGCCAACTTCTTCGCCCAGACCCAGGCGCTCGCCTTCGGCAAGACCGCCGAGGAGGTCCGTGCGGAGGGCGTCGCCGAGGAACTGGTCCCGCACAAGACCTTCCCGGGCGACCGGCCGACCACGACCATTCTCGCCACCGAGCTGACCCCGTCGGTGCTCGGGCAGCTGATCGCCCTCTACGAGCACAAGGTGTTCGTCCAGGGCGCGGTCTGGAACATCGACTCCTTCGACCAGTGGGGCGTGGAGCTGGGCAAGGTCCTCGGGAACTGCGCGGCCGGAGCTGATCCCGGGTCGCCGCGCGGCGGGGGCCGCCGTGGCGGCATCCCCGCGCGGACCGTTGCCGTTCGACGGTCACCGGGGCCGCGCGGGCCGGTCTCCGACGCGCCCGCGCCGCCCCTCGCACCGCTCGTCCGCCGCCGGGCCCGGGCACCTGTACGCGCGCGAGGCGCGGGGACGGGGGCCCCGGGGCCGAGGGGAGGGGGTTCAGGACACCGCGCTCAGCGTGTCCGCGAGGCGGCGGCGGGCCGCTCGGGCCGCGGGCAGCGTGGCCAGCGCCGCCGCTCCCAGGACGGAGGCCGACACCAGCAGGAGCAGCAGGCCCGGGGAGGGCGACCGGGCGATCCCGGTGCCGATGCCGCTGGAGCCGCCCTGGGCGTCGATCAGCCGGCGGGCCAGCGGCAGCCCCAGCACCGTCCCGGCGACGGCCGCCACCAGGGCCGTACAGCTCGTCGCCGTGACGGTGATCGCGGTGATCTGCCGCGGGGACATGCCGATCGCCCGGAGCGCCAGCACGTCCCGCTCGCCCTCGCGGACGCTGCCGCCGATCGCGGTGAGCAGCTCGACCAGCCCGATCAGGGCCAGGACGGCGATCAGCCCGGCGACGACACCGCGCAGCGGGGACAGCCCGTCGGCCGGATCGGCCACCGGGTGCGCCTCCAGGTGGCCGTGGCCGGCCGAGACGAGCGCGGCGGCCACCCGGTGCGGGTCGGCGCCGGACCGCAGGCGCAGCTCGTAGAAGGCGGGGACCAGCGCCGGGTCGTTCTCGCGGAGGGTGTCCAGGGAGGTGGTCACGACCCGGCCGGCGTTGCGCGGTTCGAGGACGCGGCCCACGATGTGCAGGATCTGCGGCCGGTCGCCGACCGTCATCCGGACCCAGTCCCCGACCCGCGCGTCCAGCAGGTCCAGCAGGCCCTGGCCGGCCACCGCCTCGTCCGCCCCGCGCGCGGGCCGCCCCTCGGCGACGGCGTACGGGTAGGGCTCGGCGCGGGTGCCGATGCCGCGCAGGGCGATGGTCCCGGTCTGCCCGGGGACCAGCGCGGCCACCTCGACGCCCGGATAGGCGGCGGCGACCCGGGAGTCGCGGGACAGCACGGCCCGTACGCCGGACGCGTCCAGGGCGCCGTCCGAGCGCACCGCGAGCGTCGTCGGCAGCCCCACCCGCTCGGAGCTGCCGGCGAAGCGGTCGATCGTGGTCCACGCGCTCAGCGCCACCACGATCAGCAGCAGCGGCAGCGTCAGCCGGGCCACGGTGGCCAGCGACCGGCCGCGGCCCGCGAACGCCTTGTGACAGCCGAGCACCAGCGCGGGCGGCAGCCCCCAGCCGAGCGCCCGCCGGGCCGGCCCGGGCAGCCGCCCGCC
>NZ_JOCB01000142.1 GCF_000718775.1 Streptomyces sp. NRRL S-31
GGCCTGGACGAGCCGGCCGCGCGGCAGCCACCACCAGGCCAGGGCGGTGGCCAGGCGGGCCGCCTCGGCCGGGGCGCCGGCGGCGGCGCGGCGCACGGCCTCGTCGAGGGCCGCCCGCAGGTTGCCGGACTCGGCGTCCAGCCGGGCCAGCCAGGACCGCTGCCCGGCGCCGCGCAGTTCGGGCTCGGCGCGTTCGGCGAGCGCGAGGTAGTGGCGCAGGTGCCGGTCGCGTACGGCGGCGAGGTCCTCCATCTCGTGCAGCCGGTCGGTGGCGTACGCGGCGACGGACTCCAGCAGCCGGTAGCGCGGGCCGGTCGGTCCGTCCGCGACCACGACCAGGGACCGGTCGACCAGCCGGGTCACCAGGTCGGCCACCTCGAAGACGGCGACGCCGTCGCCCGCGCACACCGCCTCGGCCGCCTGGAGGTCGCAGCCGTCGCTGAACGCGGCCAGCCGGCGCAGCACGATGCGTTCGGGCGCGCTGAGCAGCTCCCAGCTCCAGTCGATCACCGCGCGCAGGGTCTGCTGGCGTTCGGGCGCGCCGCGCCGGCCCGAGGTCAGCAGCCGGAAGCGGTCGCCGAGCCGGGCCGCCAGCTCGCGCACGCCCAGGGCGCGCACCCGGGTCGCGGCCAGTTCCAGGGCGAGCGGGATGCCGTCCAGGCGGCGGCAGATCTCGGTGACCGCGGCACGGTCGGAGTCGTCGCAGGCGTCGGGGGCGAGGGAGAAGCCGGGTGCCGCGGCGGCGGCGCGCTGGGTGAACAGCCGTACCGCGTCGGCGGTGGGCAGCGGTTCGACCAGGAACACCTCCTCGCCGGGCAGCCCGAGCGGCTCCTGGCTGGTGGCCAGCACGCGCAGACCCGGCGCGGTGCGCAGCAGCAGGGTGGTGAGTTCCGCGGCGGCGTCGACGACGTGTTCGCAGTTGTCCAGGACGAGCAGCATGCGCCGGTCGCGCAGTACGGCGGCGAGGTGGTGCGCGGGCGACCGGGTGCCGGTGCCGGAGACCGGCACGGCGGACGGGGCGTGGTCGCTGATGCCGAGGGCCGCGGCGACGACCTGCGCGAGGTCGGCGGGGGCCGCGCCGCGGACACCGGAGAACTCCACGAACCAGGTGCCGTCGGGCAGCCGCGCGGCGGGCCCGCCGTCGCGCAGCTCCTCGGCCGCCGCCACGGCCAGCCGGGACTTGCCCACGCCGCCGGGACCGGTGAGGGTCACCAGGCGGGCGGCGCGCAGGAGTTCGGCGAGCCGGTCGAGCGCCTCGCGGCGGCCGATGAGGGCGGTGAGCGAGACGGGCAGGTTGGAGGGGGCGGCGACGGCCGCGACGGCGGGACCGGCCCCCGGGTCCGGTCCGGCGGCCGGGGCGGTGTCCGGGTCGGGTCCGGTGTCCGGGTCGGGTCCGGCGGCCGGGGTGGGGCCGGGGTCCGGCCCGGTGGCGGGGGCGCTCGGCGGTATCGCCGTCAGCTCGGGGTCCTGGCGGAGCACCGCCTGGTGCAGCGCGGCGAGTTCGGGGCTCGGGTCGACGCCCAGCTCGGTGACGAGACGCGCGCGCAGGTCCTCGTAGGCGGCGAGCGCCTCGCTCTGCCGGCCCGCTGCGTACAGTGCCCGCATCTGGAGCGCGCGCAGCCGCTCCCGCAGCGGATGCCGGGCCACCAGGCCGGCCAGCTCCCCGGCGAGCAGCACCTGGTCCCCGGCGGCCAGCCGGGCCTCGGCCTGCTCCTCCAGCACGGACAGCCGCTGCTCGTCGAGGCGCCGCACCGCGCCGAGGGCGAACTCCCGGTCGGCGAAGTCGGCGTAGGCGGGTCCGCGCCACAGCTCCAGCGCCTCGGTGAGCAGTGTGGCCCGGGCGGCCGGCTCCGGGACGCCGCGGGCGCGGTCCACCAGCTCGCGGAAGCGGGCGGCGTCCACCTCGTCGGCGTGCTCCAGCCGCAGCCGGTAGCCGGACGGCTGGTGCACCACGCGGTCCCGGCCCAGGGCCCGGCGCAGCTGGGAGACCTTGGCCTGGAGGGCGCCCGCGGGCCGGCCCGGCGGACGGTCGCCCCACAGGTCGTGGATGAGGCGGTCCGCGGAGACCGGGCCGCCGTCGTGTGCGAGCAGGGCGGCGAGCAGCGCCCGGACCTTCGCCTCGGGAACCCTGACGGCCACCCCCTCGTCGTCCCACACCGCCAGTGGGCCGAGCACCCCAAACCGCATGTGCGTCACTGTACGTCACGGAACCGTTCCGGCAGGCGGTCACCGAGGTCAGCCGGGTTCCGGACGGTCCGTAAGCCGGCCGTCAGCGGTTCCGAAGGTTTCCCGAAGCGCCCCGGCGCATGGTCGTGTCCAGCGAGCAGTCGAGGCGGGCGCGGCGGAGGAAACAGCGGCATGACCAAGTACGCGGGCCGGACGGCGGTCGTCGTGGGAGAGCCTGGCCTCCGGCGGCACCGTCGACCTGCTGTTCGCCGATGTCGTGGACACCGCCCGGCCGCTGCTGCCGCGCCTCGGGGACGGCGGCGCGGTCGTGCTGATGACCCCGGCGTCGTCGCCCGCCGCCGTGCACGCGCTCGCCGCCGAGCTGGTCCGCCGCGGCATCCGGGTCAACGCCGTGGCGCCGGGCTGTATCGAGGCGCCGGGCGGCCACGGGGCGCCCCTGCCACCCCTGGGCCGCCTCGGTGCCGCCGAGGAGGTGGCCCGGGCCGCGCTCTTCCTGGCCACCGACGCCACCTTCACCACCGGAGTCCGCTTCCCGGTCGACGGGGGGCTCAGCAGGCCGTGACGACGCGGCCGCCGGAGCCGGGCCCCCGCCCGTCCCACCGACCAGGTCCACCCACCCCGTCCCGAAACCCTGGAGCACATCCATGAGCACCACACCAGAGACCGCGGCCGGTTCGCCGGCGCTGAGCGGCCCCGACGCCCGCGGGCAGGGGGTGGAGCAGCCGCAGAAGCTGCCCATGTTCGCCCTGCTGGCCCTGGCCACCGCCGTCTTCATCACGAGCCTCACCGAGACCCTGCCCGCGGGTCTGCTCCCGGCGATGAGCGACGACCTGCACGTGAGCGAGTCCGCGACGGGACAGACGGTCACGATCTACGCGCTCGGCACCGCGCTGACCGCGATCCCGCTGACGGCGGCCACGGCCGGCTGGCGCCGCAAGCGGCTGCTGCTGACCGCCATGGCCGGTTTCGCGGTCGCCAACACCGTCACCGCGGTCTCCTCCTACTACGGACTGACCATGGTGGCGCGCTTCGTCGCCGGCGTCGCGGCCGGTCTGGCCTGGGCGCTGCTCGCCGGGTACGCGCGCCGGCTGGCCCCGGCGCACCTCCAGGGCCGGGCGATCGCGGTCGCGATGGCGGGCATCCCGGTCGCGCTCTCGCTGGGCGTGCCCGCCGGCACCTTCCTCGGCAAGGTGACCGACTGGCGGGTGGCGTTCCTCGCCATGACCGCGCTGACCGTCGTGCTGCTGGGGTGGATCGCCGCGGCCGTGCCGGACTTCCCGGGCCAGGAGCGCGGCGAGCGGCCGAGGATGCTGCACGCCCTGCGGGTCCCGGGAGTGGCCCCGGTGCTGTTCGTGACGCTGGTCTTCGTCCTGGCGCACACCATCATCTACGCCTACATCGCCACGTTCCTCGACGACCTCGGCATGGGCGGCAACACCGACCTGGTGCTGCTGGTCTTCGGTGCCGCCTCCCTGGCGAGCATCTGGATCGTCGGCGCGCAGATCCACCGGCGGCTGCGGGCGCTGACCATCGCCAGCTCGCTGCTGGTCGCGGTGGCCGCAGCGGTGCTGGCCGTGCTCTCCGACCACACCGCGCTCGTCTACATCGCCGCCGTGCTGTGGGGCCTGGGCTGGGGCGGCGTGCCGACCCTGCTCCAGACCGCCGCCGGCGAGGCGGGCGGCGAGACGGCGGCGGACGCGGCCCAGGCCATGCTCGTCACGCTGTGGAACGTGGCCATGGCGGTCGGCGGCGTCATCGGCGGTGTGCTGCTCGACCTGAGCGGCAGCGACTCGCTGCCGTGGAGCGTGCTGCTGCTCATGCTGCCGGTGATCGCCGTCGTCGTGCTCGCCCGCGGCCATGGCTTCCCCGCCAAGAGGCAGGCCGCGTAGCCGTGTCCGTGGCGCGGCGCACCGCCGCGCCACGGACGGGGGCAGGGGCTCATCGCCCGCCATCACACCAGTGTCAGCACCGGACTGTGGAGCCATGACCGAACAGAGTGGATCGACCCGGACGACGGGGGCGGCGCGGCCGGGACGGCCGGCGCAGCACCCGCTGCACCACGTCGAGTTCGGGTCCGGTACGCCCGTGGTGCTGCTGCACGGCCACACCGTCGACCACCGGATCCTGTTACCGCTGGAACCCGTGTTCGCCGCGCGGCGCGGCTGGCGCCGGCTCTACGTCGACCTGCCCGGCTCGGGCCGCTCACCGCGGCTGACCGGGCCGGTCACGGCCGAGGCCATGGGCGACGCGGTGCTGCGGTTCGTGGACAAGGTCGTCGGCGACGAGCCGTTCGCGGCCGTGGGCATCTCCTACGGCGGTCAGCTCGTCCGCCATCTGATCGCCGAGCGGGGTCCGCGGGTGCTGGGCGCCGCGCTGATCGCGCCGCTGGTCAAGCCGGCCGGTGAGCGCGTGCTGCCGCGGCGGCAGGTGTTCGGCCGGGACGTGGCGCTGCTGGCCGCGCTGGAGCCGGCCGACCGCGAGGTGTTCGCGGGCCTCGCCCTGTACCAGGACGACGCGGGCTGGAGCGCCTTCCGGGACCACGTGCTGCCCGGCATCCGCGCCCACCACCGTGCGGACGCCGCCGCGCTGCTCGGCTCGTACCTGCTCAAGGAGGCGCCGGAGGCCCGGTTCGGCACGCACGACGGCACCCATCTGCTGCTGACCGGCCGCCAGGACCATCTGGTGGGCTGGCGCGACCAGCTGGAGCTGCTGGAGCACTACCCGCACGCGACCTACGCGGTCGTGGACGGTGCCGGTCACCACGTCCACCTCGATCAACCGGACACCGTGCACGGTCTGCTGGGCAACTGGCTCGACACCCTGGCGGTGCGCCGGAACTGATCTCCCAGGGCGTCGGCCCCACTGATCCGACCGCCGAAGGCGTCCCCCGGCCTTCGGCGGTCATCGGCGTGCCTTGAAGTATATTTGTTCATAAACTTTTGACACGTCGACGGCGCTGCCGAGACCGGCCCATCACTATTGGGCCAAGCGGTATTTTCCGGCCTCTGTCCCCCGCTCTTGGGGCCGCCCGCCCGCCCCTGTCCGCGCTGGTCGGCGCGGGAAGTCGTGAAGTACGTACGCCCGACGGACAGAATTGTGGGTCCGAGGGTATTTTGTGGCTCGGGCACATGCACGAGGCACCGGACTCAGCCTGAGCGTTACGAAATACGAGGGGACGTAGCGTTTATGTCGTCGAGTGAGACGCGCATGGCAACGACTGACGGTTCGCGTATGCAGGGGTTCGTAGAGGAAGTATTCCGGTCACTTCACCGAGTGGAACAACATCGTTGGGCGCGGGCGTATCTGTGGGCCCTGATCCATGGCTCCGGCAAGAAGACGCCGCGGCGCATGGCGCGCGAGGACTGCTTACCGCCGGCCGCGCTGCGCGGACTGCACCAGTTCATCAACGCCAGCTCGTGGGACTGGCGGCCGGTGCGCCGCAGGCTCGCCGAGCGCGTCGCCGCGCTGGCGGCGCCCTACGCCTGGACGGTCGCCGAGCTGATCATCCCCAAGAACGGCGGGCACTCGGTGGGCGTGCACCGGCGCGTGGATCCCGCGACCCGACAGGCCGTCAACTGCCAGCGGGCCCTGGGCCTGTTCCTGGCCGGCGGCGGGCAGGCATTCCCGGTCGACTGGAGCCTGGTGCTCAGCGGCCCGTGGGACTGGGACGCCGAGCGCCGGCGGCGCACCCGCATACCGGATCAGGAGAAGGGGCGCCCGGCCGGCTCCTACGTCCTCGACTACGCCACGGACGCGGTCACGCTGCCGCGGGTGGCCGGTCTGCCCTGGGTCCTCGACCTGACGCGCTGCGACGACGCGGCCGGTGTGCTCGCGGGGCTGGCCCGGGAGCGGCTGGACGTGGTGTGCGAGGTCGATCCCGGTCAGGTCGTGCTCGTCGGACAGCACACGCCGACCGTGTGCACGGTGGGCACGCTGATGGGCATCCGGCACGCCCGGCAGCCGCACGTGATCGTGCGGCAGGCCCCGGACGGCCGCACCAAGGTGGTGACGCTGCACACCTACACCGGCACGGTGCGGCTGCCGCAGCTCGCGGTGGGGGCCGACGGGGCCTCGCGCACGTACCGCATCCTGGAGCGGTCCGCCCCCGACGGCAGGCTGCCCACGCGGTACTGGATCACCAGTCTCACCGACCGCCCGGTGGACGAGGTGCTCGCCCTGGTGCGGGGCCGCACCGCCGCCCTGACGGCGGTCTCCATTTTGCAGAATCGGTTCGGCGTCCTGGACTTCGAAGGTCGCTCGTTCCCGGGCTGGCACCATCACATGACGATGGCCTCGGCCGCGTACGTCCACCAGTTCCTCGACGGGGCCCTCGGCGGCGACCGCGTCCTTTCGGCCGCCCCGGCGGCCGGGCCGAGCAGGGTCGCGGGCTGACGGCGTCCGTGGGAGCGGAGACAAGCAGACGATGAGGGGACGGCAAGGGGTGACGAACGTACTCGTGGTCGAGCGGGACGCCTCCGCGGCCGAGGCCGTCGAGCGCGACCTGCGCAGACAGGGCTACATCACACGGAGCGTGCTCACCGGGGCGGCGGCGCTGGTCACCCACCGCGACGCGGACCTGGTGCTGCTCTCGCTGGAACTCGCGGACATGGACGGACTGGAACTGTGCCGGTCGGTGCGCAGCGCCGGTGACACTCCGCTGATCGCGGTGACCGACCTGGACGACGAACTGGAGAGGGTCCTCGCGCTGCGCGCCGGCGCCGACGACTGCGTGGTGAAGACCTGGGGATTCAGGGAGATCGGCGCGCGCATAGAGGCCGTGCTGCGCCGGGCCCGCCGCACCGCGGCACAGGAGAAGAGCATTTCCCTGCGCCCGCTGCACATAGATCCGCGCAGCCGGGAAGTACGGCTGCACGACCGGGTCGTCCCCGTCACGTCCAAGGAATTCGAATTGCTGTACGTGCTGGCCACGCATTCCGAGACGGTCGTGTCGCGGAAGGAACTGATGGCGAAGGTCTGGGGCAGCAACTGGGCCTGCACCAGCCGCACCATCGACACCCATGTGAGCAGCCTGCGGTCGAAACTCGGCAGCGGCCGGTGGATCACCACCGTCCGCGGCGTCGGCTACCGGATGGGGTACGGCGGCGGGCACGCCGCCGACCTGCCGGCCGCGTCCGACACCTTCGAGATGCCCGAGGCGTCCTAGGCCGCCCGGGGCCCCCGGCTGTCCTAGGCCGCTCGGGGCCCCGGCTGTCCTGGGACGCTCGGGGCCCCGTCCTGTCACACCGCCGCCTTCTCCAGCCGCCCGAGGAGGGGGTGCTCCGGGCCCGCGTCGCCGCCGGCCAGGGTGCGCCGGGCCCACCACGCCGACGCCAGGTTGGACGTGAGCAGCACCCGGCCGGGCTCCCGCCGGGCCAGCTCGTCGAGTGCGGCGAGGGTGCCCATGCCGGTACCCGTGAACAGCACGGCGGTGTCGTCGGGGTGGCCGGCCGCCGCCGTGCGGTCGAGTATCGACGCGGTCGTCACCCGGTACGGGTCGTAGTGCGGGCCGCCGTCGGGCGCCGGACCCGCCGGGACCGACACGATGCCGTCGACCGTGAGGCCGGCCCGCTCCCAGAAGGCGCGCGAGGTGTCGGTGAGCCACGGCTGGTACGGCGAGACGAGGGTCAGCCGGCGCACCCCCAGCGCTGCGCACGCGGCCAGGATCGCCTGGGTCGAGGACGTCACCGGGTAGCCCGCCCGCTCGGACAGCTCCGCGCAGAACGCCCGGTCGCCGTCCGGGTCGAGCAGGTAGTGGGAGGCGCTGCACGCCACCACCGCCGCGTCCAGCCGCATGCCGCCGAACCGGCCGAGGGTGTCGGGCAGGACCCGGTTGTAGGACTCCAGCATGTCCCTGAGGCCGAGCCCGGGTGTCGTCGGGAAGCGGGCCGTGTACACGTTCACGCGCCCGCCGAGCAGCGCGCCGAACTCCGGTTCCGCGGTCGGGTTCTCCGGCGGGACGACGAGCCCGAGCCGGGGCAGTGAGAGAAGGTCCATGCAGGGCACGGTAGGCGCGGCACGCCCGCCCGCGCGGGCTATTCGGCGCCTTCTTGCGCACCACCACACCGTTCTTGCACGGCCTGTACTTCTTGACATTCCCTGACACTTTTCCATGGCTTTCTGACGCGGGATTCCTTGCCCGGCACCCGCCGCACCCCGGAGGCTATTGGGCAGCGCCAGACGCATTCGTTCCCGGATTGCGGTTCACCGAACTCTTCCGGAAGCAAGGATGGAAATTCCTTTGCAACAAGGAGTGAACGGAAATGGCAGCAACGGAAAACCATGAGGAACTCGCGGTCCCGCCGCGGATATCCGACGCGACCCTGCGCGACTCCGCGCACATGGCGGGTGTCGAGTTCGGCCCGGACGACGCGGCGGCCATCGCCGGCCTGCTGGTGCGCACCGGGGTCGAGCTGGTGGAGGTGGGCATGGTCTCCGGCCCGGGGTCGAAGGACGCCCCCCTGGTCGAGGCCGTGCACGACGCCGTCGGGCCCGAGCGCGCCATGACGCTGCTCGTGGTGCGGGACCGGCAGCAGGTGGCCCGCGCCCTCGACGAGGCCCGGCGCCTCGGCGTGCGCCACATCATGTACTCCATCCCCACCTCGGAGCAGCACGCCAAGCTGAAGCTGGGCACGCCGAGCGCCAAGTTCCTGCAAGCGCTGGCCCGTTCCGCGATCCAGCAGGCCAAGGAGCGCGGCTTCCACGTCACCTTCAGCGGCGAGGACGGCGCCCGCACGCCCAGGGAGCGGCTCGTCCCCTACGTCACCGCGGGCTTCGAGGCCGGGGCCGACCGGTTCCGGCTCGCCGAGACCGTCGCCTACCTCTCGCCCTGGCAGATGGAGTCGGTGATCGGGGACCTCACCGCGATCGACGGCTCCGAGATCGAGATCCACTCGCACAACATGCTGGGCATGGCGGTCGCCAACTCGCTCGCCGCCGTCCGGGCCGGCGCCCGGTGGATCTCCGCGACCGTCGGCGGCATCGGTGAGCGCGGCGGCAACGCCCCGCTGGCCGAGCTGCTCACCTCGCTGCGGGTGGTGTACGGCGACACCCGCTTCGACCTCGGCCACCTCACCGAGCTGTCCCGGCTCGCCCTCAAGGGCGCCGGTCTCGGCACGGCCTTCCAGTCCGGCCCGACCACACCGCACGCCTTCGCCTACGAGCTGCCCGGCCAGCTCAGCCACCCGGAGGCATACGAGACCCTGCCGGCCGAACTCGTCGGCGGCTCCCGCGAGCTGCGGGTCCGCACCCGGCTGACCCCGGCCCTGGTCAAGTGGGCGCTGGCCGACGCCGCGGACACCGTCGACCTCGACGCCTTCACCGCCTGGCTCATCGGCCGGCAGGAGAAGGAGGGCGGCCCGCTCCTGGACCGGGACGCCATCCGCAAGGCCGCCATCGACTACCAGGCCGCCTGAACCACCGCACCCCCCCCCGCCGATCCACGCACGAGAACGGAGCCCCCACCATGTCCACCGCCACCCTGACCGGCGCCTGCCCCGAGTGCGAGACCGACCTGACCGTGCCGCCGGTCGTCCAGGGCGAGACCCTGTCCTGCCCCGAGTGCATGCTCACCCTGCGCGTCGAGGACGTCTCCGACGGCCGGCTGACGCTCCAGATGGTCGAGGTGCAGCTGCGCGACTGGGGCCAGTGAGATGGGCCGCAGAGTCGCCATCGTCGCCGACCGGATCGCCTGGGAGGAGCGGCAGCTGATCCAGCGCGCGGACGCGCTCGGCCTCCGTGTCGACTGGGTCAACGACGAGTCCCTGTGCCTCGGGGACCCCGCCGCGCCCTCCGTCCGGGACTACGACGCGCTGCTGGTGCGCAGCCGCAGCTACACCCGCGGCGGCCTGGTCGCGAGCCTCGCCGAGGCCGCCGGGGCGCGCACCGTCAACACCGCCCGGGCGATCCACGCCTGCGAGAACAAGGCCGCGCTGCGCACCGTGCTGCGCACGGCCGGCGTCCCCGTGCCGGACTTCCGCCTCGTGCTGTCCCGCAAGGACTTCGAGCAGGCGCTCGCCGAGCTGGAGCTGCCGGTGGTGTTCAAGCCGGTCTTCGGCGGCATGGGCAAGCGGGTCACGCTGATCCGGCACGCCGACACCGCCCAGTCCGTGTACGACTACGTCGAGGACCTCGGCCACGCCTTCGAACAGGCATGTCTGGTCGAGCCGTATCTGGGCGGCACCTCGGTGCGCTGCCTCGTCGTCGGCCGGGAGCTGGTCGGCGCCGCCGAGTTCGCCAGCGGCGGCACCGACTGGCGCAACAACGCGGCCCTCGGCAACGACACCCGCGCCCTCGCCCACGACCCCGACCTCGTCAAGATCGTCGACGCGGTCACCGCGGAGCTGGGCCCCGGCATCTACGGCGTCGACCTGTTCCGCACCGCCGACGGCCACGTCGTCAACGAGGTCAACCACGCCCCCGGGTTCCGGGCCGTGGCCTCGGCCACCGGAGCGGACGTCCCCTCGGCCATCGGCCGCTATGTGCAGGAGCTGCTCGCATGATCCGCGCAGGAGTCGTCGGCGCCTCCGGGCTGGCCGGCGGCGAACTCATCCGACTGATCACCCAGCACCCCGACCTGGAGCTGACCTTCCTCGGCGGCTCGTCGAACATCGGCAGGCGCCCGGCCGAGCTGCACCCGGGCCTGCGCATCGACACCGGCCTGACCGTGCAGCCGGTCACCGAGGACGTCGCCGACCAGGTCGACGTCCTCCTGCTGGCCACGCCCGCCCCGGTCTCCGCCGAGCTGGCCGCCCTGCTCGCCGACCGCGTCCCGGCCGTCGTCGACCTCAGCGGCGCCTTCCGTATCCGCACCCCGGAGCGGCACAGCCGCTGGTACCCGAAGGTCCAGCGGCGCACCGACCTGGCCGACCGGTTCGTCTACGGCGTACCGGAGCTGGTCGGCGACCAGCTGCCCGGCGCGGCACTGATCTCGCTGCCGGGCTGCTACGCCACCGCGATCACCCTCGGCCTCGCCCCGCTCACCCTCGGTCTGGGCCTCGACCTGAAGACCGTGGTGGTGGACGGCAAGAGCGGCTCCAGCGGCGGCGGCCTCCAGCTGCGCACCGCCGACCTGCACCCCTTCCGCAGCGGCGCCATCGCACCGTACGCGCCCACCGGCCACCGGCACGCGGCGGAGGTCACCGACTTCCTGGAGCGCGGCAAGCCCGGCTCGATCGGCTCGCTGAGCATGTCGGCGTACGGCGTCTCCCATGTGCGCGGGCTGCTCACCAGCAGCTACGTCTTCACCGACGGCGAGGTCGACCAGCGCACGCTTCAGCGGGCCTACCTGCGCTTCTACAAGGAGCACCGGTTCGTGCGGGTGCGCCGGCACACCGAGACGCTGATCCCGGTGCCGGACCCGCAGGCGGTGCTCGCCTCCAACTACTGCGACGTGACGGTGCTGCACGACGAGGAGGGCGGCCGGATCGTCGTCCTCGCCGCCCTGGACAACCTGGTCAAGGGCGCGGCCGGACAGGCCGTGCAGGCGGTGAACCTCCGGTTCGGACTGCCCGAGGAGACGGGCCTGACGATGCACCCGGTGATGCCGGCATGAGTACGCGGCACACATCCCGGGAGGCGCCGGCCGTCGTGAAGCTCGGCGGCAGCGCCGTCGACGGCCTCGACGGGAGCTGGTGGGACGATCTGGCCCGGCTGGGCCGGCGGCGCCCGCTGGTCCTGGTGCACGGCTGGTCCAAGCCGCTGCGGGAGCTGAGCGCCCGCCACCGCGAACCGTCGGCGATCCTGCGCGACCGTTACGGCAACCAGAGCCGCTGGACCACCCCCGAGGTCATCGAGGACATCAAGACCGTCAGCGCCCGGCTCGGCGCCGACGTCCTCCAGCGCCTTGAGGAGCGCGGCCTGCGGGCCGGACGGCTGCTCGGCAGCGACGGACTGCTCGCCGCCGGCGAGGCCGAGCGCTGGTGGTGGCGGGAGAAGCAGCTGGTCGAGCTGGAGAACCTGGTCGGCCCGGTCACCGGCGCAGACCCCACCCTGCTGAAGGACCTGGAGCCCGGCGAGGCCCGGCTGGTCACCCCGCTGGCCCGTAATGCCGCGGGCCGTGAGGTGAACACCGACGCCGACCGGGCCGCCGCCGCCCTCGCCGGTGCCGTCGGCGCCCCCGACCTGGTGCTCGTCACCGACGTCGCGCACCTGCTGATCGACGGCCGGCCGGTCCGCGAGATCAGCGCCGAGGCCGCCGCCGCGTTCCGCGACAAGGGCGCCACCGGAGGCATGCGCAAGAAGCTGCGGGCCGCCGGCGAGGCCCTGGAACGCGGTGTGGAGCGGGTCGTCATCGGCAGCGCGCCCGTCACCGACCTGCTCGACGCCCGCACCGGCACCGTCATCACGCGAACGTGAGGAGTACGCACGTGGCGCAGCCCCGTGTCCTGGTCGTCAACAACGGAACCCTGTCCCTGCCCCAGCTGCGCCGCCGCTTCGAGGAGCTGGGCTCGGCCACCGACGCCGTCGACGCGGCGTCCGTCCCCGACCGCGTCGACGGCCGCTACCAGGCGATCGTGCTCAGCGGCACCAAGGTGCGGGCCTACGACCAAGAGCACTACAAGCCGCTCGTCGACCTCGTCATGACGTCCCGGGTGCCGGTCTTCGGCATCTGCGGCGGCATGCAGATCCTGGCGGTCTCGGCCGGCGGCCGGCTCGCCGACGGCCCGCAGCGGGTCGGCGGCTACGAGGTGCAGGTCGACAAGGAGGAACCGCTCTTCGCCTACGTCAAACCGACCGTGACGGTGTTCCACCGGCACACCCTCTACCTCCAGGAGGCCCCCGCGGGCTTCCGCTCCATCGGCCGCTCCACCGACGCGCCCGTGGAGTTCCTGCGCTCCGACGACGGACGCGTCCTCGGCTCCCAGGCGCACCTGGAGTTCCGCAGCGACGGCCTGGAGATCCTGCGGGGCTTCACGCAGCTCTACCGGTGACCGCCGCCGATCCACCCACTCACGAGGACTTGAGAGTTGACATGAGCTTTGTGGCAGACACCCAGGAGCCCGCGTTCACCGTCCACCTGAACGGCAGCGGCGGCACCATCAAAAGCTGGGTGGTCGTCGACACGCTCGTCGACGGCCTGGCCATGGGCGGCGTGCGGATGACCCCCGGCGTCACCGAGGAGGAAGTCCGCGGCCTGGCCCGCGACATGACCGACAAGTTCACGCTCGCGGGCCTGCGCATCGGCGGCGCCAAGGGCGGCATCGTCGCCGAGGGCGGCGACCGCGAGGAGACCTTCCGCACCTTCGGCCGTACCGTCAAACCCCTGCTGCACGGCGGCATCCACCTCGGCATCGACATGGGCGTCACCCCCGCCGACCGGGCCGTCTTCTTCGACGAGGCCGGCTACGACCCGCGCTACCGCCTGGGTGCCCCGGACATGCCCATCGACTGGCGCACCTACTACGAGCCGCTCATCGACGTCACCGGGCACGGCGTCGGCGTCGCCGCGGTCACCGCGCTGGAGGCGACCGGCCGCGGCGAGGCCGCCCGCGTCGTGGTGCAGGGCTTCGGAGCCGTCGGCCGCGCGGTCGCCCGGTTCCTGGAGGACCGCGGCCATGTCGTGGTGGCCGTCGCCGACGTGCGGGGCACCATCAGCGCCGACCGGCTGCCGGTGGCCGACCTGGTCGCCGTCACCGACGAGTTCGGCCGGATCGACCGCGCCCGGCTGCCGCAGCACGTCACCACCTCCGAGGCGCCGGACGCCTGGCTCGACGTCGACGCCGACGTGCTGGTCCTCGCCGCCCAGAAGCACGCGCTGAACGCGCAGAACGCCCACCGGCTGCGTGCCGCCCTGGTCGTCGAGGGCGCCAACCTCGCCTCCGACGCCGACGGCCGGGAGAAGGCCCGGGCCGCCGGCGCCACCCTGGTGCCGGGGGTCATCGCCAACATCGGCGGGGCCGGCGCCGCCGCCCTGGCCGTCACCCGGGTCGTCCCCTTCGAGCTGGCGGCCGACGCCCGCAAGGCGTGGGTCTTCGACTGGATCGGCGACCGGGTGCGGCGCAACACCCGGGCCCTGCTGGAGATCGCGGCCGGCCGGCCGGGCGACCCGCTGCCGGAACTGCTCGCCGTCCGCCGCGAGGAGCGCCGGTGACCGCCCCGGCCGAGGCCCGGCGCCCCTCCCCGGCCGTCCGGGTGTCCGCCGAGGACGCCGCGGAGTACCGGCGGCGCGGCTGGTGGCGCGACGAGACCTTCCTGGACGACCTGGACCGCCAGGCGCGGGAACGCCCGCACAAGCTGGCGATCGCCGCCCGCCGCGTCGCCGAGTCCCGCACCGACACCCTGGACTACGCCGAACTGGCCCGGCTCACCGACCGGTTCGCGCTCGCGCTGCTCCGCCTCGGCGTGCGCAGGGGCGACGTCGTCGCCGTCCAGCTGCCCAACCGGTGGGAGATGGTGCCGCTGATCTTCGCGTGCGCGCGCGTCGGCGCCGTCATCTGCCCCGTCTCCCCCGTCTGCCCCGAGGAGGAGCTGCGCCACCGCCTCGGCCTGACCGGAGCCCGGGTGGCCGTCACCCTCCCCGAGTGGTCCGGCACCCCGCTGGCCGACATCCTCACCCGGCTGCGGGCCGAACTGCCCACGCTCGCCCACGTCGCCGTGGTGGACGGCCCCGTGCCGGACGGCGCGCTCTCCTTCCACGACCACTTCACCGCCGTGGCCCGCGAGGAGGAGCCCGGCGCGGCGGCCGGGCTGGACGGCCTGGCGCTCGGCCCCGACGAGCCGTTCGTGGTGCTGTTCACCTCCGGCACCACCGGCGAGTCCAAGGGCGTCCTGCACAGTCAGAACACGGTGCACTCCGCCGTGCGCGGCTACGTCGACGCCTTCGGCCTCGGCGACGACTGGGTGGCCGCCGTGTCCACCCCGCTCGTGCACTACTCCGGCTTCGCGCAGGGCGTCCTCGCCGGCGTCATGCTCGGCGGCACGGTCGCCTTCCAGGACGTGCGCAGGAACGAGGTGCTGCTGGACCTGGTGGAGCGCTACGGCGCCACGCTGCTGTACGGGCCGCCGGCCACGCTCGCCGACGTCGCCGCCTCCCAGCGGGCCGTCCGGCGCGACACCGGCACCCTGCGGCACGTGATCATCGGCTCGGCCCAGGTCCTGAAGCAGCTCGCCGACGAGGTGCACGCGGTGCTGGGCGCGCGGACGTACTCGCTGTGGGGCATGTCCGAGAACGGCCCGGTCACCATGACCCGGCCCGCCGACCCCGAGGACTGGGCCGCGCACAGCAACGGCCGGGTCATCGACGCCATGCGGATCCGGATCGAGTCGCCCGGCGCCGACGGCACCGGCCGGCTGCGGGTGCGCGGCGCCTCCCTCGCGCTCGGCTACTACCGGCGCGAGGAGGTGTTCGCCGCCGAGTTCGACGCCGACGGCTGGTTCGACACCGGCGACCTGGCCCGGGACGACGGCCGCGGCGGCATCCGCATCGTCGGCCGGGCCCGCGACGCCGTCGTCCGCGACGGGCGGGTCGCGCCCATGACCGAGCTGGAGGCGGTCATCGGCGGTCATCCCGAGGCCGTGGAGGCGGCGCTGGTCGGCCTGCCGCCCGCGACCCCCGGCGCCGACCCGGTGATCTGCGCGGTCGTGGTGCGGCGCGACGAGCGGGGCCCGACGCTGGCGGAGGTCCGCGCCCGGCTGGCGGAGGCGGGGCACGACGAGCGCTTCTTCCCGGACCGCGTCGAGCTGGTGACCGCGCTGCCCAAGACGCTGACTGGCAAGGTCCGCAAGGCCGAGCTGCGCCAGCGGTACGGGACGGGGTGAGCGGCGTGCCCACCCCGCAGGCGGCCCCGCGGCGGGCCGCGGCCGTACCCATGTCGGCGACGCTCGCCGCCGACGCCGCGCTGGAGGAGCGGCGCCGTTCCGGACAGCGCGTACTGCCCATGACCAGCGGCGAGATCGGTCTGCCCGTGCTGCCGGAGCTGCGCGAGCGGCTGGCCGCCGCGGCCGGCGACAACGCCTACGGCCCGGTGGCCGGCGGCCCCGCGCTGCGCGAGGCCGCCGCCGGCTACTGGCAGCGCCGCGGCCTGCCCACCGACCCCGCCCTCGTGGTGGCCGGCCCCGGCAGCAAGGCGCTGCTGTACGCGCTGGTCCTCGCGGTCGGCGGCGACCTGGTGGTGCCCGTGCCGAGCTGGGTCAGCTACGCCGCGCAGGCCCGGCTGGCCGGCGGGCGGGCGCTGCCGGTGCCGATCCGGCCGGGCGAGGGCGGTGTCCCGGACCCCGAGCGGCTGCGCGAGGCGGTCACCCTCGCGCGCGCTGCCGGGCAGGACCCGCGCGCCGTGGTGGTGACCGTGCCGGACAACCCGACCGGCACCGTCGCCCCGGCCGCGACCGTGCGGCGACTGGCCGAGACGGCCCGCGAGCTGGACCTCGTGGTGATCTCCGACGAGATCTACGGCGACCTCGTGCACGACCCCGGCCGGCCCGCCATCTCCCCCGCGGTGTACGCCCCCGAGCGCACCGTCGTCACCACCGGCCTCACCAAGAACCTGGCGGTCGGCGGCTGGCGCACCGGTGTCGCCCGGCTGCCCGACGGCCCCGCCGGGCACGAGCTGCGCACCACGCTGCTCTCCGTCGCCAGCCAGATCTGGTCCAGCCCGCCCGCCCCGGTGCAGACCGCCGCGGCCTGGGCCCTCACCGAACCGCCGGAGGTCACCGGGCGGATCGCGGCGAGCCGCCGGCTGCACGCGACGGTGGCCCGCGCGGCGGCCGGCCGCCTCACCGCGGCCGGCGCCACGCTCGCACCGGTGACCGCGACCTGCTACCTCTACCCGGACTTCGAGCCGCTGCGCGACCGCCTCGCCGCGGCGCACGGCGTCACCGGCGCCGCCGGCCTGGTCCGGCTGCTCGTCGAACGGCACGGCGTCGGCGTGCTGCCGGCGAGCGCCTTCGGTGAACCGGACCGCGCGCTGCGCCTGCGCGCCGCCACCAGCCGCCTCTACGGCGACACCGACGAGCAGCGGACCACCGCGCTGACCGCGCCCGACCCGCTCGCCCTGCCGTGGGTCCGCGAGGGCCTCGACCACCTGGGCAACGCCCTGACCGACCTGACAGCGCCCCGACCCTGACCGCCCGCCGACCGTGTCCCGGCCTTGGCCACGTCCCGACCCTGACCGTTGCCCGCCCCCCCCAACCCCCAACCCGGGGGGGGG
>NZ_JOCB01000143.1 GCF_000718775.1 Streptomyces sp. NRRL S-31
CGGCCGGCCCGGGAAGCGGGGGTCGCGGAGGCGGCCCGCGCTCCTCGGGCCCCAGACCCCGGACCCCAGACCCCGGACCCCGGACGCCGGACCCCGGCCTCAGCGATCTACGCTTCCCGCGCCCGCGTCTCCCGCTCCCCTGCCCCAGCACTCCCCGCTTCCCGGGCCCCCGCCTTCGCGATCCCCGCTTCCCGGGCCGGCCGTACCGCCGCTCCCCGTTTCCGGGCCTCCGCCCCGCGACCCCCTGGCCCCGGGTCTCCGCCACCGAGACCCCCACTTCGCGGGTCCGCGTCTCGCCGCTTCGCGGTGCCTCGCCTCCGCGGCCCCGGGTCCCGGCACCCCGGCGACCCGCGTCTCCCCTGCTTTTCTCCCCGTCCCCGCCAGAAAAGGCTTCCCGGCCCTCGGTGCCTGCCGGGGCCGGGAAGCCCCGTCAGCCGGCCTTCCCGGTCGTCGGTGTCTGCCGGGACCTGTGGGCGAAGCGTTGCCTCGCGGTGCGGCCTCGCTTTTCCAGGGGCACCTGGCCGTGGGCCCCGGCCAGGCCGAACGCCGGCATGTCCGCGTAGATCGCCTCGTACGACCCCTCCGGCACGACATACGTCTCGTGCCAGATCCCGACCTGCCCGCGCAGCTTCCCCGCGCGTTCCTTGCGGTTGATCACGGCCCACGCCCGGTGGTGGAAGGCGTCGGGCGCGGTCGCGTAGGCGTACAGCTTGTCCTTGGACTCCCAGTACTGCACGACGTAGTACGTCCGCGGCGACGCGGTGAGCAGTACCCGTTCCAGCAGGCCCCGCCCGGGGTCCCGCGCCAGCTCCCGCAGCATGCGGAACATCGCCAGCATCACGGGCAGCCACAGGTGCACGGCCCGGAAACGGTTGATGCGCATGCCGATCAGCAGGACGACGACCTCGCCCCGCGCGTCGGCGGTCGTACGGTTCACCATGACCACTTCCCCCTCATGGGCCTGCGCCCCGTCGTGAGCGACCCCCCTTGGCGAGCTGCGCTATCCAAGGAGCGATGCTTGGATAGTGCCGTTATCCAAGAAGGGGCGCAAGGGATGCGGCTGGCCGAACTCAGCGGACGCAGCGGTGTGTCCACCGCGACGATCAAGTACTACCTGCGCGAGGGCCTGTTGCCGCCGGGCCGCCAGGTCAACACGACGACCGCGGAGTACGACGAGGAGCACCTGCGCCGGCTCCGTCTGGTGCGCGCGATGATCCAGGTCGGCCGGCTGCCGGTGGCCACGGTCCGCGAGGTGCTGGGGCACGTGGACGACGACTCGCTGGGCCGCACGATCCGGCTGGGCGCGGCCCTGTGGGCGTTGCCGCAGGTCCCGGAGCCGGACGAGGACGACGAGTTCGTCCGGGCCGCGCACCGGGAGACCGAGCTGCTGCTGGACCGGCTGGGCTGGACGAACGCCAAGCTGCTGACGACGATCTCCCCCGCGTACCGCTCCCTGGTGGTGGCGGTGGCCGCGCTGCGCCGGCTCGGCTACGACTGGGATACGGAACTGCTCGCGTCGTACGCCGAGTTGATGCACGAGGCGGCAAAACTCGACCTGGACTTCGTCGAGACGCATCCGTCGGAGGCGGAGAAGGTGGAGACGGCGGTGCTGGGCGCGGTGCTGACCGAGCCGATGCTCCAGGCGCTGCGCCGGCTGGCGCAGGAGGAGGAGTCGGCACGGCGCTACGGCTTCGAGTGAGCCCGGTCAGGCTCGCACCCGTCCGCCGCACATCACGGAATCACCGCTTGCCTGCCTCGCCACAGGCAGGCAGACGACCGCCGCCTCTTGCACCACCTCTACATCGGACCACGCCGGGTCACACCAAGGGCCCATCGGTACAGATCCGGAACCTTGAACAATCGCTCGGACGCGTCGTTGTCGATGATCTCCAGGAGTCCTGCTTCCTGAGCCAGGACAACGAGGTCTTCCTCGATGTCGCGCAACGCGTCCTCGGTGACAGGGGTCCGGCCGTAGTCTCGCAACGCTTCGGCTACCTGCCTCAGCTCCTGGAACTCCTCATCGAGCAGGGCGGACAACGCCTTGTCGCTCACACTCTCCAGACTGAGCGCGAGGCTGCGGGGTCGGAGCACGGAGCGGTCGTAACCACTGCGCTTCTCCTCGGTCCTCTCCCAGTCCAGCGCCGCAGCGAAGAGCTGCAACAGCGCACGCGGCGAGTGATCTCCGTTGCCGTCCGCGAGCCGGTTCCACACCCAGTTGGCCGTGAAAGCAGTGCGCTCGCCGCGCATGCGCTCACCCACCAGGGCATTCCAGGCGACAGCCACCTGCTCAGGACTCCAGGCCGCGACCTCCGTCGCCGGCAAGGTCGAGTCGAGCACCGCCAGCACATCCACGAAAGCGGAGGAACGCACGGCCCGCTTGAGGACGACCTTGAAGTATTCCTCCCGGTCCTCCCACTGCAAACGGCGGGACAGGCCGAAGAAGTGGCTCTTGTTCTCGAAGCGGAGCCCCTGCCAGATGTCATGCCGAACGAAGATCTTCAGACGGACCCTGTGCAGACGAGAAGCGAGGTCCGCCTGCTTCGTGAGCAATCCGGCGATGGCGGCCGACCTGCGCGATCGCTGCGTAGGCGAATGACCGAAGGCCGTGTCCAAGCCGTCGAAGAGCAGGAGGAGACCATGGTCGCCGTCGGCAGCGACACGGCGTAGCCAGTCACCGCAACGCAGCGGACCCATCGGGTCGTCGAGGACTTCGAAGACCGCCTGCGTCACCGCGAAGTCGCCGTCGTCGAGTTCGGCGAGAGCCGGGTGGGGAGCTCCGAGCCGTTGCGCCGGGGCGTGGGACCGGTAGATCGCCAGAGCCATGAGTACCTGCCAGAAGGACCCCCAGTCCAGGCCCCGCTGGTCGAGGGCACCGCCGACAGCCGCATAGTTGTCCGGCCCGAAAGACCATGCTGGACGCCCTTTGTACTGGTTCGGTGTCGTCACGAGAACCGGCTCCCAGTCAGCCAGCTTCCCGGCCGCCAGCCACCGGAACAAAGCCGTCTTGCCCGTCCCCTTCCGGCCGAGGATCAACGGCACATCCGGAGCGGCGGTCTCGTTCACCTGGCGTGTCACGACGTAGTCCTGCAAGAACTCCTCGTGATCGAGAGCCTCGGCCGTGCCCGTCGAGAACGAGAGCTGCTGAAGCGCCTCGACCTTGCTCGCCGAGGTCCGGTCCTGTACGGCCAGCGCCGGCGTCGGTTCGGGCACGATCTGCACGATCCAGTCGGCGATACGCGCGTACGGCGTCATCTGGGCGCGAGAGGCACCTACGGTGTCCGCGAAGGCCACCTCGGCGTTGTACGGAACCATGTGAGTGATCTCTTCGGCCGACAGCCCCCGGGGCGCTTCACGCTGGGAGCCCGCGGGCGCCGTCCAAGCCTCGACCCAGGACTTGGCGCGCTCGGCCAAGCGCGTAGCGCTGATGCCGGGCGGCATCGGCGAAACGACGAAACGCGGCTCGGGCGTCAGTACCAAGTCGGCAGTGCTCCGTCGCGTCGTGGCGCTGAGAAGAGCCTTGGTGAGCATCTCCGTGCCGACCCGGGCCTGGGCATGGGGATGGAAGCAGATCACCGCCATGTCGGAGACGTCGAACAACAAGGGCGCGGCGACAGGACTGACGCCGGTGCGTGAGTCGATCAGGATGACGTCGGGCCGGAGGTTGGACTCACGTACGTCATCGATGAGTCGGTGCAGAGCGTTGGTCCGCTCCCGGTACCAGATCTCCGGTTCCAACGCCCGTAGCTGCGCGGCGTAGCCACTGTCGATCCGGCCGGCGGGCATGCAGTACAACCGGCCCGCATCGTCCACCGGGATGAGTTGTTTGAGCACCGATCCGGGCTCGCCGAATTCGTACTGAAGCAGCGCCGACACCACACCTTGATCGGTGTCGACCTGCTTCTCGATCCCGAAAAGGGAGTCGAGTCCGGGTGCCTCCAGGTCCATGTCGATACAGACGACGGTGAGCCCATGCTCGCTGCTCAGACGACGCGCCACGGACACCAACGCCGTACTGCGCCCGACCCCGCCCTTCAGGCTGTAGAAGGTGACAACGGGCGCCGAATCAAGATCCTCGTCCAGATCACTGGCAAACGTCACGGAGGGCAGGGCCCTGTCCGAGTCCTGGGCGCGTTCCAGGGCGGATGTCCAGTGTGGCGCTCGATCGCCGACGCCGGCGTGGTCCAGGTCGCCGTACCACTCGGCTTCCGCCGGCGTGAGCAGCTCCCAGGTGTGCACCTCTCGCCGCACATCACCTTCAAGCTGAGCCTCGACCCTGGCCTTCCGCTCCTCGGGTGTCCAATCGCCGAAGCCCTCGCTCTCGGCGCGCACCAGGAGACCCCCGGCATCGCGGACCACGTGCACCCCTGCCGAAGGGACGACCTCTCGTACCGCTGCCAGGATCTTCTCAGTGGAGTCATGGGCGGACATCACATCGGCCTTCCTCATCCGTTCCACCTGCGACCAACAGCTCCTCGTCGAGAGCTCGCTTGCCTGATACGCGTCGCCACCCAGCTTGCCAGCTCTCTTCCGCCCTTGAGCAGGTCCTTTGGGTCGACATCGGCGGGCAGACGCGTCTCGTAGCGCAGCTCCGTACCCCAATGGGCGATGAACAGGTCCGCGTGCCCCGGCGGCGACGGAAAGCCGGCAGACCGCCACAATCCCCGCAGATTGTGCCCCTCGCTCCCACCGCGAGGGAAGCGGATGCCGTTCAGTTGCAAGTACGTCTTCAGGCGACACTCGACCACATAGCCGGCCAAGTAGACGGCCCCGAGGTAGTGCCCTGAATCCGCCAGCGTCTTGGCCTCCGCCGCCCGTACACCGGCCACAGCCTGGAAGTCAGACACGCACTTCCCCTCCCGCCCCTGTCGCGTACGCCATCAGGGCTCCCCACCCGATGACCCCACCTGTGCAGCCGAGACGACGGAAGCCTCCCAGAAAAACTGGGAGGCTTCCGTACAAAGTACCCCCGACCGGATTCGAACCGGCGCTACCGCCTTGAGAGGGCGGCGTGCTAGGCCGCTACACAACGGGGGCGAGGATCTTACGTTTCCGCAGATCCGAGCTGGTCTACCTGGACTCGAACCAAGACTAACTGAACCAGAATCAGTCGTGCTGCCAATTACACCATAGACCAATGATGGTTTAGACCAGTCAGTACCCCCGACCGGATTCGAACCGGCGCTACCGCCTTGAGAGGGCGGCGTGCTAGGCCGCTACACAACGGGGGCCCTAGCGATCCCGACAAGATCGAGATCAGTACCCCCGACCGGATTCGAACCGGCGCTACTGCCTTGAGAGGGCAGCGTGCTAGGCCGCTACACAACGGGGGCTTTGCAGATAAGCTCTGCGAGCTGGCCTACCTGGACTCGAACCAAGACTAACTGAACCAGAATCAGTCGTGCTGCCAATTACACCATAGGCCACTGGAACTCAAGCCCCTGCGGGGTTCTCGTTCTAGCTTGCTCCTCGGGGCTCCGACCTTTCGGCCCGCTCCCCTCGGCGCAGGAAGAACATTACCCGAAGGTGGACGGGGCTCCAAAACGGGTATCGGCGCGCAGCAGCGCCGGGAGTTCGGCGAGGGTCGGGATCCGGTGCGCGACGGCCTCCCCCGCGGACCGCGCCCAGGCCGTGCCGCGGTCGATCCAGACGGACAGCAGCCCGGCCTCGGCGGCGCCCCGCCCGTCGATCTCCGGGTGGTCGCCGACGTACGCCACCTCGTGCGGCGGCAGCCCCAGCGCCTCGCAGGCCGCCAGGAAGGCGCCCGCCGCCGGCTTGGAGACGCCCAGCTCGGCGGCGCACAGGACGGACTCGAAGCGGTCCAGCAGGCCGAGGGCGCGCAGCTTGTGCTCCTGGACCGTGATGCTGGAGTTGGAGAGCACCGCGTGCCGGTAGCCGGCCGCGAGGGCGTCGAGGGCGGGCAGGACGTCCGGGAAGAGGCTCCAGGCTGCCTCGTAGCGGGCCAGGTAGCGTCGGAACCACGCGTCGGCCTCGTCGTCGGTCAGCTCGCGTCCCAGGAAGACCCGGGTGCGGTCGCGTCGCTGCGTGACGAAGTCCACCTCTCCGGCGGAGAACCGGGCCCACTGGGCCTCGGTGATCTCCCGCCAGCGCAGCAGGGCCCGCTCCGCGTCGCCGTACACCTGGAGCAGGCCCTCGGCCAGGAGGTGGGCGCGCATGCCCTCCCGGTCGGCGGTCGTGTAGTCGAAGAGGGTGTCGTCGACGTCCCAGACCACGGCTCTGATCGTCATGTCCCCGACGGTACCGCCGGACCGCTGGCACACTGAAGGTCATGAGCGAGTACCGCGTCCAGTTCACCGTCGAGGCCCGCGCCACCTACGACGCCCTGCCGGCCGAACGTCGTGCCCAGTTGGACAAGGCCGTGCGGATACTGGCCCGCGACCCGTTCCGGAAGAACGCGACCGCCCAGCTCGGGCCGGACGAGAACCTACGCAAGGCGTACGTGGCCCCCGGTGTGGTGCTGGAGTACATGGTGGCGGGCGCGATCATGGTCGTCGTCGTGCTGGAGATCTTCGACGAGAGCGCCTACCTGATCGACGAGGCCGACGCGCGGTGAGCGAGGACGCGTGAGGGGCGGCACCCGGGTCCGGGTGCCGCCCCTCATGTCCGGGCCGGTCAGGCGCTCAGCCGCGCCAGCGCCGCGTCGATCCGGGCCAGCGTCTTCTCCTTGCCCAGGACCTCAAGGGACTCGAAGAGCGGCAGGCCGACGGTGCGGCCGGTGACGGCCACGCGGACCGGCGCCTGGGCCTTGCCGAGCTTGAGGCCGTGCGCCTCGCCGGCGGCCAGGACGGCCTCCTTCAGCGACTCGGCCGAGGTCCAGTCCGCCGCCTCGAGCTTCTCGCGGGCGGTGCGGAGCAGGGCGTCGGAGCCCTCCTTCATCGCCTTGGCCCAGGATGCCTCGTCGAAGACCGGCTCCGGCAGGAACAGGAAGTCGACGTTGTCGGTGATCTCGGAGAGGACCTTCAGCCGGGTCTGCGCGTGCGGGGCGACGGCCTCCCACTTCGCCGCGTCGAAGTCCTCCGGCGCCCAGGGGGCGAACGGCGCCTGGAGCCACGGGCGGCAGCGCTCGGTGAACTCCTTCACGTCCAGCATGCGGATGTGGTCGCCGTTGACCGACTCGCACTTCTTCAGGTCGAAGCGGGCCGGGTTCGGGTTCACGTCGGCGATGTCGAAGGCGGCGACCATCTCCTCGATCGTGAAGATGTCCTGGTCCGCCGAGAGCGACCAGCCCAGCAGGGACAGGTAGTTGAGCAGGCCCTCGGGGAGGAAGCCCTGCTCGCGGTAGAGGTTCAGGGATGCCTGCGGGTCGCGCTTGGAGAGCTTCTTGTTGCCCTCGCCCATCACGTACGGCAGGTGCCCGAACAGGGGGGTCCGCTTGGCGATGCCCAGCTCGGTCAGCGCCTTGTACAGGGCGATCTGCCGCGGGGTGGAGGAGAGCAGGTCCTCGCCGCGCAGGACGTGGGTGATCTCCATCAGGGCGTCGTCGACCGGGTTGACCAGCGTGTACAGCGGGGCGCCGTTCGCCCGGACGATGCCGTAGTCGGGCACGTTCTCCGGGGTGAAGGTCAGCTCGCCGCGGACCAGGTCGGTGAAGGTGATCGTCTCGTCCGGCATCCGGAAGCGGACGATCGGGGTGCGGCCCTGGGCCTTGTACTCCTCGACCTGGGCGGCGCTCAGGTCGCGGCAGTGGCCGTCGTAGCCGGAGGGCTTGCCGGCGGCGCGGGCGGCCTCGCGGCGGGAGTCCAGCTCCTCCTGGGAGCAGTAGCAGTGGTAGGCGTGGCCGGCGTCCAGCAGCTTGCGCGCGACGTCGGCGTAGATGTCCATGCGCTGCGACTGGCGGTACGGCGCGTGCGGGCCGCCGACCTCGGGGCCCTCGTCCCAGTCGAAGCCGAGCCAGCGCATCGCGTCGAGCAGCTGCTGGTACGACTCCTCCGAGTCGCGGGCCGCGTCGGTGTCCTCGATGCGGAAGACCAGGGTGCCCTGGTGGTGCCGGGCGAACGCCCAGTTGAACAGGGCGGTGCGGACCAGGCCCACGTGGGGGTTACCGGTGGGCGAGGGACAGAAACGGACGCGTACGGGGGAGCCGGGTGCGCTAGCCACGCTTGACAACCTTGTTGGTGAGAGTGCCGATGCCTTCGATGGTGACGGCGACCTCGTCGCCGACGTTGAGGGGGCCGACCCCCGCGGGGGTGCCGGTGAGGATGACGTCGCCGGGGAGCAGCGTCATCGCCTCGGTGATGTTGACGACCAGGTCCTCGATGGAGTGGATCATCTCGCTGGTGCGGCCCAGCTGGCGCTGTTCGCCGTTGACCGTGAGCTGGATGGTCAGGTCGTTGGCGCGGGCGAGGTCGAGGTCGGTCTCCACCCAGGGGCCGAGCGGGCAGGAGGTGTCGAAGCCCTTGGCGCGGGCCCACTGCTTCTCGCGCCGCTGCACGTCCCGGGCGGTGACGTCGACGGCGCAGGTGTAGCCGAGGATGACGTCCTTGACCCGCTCGCGCGGGACCTCCCGGCACAGGCGGCCGATCACGACGGCCAGCTCGGCCTCGTGGTGCAGCTCCTGGGAGAAGGCGGGGTACTGGATCTCGTCGCCGGGGCCGATCACCGAGGTGGACGGCTTGAAGAAGGCGAAGGGGACGTCCGGCACCTCGTTGCCCAGCTCGCGCGCGTGTTCGGCGTAGTTGCGGCCGAACGCCACGACCTTGTTGGGCAGCACCGGCGGCAGCAGCCGGACCTTGTTCAGCGGCACCTTCGTCCCGGACAGCTCGAAGTCCGCGAACGGGATGCCCTTGATGATGTCGAGGACGAGTTCGTCCTGCTTGTCGCCCTCGACCGCGCCGAAGGCGACGTTCCCGTCGATGGAGAACCTGGCGATGCGCACGGGATCCTTGCGCCCCTCACTGAGAACCGGCGTATTGACGTCCCAGGTTATCGGAGCTATGCGAAGTCGCTCGCTGCCGGGTGTGTCGCCGCAGGTCGAAGGCGGGTCACCGAACCCGTTCGGCGGGCGTCCGCGGAGTGGGGGCGGGTCGCCGGACCCGTTCGGGAGGCGTCCGCCGGGCGGGCCGGGCGCCGGGGACGAAGCGAGCGCGGCCGGGAGGGATCAGCGCCTGATCCCTCCCGGCCGCGCTCGGCATCGCGCGCCGGTCACTCGCCGGCCGGGGCACCCGCCGTGACCGGGACCTCCATGAGGATGGTGCGCCGGGGGTTGGCCGTCTGCGCGGGGAGGTCGACGGAGTGCTCCGGCAGCTCGGGCGTGTGCAGCTCGCCGGCGTCCTTGAGGTGCGCCAGGGTCGTGCGTCGCGGGTTGGCTATCTTGCGGAACATCGTCGTCGTCTTCACCGTTGTCGTCCTGTGCCCTCTGGTCGGGTGGGTTGGCAGTGTCGTCGCTCTTGTAAAGCGTCAGGCTAAACATCCGATTCCCCGACGAAGCCGCCAACTGCCCTGGAGAAGCATGTGAGTTTGCTCACGAACTCACGGGCATAACGGTCAATTCCGACCGTCAATCCGCCCCAGTGAAACGGACATTGACCCACTGAAGCCACCATTCCGCTCCTGATCATGGCGACTGGGACACCGGGTGTCGACCCGCGACTCGCCAAGGTATGCCCGTTATTGGCCGAAACAGGTTCCACGGCAGGTAGTCCGGCCCTCACGCGCCGTCACGTAGGTCACAGCTCGGCCCACTGCCCTTGTTGGAGATCCTGCACTGTGCTGGAATTCCACGGACCGCCGCGGGATCGAGCCGGCGCGCAGGGGGCGCAACACAGCGCCGAGCGGCGGCGAGACAGGGGGGAACCAGCGCCGGTCACTCACGACCACCCGGGGGGCGTAATTCAGGACGCTCCCCACAACGCCGACACCGTGTCCCTCCGTTCACGCGGAGGGGTGCCTGGTCCAGAGGTTGCGACGCTAGTGCAGGGACGTTTCAAGAGGGATGGCAGCGCTTCGGCGGAGCCGGAGCCGCACGGCGGGACCGACCGCGGCTCCACGCCCCAGCACGCCCAGAACCCGGGTCCGGCCCCGGCCGGTGACGGCGGCGGACGCCCCAAGCCGCCGACCTCGTCGGCCCCCACGACGGCGACCCCTTCGGGCAACCCCACGCCGTCGGTGAAGCCCGCCCGGAGCGCCGCCGGCCCCGGCTCCCGGATGGCCCTGCGCAACTGGCGCATCTCCACGCGCCTGGTCTCCCTGCTCGCGCTGCCGGTGGTCGCGGCGACCACGCTGGGCGCGCTGCGCATCGAAGAGAACCTGAACGACATCCAGCAGCTCGACAACATGAAGCTGCTGACGGAGATGACCAAGCAGGCCACCGAGCTGGCCGCGGCGCTCCAGGACGAGCGCGACCAGTCCGCCGGCCCCCTGGCGCACGGCGGTCTGAAGGCGAACGACTACCAGATCAAGGCCTACCAGCAGAAGACCGACCGGGCCCGCGACACCTTCCTCGACGCCTCCGAGCAGATCGACGCGGCGAGCAAGGGCGGCGACCTCCAGGGCGTGCGCGACGCGCTCGTCGGCCTCGCCAACCAGCTGGACGACCTGGCGCGCATCCGCCAGAAGGCGTACACGTCCAAGGAGAACTCCTCCCAGACGGTCGAGTCGTACCACCGGCTGATCACCCAGCTGGTCGGCCTCTCCCAGGACATGGCGGAGGCGTCCAGCAACCCGGAGATGATCTCGCGCACCCGTGCCCTGGCGGCCTTCTCCACCGCCAAGGAGTACGCCTCCGTGCAGCGCGCCATGATCGCCGCCGCGCTGCCCGCGACCACCGACAAAAAGGGCGACCTCTCCGAGAACGACCGCCTCTACGGCCAGTCGGCGTACGAGAGCGAGAACTCCGAGCTGGCGATCTTCCGGAAGATCTACGCCGACCACAACGCCGAGGAACTCCTCAAGCCGATCGACGAGGGCAACCCGACGATCGAGTCCGCCGACACCTACGCCAAGCGTGCCTTCGAGTCCCCGGACGGCCTCCAGCAGCTGCCGGCGCGCTCGTACAAGGACTGGGTGGACGACAGCTCGACCAAGCTCGAGCAGATGAAGAAGATCGAGCACACGCTCCTGGAGGAGATGGAGCAGAAGGCCCGTGAGCTGAAGAGCGCCACCCAGCAGGAAGCCATCATCTCCGGTGCGCTGATCCTGCTCGTGCTCGGTGTCTCGCTGGTCGGCGCGTTCGTCGTCGCCCGGTCCATGATCCGCTCGCTGCGCCGGCTCCAGGAGACCGCGACCAGGGTCGCCCAGGACCGTCTGCCCGAGCTGGTCAAGCAGCTCTCCGAGTCCGACCCGCAGGACGTGGACACCTCCGTGGAGTCGGTCGGTGTGCACTCCCGGGACGAGATCGGCCAGGTGGCCACGGCCTTCGACGACGTGCACCGCGAGGCGGTCCGCCTCGCCGCCGAGCAGGCCCTGCTGCGGGGCAACGTCAACGCGATGTTCACCAACCTCTCGCGCCGCTCCCAGGGTCTGATCCAGCGCCAGCTGTCGCTGATCTCCGAGCTGGAGTCCCGCGAGGCCGACCCGGACCAGCTGTCCTCGCTGTTCAAGCTGGACCACCTCGCCACCCGTATGCGCCGTAACGGTGAGAACCTGCTGGTCCTCGCCGGTGAGGAGCCCGGCCGCCGGTGGACCCGCCCGGTCCCGCTGGTCGACGTGCTCCGCGCCGCCGCGTCCGAGGTGGAGCAGTACGAGCGCATCGAGCTGGCCTCCGTCCCCACCACCGAGGTCGCCGGCCGGGTCGTCAACGACCTCGTGCACCTGCTCGCCGAGCTGCTGGAGAACGCGACCTCGTTCTCCTCGCCGCAGACCAAGGTCAAGGTCACCGGTCACGCGCTGCCCGACGGCCGCGTCCTGATCGAGATCCACGACACCGGTATCGGCCTCTCCCCCGAGGACCTCGCGGCGATCAACGAGCGGCTCGCCTCGCCGCCCACCGTGGACGTGTCGGTCTCCCGCCGCATGGGTCTGTTCGTGGTCGGCCGGCTGTCCCAGCGCCACGGCATCCGCATACAGCTGCGCCCCTCCGACTCCGGTGGTACGACCGCGCTGGTCATGCTGCCCGTGGACGTCGCCCAGGGCGGCAAGAAGCCCGCTCCGGGCAAGTCCGGCGCCCCCGTCGGCACCGGTGGCCCCGCCGCCGCGCAGGCCGCGGCGGGTGCCGCGGCGGCCCGGCGGCAGAACGGCAACGGCGGCGGCAACGGCGGCGACGGTCCGGCCGGTGGCGGTCTGTTCGGCACCGCTCCGGGCCCGCGCGGCCAGGCCGGCTCCCCGCAGGGTCCCCGGGCGACGCTGCCCGGCACGGGCCAGGGCGGCCGTCCCGGTGCGCCGGGCGGAGCGCGTGGTCCGCAGGGCGGCCCCGGTGCCGCCCCGCAGCAGGGCGGCCGGGTACCGGCCGGTTCCGGTGCGGGCGGCTTCGGCAGCCAGGCCCCCGGTGCGCCGCAGGGCCTCCAGGCGGCCGGCCCCAACGGTCAGAACGGCCAGAACGGCGCGAACGGTCCGCAGCAGGACCTCTTCGGCGGCCGGGGCCGGAAGCGGTCCGGTGCGCCCAAGGAGCAGGGGCGCCGGCCCCAGCTGCCGCCGCGCGGCGGCCCGCGGGCCGAGCTGCCCGGCGGTGACCCGCAGTGGGGCAACGCCCAGGCCCCGCTCTCCCCCGCCTCGCTGGACACCCCGCGCGGCCACGACGAGCAGGAGCCGGGGCAGATCGCGCGCATGCCGCGCGTGGACGGCCGGCAGGGGCCGGGCTCGACCGCGGAGATGCCCCGGATCGACGCCCAGGACCCGGCCGTGACGGGCGAGTTCTCGCGCCCCGAGCTGCCCGGCGGTACCGGTTCCGGGCAGCGGACGGGCCAGTTCCCGCGCCCCGACGACTTCCAGCAGACGGGCCAGTTCCCGCGTCCCGACGAGCTCCAGCAGACCGGGCAGTTCCCCCGCCCCGACGAGCTCCAGCAGACGGGCCAGTTCCCGCGTCCCGACGAGCTCCAGCAGACCGGGCAGTTCCCCCGCCCCGACGAGCTCCAGCAGACCGGGCAGTTCCCCCGCCCCGACGAGCTCCAGCAGACCGGGCAGTTCCCCCGCCCCGATGACTTCCAGCAGCCCAGTCAGTACCCGCGTCCCGACGCCGAGCGGCAGCCGGGCCGGTTCGACGGTCCCGGCGTCCAGCGGGACGGCGGCCCGTTCGTGCGCTCGGACGTGTTCGGCGCGCCGGCCGGGCCGGACAACGGCGGACGGCACACGGGCCGGTTCCCGGCGCCGCAAGCGCCGCAGGCGTACGACGGTTACGACGGCGGCAGCACCGGGCAGCACGCCCTGCCCGGCCACCAGAACCCCGCCCACACCGGGCAGTTCGAGCGCCCGCAGCCGGACGGCCGGGACGACTTCGGCGCCCCGCGTCCGCCGGCCCCCCAGCAGCGTCGCCGGCCCGAGCCGGAGGCACTGCCGCCGGCCAGCGGCCCGGGCGACGGCCGGACCCCGCTGTTCGACACGCTGGAGAGCAACTGGTTCCACGACCAGCAGGACCAGCCGGGCCAGGAGCAGGAGAGCGCGCCCGCGCAGCGGCAGCCGCAGACACCGGCGTCCGCTCCGCAGCGGTCCGCGGCGAACACCGGCTCCTGGCGCACCTCGCCGAACGACGAACTCGTCCGGCAGGCCGAGCGCGTCCGGCAGCCCGCCGCGGGCGGGGTCACCACCTCCGGCCTGCCGCGCCGGGTGCCGCGGGCGAACCTCGTACCCGGTACGGCACAACAGCAACAGCACCAAAGCGGTCCGCAGGTCTCGCGTGCGCCTGACGACGTACGCGGACGGCTGACCAATCTTCGTCGGGGCATCGCTCAGGGCCGTCAGGCCGGCAGCGGCCAGACCGGCAGCTTCCCGAGCCCCACTCACCAGCAGGAGCGTTAGTTGAGTCCGATGAGCCAGGCGGCACAGAACCTGAACTGGTTGATCACCAACTTCGTGGACAACACCCCTGGGGTGTCCCACACCGTGGTGGTCTCCGCCGACGGCCTGCTGCTGGCGATGTCCGAAGGCTTCCCGCGGGACCGTGCCGACCAGTTGGCGGCCGTCGCGTCCGGGCTGACCTCCCTGACGGCCGGGGCGTCCCGGATCTTCGAGGGCGGCAACGTGGCGCAGACCGTCGTCGAGATGGAGCGCGGGTTCCTCTTCCTCATGTCCATCTCGGACGGGTCGTCCCTCGCGGTCCTGGCCCATCCCGAGGCGGACATCGGTCTCGTCGGCTACGAGATGGCATTGCTCGTCGACCGGGCGGGTGCGGTACTCACGCCGGACCTGCGCGCCGAACTACAGGGAAGTCTGCTTCACTGACCTCCCCCGGCACCACCCACCTCACAAAAACACCGTCCGGCCGCCACAATCCCCCCACCGGCCCCGTCAGACGGCTTGACTGACCGACTTGCTGTCCCGCCCGGAGGATTCATGACCCCGCCCACCGCCCATCATGATCCGTACGCGGAGCCGTACGGGGACGAGGGCGATCAGCCGCTGGTGAGGCCGTACGCCATGACCGGCGGCCGGACCCGGCCCCGCTACCAGCTCGCCATCGAGGCGCTGATCAGCACGACGGCCGACCCGGCAGCGCTCATGGGGCTGCTCCCGGAGCACCAGCGCATCTGCCACCTGTGCCGCGAGGTCAAGTCGGTCGCGGAGGTCTCCGCGCTGTTGGCCATGCCGCTCGGTGTGGCCCGGATCCTGGTCGCCGACCTCGCCGAGGCCGGCCTGGTCGCCATCCACCAACCGGGTGGCGACGAGAACAACGGCGGCGCTCCGGATGTGACGCTGCTCGAAAGGGTGCTCAGTGGACTTCGCAAGCTCTGACGCGGGTCGGGCCACCACCTCCGCGAAGATCGTGGTGGCGGGCGGCTTCGGCGTGGGCAAGACCACGTTCGTCGGTGCCGTCTCGGAGATCAATCCGCTGCGTACAGAGG
>NZ_JOCB01000144.1 GCF_000718775.1 Streptomyces sp. NRRL S-31
CTTCAGCGAGTTCGTACTCCTGTACTGCGTACTCCACGCCTCCCGCTTCGAAGTACCGGAAGGAACGGCGGCCTCCGGATGCTGGCTGGAGAAGTGGCGTGCGGAGGCCGTCACTTCGGGGGCGCGCGCCCTGGACCAGCTCCGGCTGGGCGTGCAGCACGCGCTGACCGTGCTCGGCACCGGGTTCCTGCGGCACCCGGACAATGTCCGGCTGCGGGAGGACGTCGACCCGAAGGCGCTCCGGGACGCTCTGCTGCGGCTCGTCTACCGCCTGTTGTTCGTCTTCGTCGCCGAGGACCGCGAGGCGCTGCTCGACCCCGGGGCCGATGAGCGGCAACGGCAGGCGTACGAACGGTACTTCTCCTCGGCGCGGCTGCGCGAGCGGGCCCGCCGTCGGCAGGGTACGGCCCACGGCGACCAGTACCAGGCGCTGCGCATCGTCCTCGACGCCCTCGGCACCGAGGGCGGCCGTCCCGAGCTGGGCCTGCCCGGCCTCGGCGGCCTGTTCACCCCCACGGAGACCGACGCGCCGCTGGACGGCCTGAAGCTGTCCAACGAGTCCTTGCTCGCCGCCGTCCGTCACCTCGCCCAGGTCCGCGACCCGGGCGCCCGCCGCTGGCGCCCCGTCGACTACCGCCACCTGGACGCGGAGGAGCTGGGCTCGGTCTACGAGTCGCTGCTGGAGCTGGAGCCGAAGCACTCCGCGACGGACCGTTCCTTCGAGCTGATCGAGGTCGCGGGCAACAGCCGTAAGACGACGGGCAGTTACTACACCCCGTCCTCCCTCATCGAGTGCCTGCTCGACACGACGCTGGACCCGGTGATAGACGACGCCGTCAAGCGGGGTGAGCAGCGTGGCACGGCGGCGGGCCGCCCCGACCCCACCGACGACATCGTGGAGGAACTCCTCTCCCTGACGGTCTGTGACCCGGCTTGCGGCTCCGGCCACTTCCTCGTCGCGTCGGCCCGGCGCATCGCCAAGCGGGTGGCGTCGGTGCGTGAGCGCAACCCGGAGCCGACGGTCGACGCCGTGCGTCACGCCCTGCACGAGGTCGTCGCCCGCTGCATCTACGGCGTCGACCTCAACCCGATGGCCGTGGAGCTGGCGAAGGTGTCGCTGTGGCTGGAGGCCCTGGAGCCGGGCAAGCCGCTCGGCTTCCTGGACGCCCACGTCAAGCGGGGCAACGGGCTCATCGGTGCGACGCCGAAGCTGCTGGCCGAGGGTGTGCCGGACGACGCGTTCAAGCCGATCGAGGGCGACGACAAGAAGTACGCGGCCGGCCTCGTCAAGCGGAACAAGGCCCAGCGCGGCGGCCAGGACGAGCTTCTCTTCGACACGGACGCGCTGCCCGGCAACGACCGGTACGCCGCCGAGCTGGCCCGGATCACCGCGGCACCGGCCGACTCCCTGGAGCAGGTGCGGGCGCAGGAGTCCGCGTACCGGGCCTATGTCGAGTCGGCGTCGTACGTCCAGGATCTGCACGCCGCCGACGCGTGGTGCGCCGCGTTCGTCTGGCCGAAGTGGGAAGGGGCCCCGGAGGCACCGACCGACCAGGCGTTCCGCGCGCTGCGCAGTCGGAACCAGTCGGCGGTGCCGGACGCCACGCACGCCGAGATCCTCCGGCTTCGGGACCAGTACCGGTTCTTCCACTGGCACCTGGAGTTCCCGGAGGTGTTCGCGGTTCCGGAGTCCGGCGTCGGAGTCCAGCCGGGTACGGGCTGGACCGGCGGGTTCAACGCGGTGGTGGGGAATCCACCGTGGGATCAGATCCAGTTGGACGCTCGCGAGTTCTTCGCCACCCGCGAACCGGAGATCACTGCCGCCACCAGCACGAGTGCGCGCAACAAGATGATCCGCACACTCGAGGAGGCCCGCCCCGAGCTCTTCTCCGAATTTGTGGCCGCACAGCGCGAGAATGACGGAATCAAGCACTTCGCCCATGAATCCGGACGATTCCCGCTCTCGGCGTTCGGACGCCTCAACACCTATTCCCTCTTCGCTGAATCGGCTCGATTCCTCACTTCGCCGACAGGACGCAGCGGGCAGATCATTCCGACAGGAATCGCCACCGACTCGTTCAATCAATATTTCTTCAGGGATCTCGTCGAGCGCAACTCGTTGGCAGCTCTGTTCGACTTCGAGAACGCAACACCGATTTTCCCCGACGTACACAGGTCATTCAAGTTCTGCATCCTCGCCTTGACGGGGAACAGCTTCCCCGAGCGCGCGGCCCGCCTCGCATTTTTCCTGCACGATCCCGCCGAACTGGTCGATCCGGAGAAAAGCTTCTCCCTCACCCCTGAAGAGATCAACCTTCTCAACCCCAACACCGGCACGTGTCCCGTTTTCCGCAGTCGCCGCGACGCCGAGATCGCGCTGGCCGTCTACCGCCGTATCCCGGTACTCCTCAACGAGTCGAACACGGACGGCAATCCTTGGGGCATCTCATTCCAGCTCATGTTCATGATGAACACCGACTCGGGTAAGTTCCGCACCCGCGAAGATCTCCTGGCCGACGGCTGGAAGCTCGACGGGAATGTCTTCACCCGAGATCACCTGCGCTGCCTTCCTCTGTACGAGGGGAAGTTGCTGCACCACTACGACCACCGGTGGGCCACTTACACGGAAGACGGCGCCACCCGGGACTTCAGCCTCGCCGAGAAGCAGAACCCCGGTACCACGCCGCTTCCCCGATACTGGGTGCCGGAGAACGACATCCCCACGGGCAACTTCGACGAGAACGGCCAGGAGGTCACGGAACCGGGCGTCGCAACTCGCCTGGCCGGCAAGGGGTGGAATCGCGATTGGCTGCTGGGCTGGCGTGACATCTGCCGAGCGACCGATGAGCGCACAGGCATCGTCGGAGTCTTCCCCCGCACAGCGGTCGGCAACAACCTGCCGATCTCGACGTTCGACACGGCCGACTCGGGGGCGATCGCCGCGCTGGCGGCCTGCGCTTCATCCTTCGCCTTCGACTTCGTGACACGCTTCAAAGTGGGCGGCACGCACCTGAACTTCTTCATCGCGTATCAGCTTCCCGTCCCCGAGCCGAAGCAACTCCTTCCCCACGTCGCCTTCGTCCTTCCTCGGGTGCTTGAACTCTCCTACACCGCACACGACATGACCCCCTTCGCCCGCGACCTCGGCGACACCGGAACCCCCTTCCGCTGGGACGAGGACCGTCGTGCCGTGATGCGTGCCGAGCTGGACGCCCTCTTCCTTCACCTCTACGGCATCGAACGCGACGACGTGTCGTACATCCTTGACACCTTTCCCATCGTCAGGCGCAAGGATGAGGAGAAGTACGGCGAGTACCGCACCAGGAACCTGATCCTCGCCGAATACGACCGTATGGCCGCCGCCGGCCTGACCCTGGAGACCCCGCTCACCGAGGGCGGGTCCGGCACCTACCGCTCCACCCTCACCCCGCCCCCCGGCCAGGGCCCCCGCCACCCCGAGTCCCACTAGGAAGCCGTCAGTGGTACGCCGAAGCCAGAGCAGCAACCCGCGTTCAGTCGTCGTCCTGAGCGCGGGTACGGACTGGGGCACCCGCGCGGCCGGGCAGCGGCGCGGCAGCGGGGCCGAGTCGTCCATACCCCGGCGGCAGCCCGCGAGGATCAAGGCGCTTCAGCGGACCATCGAGGTGGCCCGCACGGCGATCAACGGCAAGCGCTGGCACGAGGCACGCTACGCGCTCAGCCGGGCCCGCGCCCTCACCGACGCCCTCCCCGCCGACCTGACCGTCCAGGAGCGCGAGCAGCTCTCCGCGCTGCGCAAGAAGTTCGCGGCGCGCAACACCCCGGCCGCGAAGAACGCCAGGCAGGCGAAGCAGCCGGCACCGGCCGGGCGTACGGGCGGCAAGAAACCGGCCGCGAAGAAGAGCACGACGCCGAAACCGAGGCCCGCGCCTGTCCGTGAGCTGGGCGACCGCGTCATCAACCGCGCGGCCCTCGGTTACGGCCCCACAGACTGAGGCGTGCCATCCGCCGGAGCGACGGATGGCACGCCCTCGATACTTCGTTCAGCGCTCCGACGCGAACCGCACGAACTGCCTCCAGCCGTCACGGCCCACTGCGAAGGCCGGGCGGGTCACGTCCTTGGAGTCCCGTACGTGCACGGCGTGTTCAGCGATCGCGATCTCCACGCAGTCATCGCCCTGGGTGCCGCTGTAGCTGGACTTGAACCAGGCGAGTCCCGTAGTACCGCTGCTCATAGCTCTCCTCGCAGTCGCTCCAGCAGGTCCCGGGATTCCTTCGGGTTGAGGGCCTGCGAGCGCAGTGTTTCATAGCGTTGGCAGAGCAGGCTCATCTCTTTCGGCTCGGAGATCAGTCGCCCGTTCTGCTGTCCTTCGGAGTAGCCGAGCCGCCGTCCCTCCTGGGTCTCCAGGATTCGCACCGGGCCGTCCAGGCACCCGTGGAACTCCAGCTCCAGCGGGACTACTTGAAGTGTCACGTTGCGCGGTGCGGTGACCTCAAGCACATGGTCCAGCATGCTCCCCTGCACCTGCGGCCCGCCCAGCCCGCGCCGGAAGACCGACTCCTCCACGATGAAGCTGAACGGCATAGTCGCCCGCTCCCGCATCATCGCCTGGCGTTCCATTCGGGCTGTGAGTTGCGCCTCCGTCTGTCGATCGGTCAGCAACGGGATGCTGTTCTCGAACACCGCCCGCGCATACGCCTCCGACTGCAACAGACCCGGCACCAACCGGCACTCGTATGTGCACAGGCTCACCGCCTCCCGCTCCAGCCTGGCCCAGCGCCGGAACCACGCGGCGAGTCCCGCCTCACCCCGCGTCAGGAACCGGGCGGCCTTCCGCAGCGCCCCGGTGTTGCCCAGTGCCTGCTCAGCGCGTTCCACGAACGCCTCGTCCGGCATCCGGCGGCCCAGCTCCACCGACTCCACCGTATGCTTGGAGTACCGCACCAGTTCCGCGAGTTGGGCCCGGGTGAGCCCTGCGTGTTCGCGTAAGGCCTGGAGGAACGCGCCGAACGTCCGCAGGCTGTCCGACGGATGGGGCTCGCGCTCCCACTCCCCCGCCGGGACCCCCCGTGCGCCGACGTCGCCGGTCGCCTCCTCCTCGACTCCGTCGTTCTCCATCCGCAGCCCCTCTCCCGGTACCGCGCCGCGACGGCTCCGTACGCCGCCTCGTGCTCGTCGCCAGCGTGGCGGAGAACAGAACGTACCGTCCACTCTTCGTGTCCGTACGCTGACTCAGCGTACGAGGCGCGGCGCTCGTCCCCGCCCGTACGCGCCCGCCACTCTGGCGCCATGAACCACGCGACACCCCAAGTCAGCGCCCCCGCTCGCACCTTCACGCAGCTGCTGTCGGCCACGCGGCGCGGCGCCCGTCTCGCCCGGCTGCTCACCGTGGCCGAACTGCGCTCCTGGGGCGCCCCGCGGGAGCTGACGGAGCGTGCCGAACTCGTCGTCGCGGAGCTGGCCGCCAACGCCGTCCTGCACGGCCTCGTGCCCGGCCGCTGCTTCCGGCTGTCCCTCGCCCTCGACCCCGGCGCCGGCCGCCTCCGCGTCGAGGTCAGCGACGCCCGTGGGGACCTCCGGCCGCGGCCCGTCCCGGCGGACACCGACGACGGCGCGCTGCGGACCGGCGGGCGCGGCCTGGCGCTGGTCGCCGCCCTCGCCGACCACTGGGACACCGTCCCCTATCCGCCCAGCGGCAAGACCGTCCGGGCGGTGCTGACGACTCCGGCCGAAGCGTGACGCACGCGGCTTCGCCCTCGCGCGGGCTCGAGTCGTTCAGGGGGCCGAGCCCTCCGGAGCGTCGCCGTCCCAGCCCGACGGGGGCTGTCCGAAGAGGGCGCGTGCGGACTTGATCGTCAGCCGTCCGAGGACATGGTGGCCGCCGGCGCCGAGCGCGGCACCGATGCCGAGCGGCACCTGCTTGCTCAGCACCAGCACTCCTTGCCTGGTGCCGTACTTGGTGATGAAGCGCGGACCCAGCACCTTGTTGGCCCGGTTGATCGCGGCCATGGGGATGGCCTTGACGATGCGGCGTGCCCAGTAGGGGCCGGTGCGCCCGATGGTCTTGTCCAATGCGCCGACCGCCGCGTCACCGAGGAGTACGGTCAGGACCAGCAGTTTGCGCCGCTCGAAGTCCTCGGGGTGGATGCCGTGCACCTCGGCCAGCGACAGCGTGTAGAGCACGGACGCTTCGGTGAAGAGCATGACATCGGCCAGAGCCGCCGGAATTCCGGCGCCGGGCACGATCCCCGCCGCGCCGGACGCTCCTCCGGACACGGTGACACCGGCCAGGTAGTAACGGTCCAGCCTGCGGATAAGGTCCTGCGGGGTGTCGTCGGGACGGACTCGCCGCAGGCGCTCGACATGCTTCTCCGCCAGCGGCTGCTGGGCGACCAACGCCTTGTCGAGCGTCTGCCGGATCAGGCCCTTGGCGTCATCGGCCTTGCTCATCGGGACTGGGGTCCTCTCGGATCGCGAACACGATGCACACGCATCACCCTAGGGCTTACGCGTTAACAGCGTCAACGTATTTACCGAGGTCCGTGTACAACAGGTAAGGTGATCGCGTTCGCGCAGGCCCCCCTCCCGGAAGGTCGCCCATGCCGCAGCCCGACCGCCTCCCCGGCACGCCCGAGTTCCGCATCCGGCTCCCCAAGGACGGCGGCGAGGCGCGCGGGTACCTGCTCACCGAGTTCGGCGGCAACGGCACGTACAAGTTCCTGCTGCTGCGGGGTTCGTCGGTCGCCGCCGAGGCATGGCCGGGGCTCGGCGACCACGCGCGCCGCCACCGTGCGGAGCTGCGCGCGGGCGGTGCCCTGATCGACGCCCCCGCCGAACCCGGCCGCTCGTGGACACCGCCGCGCTGGACGGTGGCCCGGGACATCATCTGCAACTCCTCCTCGGCCGCCGCCGCGCTGGTGTACGGCTACGGCGCCTCCGGGCCGGAGTCCTGGCGCACCGCCGAGGGCCATCCGCTCGCCGACTACCTGTCCACCGGCTGGCGCCCCCCGCGGAAGGCGTGGCTGGTGCGCGGCTCGAACGTCTCGGGTCACAACCTGGTGCGGCAGCTGTGGCTGGAGGAGGGGTTCGTCTCGCTGTCGGGCGCGCACCTGCCGCCCCTGGAGGAGGCCGAGCCCACCAAGAGCACCCTGCGCCGCTTCGTGGAGGAGGGGTACGAGGGGGCGGCCTCCTACCACCAGAAGCAGGGCCTGGTGGACGAGTTGCACGCCTTCCTGACCCAGATGCGCGTCGGCGACACGGTGATCACCATCGGCGACGGCCGGCTCTACATCGGGCGGATCACCGGGGAGGTCGTGCGGACGGCGTCCCCGGGCGGGCTGTCCGACCTGCGCCGGACCGTGGCCTGGCAGGTGGGCGGACACGCCCACGAGGAGCTGCCGGAGGAGGTGGAGCAGAGGCTGTCCGCGCAGCGTGACGTCGTGGACCTGACCGGTGTCCTCGACGCGCTGGACGGGCTGGCCGGGCACCCGGACCCGGCGGCGGCCGACGGCGCCGGCGGGTACCCCGACGCGCCGCCGGAGCTGTCCCTGCCGGAGGTCACCGGCGCGCTCGCCGCCGACCTCCTCGTGCACGACCGGGCCTGGCTCGAGGAGATACGCGAACTGCTCCTCGACGAGCGGCAGCTGGTGTTCTACGGGCCGCCGGGCACGGGCAAGACGTATCTGGCGATGAAGCTGGCCGAGTACTTCGGCGGCGGCCCGGAGCAGGTCAAGATCGTGCAGTTCCATCCGTCGTACGCCTACGAGGACTTCTTCGAGGGGTTCCGGCCCGTGGCGGACCCGGAGACGCGGGAGGTGGCGTTCCGGCTGACGGCGGGTCCGCTGCGGGAACTCGCCGACCTGGCCTCCCGCGAGGGCAACCGGCACGTGCCGCACTTCCTGATCATCGACGAGATCAACCGCGCCAACCTGGCGAAGGTCTTCGGCGAGCTGTACTTCCTGCTGGAGTACCGCAAGAAGAGCCTGCGGCTCACCTACTCGGGGGACGACTTCGCGCTGCCGCGCAACCTGTTCGTGATCGGCACGATGAACACCGCCGACCGGTCGATCGCCCTGGTCGACGCGGCGATGCGGCGCCGCTTCGCGTTCGTGGAGCTGTCCCCGCGCACCGAGCCGACCGCCGGGCTGCTCGCGCGCTGGCTGCGGCGCGAGGACCGGGACCCGGAGCCGGCCCGGCTGCTGGACGCCCTCAACGCCCGCATCGAGGACGGGGACTTCGCCATCGGGCCGTCGTACCTGATGAAGCCCGGCGTGTACCGCGACGGCGGTCTGGAACGGACCTGGCGCACGAAGATCCTGCCGCTGCTGGAGGAGCACCACTACGGCGAGGGCCTCGACGTCGCCGCCCGCTACGGCCTCGACGCGCTGCGCGAGCGGCTGCCGTGACCCCGTCCGAGGTGACGCTGCGCGAGTACGGGCCCGCCGTCTCCGTCCCGCTGGGCGCGGAAGCCGGGCGGGCCCTCGCCGCCTCGGGTGTCCTGTCGAGCGCGGCCCCCGATCCCGGCCGGGACGGGCACTGGTCGCTGCGGGCGGGCAGCCGGGTCGGCGCCGTGCGCACGCCCGGCGGCCCGGTCGTACGGATCATGCCCAAGACCCCGGTGCGGCGGCTGTTCTTCCTCCTCGGCTTCAGTCTCGACCCGGCCCGTGCCTGGCGCGACAGCCGCGAGGGCACCGTCGACACCGGCGCGTACGACGACGTCGTGCCCGCGCTCGCGCACGCCGTGGAGCGGCGGATCGAGGCGGCGCTGCGGCGGGGCGTCCTCCAGGGCTACCGGGAGGTGGAGGAGTCCGCGCTGGTCGTACGGGGGCGGATCCGCGAGGCCGAGCAGCTCCGGCGGCACTTCGGCCGGACCCCGCCCGTGGAGATCGCCTACGACGCGTACACCGCCGACACCGCCGAGAACCGCCTCCTGCGCGCCGCCGCCGAGCGGTTGCTGCGGCTGCCGGGTGTTCCCGGGCCCGTCCGGCGCCGGCTCGCCCACCACCGGGTGCGCCTCGCCGGCGCCGCGCCGCTGATCCGCGGGCAGGAGCTGCCGCGCTGGCGGCCGTCCCGGCTCAACTCGCGCTACCAGCCCGCGCTGCGGCTGGCCGAGGCCGTCCTGCGCGGCAGCTCGCCGGAACACCGCCCGGCCGGGGCGGACCCGCTCGCCGTGGACGGCTTCCTGCTCGACATGAACCGGCTGTTCGAGGACTTCGTGTCCGTCGCCCTGCGGGAGGCGCTGCGGGAGCACGGCATGGTCGCGCGCCTCCAGGACGTCCACCACCTCGACACCGCGGGTCTCGTCCGGCTGCGCCCCGACCTGGTCGTGCGTGCCGGGGACGGCCGTACCCCGGTCGCCGTGGTGGACGCCAAGTACAAGGTCGAGAAGGCCGACGGACTGCACAACGCCGACCTGTACCAGGCCCTCGCCTACGCCACCGTCCTCGGGCTGCGCGAGGCGCACCTGGTGTACGCGGCCGGACGGCGGCCCGAGCGCCGCCACGAGGTGCGCGGTACGGCGGCGGGGCCGGACGGCCGGGGGGTGCGGCTGTACCAGCACAGCCTCGACCTCTCCCGCGAGCCGGGACAGCTCCTGGCGGCCCTCGGGCAGCTGGCCGGACGGCTCGCCGGAGACCGCCCCGATCGAAGATCATGAAAATCGTTCAGGCAGAGAGGAAGACACCGCATGCCCCGGCTCGCCTTCGCCCAGAGCTTCTGGGACGGCTACGAATCCCTGGAGAAGCCGGTCCGAGCCGGAGTGCGCAAGGCCATGGCGAAGTTCCACGCCCTGAGCGCCGCCGAACTCCACGCGGACAAGGGACTGCACCTGGAGTCCGTCGAGAAGGCCCGTGACCCGCGGATGCGCACCATCCGCGTCACCGACTTCTGGCGCGGCGTCGTCCTCGCCCCCGACGACGGCAGCGATGTGTTCCTGCTGGTCAACGTCCTGCCGCACGACGACGCCTACACCTGGGCGGCGAAACGCCTGTACAGCGCGAACACCGCGACCCGCGCCCTGGAGGTGCGCAACGCCGTCGCCCTGGACGAGCTGACGCCGTTGTACGAGACGGCCGCGCGCACGGCCCCCCGGCTGCTGTTCGCGGACGTCTCCGACAGCACGCTGCGCGAACTCGGCATCGACGACCAGGTGCTGCGCGCCGCGCGTTCCCTGGTGGACAAGAGCCAGCTGGACGCGTTCGCCACGCTGCTGCCGGAGGACCAGCTGGAGGTGTTGCAGTACCTCGCCGAGGGCTTCGGTCCCGAAGAGGTCTACCGGGACGTCGTGGCCGTCCGCCGGCCCGCCGACGCGCCCGCCGAGCCGGTCGAGGACCTGGCCACGGTGATCGCCAACACGTCCGCGCGCATCCGCCTGGTCACCGGACCGCGGGAGCTGGAAGAGGTCCTGGAGAAGCCGTTCGCGGCCTGGCGGGTGTTCCTGCACCCCTCCCAGCGGCGCGTCGCCTGCCGCACCTCCTACGGGGGTCCCGTCCAGGTCACCGGCGGGCCCGGCACGGGCAAGACGGTGGCAGCGCTGCACCGGGTCAAGCACCTGCTCGGCCGCTCCGCGGACGGCCGGGTCCTGCTCACCACGTACACGAACGCGCTCGCCGCCGGACTGCGCGAGATGCTCGGCCTGCTCCTCGACCAGGACGAGGAACTGCTGGCGCGGGTCGACGTGACGACGGTCGACGCCTTCGCGGGCGGCGTCGTGCGCGCGAGGTCGGCGGGCGTGCCCAAGCCGCTCGGCGACCGGGAACAGCGGCAGGTGTGGGAGAAGACGGTCAGACAGCTCGGTCTGCCGTTCACCGCCCGGTTCCTGGCCCAGGAGTACCGGCACGTCGTCCTCGGCCAGAACCTGGCCGACCTCGACGCCTACCTCGGCGCGAGCCGTCGCGGCCGGGGCACCGGGCTGGGGCCCGCGCGCCGGCGGGAGGTGTGGCGCGGCGTGGAGCGGTTCGAGCAGTCGCTGCGCGAGCGGGGCGAGACCACCCACCTGCGGATCTGCGCCCGGGCTGCGGAACTGCTGGCCGGCGGGCCGGCCCCGTACGCCCATGTCGTCGTGGACGAGGCGCAGGACCTGCACCCGGCGCAGTGGCGGGTGCTGCGGGCCGCCGTGGCGCCCGGCCCCGACGACCTGTTCCTCACCGGCGACCCGCACCAGCGGATCTACGACTCGCGGGTGTCGCTGGGCTCCCTGGGCATCGGCACGGTCGGCCGCAGCTTCCGGCTGCGCGTCAACTACCGCTCCACCGAGGAGATACTGGCCTGGTCGGCACGGCTCCTCGCACCCGTCTCGGTCGACGCCCTGGAGGGCGAGGGAACGGACTCGCTGGCCGGGTACCGCTCCCTGCTGCACGGGCGCAGCCCCGGGGTGCGGGGGTACGCGACCCGGCACGAGGAGACCGAGGCCCTCGTGGAGCGGGTCCGGGAACTGCTCGCCGAGGGGCTGGCGCCGGGCGAGATCGGCGTGTGCGCGCGTTTCAACCTCTCGCTGGACGCGGCCGAGGAGAAGCTGCGGGCCGCCGGCGTCCCGGTGCTGCGCGTCAAGGGGCAGACCGAGCGGGACGCGGACGGGGTGCGGCTGGCGACGATGCACGCCATGAAGGGGCTGGAGTTCCGCGCGGTGTCCGTCCTCGGTGTCGGCGAGGGCGCGGTCCCGTTCGCGCGGGAGGTCACCCCGCGCGAGGCGGACCCGTTGCAGCACGAGGCCGATCTGCTCCGGGAGCGGTGTCTGCTCTTCGTCGCCTGCACACGCGCGCGTGAAGCGCTGAGCGTGACGTGGAGCGGGACTCCGAGCCCCTTCCTGCCGGAGGCGGCCTGACCGGCCGCCCGGTCCTCACTCCCGCGGCTCCAGGGCGCCGGTGGCCAGACCGTCCCGGGCGATCTCGGCGAGCCGCCGGCTCAGCTCGTCGGCCTTGCGCATGCCCTCCTCGAACGCGGTGAGGGCCCGGAAGGCGGAGCCGTACCGGCGCTGGTCGGCGATGCCCATACGGGGGATGCGCGACCCCCTGCCGTCGAGGCGGTAGGTGCCGCTGACGCTGGTGGACCGGCGGGCGTTGGCGGAGCTGCGCAGGAATCCTCGCAGGTAGTCGGTGTCGAGCTGGTCGCTGGTCGAGACCGGCTCCGGGCCCTCGTAGGCGACGAGTCCGGCACGGGCGAGGTCCGCGACGCTGGTGGTGGCGGCGTCCAGTGAGCCCGGTCCGCCGCCGGCCGCCAGTTCGGGCAGGAGGGCGGCGAGCCGGCGCACCTGCTCCTCGAGTTCCGCGCGCAGGGCCGCGTACTCGCCGGGGTAGTCGCGGTGCCGGGACCGCAGGTGGCTGCCGGGGGTCAGGTCGACGACGTCGTCCAGCAGCTCGATCAGCGGGACGTCGGCGACCTGGTCGGGTCGTGGTTCGAGGCTTCCCTCGGGAGCGTTGCCGGTCAGGTCGACCATGCGCACGGTGTGGTTCGTGTCGACGCCCGTGGCGTTCGCGGGGCGCCGCAGGCACCAGAGGTGGACGGGCAGGGCGTGGGAGGTCGCCGTCCCCGGTGGCAGGGCGACCACCTGGCGCAGGATGCCCCTGCGGACGAGTTCCGAGCGGATGCGGCGGCCCGCCTTGCGGTAGGCCGCCGAGGCCGGCATCACCATGAGGACCTGGCCGCCGGGCTCGGTGTGCGCGTAGGCGTGCTGGAGCCACGCCAGTTCCCCCTCGGCCTTGGACGGGACGCCCAGTTCCCAGCGTGAGTCGAGCAGCAGTTCCTCCCGCCCCCACTCGGTCACGCCGGCCGGCGGGTCGCAGACGACCAGATCGGCCTTGAGGTCCGGCCAGGCGTCCGCCCGCAGGGAATCACCCGCCACGACGCGCACGCCGGATCTCCCCAGCAGGTCGGCGCGGAGCTGGGCGAAACGGGCGCTGTCGGCGTCCGTCTCCTGGCCCCGGCAGCGCGTCCCGGTGTCGGCGGCGACGGACAGCAGCAGCACCCCGATTCCGCAGGCGGGGTCGAAGACCGTGGCGCCGGCGGGCAGCTCGGGGGCGAAATGGCGCACGGCGCGCACCACGCGTTCGGGGGTCACCTGGTCCGATCCCGCACGCCGGGCGGAGTCCAGGAAGCGTTCCGTCAGTCCGTTCACGAGGTCGACGGGCCGCCCGGCCCGGGTCAGTTCCCGCACACGGGCGGCGATGTCGTCCGGGAGTCCCGCGCCGGGCTCCCCGGCCAGCTCGGCGGCCACCGCGGCCAGCCCGGCGATCATCTGTTCGCCGTACGCGGCCCGCATGGCCTGCCACAACTCGACCTCGGGTGACACCTCCTGGCCCTTGCGCTGCTTGTCCAGCCACTCCTGGACCTCGGCGAGCACATAGAGCGGACTGTTGGCCGCGCCCGCCGCCGGAGCGGGGAAGTCGTCGTAGCGCCGACGCCAATTGGAGACGGCCGCCCGCGTGACTCCGGCCAGGCGAGCGATCTCGGAGCCGGTGACCAGCGGGCCGGCCGAAGATGCAGCATTGTCCGTCATAGTGCCAGCGTACACAAGGCGTCGGACCATTACCAGAATGCAATTGGTTGACGGCGTAAACGGGCAATGTGCGTCTTATAAACTGACTGCGACTTTGTATTGCGGCTCTTTTCCCGCCCGGCAACGCCGTTCCGGCGCACCGGCGTTCCCGTTTTCAACGCCGATCGCGACGCGGATCACGACACCGACGTGACATCGAGCCGCTGCACCGTGGCGCCGCCACCCGTTCTGACCGCTTCCACCGCCGCCTGGTGCAGGGCCCTGCTGTGCCGCTCGGAGCGGCAGGGCACCGGGCTGCCGGTGAGGGTGAACCAGTCCAGGGTGCCGGTGTACTGGATCGTCACATCGACTTGCCGGCCGTCCCAGGTGGTGTGGACGGTCAGGTCGCCGGCGACGATCCCGGCCTCGTCCGTACGTGCGCCACCCGGGCCGCTGAAGACTCCCGGGGTGGTCCATGAGGCCCAGACCATGGCGTCCGCCTTTCTCTCCGACGGCACGGCCCGCACCTGGGCCGCCCCGCTCCCTACCACGGTCTCGCACCGGCCCCGGGACCGCCCGTCGACACCCGGCGGCACCCTCGGCCTCCTGGCCTCAGCCCCTGCGCGCTTCCGACGGCCGCATACTCGTTGACGACGTCAACATATGCATGGGAAGCTCGTCAACGACGAAGGTGTACGCTCCCTGCGGGATGTACCCACCTTGTACGTGACAGGTGAAACGGGGAGGGCCAGTGGGGCTGGGCACGGTCGACGGACGGTTCGGCGGCGCGGGGACCGTGGGGCGCACCGCTCTGGCGTTCACCGCCGTCACCACGGTCGGCGGGCTCCTGCCCGCCGACATGCTGCTGCGCATCGCCGAGGCCCGGAACCTGCCCGGCACCACCTCGGCCGACTACCACCTGCCCGCCTCCGTGCCCGTACGCGACGAAGCCGAGCGAGCCTGGGAATACCTCAAGCCGCTCTGGCGCGAGCTGCGCACCGCCCTGCCCGCCGACCCGGCCACCGGCGCCCCCGCCGCCGACCCCACCGGCCGCGCC
>NZ_JOCB01000145.1 GCF_000718775.1 Streptomyces sp. NRRL S-31
GCCCGGCGCGGCTCCGGCCGGGGCGCCGGCCCGCGGCGCGGTCAGCCGCGCCGCGGGCCGTCCTCCGGCGAGGTGACGGCGGGCGGAGCGGGAACGGCTCGCGGGTCAGCGGCCGTTGCTGATGGCCGCGACGCCGGCGCGGGCGAACTGCTCGTCCAGGTCGCCGGAGGGGGCCCCCGCGACACCGACGGCCGCGACGGGCGCCTCGTGGTACGCCACCGGGGCGCCGCCGGCGAGGAAGAGCGTGCCCGGGATGTCCTTCAGGTTCGGGGTGTTCTCAAGGCGCTTGGCCAGCTCGGAGGTGGGCGCGTTCCAGGAGACGGCGGTGTACGCCTTCTTGATCGCGGACTCGTAGGACTGCGGGCCGGCGCCGTCGCCGCGCAGGGTGACGATGGTGTTGCCGTTGCGGTCCACGACCGCGACGGTCACCCGCTGGCCCGCCTTCTCCGCGGCGTCGAGCGCGGCCCGCGCGGCGTCGGTGGCGGCGTCGACGGTCAGGTGGGTGCTGGTCGTGGTGGTCTTCCCCTTCAGCGCGGCCGGGACGACGGCCGGGGTGTCCGCGGAGGCGGAGACCGCTCCGACGACGCCGGTGCCGAGGGCGGCGAGGACCGCGGCCGAGGTGACGACCTTGGCACGGGTGGAGAACTTCTTGGCCTTGTGCTGCATGGCGGGCGACTCCTGTCGTGTCACGTCGAGACGCGCTGCCTCGTCGTGCCTCCAGCCTTCCGGCTCGAAGGCCGCCCGCCCGTCGGCGTTCCGGCTGCTCGCCGAGGGCCGGACGGCTGAGGGCGGGGTCATCCGTTCGGATGACCCCGCCGCGTGGACGACCCCTGCCTCGGAAGGTCGGACCCGGTGAACGCTGTCATTGATGAGACCAATGGGGGACATCGCTGTTGGGTCTTGGACCCTATAGGTCCCCGTCACGCATGGTGGTTCGTGCCGACCCCGACAGGCCGGCAGTACCCACCGAAGGGAGTGCCCCATGCGCGACCTCGCCGAGGGCGTCCGCCGTTTCCAGCGGGACGTCCGTCCGTACAAGGCGGATCTGTTCGCCCGGCTGGCCGATACCCATGCCCCGCACACGTTGTTCATCGGCTGCTCCGACGCCCGTGTCGTCCCGGAACTGATCACGGACAGCGAGCCGGGCGAGCTGTTCGTGATCCGGACGGCCGGGAACATCGTCCCGGCCCACGGCCCGCACGCCGAGGGGGTGGCCGCGAGCGTCGAGTACGCGGTCGCGGTGCTGGGGGTCGCGGACATCGTCGTGTGCGGGCACTCGGCCTGCGGCGCCATGACCGCGCTGGCCGAGGGCCACGACCTGGGCGCGGTGCCCGCGGTCGCCCGGTGGCTGCGGCACGCCGACACGTCCCGGGCCGGTACCGGCACGCCGGTGGACGTACCGGGCCTGGTGCGCGCGAACGTGCGGGCCCAGCTGACGGAACTGGCCGCGCACCCGTCCGTGGCCCGGGCCCTGGCCGAAGGGTCCGTCCGGCTGCACGGCTGGGTCTTCGACATCGCCACCGGCGCCGTCGAGGTCCTCGACACGAGCGGCCGCGGCGGCGAGACCGAGAACGCCGCCTGACACCCACAAGAGCATCCCCCCTCCCCCTGTTTCCCCCATCCCCCCACTTCCGCCATCCCTCACTCCTCGAAGGAGAAATCACATGACGCACGCCCAGTTCGATCCGGCCGCACGTCAGGCCGTGGCCGTCGCCGCGGTCGAGGCCAAGGTCCGCAAGGACCTCACCTGGCAGCAGATCGCCGATGCCGCCGGCCTGTCTGTGGCGTTCACCACCGCCGCCGTCCTCGGTCAGCAGGCCCTGCCGGAGGAGGCCGCCCGCGCGGTCGGCGAGCTGCTGGGCCTGGACGAGGACGCGGTGCTGCTGCTGGGCACGATCCCCACCCGCGGTTCCATCCCCGGCGGCATCCCGACCGACCCGACCATCTACCGCTTCTACGAGATGCTCCAGGTCTACGGCACCACGCTGAAGGCCCTGGTGCACGAGCAGTTCGGCGACGGCATCATCTCCGCGATCAACTTCAAGCTGGACGTGAAGAAGGTCGCCGACCCCGAGGGCGGCGAGCGTGCCGTGATCACGCTGGACGGCAAGTACCTGCCGCTCAAGCCCTTCTGAGACCCCTCACCGGCCCCCGCCGCGTCCTGAGGCACCGGCGGACCGCCGGTACCTTTGCGGGGTGTCCGTGGAACTGCGTCACCTGCGTTACCTGCTCGCCGTCGCCGACCAGGGCAGCTTCACCCGGGCGGCGGAGGAGTTGTACATCTCCCAGCCGACCCTGTCCCAGCAGGTCAAACAGCTGGAACGGACGCTCGGGGTGCAGTTGCTGGACCGGACCGGGCGCAGCGTACGCCTCACCGACGCCGGTGAGGCGTACGTCCGGCACGCCCGGCGGGCGCTGCGCGACCTGGCCGCCGCGGAGCGCGCCCTCCACGACCTCCAGGACCTCTCCCGCGGCCACCTGAGGCTCGCGGTCACCCCCTCTTTCACCGCCTATCTCGTCGGCCCCCTCGCGGCGGAGTTGCACGACCGGCACCCGGGCATCACCCTCACCATCCGGGAGACCACCCAGGACGACATCGAATCCGGCCTGCTCGTCGACGACTTCGACCTCGGGATCGCCTTCGCCGGAGCGCACCAGCTGGGCGTCGAGGCGACCGGCCTGTACACCGAGACCCTCAGCCTCGTCGTCCGCGCCGACCACGACGGGCCGCGCAGTGCCCCGCCGTTGGACCTCCAGGGCCTGTCCGACACGGAGTTCGTCCTGCTCAGCGGCGACTTCGCCACCCGCGGGCACATCGACGCCTATTTCGCCGAGCACCGGGTCACGCCCCGCATCGCCATGGAGGCCAACTCCATCCAGGGCCTGATCGAGATCGTCCAGCGCACCCCGCTCGCCACCGTCCTGCCGGACGCCGTCACCCACGACCACCCACGGCTGCGCCCGGTGCCGCTGCGGCCGGCCCTGCCGGCGCGCGGGGTCACCCTGCTGGGACGGGCCCACGCCTACCGGAGCGCGGCCGTGCGGGCCTTCACCCGGCTCGTCGACGACGTGGTGGAAGCCCGCGGCTACCGTCGTGGGTGAACGGTCCCAGCGCGTTCGTACCGGTGGTAAACCGGTGTCCCCGGACGGTGCGGTGCGGTGATCATGGCACTGGAAACGGACCCGCCACCGACGAGGAGACGCCTCCCATGCCTGTGCCCGCCGACCCCACGGTCCTCCACCCGATGCCCGGCCAGCCGCGGGTGGTCCTGCTCCGGCCGCTGGTGAAGTCCCCGCTGATCGAGGTCGGGGAGTACTCCTACTACGACGACCCGGACGATGCGACCGCGTTCGAAACGCGCAACGTGCTCTACCACTACGGGCCGGAGAAGCTGGTCATCGGCAGGTTCTGCGCGCTGGGCACGGGCGTGCGGTTCATCATGAACGGCGCCAACCACCGGATGGACGGCCCCTCGACCTTCCCCTTCCCCACCATGGGCGGTTCCTGGTCCGAACACTTCGACCTGCTCACCGGCCTGCCGAACCGGGGGGACACCGTCGTCGGGAACGACGTCTGGTTCGGCCATGGCACGACGGTCATGCCCGGCGTGCGGATCGGACACGGCGCGATCATCGGCGCCGGTTCCGTGGTCACCGGTGACGTGCCCGACTACGGCATCGTCGGCGGCAACCCGGCCCGTCTCATCCGCACCCGCTACAGCGAGGAGGACGTCGCCCGGTTGCTGGCCGTGGCCTGGTGGGACTGGCCCGCGGAGCACATCACCGAGCACGTGCGCACCATCATGTCGGGCGGCATCGCCGACCTGGAGGCCGTCGCCCCGGACACCGCGCACGGCTGACGCGCCCTCGTCACCGTGACGGACTTCTAGCCGGACGGGTCACGGCCTGATGCGCGGCCCCGGTCGCGGCCCGGGCGGGGCGGGCCGGCCGGACGGGCGCGCGGTCACCGTCGGCGCAGGCCGGCCAGGACCGCCCGGTGCGACCGGGGCCGGTGGGCGAGAGACCGCTCGCCTCCCGTGCCGGGGGCCGTCCCCCGGCACGGGCGCGGTGTTCAGTGGCCCCCGGTACGGACGACCCACCTGATCCAGGAGCGCAGCCGCGCGACGTTGCCGAACGAGGCGACGTCCGTCCGGTCCGACGCGGACAGGACGCCGACGAGCACCTCACGGCCCGTCTTGTCGAACGCCGTGGCCGGCCCTCCCGAGTCGCCGCCCGCCGGAAGGCCGGTGCCGCGCTGGACGCAGAAGTCCCCGGTCCCCACGAGCAGATCGCAGCGCGGGTCCGAGTGCGGCACGATCTTCACCTGGGCCTGCTTGAGCAGGTTCGACTGGCAGGAGGTCTCGCTCTTCGGCGGGGCGCAGGTGGCTCCCCAGCCGTAGGACCGGACGTCGTGCCCCACCTTCACGTCGTCGCCGGTGCCCAGCGCGATCGGCTGGACCTTCAGGCGGGGGACCCGTACGAGGGCCACGTCGGCCGAGGGCGCGAACACGGTGGCGTTCTCGACGCGGTGCACGACGGTCCCGTGCCGCTGGTCGAGGCTGCCGACGCGGAAGGTGACGTCCCAGTTGTCGTACCGGACGCAGTGGCCGGCGGTGATGATCCACTCCGGGGCGACGACCGTGCCCGTGCAGGAGGGTTCGCCGTCCGTGTAGACGCGCACCGCCCACGGGCCGTGCTTGCTGACCGTGCCTCCCTGGATGGCGGAGGCCGGTTGCGCCGTCGCCAGGAAGAGGAGGAGGAAGGTGAATACCGCGCCGCCCAGGCGCAGTCTGCTCGACATGAGTGTTCCCTGAGATATGTGTGCCGAGTCGGGCGACGACGCCGTACGGCACCCTCGCCCGTTGCCCGTCGCGGGCACCGGGCAAGAGGGACGGAGCGTCCGAGCGGTTCCGCGGCCACGCGATCCGTGCACTTTCGGGAACAGTCTTCGGGCCGGGGGCTCGCCGGCGCCCCGGATCCACGATCGTCTACAGTGCCGTAGACCGTCTACGGTACTGTAGACGGTCTACCGAATCGTAGACGGCCGCAGGCCGCGTATGCCGCGTGTGCCGGGTGTCGTGGGGGTCCGGCCGTCCGCCCGGGAAGGACTCCTGCCGATGACCACACCCGTGGTTCTGTCGTCGCAACTGGCGGTGAACCCGCTCGACGCGCAATCACTCCTGGCCGCCTTCGGTGTGCTGGGAGTGGGCGCGGTGATGTTCGCCGAGACGGGGCTGCTGATCGGCTTCTTCCTGCCGGGCGACTCCCTGCTGTTCACGGCGGGCCTGCTGTGCACCGGCACGGGGCAGCACGGCGTACGGCTGTCCCTGGGACCGCTGCTGGCCGCCGCGGTGTTCGGCGCGCTGGCCGGCGCCCAGTGCGGCTATCTGATCGGGCGCCGGGCGGGCCGTACCCTGCTGGCCCGCGGCCGCTCGACGCGGCTGCGCGAGGGGGCGCGGAGGGCCGAGGAACTGCTCGAGCGCTACGGGCACGCCAAGGCGATCGTCCTGGCGAGGTTCGTGCCCGTGGTGCGGACCGTGCTCAATCCGCTCGCGGGGGCACTGGAGGTGCCGGTACGGACGTTCACCGTGTGGCAGATGACCGGCGGCCTCGTGTGGAGCGCCGGCCTGGTCCTCGCGGGTTACGCGCTGGGCTCCTCGATCCCGGACGTGGACCGCTATCTGCTGCCGCTGGTCGCGGTGATCGTCGTGCTGTCGTCGCTCCCGGTGGCCGCCGAGCTGTACCGCGGCCGCAAGCGCGCCGCGAAGGCCGGCAAGAAGGAGGTCCGCGGATGATGCTCGCGTTCGACGGGGCGTCGGTCGACGGCTCCGCCTACCGGAGCGTGACCGACCTCGCGCAGCGCTCGCCCGGCTGGCTGGACAGCGCGGTGACGGTGTGGTCGGCCTACGGGCTCGCGGTGTTCGCGCTTCTCATGGCCGTCGGCTGGTGGCGGGCCCGGCGCGCGGGAGCGGCGGCGGCGGTGACCGCCCTCGCCGTTCCGGTGGTCGTGGTCCTGGCCTACGGCGTCAACGCCGTGCTGAAGTCGGTTGTGCGCGAGGACCGGCCGTGCCGGAGCCTGTCGGTGAAGATCCTTGAGGCGTGTCCGGCGCCCGGCGACTGGTCGTTCCCCAGCAACCACGCGGCGATCGCCGCGGCCGCCGCCGTGGCGCTGTGCTTCGTCTCCCGGCGGCTGGGCGCGGTCGCCTGCGTGGCGGCGGTCGCCATGGCGGCCTCCCGGGTCTGGATCGGCGTGCACTACCCGCACGACGTCGTGACCGGGCTGGTGGTGGGCGGGCTGGTCGCGTTCGCCGCGATGCTCGTGATCCGGCGCGCGGCCCCGGCGCTGGCCCGGCGCCTGACGGCGGCGGCTCCGCTGCGGCTGCTGCTGTCGGCCTCGTGAACCGCCGCAAGGACGTCTCCGAGCTGGCCGGCAGCACCGCCCTCGGCGCCTGGGCGGCGTTCACCGTGCTGGCCATGGTCGTCGGCGGCCGGGGCGGCGCGCCGCTGTGGCTGGACGACGGTTTTCTCGGCTGGGCGGTCGGTCACCGCCCGGGGGCGGCCGTGGCGGTGGCGCGGGGCGTGACCGACACCGGTACCGGCGTCGTCCCCTACGCGCTCGTGGCCCTGGCCGGAGTCGTCGCGGGACGCGACCCCCGGCAGCGGCTGCCCGCCGTCGCCCTCGGCCTCGCCTGCCTCGGGCTCGGGCAACTGCTCCGGTACGGCGTGATGGAACTGGTCCACCGGCCGCGCCCCCCGTACCTGGGCCGGGTGGCGCACGCGAGCGGCTGGGCATTCCCGTCCGGGCACACCACCACCGCCGCCCTGGCCGCCGGTGTGCTGATCATCGCGCTGACGCTGCGCGCCCCGCGCGGCGGCACGGCCCTGCGGACGGCCGTCGCCGGCTGGGCGGTGCTGGTGGGACTGACCCGCGTCTACCTCGGCGTGCACTGGTTCACCGACGTCGTGGGCGGCTGGCTGTTCGCCGCCGGCTGGCTGGGGACGTGCCTGTGCGCCGCCGCGTACCTGCTGCCCGGCACGGTCCTCAGCCGCCCGACCGCGCCGGCCGGGGAGCCGGCGGAACGGCACTGATCCGCGACGGCGACCGGCCCCGCGGAAATAGGAGGCGCAGGTTCCACTGCTGATTCCGCGAGGCCGGTACGTCGCTCACGTACCCTGCGGTGCGCCCGATAAGCCCCTTCCATCCCGACCGGCTCCGTGCGCGCCCGCACACACGGGTGGGGCCCGGCCGTTTCCGGCCGGGCCCCACCCGTGTGATGACGTCGGTGACGCCGGTGTCTACCAGCGATACCAGCGGCCCTTGCGGCCGCCGCCGCCCGTCGGCCGGACCACGAAGCCCAGCAGCCACACGACGAGCACGATCACCGCGATCCACCACAGCGCCTTGAGGGCGAAGCCCGCGCCGAAGAGGATCAGGGCCAGCAGAAGAACCAGAAGCAGGGGAACCATCGATATCAACCTCCTGGCCACCGAATGCCCTTACTCCATCCACACAAGCCCACACATCACGGGTTATTTTCACGCTGTGCCGGGCATCCGCACACGCCCCCGATGTTCCCGCGGCACGGTCGCGCACACCTCGCAGGACCGGCAGGCACCGTGGCTCGGTCCGGGTCGGCCTGCCACGGGTCCGGGCCGAACACCTCGTACCGGATGTCCTGCGGGCGGACCTCCCGTTCGATCAGCCGGCCACGCCCCGCCCGCACGAACGGCAGCGGGCGGTCACCCGCCGCCACCCGCCCTGCCTCCTCGGCCCGCCGCCGGGCCGGTGGACTCTCGCCCGCATGCCGGGCGTCCGGTCGGGTAGGCGCACGATCCGGAGGAACTGATTCCGGTTCTGTCCGCGGCTACGACTCTGGAGGCACCACCGTGAAGAAGCTGACGCGACGTCTCGCGGTCACCGGCATCCCCGTCGCGATCGCCGGAGGCGCCCTGCTGGCGGGGGGCGGCCCGGCGTCGGCGGCCCCGCACCCGCAAGGGCCGGCGGACGTCCCCGCCCGGGCCACCTCGACGGTCGGCGAGCACGCCGACCGGCACCCCGCGTCCGGCCGGCGGGTCGACCCGTGGGTGCTGGGCCAGGTGGCGACGTTCGATCCGGCCGCCGCCAGGCGGCTCGCGGTCTACGACCCGTGGGTCAAGGACCAGCTCGCGCTGCTCACGCAAGGGGAACACGGGCGCTGAGCCGCGTGGGGCGGCTGGTACGGGCCGGGTGCGGGTCAGGGGGACGGTGCGACCAGGCGAAGGCCCCGCACCAGCGCCGCGTCGACCGCCCGGCCGACGCGCCCCTCGCAGAGGGCGGCGCTGTAACTGCGGTGGCCCGGCAACGGCGCCAGCCGCTCGCGGAGGAAGGGCACCCGCCGGTCCTCGTCCATCGGGGTGACCAGCCCTCGGGCCAGGCGCTCGAAGTCGCCGGTCCAGCAGTCGAGGACGAAGCTCTCGTACGCGCTCAGCCGCATGACCACACAGCCCCAGTCGAGCAGCCCGGGGACCGACCGCCTCAGGAGTTCGGGGTATGCCGTGAAGTGGGCGCGTGGATGCAGGTGGTGGATCAGGTGGTAGTTGTCGTAGAAGGCCCAGTCCGTGCCGAACTCGGGCACCTCGGTGCTGTGCGGCACGCCTTCGGCCCCCGGCGGCTCACGGTGCGGCGGCTCGCGGTCCAGGGCGGCGACGAGGTGTTCCCGCGGCAGCCACAGGATGGTGCTGGCCTTGGGGTGGCGGGGATTGTCCGGGTCGCTCAGGCCGTGCCACACGTACTGGGCCTTCGCGGTGTTCACGGCCCGGTAGAGCGCCGCTCCGACCAGCCAGTAGCCGAGGAGCCGGTCCGCCGCGATCAGGTAGCCGGTGACGGCCCAGAACCCGGTGATCCCCAGCACGAGCAGGACGCGCCGGGAGCCGCGGCAGCGCCGGTGGAACGCCACGGTGCCCGAAGTCAGCAGGATGAGGCAGGTCTTCAGGCCGAACAGGCAGAACTCCAGGATGCGGGTGCGGTCGTAGGGCAGGGGTGAGTGGATGTCGTCGGGTCCGGCGTTCTCCGGGTGGTGGACCACGAGGTGCTCCGTCGCGTAGAACCTCGGCAGCGCGCCGATCACCGGCCCCATGACGCAGTCCGACAGCGCTCGCCAGACCGTCGACAGCCACGGGCGGCCCCGGAGACCGAGCACCTGGCAGTGCATGTCCCAGTGGTAGTACGCCTCGAAGTCGATCCACGCCGGAGCCAGGTACTTGACCAGGAACAGCAGGATCACGACGTCGCTCAGCCACCCGGTGCGCGGGCCGACGACGGCCGCCGTGCCGACGAGCGGCACACAGTAGAGGAACTGCACCCGGGCGAGGTGTTGCAGCCGGCGGTCGGCGAACCGCTCCGGCGGGGCGCCGAGCGGCCGGTAGTCCGCGGGGAGCGACCAGGGTTCGAAAGCGGCGATGTACGCCTCCCGGTGCAGGCAGACGGAGTAGACCTCCGCGAGACCGAGAGCCGTGCCGGCCAGGGCCGCCACCGCCGCCCACCGGAGCACCCCGCCGCCCGGCAGGCCCTCCGCGCCGTGCGGGACGTACGGCGGCAGCAGGGCGCACAGCGGAAGGAGCGGGGCGAGGCGGCCGGTGGTGCGCCAGGGGAGCACCTTCCTGATCAGCGGCGCGTGCCGGCCGTAGGAGAAGCGGTCGTACCGGCCGATGAGTTCGATGAGGATGAGCAGGGGGAACGAGACGAGCACCCCGGCGCAGACCGCCGTGAACCCTGCCGCTTTCTTCACTCCAGGCCCCTCTCCCCCGCCCGCACGCCCCCGGCCCCGCCTCAGTCCGCCCCGGCCGGGCTCCAGTCCGCCCCTTCCGTGCGGACGGCGGCCACCCGGCCGGCCAACAGGTGGGCACCGGCTCCGGTGAACCAGCGCGCCTCCGTCGGGTCCCACCAGCGGGCGCCGATGCGGAGCACCTCGTGGTGCACCACGTCATCGCCGATCCAGGTGTCGTCCGCGTCGGAGGCCGACCAGGTCGCCCGCCAGTGCGGTACGGCGCGGGGGTACGGTTCGATCGCCGCCCGGCCCCGCGCGTAGGCCACCCCGGCCAGCGTGAGGAGTTCGCCCGCGAGGTCCGCGTGTACTCCGCAGTCGCCGGCCCACTCGTCCGGCTCCGCCAGCCGGCACCAGGTCAGCGGCCACCGGGTGGGCGCCCAGCGGACGAGCAGGGGTACGGCCGCCAGCCGGTCGCCGGTGTCGGCCCAGCGCTCGAAACGGCGCAGGACGAGATACCGCGCCTCGGCGCAGCAGAGGTCGCCGTGGTGCGAGATGCGTGACAGCCCGATGGAATCGATGCGCTGCCGGTCCTGGTCGCTCAACGGGCCGCCATTCGGCGGGCGTTCGCTCAGCGGCTGTTCCGGCCGGTGCCGGCGCTCGCCCGTCATGCGCTCGCCCGTCATGCGAGGGCCTCCGCAGCCAGGCCGCGGCCGAAGGGGTAGGCCATGGACAGGTCGTAGGCGCCGCACATGCCGAACGCCAGGAAGTCCCCCTCCGCCAGGGAACGCAGGTCCAGTTCCTCCGCGAGGACGTCGTGCTCCATGCAGGACCGCCCGAGGACGCGTCCCGTTCCCCGGCGCACCGGCTGCCACCGCCCTTCGGTGAACCGGGCGACCGGGTGGGCGCGGTAACGCGCCTCGGGTATGTCCCCGAGGGCCGCGTCCACCACGACCTCCCGGCCGGTGCCCCGGCCCTTGCCGAGCAGGACCCGGGTGACGACGGCCGCCGCCGGCTGGGTCAGCATCTTGCCCGGTTCGAGGACGACCTCGGGCTGTGACGCGCGCAGGCAGTCGGCACCGGCCGCCAGGACGTGGTCGAGCGACGGACGCAGGTCCGGCAGGTCGTCCACGTGCCATCCGCCGCCGAGGTCGACGACCGCCGGCGGCTCACCCAGCCGGGAGGCGAGCGGATCGGCGGAGCCGAGGGCCGCGGTCGCCTCGCGCCGCCACCGGTCCGGTCCCAGCACGCTCTCCGCGTGGTGGAAGTGGATGCCCCACCGGGCACCGAGACGGCCTAGTAACTCGGCGAGCAGGGCGGCGGTTTCCGCCAGGTCGGCGCCGCGCTCGAAGGAGAGCCCGAAGCGGCTGGGCACTCCGGGGGCCGCCACCCGGATGCCGACGATGTCCGCCGTGAGCCGGAACCCCGCGTCCAACGAGCGTATGAGCTGGGCGAGTTCCTCGGCCGAGTCGGCGAAGAAGGCACCGCAGCGGACGCTGGGGCGGGCCGGCCACCACTTCGCCGGACCGTTCAGGATGGCGCGGCCGGGATCGAAGCCGTGGGCGAGCGCGACGTCCAGTTCGTCCAGGGTGATCGCCTCGGCGGCCAGGCCGAGTCCGGCGGCGCGGGACAGCAGCTCGGGGTGCGGGCAGGTCTTGACGCTGTGCGCGAGAGTGGTGCGGGGCAGACCGCTCAGCTCGGCGCGCAGTGCCGCGACCCGCTCGTCGAAGAGGGGCGCCAGTATCCGCCGGGACGGGGTCCGCCACGACTCGGACGGTGTCCCCAGCAGGGACTCGTACCCGGTGAAGGACCCGCTGTTCCCGGTGGTCCGGGCGGGCCGCGGGTGCGTGCGGTCCGCGGGGGCGGCGGCCGGCACCGGCCGGGGTATGGCACTCGGCTCGGACACCAGGTCCCGGCGGCCGAGGGTGCGCATGCCCGACGGGTGCTTGGTGGCCGGGGCGATCCCGTCGCCGGGGCCCCAGGGGTAGGAGGCGATGCCGATCTCGGGGGAGACGGCGATCTCCTCGACCACCCTGGTGAACCCGGCGGTGAGACGGCGCCGTGCGGGCCGGGCCCGCTCCGTGAGCAGGGCGGCCGGCAGGTTGGCGCCGCAGGTGCTCGCGCCGTGAATCCAGGCGGGGAAGCGGGGGTTGACCTCCATCAGCACCAGGTCGCCGTCCCAGGTGCGGATCATCTCGATCTCGCCGCCGCCGTTCCACCCGGCGTCCGCCGCGTACGCGCGCAGCTTCTCCCACAGCGCGTCCGGCAGTTCGGTGACCTCCCCCGACCAGGTCTTGCCCTCCGGGGTGAGGATCGCCTTCGTCATCAGGACGGCGTCGAGGAGCGCGCCGTTGCGGGCGGCGAAGGCGATGCCGCACTCCTGGCCGGGGACATGCGCCTCGAGATGCCAGTCCCCGCCCCACTCGCGCTCGATGAAGCGCCCCGCCGCGAGCACCTCCTGCACACCGCGCACCCGGAAGGCCTCGTAGTGCTGTCCCTTGGCCCAGGCGCCGTGCGGCGCGTGGCGTAGGAAGCCCTCGACCGTGTCCCAGTCCGTGCCGGTGCAGCATTCCGGCAGCCGCAGTCCCAGCGCGTCGGCCACCGCGACCGGCGGTTTCGCCACGGTGTCGAGCGCTCGCTTGTTCGGTGCGAGGACGCGTTCGTGCACACCGAGGTATTCGGCGAGCACCCGGACCTCGAGGTCCAGCGTCGGGACGAGGAAGCTGTCCGGCGCGGCCACCAGGTCCGCCATCTGCTCCGTCCAGGTCTCGGTGTCCATCTCGTCCCAGCCGGGAAGCAGCAGGACGTCGTCGAGGAGCGTCGTGTGCAGTCCCGAACTGGCGGTGGAGTAGTCCAGCCCGATGACCCGGACGCCGGGATCCGCCAGCTTCAGGGAGCGCGCTATCCCCAGTCCCGGTGAGGGGTTGGGCCCGCTGTGCATGCCGCTGACGACAACCGTGGTCTGCATGAATCGTGTCCCCCCAGGACTCATGACCCCATCCGGCACGTTCGCGCGTGGGCGGCGAGCGTGGCGGCGTTCCCCGAGTGTCCTACATCCCACCGCGCTTGTCCCGGGAATCCGGCGGCGCGCACGTCCGTCGCGGGACGCGTACGTCGCGGCGCACGTACGTCGCGGGACGCGTCCGTCGCGGGACGCGTACGTCGCGGAGGGCGGACCCGTCAGGCGCGGAGATGGCGCGCCGCGCGTCGGGCGCTACCCCCGACTCCGCCGGAGGCCCCGGCTCGCGTGGTGGAGAGGAGGTACCGGGTGCCGCCGGGAGTGCCTCGCGCGCCCGTACGCACGCTCTGCCCGCAACCCGTCACGGTGAGTGAAACTAATGGTCGTCCTCCGGGGACATCAACAACGGAACCAGTGGAAAGAGGACGAACCTCATGAACCGTGTCACTCCACTCGCCATCGCCTCGGTCGCCCTGGCGGCGGCCCTCGGCACGGCGGCCCCCGCCGCGACCGCCTCCGCCCCGGCCACTCCCAAGACCAGCGCCGCCGCCGCGGTCTTCCGCTGCGACCCGGGGCACTTCTGCATCTACAGCGACTGGGACGGCGGCGGCACCCGCTGCCAGTGGACGTCGGAGAAGGTCGCGAACACCGCCGACCTGTGTTCCTTCATCCGCAACGGCAAGAACGTGCGGTCCCTGTGGAACGGCACCGGCCACCGCGTTCAGTACTACAAGCAGACCAACTTCAACGCCCGCGTCGGCTCGACGGCCGCCGGCCACGGGGGCAACCTCCAGGGCAGCTACCAGATCCGCTCCTTCAAGAAGCAGTAGCCGAGGTACGACCGTACCCGCCCCGGCCACGACCTCCGGGAGCCGGCGGTCCTCCCGGGCGGTCGTCGGCTACGGCACGATCGGCGGAACGCTCGCCGGCTCGGTCGGCGGAACGCTCGCCGGCTCGGTCGGCGGAGCGCTCGCCGGAGCGGTCGTCGGCCCGCGAGGGCGTTCCGGTGAGCCGCCGGATCGGGGTGGCTCAGCCGGAGCGGGGGCCGCTCCGCCGCCTGGACGTCGCGCCGGCCGCGGACTGGCGGTCGGACGTACGGCCGCCCGCCTTGGCGGCGCCGTTCCCGGTCCCGCCGGTCTTCGCCCGGCGCGCGGAGCCGCCCCCGCCGGTCGCGGAGGTGCCGGTGGACGCCGTCCCCCCGGCCGCGGCCCGGCGCTCGCCGCCCCGGC
>NZ_JOCB01000146.1 GCF_000718775.1 Streptomyces sp. NRRL S-31
GGCGGGGACGTGTCCGCCGCCGTGCCCCCACGCCCCCGCGCCGCCGCGGCCCGCGCCCGGTGCGCCCGTGGCCGGCCGTGGACGGAGCGGTGTGCGGTGGGAGTGCGGGGTGTGCGGCGCGGGACCGGGTGCCGGGGTACGGCCGCCGCGCCGGGGCGGCGTCCTGTGGTCAGGCGGATCGTCCGACGGGCTCGCCGACCGGCGTACGGTCTTCGAGCGCGGTGAGGAACGACCGTGCCCAGTGCCCCACGTCATGGGTGAGGACCTGGGCGCGCAGCGCGCTCATCCGGCGGCCGGCCTCGTCCGGGGTGAGGGACAGGGCCTTCTCCAGTCCGGATTTGACCTCCTCGAGATGGTAGGGATTGACCTGGAAGGCGCTGGTCAGTTCCGCGGCGGCGCCGGCGAACTCGCTGAGTACGAGGGCGCCACGCAGGTCGTGCCGGCAGGCGACGTACTCCTTGGCGACCAGGTTCATCCCGTCGCGCAGCGGGGTGACGAGCATGACGTCGGCCGCGCGGTACAGGGCGGCGAGTTCCTCGCGGCCGACGGAGGTGTGCAGGTAGTGCACGGCCGGCCGGCCGACCCGGCCGAACTCTCCGTTGATGCGGCCGACGGTGCGTTCGATGTCCTCGCGCATGCGCAGATAGTGCTCCACGCGTTCCCGGCTGGGCGTGGCGATCTGCACCATCGTGGTCGACTCCGCGGTGACGCGGCCCTCGGCCAGCAGCTCGTGCAGGGCGCGCAGCCGGATGTCGATGCCCTTGGTGTAGTCGAGCCGGTCGACGCCCAGCACGATGCTGCGGGGGTTGCCGAGCTGTGCGCGGATCTGCTCCGCGCGCCGCCGGACGTCGGCGCGCCGTGCCAGCCGGTCCAGCTCGGCGGCGTCGATGGAGATGGGGAACGCCCCCACCCGCACCGTCCGGCGGCCGTCCGGGGGCTCCGCCACGCCGAGGATTCCCGGGGCGTCGCCGACGTCCGACACGGCTCGTTCCGCCCGCACTCCGGCCAGCCGGCGGGCCAGCCACTGGAAGTTGCGGGCCCCGCCCGGGCGGTGGAAGCCGATGAGGTCCGCGCCCAGCAGCCCCCGGACCAGCTCGGTGCGCCAGGGCAGTCGCATGAACAGCTCGACGGGGGGAAACGGGATGTGCAGGAAGAAGCCGATCCGCAGGTCGGGCCGTAGCTCCCGCAGCATCGCGGGCACCAGCTGCAACTGGTAGTCCTGCACCCAGACCGTGGCGCCGTGGCCGCTGATGTCGGCGGCGGCCTGGGCGAACTTGCGGTTGACGTGCACGTACGCGTCCCACCAGCTGCGGTGGTAGCGGGGCGGCATGATGACGTCGTGGTAGAGCGGCCACAGGGTGGCGTTGGAGAAGCCCTCGTAGAAGCCGTCGACCTCGTCGGCGGTCAACGCGACCGGGTACAGCAGGAGTTCGTCGTGCCGCCAGGCGTGGGCCGGGGTGGTGGCCGCCGCCGCGGTCCCGGGCCAGCCCACCCAGGCGCCCCGGTACGTGCGCAGGAACGGCTCCAGCGCGTTCACCAGGCCGCCGGGGCTGCGCCGCCAGCGCGGACGGCCGTCCTCGGCGGTGCCCTCCTCCAGGGTCACGGGCAGCCGGTTGGCCACCACGACGAGCCCGGCGCCGGTCGCGGCCGGCGGACCACCCGGCGGGGCGGGCACCTCCCGCACGCCGTCCGTCGGGGACGGGCTCATCGCCGGAAGTCGACGATGGTCTTGAGGTCGGTGGTGGAGCGGTAGTTCTCGAAGATGTCCACCAGGCCGTCGTAGTCGTCGAACCGGTGCACGGTCGACAGCAGCGCCTTGCCGTCCACCACGCCCGAACGCAGCATCTGCATGGCGGAGGCGATGACGTTGGCGCTCTTGTGCATCGGGAAACTGGTCACGTCGAAGGGCGCCGAGCGGATGGTGATGCCCTTGGCGAGCATCAGCCAGGTGTCGAACTTCTGCATCTCCTGCGAGGCGCCGTAGAGGATGTAGCGCCCGCCGGCCTTGAGCTTGCGCATGGCGACGCGGCGCGGGTCCTTGTTCTCGTCGTCGACCTTGACGGTGGGCAGGGCGTCGAAGACGTAGTCGAAGGTGCCGTCCTCGACCGTCTCGATCAGCTCGTCGGGGAGGTAGGCCCGCTGGGAGAACTGCTGCTCGGCGAAGGCGTTGCGGGCCGCGTTGGAGTCCACCGAGACCACCGAGTTGGGGGCCAGCAGGCGGCGGATGACGCTGCCGGCGATGACGCCGATCGGCCCGGTGCCCATGACCAGGACGCGGTCGCCGATCCGGGGCGGGTTGGACAGCACCGAGCGCAGGGCGCCGGTGACCGGCTCGATGAAGGAGGCTTCGAGGTCGCTCATGTCCTCGGGGATCTTCACGGCGGCCGCGCGGCGGTCGTCGTGGAAGTCGCGGTCGGCGTGGAAGACGTCCTCCTTGACCTGCCCGGAGAAGATCGGCCGGACGGTGCGGTACTCGGCGAAGCCGCCGAAGTCGGTCTGGCCCCAGTACACGATCCGGTCGCCGATCCGGACGTCGGTGCCCGTCCGGTCGAAGTCCGAGCCGATGTCGACGACCTCCCCGAGGTACTCGTGCCCGAGGATCACCGGGTACTCGGAGGGGAAGAGGTGGCCCTCGAAGAAGGAGATGTCGGTGGAGCAGATGGACACGCAGCGCGTCTTCATCAGCAGCCCGTCCGCCGGTGTCGGCGGGACGGGGAGGTCGGCCAGCACCGTCTTGCGCGGGGCGAGGAGTTGCACGGCCTTCATCGTCTGCATGAGTCAGTCCTCGTCAGGTGGTGGGGCGTGATGTCGGTCGGGCGTGGGGCCCGGGTCCCGGGGCCGGCCGGGCGCCGGAGCGCCGCCGGCCGGCGTGGGCGGGGTCCGTGTGTCTAGCGACGCATCAGGAGTTCCCCGCCGAGGAGGTACTGGCCGACCGTCTCGAAGTGCATCGAGGAGAGGGTGATGTGCTTCGTGGCCGAGTGGATGTCGCGGAAGCAGCGCTCCAGCCGGCTGGTCGCGTACACGGAGGTCGCTCCGGCCAGGGTGAACAGCGAGTCCACCGCGGCCACGGTCTTCTCCGCGACGGTCGCGGCGGTCAGGCGCACCAGCGCGGTCAGATCGGTGCCGCCGTCCGTCCCGTACGCGGTCACCTGCGCCGCCGCGTGGGCGAGCAGGACCTCCGCGGTGTGTACGTCCGCCTGTGCGCGGGCCAGCTTGTCCTGGGCGGTGTGGCTGGTGGCCAGGGTGCTGGAGGCGCCGGTGGCGGTCTTGCGGGCGGCCAGCGCCTTGAAGTCGGCGAGGGCGTCCTGGGCCACGCCGAGGGCGGTGGAGGCGGAGGTGAAGGGGCCGAAGTCGTAGTAGCTGATGGGGTAGGCCCGGGAGGGGCGATCGGCGGGCGGGCGGTGCATGTCCGCGCCGTCGACGGTGAACTCCTCCGGTACGAACACCCGCTCCACCCGGTAGTGGTTGCTGCCGGTGCCGCGCAGGCCGACGGTGTGCCAGGTGTCGCGGATCTCGGCGTCGGAGCGCGGCACGAACAGCATCCGCAGGGCGGGGCCGTCGGGGGTCCGGCGGACCTGGCCCTCGTCGGTGACGTGGGCGGCGCACACGAGCCAGTCGGCGTGGGCCGAACCGCTGGCGAAGGCCCACTCGCCGGTCAGCAGATAGCCGCCGTCCACCGCCTCGGCATGGCCGGACGGGTTGACGCCGCCGACCACCAGGCCGTCGCTGTACTGGAAGAGGGTGCGCGCCGTGCTCTCCGGCAGGTAGTCGGACAGCCGCCCGATCGCGCCCTGGACGCCCATCTGCCAGGCCATGGAGGCGTCGATGCGGGCGAGTGCCTGGACGATGGCGGAGCCGGTCTCGATGGTCAGCTGCTCTCCGCCGAACTCCTTGGACACCCACATGCGCGGGATGCGCGCGTCACGCAGTGCCTCGAAGACGGGGCGGGGTGTGACCCGGTCGGTCTCGGCCCGTACGCGGTTCTCCTCGATGACGGGCGCGAGCTTCTCCACGCGCGCCAGCCAGTCCCGGGTCTGCTCGGAAGGTGGCGGGCGGAGTATGTCGCCTGCGGCGCCGGCTGAGCTCACGGCAATCTCCATTCGTCAGTACTAAGACTTACGTACCGATAGGTACAGAAGTGGGCGGCTGGTGGGACCGGAGAGCGGGGCATCTGGAACGCGGGGCCGTATCACGCGGATTCATGGTGATTCTTGGTGGTGGCCCACGCCGAGAGCAACCTCGACTTGCGGAAGTCGCGGGCGGATCGGGCCCTTCCGCGCGGTCGGGTCAGGCGCAGACGCTGTCGGGCGCGGCCAGGGCCAGGGCGCGGCCCCGCGCGTGCAGACGGGCGAAGGCGTGGGCCGCCGAGGCCATCGTCATGTGGTGGTGCCAGCCGGGGAAGGAACGGCCCTCGAAGTCCTGGACGCCGAAATGGCCGAGGTCCCGGACGGCCAACTCGCCGGCGGCGGCGTACCGGGCCAGCGCGAGCACCTCCTCCGCCCGCCAGTCGGCCAGGCTGGTGATCCAGTAGCGGGCGCCCTGCCGGCCGACGCCGGCCGGGCGGGCCAGGGCGCGGTAGACGCGCGGAGCGCCGGCGGGCTCACCCGTCCTTCCGGGCAGCCGTACCTCCCCGAAGTGGACGGTCAGTCGTTCGAGCCGGCCCGTGGCCGCCTGGCGCACCACCACCTGCGGTTGCCGCATGTGGCTGCGTGCCATCAGCTCGCCCAGGCCGGCCGTGGGGGCCACCGCCGAGGCCGGCAGGACGGGTTCCGTCGCGCTCACCTCGCAGACGAAGTCCAGCCCGCGCCGGGTGAGTCCCTCGACGACCGCCCCGGCGTCCGCCGTGCGGCGCAGGTCGAGTGCCCACGGAATGCCCGCCAGACAGGGGTTCGCGGCCACGTCGCCGGCGAAGTCGAGGATGTGCCTCCAGACGGGGCGGGCCGTGACGGACGCCGGGATGCGCGCCCGCATCCGGCGCTCCTGGTCCGCGCACCAGGACTCCCCCAGCAGCAGGTCCCAGTTCACCGGCACGCAGCCGATCTCGGCGGCCAGGAAGAGGCCCATCGCCAGCTGGCAGTTGACCGTACGCCCCAGCTCGGCGTCGAAGCGGCGGTGCACACCCACGGAGTGCACACCTCGCTTGGGAATGGTCAGTTCGGCCACGGTCCAGGCCCGCGGGAGTCCCTGGGAGGCCACGGCGTGCGCCAGACTGCGCCGGACCGGACCCCAGTCCCAGGGGCTGGCGTTGATGAACTGCTGCAACCCGTGGGCGGCGGCGGGAGCGGGTGAGACCGCTTTGGCCAGCCGTTGCAGCGTCTTCTTGCCCGGCACACACAGCAGGGCGCCGAGATACGCATGAGCCCAGCGGCGCTGGTCCGCTCGCTGTAGTGGTTCGAAGACCTCCTCGGCGAAGGTCCGGAGCTCATGAGTGTCGATCGAAGTTGCGCCTAAGGTGCCTGACGGCATGCTGAAACCTCTCCCCCTCGCATCGTCCGCACCCACAGCGGTGCGGTTCACGGTGCATATGCGCAATCAACCCCGAGACAAAATACCTTCTCAAACGTCAATTTCTTTCGAGCGGTCGACGACTTTCCAACCTCCCCCCGCGACCTGCGTCAACACACCGGCGACGGAAGCGGAACGCGGCACCGCCCGGGGCCCGGGCACCGGCGGGAGGGCGGCCGGACCCCTCGTACCAGGGCGGACGCCCGGCATCCGCCCCGACCCGTGGCGCACGGAACCGATCATCACGGATATCCGGCCAGCCGGCCGCACTCCTCCCCCGGCCGGTCACTGTCCTATACAGCCGATAACGAGCGGTGTCGGTTTCGGACAGCTCAGCCAAGTCCGCTTGTGGGCCCCGCAGCGTTAAGAAAGGATTTCCTAGGGGTGATTTGTCGATCGATCCTGGAGCGCGAAGGGGCATCGTGATCAAGCAAGACAGAGCACGCAGGACTCACGAGTTACTGCTGGACGCGGCAGCGGCGGAGTTCGTCCGGTTCGGATACATGGGTGCGAATCTCCAGCGTGTCGCGGAAGAAGCCCGGATGACCAAGGGTGCGCTGTACGCACATTTCGCGTCGAAGCGGCTCCTGGCCAAGGCGCTGACCGCGCCCTTCGAGCACGCCTGGCACGAACTGCTGGCCGAAGCCGAACAGTCCGACGCCCCACCGGTGGAGAAACTGCGCCTCCTCGCCGTCCGGCTGGCCGAACGGTTGCAGACGGATCTGCGGTTCCGTGCCGGATTCCACCTCGCCAGCGAATCCGCCCGCGCCCACGGCCGGCTCCCGAGCGTGGCCCAGGACCTGCACGGCAGCGTCTCCAGCCTGACGGCCCAGGCCCGGCAACAGGGCCAGCTGACCGGGTTCCAGGAGCCCGAGCGGCTGGGCAACCTGCTGCTGGCCCTGATGTTCGGCGTCTACTACTCCACGCCCGACTGCCGGATGGACCGCTTCAGCGAACTCGTCTGCACGGCGTGGTGGCAGGCGCTGGGCGGCGGTCAGCACGTGCTCGCGGCCCGGGAGCACTGCCTGCCCACACCGTGCCACCCGGCCTAGGGGGTTTCGTCTGGATCAGGTCGGATCAGGCCGCGGCGTCCGGTGCGGTGCATCGCAAGGCGGAGGATCACCCGCGTACTGGGCGTACTCGGGTGGTCCGACAACGCGGCGCCCGCGGCGGGCCCACCGCGCACTTCGGCAAGCAGACACCGTTCGCGGGGGTGGTCTGTCCTCCGGCGCCCGCGTCCGGTATGCATAGGACGGTTTTCCGCCACCGGGAAGTCATGGTTCACACCGATGGCCGTCCTGCCCCCGCTCGCCACCGCGCCCCCGCACCCCGTGACCTCACCCGGATCAGGGGCCGGACCCGGCCCGTGCGCCCGCCGTCACCGGGTGCGCGCCGTCCCGGGCGGGAGCGGTTCCACGGCCATGCCGGGGGTTCGCGCACGTACGCTACTCTGCATCCCGCTCACGCACCCTCCCGGTCACGTATGTAGACGGTTGCACACGTGTGACCGCCGCCGACCCAAGCCGTCCTCTGAGAGGGTTTGTTCCGGAGGCAAGCCGTTGCGACCCGTTGTCGATCAGCACTACGAGGCAAGGGAGGCTTCGTGAAACTTCCCCGCGACCACTCCACGGGCCCCGCCGCTTCCAGCCGTTCCAAGGAACTCAAGCAGGCACGCGCCATCCGGTCGCGGCACAACATCCTGCTCGCCGCCGCCCGTGCGTTCGCCGAACGGGGCTACCCGTCGGTAACCATGCATGACGTCGCGGAGATCTCCGGAATGACCAAAGGAGCCGTGTACTTCCACTACGCCAACAAGGAGAGTCTGGCCCTCGCCGTCACCACCGAGTTCGCCACCCGTCTGCCCGCCATCTCCGACGCCGTCGCCCGCCTGGACCTGCCGCCCGTCGCCGCCGTGGCGGAACTGCTGCTCCGCACCGCCGCCGCGCTGCGCGACGAGCCGCTGATGAAGGCCGGGGCGCGGCTCCAGATCGAGCGAGAAGGGGCTGATCGACGTCGAACTCCCGGTGCCCTTCGAGGAGTACACCGCGCTGATCGCCACCTGGTTGCAGCAGGCGCTGAGCGCGGGCGACCTGGAGCACCAGACGCCGCCCGAGCCCCTGGCCCGGGTGCTGGTCTCGGCGTTCTTCGGCGCCCAGCACCTGTCCTGGCTCGTCAACGACCGGACGGACATCATCGAACGGACCCTGGAGGTGCTGCACGCCGTCGTCCCCTGCACCCGGGACCCGCGCCACACCAGCCCGTACCTGCACGACCACACGGCCGCCTGAGCCGTGCGGCGCGGCCCTGGTGCGGGCCCCGCCGGCTCCCCTGGAGCCGGGGGGGCGGCTACCCCGTCCGCAGGTCGACCGCCACCGGCCGCGTCCGCGGCGGCGCCGGTGACGTGCGCGCGATCCGGTGCGGGCACCGGTGCCCGTCCGGCGGAACCGGCCCGCCGGGAGCTTCGGTTGAGCCCGCGACGGCGTGGGGGGCGGGGGCCTCCAGTGGGGTTGAAGCTACCGATGGGGCCGGGGCCTGCGGTGGGGTCGGGGCCTGCGGTGGGACGAGGGCTTCGGGTGCGGCGAGGGTTTCCGGCGGCCCGGCGGCGCCCGATGGGGTGACGGCTTCGGGTACGGCGAGGCCCCCTGCCGGACCAATGGCACGCGACGGGACGACAGCCTCCGGCCCGGCAGAAGCTTCCGACGCCCCGGCCGCGCCCGACGGCACGACAACCCCCGGCCCGGCAGAAGCCTCCGAGGACCCGCCGCCAGCACCCGACGGCACGACAACCCCCGACCCGGCGGCCATTCCCGACGGCACGACAACCCCCGGCCCGGCTGCCATTCCCGGCGGCCCGGCCGCGCCCGGCGGGACGGCAACCCCCGGTGGGCCCGCGGCCTCCGGTGCGCCGGGGGGTTCCGGCGCACCGCCGGGTTCGGGGGTGCCGGACGGTTGCGCGCGCTCCAGCCACTCCCGGTAGGCCGGTGCCTCATGGGCCACGCCCCAGTACGCCTCCTCCAACTCCGGGTACCCCTGATCCAGTTCGTCCTCGGTGCGGGCCGCCAGCAGCAGCCGTACCCCGATCGGGTCGCCGGCCAGCGGACGGATCGCGAGGTCCGGCCGGGGCGGTGCGGTCGGCTGGCTGACCGTGACCACCTCGCCGGTGGCGGCCAGCGAGTACGCGGTGAGGTAGTCGCCGTGCAGCATCTCGCAGTCCAGGCCCGCCTCGCGCAGCGCCCGGCACAGGGCGTCCCACTCGCCGTCGACCGTCGAGTCGACCATCCAGCGGTCGCCGGCCAGGTCGGCCAGGCTCACCTCCCGCCGCGACGCCGCCGGGTGGTCCGCGGCGAGCGTGACGAACTGCGGCTCCCGCGCGACCAGTACGCGCAGGCACAGGCCGGGCGGAATCCGCAGCGGGCTGCCCTCCACCTCGTGCACGAAGGCCATGTCGAGCCGGCCCGCGGCGACCATGCCCAGCAGGGCATTGGCGGACAGGCTCATCTGGAGCGTCGGCTCGGTGCCCGGGCGCCGCGCGCGCAGCAGGCGCAGCCAGCCCGGGATGGCCCTGCTCGCCGTCGCGCCGAGGCGGAGCTGGAAACCGCCGGCGGCACGGGCCGCCGCCGCCCTGGTCTCGGTGACGATCGCCGCGAACTCCGCCACCAGCGGCCTGGCCCGGCTCAGCACCGCCAGCCCCAGCGGGGTGGGCCGGCAGCCGGTCCGGGCGCGCACGAAGAGCTGGGCGCCGAGCGCCCGCTCGATGCGCCGCAGTTGCGTGCTCAACGAGGGCTGTGCCAGGCCGAGTTCCCGAGCCGCTTTGTGCAGACTGCCGGTGTCGGCGATGACACAGAGCACGCGCAGGTGTCTCACCTCTAACTCCATGGGGGGAGAGTAGGGCGGCACAGAACACGACACCAGATGTTCACGTTCCAGCGGAACCGGACATGTCGGCCGCCGATAGCCCCACGCTATCCCCAAGTGCCATCATCCCCAGTCGCGTTGGTCTGCCGGAGACTCACAGGCAACCGATCGTTCAACCCCACAGGACGAGAAGGAGCCCCCCATGGGATCGTCGCGAACCACCACCGGGCCGAAGAACCACAAACGGCTTCTGGCCCTGGCGCTCGGCGTCGGTCTGGCCTCCGCCGCGCTCGGCACCGCGAACCCGGCGAGCGCCGACAGCACCACGCACACGTCCGCCCGCAGCGTCTCCGCCGGCTACGTGGGCGCGTCCGAGAGCGCCGGTACCAAGGCGTTCTTCGACGCCGTGCTGAAGTCGGTCGCCGAGCGGCGGGCCGCCCAGCCCTCCCTGAAGGCGGTGACCGTCTACTACAACGCCGCCCAGGCCCCGAGCTTCCGCTCCCAGATATCGAGCGCCGCCTCGATCTGGAACAGCTCAGTGACGAACGTGAAGCTCCAGGCGACCTCGGGCAGTGCCGACTTCAACTACTACGAGGGCAACGACTCGCGCGGGTCCTACGCCTCCACCGACGGCCACGGCCGCGGCTACATCTTCCTGGACTACGCGCAGAACCAGCAGTACGACTCCATCCGCGTCACCGCGCACGAGACCGGTCACGTGCTGGGCCTGCCCGACCACTACAGCGGGCCGTGCAGCGAACTGATGTCGGGCGGCGGCCCCGGCACCTCCTGCACCAACCGCTACCCGAACAGCACCGAGCGCGCCCGGGTGAACCAGCTGTGGATCAACGGCCTCGCCAAGGCCGTCGCGCAGGTGGAAAAGGCGGGCTGACCCGAGCGCACGGGGACGGGCCGGCCACCCCACGGCCGGGCCCGCCACCGGTACGGACCGCGGCCCGCCGGCCCGCGGTCCGTACCCGTGCGCGCGGGATCACGCGGACCCCGGCGGCGGTCCGCTTCACCGTTGATCCGCCACTCGGACACTGTCCGTCCATGGTATGTTCACAGCAATCTAGAAGCTTCCCCGGCATAAAAGCTTCCATGCTGAGGTACCGGAATACTCCATGGATGGGGGTAGCCCGGTATTTTGGAGAGCACATTCATGGCCGGCGCCACCGTTTCGGTAATCATCGCCGCGTACAACGCGATGCCCTACATCACGCGGTGCGTCACCTCGGTCGCCGAACAGAGCATCGGCCGTGACCAGCTCGAAGTCCTCGTCGTGAACGACGGCTCCACGGACGGCACCGCCGCCGAGCTGGACCGCCTCCAGGGCCTCTACCCGGACCTGCTGCGCGTCTTCCACCAGGAGAACTCGGGCGGCCCGTCCGCCCCGCGCAACCACGGGCTCGACCACGCCACCGGCACCTTCGTCTACTTCCTGGACGCCGACGACTACCTCGGCTCCGAGGCACTGGAACGCATGGTGCGGATGGCCGAGGAGAACGACACCGACGTCGTCCTCGGCAAGATGGTCGGGGTCGGCGGGCGGGGTGCGCCCACGTCGATGTTCAAGCGCAACCAGCCGCGCACCGACGTGTTCTCCTCCCGCGTGTACTGGACGCTCAACCCGATGAAGCTGTTCCGCCGGGAACTGCTGGAGCGGCACGGGCTGCGCTTCCCCACCGATCTGGCCATCGGCGAGGACCAGTTGTTCGTCGGCGCGGCCTACGTGCACGCCTCCGGCATCTCCGTGCTCGCCGACTACGACTGCCTGTACTGGGTGCAGCGCGAGGACGACGGCAACATCACCCTGCGGCTCAAGGGGACGCAGCGGCGGCTCCAGTTCCTGCCGCGCATGATCGACCTGATCCTGGAGAACGTGCCGCCCGGCCCGGGCCGCGACCACCTCGCGCACCGGCACCTGACCGTGGAGGTCCAGCAGCTGCTCGCCGGCCACCTCGTCCACGAGCCCCGCGAGACGCAAGCCAAGACGCTGGACCGGCTGGCGGAGATCATCGAGCCGCTCTGGCACGAGGGCATGAACGAGCGGCTGTCCGCCATGGCCCGGCTGCGGCTGCACCTCGTACGCCACCGCATGCTGGACGAGGTACTGGAACTCGTGGCGTTCGAGAAGCAGCTCGCCCGGACCAAGATCGCCACGCCCGTCCTCGTCGACGGCGGCCGTGCGCTCGCCCGCTACCCGTTCCTGCGCGACCCCGAGCGGGCGATCCCCGACGACTGCTACGACGTCACCGACCATCTCGGCGTCCGCCACCACGTGACCCGCGCCGAGATGGAGGGCGGCACGCTCCGCCTGGCCGGCCACGGCTACCTCCACCGCGTGGAGACCCGGGACGTCGGCACCGAACTCGTCCTGCGCGAACGCGACAGCGGGACCGAGTACCGGCTGCCCGTCACCCACACCCCGACGCCGGGGCTCGGCGCGGACCAGGACGCGGGCCGGTACGCGTACGACCTGGCCGGGTTCGAGGCCGACGTCGACACCGCGACCGCCGCGGACGGGGGGCCGCTCGCCGACGGACTGTGGGACATCTCCCTCGCGATCGGCGCCCAGGGGCTTCGCAAGGAGGTCCGGATCGGCAGCAAGCGCGCCGAGAACGTCTCGGGCGCCGCCGACACACGTGTCCTCGCCACCGGCGGGGGCCCGCGCGCCGTCACCCTGTACACCACCAAGCCGTACGGCAACTTCACGCTCGACCTCGGCGAGAACAAGCACAAGGTGCGGTCGCTGCTGCGCGTGGACAAGGACGTCCGCTGGGCGGCCGGTTCCACCGCCGGGCTCCGGTTCGGCGGACGGGTGGGGCTGGCCGAGTACCCCGCGGACGCCCTCGTGCTGGCGCTGGAGGACGGCACGGGCACCACCGTCACCTTCCCGGTGCGCGAGGTCTCCGTCGACGGCTCCTTCGAGGTGACCGTGCCGGTCGACGCCCTCCCGGCCGGCGTCTGGACGGGCGACCTCCGGCTCGGGACGTGGACCGTACCGCTGCCCGCGCTCCCCGACGGGCTGCCCCCCGCCAAGTGGCGGCGCCGGGCACTGCCCTGGTACGCCCGCCCGCTCCCCGGCTCCCCCAAGCACTTCGCGCTCAAGGTGGCGAAGACCGACCTCGTCAAGGCACTCGCCCGGCGCCTGAAGTAGCCGTGCCGTGCCGGCCCGCGCGGAGCGGGCCCGGCACAGGGCGGCGGCTCACTTCCGCGCGGTGCGTTCCAGCGCGGCGAGACCGTCGGTGTAGATGCCGTGGAAGAGTTCCTCGGCCTCGCGGTCGCTCACACCGTCCGGGGTGAACGTCCCGGACCACTCCACCCGGGAGGCGCCGGGCGTGCCGGGCACCTCGTGCACGGTGAGGGTGGACAGGTAGCCGGTGACCGGGAACGGGGCCTCTTCGATGGCGTAGGTGTAGCTGCGGGCGGTGTGGTCGAAGGACTGGAGGCGTTCGACGATCGTGCCGCCGCCCTCGTTCGTCAGCCGGCGGGTCCGGCCGCCCTCGCCCAGCTCGCTCTGGGGGATGTAGGGCAGCCAGTCGGGCAGCGAGCCGAAGCCGCCGATCAGCCGCCAGACGGCGGCGGGGGACAGGGGCAGGTCGATGGATGCGGTGGTGGATGCCATGGCGCTGTTCCTCGAAGGGAGTGGGTGGGGGGTCAGGCGGCGGAGCCGGGGGTGGGGGCGTCGGCGGCGATGAGCGCTTCCTCGCGCAGCGCGCTCCAGAAGGCGGCCGGCACCTTCTCCTCGAGCGCGGCGACGTCCTCGGCGATGCGGCCGGGGCGGGTGGCGCCGGGCACGACGGCGGCCGTCGCGGGGTGGGCCAGTGCGAACTGGAGGGCGGCCGCCTTGATGCTCACACCATGCCGGGCGGCGAGGGCCTTCATCCGCTCGACCTTGGCGACGATGCCCGCCGGGGCCTTCTGGTACTCGAAGTGCTGCCCGCCGGCGAGGACGCCCGAGCTGTAGGGGCCGCCGACGACCATGTCGACGCCGTTCGCGACGGCGGCCGGGAGCAGGCGCTGGAGCGACCGCTCGTGGTCGAGGAGCGTGTAGCGGCCGGCCAGCAGGAACCCGTCGGGCTTGGGCTCGTCCAGGTCCAGGGTGAGCTCGATGGGCTCGACGCGGTTGACACCCAGGCCCCAGGCCTTGATCACGCCTTCGTCCCGGAGCCGTGTCAGGACGCGGAAGGCGCCGGTGCGGGCGCTCTCGTAGACGGCGAGCCAGTCGTCACCGTGGAAGTCCTGGGCGACGTCGTGCACCCAGACGATGTCGAGGCGGTCGGTCTTCAGCCGGCGCAGGCTGTCCTCGATGGAGCGCAGCGTCGCGTCCGCGGTGTAGCTGTCGACGATCCTGTTGGGACGGCCGTGCTCGAACAGTCCGCCCTTCTCGCCCAGGTCACGCGCGGCGGGGTCCTCCAGTTCGTCGAGGATGACACGGCCGACCTTGGTGCTCAGCACGTACGCGTCGCGCGGCCGGCCGGCCAGGACCTCGCCGAGCCGGATCTCGGAGAGGCCGGCGCCGTAGAACGGGGCGGTGTCGTAGTAGCGGATGCCCGCGTCCCAGGCGGCCTCGACGGTGGCGGCGGCCTCCTCGTCGGGGATCGCGCGGAACATGTTGCCGAGCGGTGCCGTTCCGAAGCCCAGGGGACCCGGCAGGAGGGACTTGATACCCATGAAAGAAGTTCCTTCAGTGAAGTGTTCAGCGGAGTACGGGTGGTTTTGCCCGCCTCCGCGGCTCTTGCTCCACCCACGTTAGGATCGACGCATCAGACTGTCCAAGACTTACTTGGACACAGTTGAGTCCTGGAGAGTCTTACGTGCTTGACCTGCGACAACTTCGCTACTTCGTCGCCGTGGCCGAGGAGGAACACGTCGGCCGGGCGGCCGAGCGGCTGCACATCTCCCAGTCGCCGCTGAGCCGGCAGATCGCGCAGCTGGAGAAGAACCTCGGCCTCACCCTCTTCGAGCGCACCCAGCAGCGCATCCGCCTCACCTCCGACGGCCGGGTCTTCCTCTCCGAGGCCCGGGCGCTGCTGCGCCACGCCAGCCGTCTGGAGAACCTCGGCCGGCGCCTGGGCCGCGGCGAGGAGGGCGGTCTGTGCGTGGGGTACGTCGGCGACGCCATGCACACCGGGGTGCTGCCCCGCGCGCTGCGCGACCTCCAGGACGAACGGCCCGGCATCCATGTCGCGCTGTACGACCTGCCCGCGGCGCAGCAGTTCGAGGGGCTGCGCCAGCGCAGCCTGGACATCGCGCTGGTACCGCAGGCGCCGCCGGACGACGACCCCGACCTGTGCGGCACTCTCCTGCTGGAGGATCCGCTGCTGCTGGCCCTGCCGTCGGGACACCCGCTGGCCGAACGCCCCACGATCGAGCCCGCCGACCTCGACGGGCAGGCGTGGATCGCCGTGGAGGACGACCGGGTCCCCGACTGGCGTGACGCCTTCGTCGCCTCCTGCGCCGCGGCCGGTTTCACCCCCGACATCCGGCTGGAAGCGCCCGCACCGCTGACCGCGCTCGGCCTGGTCGCGTCGGGGCTGGGCTGCGCCCTGGTGCAGGAGAGCATGACGCGCGCCGTCGGCCCCGGGGTCAGCGTCCACGAGCTGCCCTGGCTCGACGCGTCGGTACGCCTGTGGGCCACCTGGCACCGCACCGACCTGCGCCCGATCGTCGCGTCCTTCCGCGAGACCGTCCTCGGCACCCGGGAGGACCGGGGGTGAGCCGACGCCGACGGGGCCGAGGCGGACGCCCGATGAGCGGAGGCCGGTGAGCGGGCGCCGGTGAGCCACGTGGCCGCGCTGCTCGCCGCCGGGTACCGGCGCCCGGCGGGCGAAGCCTTGACCGGTCGCTACAGGCTCACCAGCCTCACGATTCTCACGGCCGCAGGATCAGCCGGATCGGGTCGCCCTCCTTCTTCTCCAGCCGGGCGACCGCCTCGGCGGCCCGGCTGAGCGGCAGGGTCCCGCTGATGGAACCGGAGAAGTCCAGCCGGCCCGCCTGGACGAGCCGCAGCAACTTCGGCAGGGCCACCGGCATGTCGGAGCCGTAGTGGCCGAGGACGCGCTGCTGGAGATAGCTGAAGCGGGTGCCGTCGGTGAGGGTGAGCGGCTGGTCGGTGAGACCGACCAGGACCAGCCGCCCCTTGGGCGCGAGGACGGACACCGCCTGCTCGCGCACGGCCGGCACACCGGCGAAGTCGAAGGCGGCGGCGAGTCCGGCGCCGCCGGTCACCGACGCGACGGCCTCCCGCAGACCGGGGTCGGCGGGGTCCAGGGCGATGTCGGCGCCTGCGGCCAGGGCGCGCTCCCGGGCGACGGGGTTCGGGTCGACGGCGACGATCGGGCAGGCGCCGACGGCCCGCAGCACCTGCACGGCGTGCACGCCCAGCCCGCCCACGCCCCATACGCCGGCCGCCTCGGCGGGCCGCACGGCGGCGGTCTCGGTGATCGCGCCCCAGGGGGTGGAGACGGCGTCGGGGATGATCGCGCCCTGGTCGAAGGGGATGGAGTCGGGCAGCGGGGCCATGGCGGTGGCGGCGGACAGGGCGTACTCGGCCCAGCCGCCGTCGTAGTCGACGCCCCGGGTGTACGTCACCCCGTCGCGGAGCTCTCCCGCGTACAGCACCACGCGCTGTCCGGGCGTCCGGGTGGTGACGCCCTCGCCGACCTCCGCGATGGTGCCGGAGACCTCGTGGCCGAGGGTGACGGTGTCACCGCGGAGGAGGAACGGCTTGAGGGTGCCGTCGATCAGATGGACGTCGGACAGGCACACCCCGGCCGCCTCGACCTTGACCAGCACCTCGCCCGGGCCCGGCTGAGGGCGCGGCACCTCCTCGACACGCAGGGTGCGGCTCGGTACGTGCAAGCGGGCCGCGAGCATCGTCTCCATGGCATGTCCTCCTTCGGGGCGCCGACCACCGGCACTTATCGCAGGTCGACTTGCGTTAACCGTACACCCAACGCAACTCCGGCTGCTTTAAGCTGATCCGGTGAACGGTCCGCAGTCCCCCGAGCCCGCCGTCCCGCCGCTGCGCCGCCGTGGGGAGCCGATGCGGCGGGCCGTGCTCGGCGCGGTGGTCGAGCTGCTGTCGAGCCAGGGGCTGGCCGGTACCACGGTCGCCGCGGTCGCCCGTGCGGCGGGGGTGCACGAGACGTCGGTCTACCGGCGGTGGAAGACCCGGGAGAACCTGATCCTGGACGCGCTGGCCACGGAGCTGGACTCCGCGCTGCCCCTCCCGGACACCGGGCACGTACGGGAGGACCTGCTGCGGTACTTCACCGCGCTGAGCCGGCTGCTCGGCTCGGCCCAGGGGCAGGCGCTGCTGCGGCTGAGCGTCGAGCGGGACGAGACCCTGGAGGACCGGCGCGGGCCCTACTGGAACGACCGTCTGGAACGCGCCAAGGTCATCGTCCGGCGCGGCGTCGAGCGCGGTGAGCTGGCCCCGGACGCCGACCCCGGCCTGGTCGTCGAGGCGATCACCGGCCCCCTCTTCGTCCGCGTCCTGCTCAGCGGCGCTCCGCTGGACGAGGCGCTCGTGACGGGCCTGGTGGACCTGACCCTGGAGGGAGCCCTGCCTCGGTGAGGCGGGCTCCCGGCCGAAGTGGATGTGCCTCGGCGCCGCGCCGTCCCCCCTCGAAGCCGGCGCGGCGCTTCGGCGGCCGTCGCTCTCAGACCGCGCGCCACAGGGCCGGTACGGCCGGTGGCTCCCAGCCCGGCTGGGCCGTGTGCGGCTGGAGGCAGGTGTAGGTGCGGCCGGCGTACGTGACCTGGTCTCCCGTCCGGTAGGCGGTGCCCACCGTCCAGGTGCCCCCGGGGCCGGGTCCCGGGCCCGGGCCCGGGTCCTGCGCCACGTCGAGGACGAAGTCGAACGCCGCCTCCCGGCCGCCGTTGGCGTCGCGCACGGTCATCAGCAGCCGGGGGTCGAATATCGTGTCGGTGTTGTTGCGGGGTTCGTTCGGGAAGTACAACTGCGTGGTCAGCACGGGCCGGTTGGGGGCCTGCACCTTCACGTGCAGGTGCCGGGTGCGCCCCGGGTAGAGGCCCGGCACGATCGTGGTCAGCGCGTAGGCGCCGCGGGCGTCGGTGTACTGGTGGCCGCGGAACCGGAACCCGGTGTTGTCGTAGGCGCCGTTGTTGTCGGCCTGCCAGAAGTCCAGCAGGACGCCGGCCAGGGGCAGGCAGGCCCGGCCGAAGACGTACCCGGTCACGGTGAGCCGGGTGCCGGGCAGGCCGGGCTCCAGCAGGCTGGTGCGCTGCGGTGAGTTCGGCTTGAAGTACGGCCCCTCGATCTGCTCCGGGGTGGGATCGTCGCCGTCGTCGCACGACGGCGTGAGCCGGGGCTCCGTACCGCTGCCGGCCAGGGTGCGGGCGAGGGCCGGGCCGCCGCTCAGGGCGAGCGGGATCGCGGCGGTGGCCGCGAGTGCCGCGCGCAGCACCGTCTTGCGGCGGACGAGCCGGGGAGGCCCCGGCTCGTCCGGCCCGTCCGTGCCGGCGCCGTGCGTACCTGTTCCGTCCATGTCCTCTCCTCCTGTGGGGGGCGGATCGGCAAAGAACCTAGGCGGGCGTCGGCGGGGCTTCGAGGGACTGATGGGGGCGGCTGTGGTGTTTTCGGAAGTCGCCGGGGCTGCTGCCGGTCTCCCGCCGGAAGAACCGGCTGAAGTAGGCGGGGTCGGCGAATCCGGTGCGGGCGGCGACCTGTCGTACCGACAGCCGGGTGTGGGCGAGCAGCCGCTGTGCCTGGTACGTGCGGGCCTCGATGAGCAGCCGTCCGGGCGGCCGGCCGGTGGCGGCGCGCACCGCCTGGGTGAGGTAGTGGGGGGTCACGCCCAGCCGGTCGGCGCACTGCCGTACGGACCAGCCCGCGGCCTCGGGGCGGGTGATCAGCCGGGTGAACTCCTCGGCCACGGCGGCCGGCCGGCCCTCCGCGCGCGGGTCCGGGCCGGTCGCGGTGCGGCCGGGCAGCCGGGAGGCGCGCACCACGAGCACGTGCAGCAGGGAGCGCAGGACGCTCTCGTGCCCCGGGGCCCGCTGCCGGTGCTCGGCGACCAGTTCGGCCATCAGGCGCCGCAGGGACCGGTCCTGCTCGGCGTCCAGCGCGAACCAGCACCGCTCGCCGAGTTCCCGCAGCACCTCGCGGTCGCGCGGGTGGTCCACCAGGAAGTCGTCGGTGAACAGCGCGAGCGTCCCCTCGGGCCCTCGGCCGCCCTCCCAGTGGTGCACCTGGCCGGGCAGGATCACCGCCAGGTGCGGGGGCCGCAGCGGCCACCGCGCGAGGTCGACGACATGGGTGCCGGAACCGGCGCTGACGTGGACGATCTCGTAGAACGTGTGCCGGTGCGGACGGTCCCACCGGGACAGCGGTCCCACGGCCTCGAAGGAGCCGGCGGCGAACGGCGCGGCCCCGGGCCCGGCCACCTCCAGCCGGTGCAGCGGGACGTCCCCGGCCGCGGGCGGCAGGCTGGGGGTTCTGGGTAAGACGGTGGTACTGCGCATCGGCCGCGCTCCCTCTCGGAATTCGTCGGGGATCTGTCGGGGATCAAGTCGGGGATGTGTCGGGTCACCCATCCGTACCCCACCGGCATGGATCAGGTACAGACCAACCCCTTGCCCCTCGCCCTGCCACACCGCAAGCTCCCCTCATGGAGCTGGAGCTGCGGCATCTGAGGACCATTCGAGCCATCGCGGAGGCGGGCAGTCTGACCAAGGCGGCGACGGCGCTCGGACTCGCCCAGCCCGCGCTCAGCGCACAGCTCAGGCGCATCGAACGGGCGCTGGGCGGCGAGCTGTTCGAACGCGGGCGGTACGGGGTGCGGGCCACCGCCCTCGGCGAGCTGGTCCTGGAGCGCACCCGGATCGTGCTGCCCGCGGTGAGCGAACTCCAGCGGGAGGCGGCCCGGTTCGCGCGCACCCGGCGGGACGGGGAGCGGCTGCGGCTCGGCGGCACGCACGGACCGCTGCTGGGCGCGCTGGTGGACCGGCTGGCGGACGCCGCCCCCGGCACCACGGTGACCACGTGCGCCTCCTGGTCGGAACGGGAGCTGGCGGGGCTGCTGGCCGAGGGGCGCCTGGACTTCGCGCTCGCCGGCGCCTGCGGCTCCGCTCCCCCGCCCGACACCCCGCACCTCGTCTGGGAGGAGATCGCCGTCGACCCGGTCTTCGTGATGCTCCCCGACGGCCATCCGCTCGCCCGCGGGCGGGAGACCGACCTGGCCGCGCTCGCGGACGAGGAGTGGGCGTGCGTCCCGGGCGACGGCTGTTTCGGCGACTGCTTCACCGCGGCCTGTGCCCGGGCCGGTTTCACGCCCCGCCGCATGTACGAGACGGACACCGCCTCCTGCGTCCACCTGGCGCAGGTGGGCCGGGCGGTGGGCCTGTGCCGGGCCACCTTCCCGCCGACGCCCGGGCTCACCATCCGCCCGCTCGCCGGGACGCCGCTGATGTGGCGGCATCTGCTGGGCTGGCACCCGGCCGGCCAGCGGCGGGACACCGCGACGACGGTGCTGGCCCAGGCCCGCGCGGCGCACGCGGACGCGGCGGCGCGCAGCGACAGTTACGCGCGCTGGCTGTCGCGGCGCGGGCCGTCCGACGCGGCGGCCCTGCGGCGGTCCGGCCTCGCGTCCTGAGCCGGCCGCCCGCCCCGCGGAGGGCGGGG
>NZ_JOCB01000147.1 GCF_000718775.1 Streptomyces sp. NRRL S-31
TTCCAGCGGGGCCTCACCGCCCTGACGCAGTGGGTGGAGAAGGAAGGCGCGAACCGGCCTGTGCCGCGCGGGCACACCGAGGAGGTCACGGTCGACGGCCAGACCGATCCGGTAACCATCCGGCTCGGCGTGTGGCTCTCCAACACCCGCGCACGGCGCGACAAGCTCACCGCGGAGCAGCTCACCGCCCTCGCCGCGCTGGGCATGGATTGGGCGGGCGCGGTACCGGCCAGTGCTTCCGGGGCATAGCTGCGTCATGTTCGCCCGGCCGTCCAGTAGACGGCCGGGCGCCTGTGAAGTCAGGCCGGCTCGATGGGGACGTATGCCGTTAGCGGCCCTTTGCTCTGGTAGCCAGGTTCACCTCGCAGGACAGCTGCCTGGAGTTTTACGCGGACCGTTTTACGGTCGCGCTTTGCAATCGTGGCTGCGTCACTCGTCCGCAGCCCGGTCGCCCCGCTCGCGCGGATCGCTGTCATCACCGCAGGCCACCAGTCTTCGTCCGATGAATCGCCGCCCGCTTCCTGTCTCCATTTGCCTTCTCCCCATGAATCCCCCGATTCGTCCATATGGAGAAGGAACAGACCTCGGAGCGCTCCCAGGACAGGCGCCCAGTGCCGAGCGAATGCGATCTCTCGCACGTGTCCGTAAGTCTAACGGCGTCTTCATCATCGGCAGGCGGTGCGAACCGGGCGAAGCCACGACCACCGCGGACCGAAGCTCGCCGCGCTGACTGCGGCGATTCCGGCTACGGTCGATGACGCGACGGTCTCGCGCATGCCGCGCGAGCACTCTTGTGTCGGACGTCGTGCGCTCAGAGACAAGACGCCGCGATATGACTCCCTACTGTCGAGGGTCTCACCGCCCACCGCTCACCCGAGGACTCACCGTGACCCGGCCCACCATCGTTCTCGTCCATGGAGCGTTCGCCGACGCCTCCTCCTACGCCCCCGTCACCTTCCGGTTGCTGAAGAGGGGCTTCAAGCTGCGGGCCGTCGAGGCAACCAAGTGAGTTCCACCAGGTGAACTCCACACGGCTCGGGCGGCAGGCCGGCCGAGAGCCGTCCGAAGGCGAGAACTTCTCGCACAGGCGCGGCAGCCGGCCGACGCACCCCGGCGTTCACCGGGACACGGGCCGACTGACGCTATGCACAACCGAACATCCGAACAAGCAGAGGAACCAGTAATGAGCACAGTCACCACGCCGGACGGCACCGTCATCTTCTACAAGGACTGGGGCCCGCGGGACGCCCAGCCGATCGTCTTCCACCACGGCTGGCCGCTCAGCTCGGACGACTGGGACGCCCAGTTGCTGTTCTTCCTCTCCAAGGGCTACCGCGTCATCGCCCACGACCGCCGCGGGCACGGGCGCTCCAGCCAGCCCTCGACCGGCCATGAGATGGACACCTACGTCGCCGACGTCAACGTGCTGACCGACCACCTGGACCTGCAGGGAGCGGTGCACATCGGGCACTCCACCGGCGGCGGCGAGGTCGCGCGCTACGTGGCGCAGGCCAAGCCCGGCCGGGTCTCCAAGGCGGTACTCGTCTCTGCCGTCCCCCCGGTCATGGTGAAGAAGGACAGTAACCCCGAAGGCACTCCGATCGAGGTCTTCGACGGATTCCGTGCCGCGCTCGCCGCCAACCGGGCCCAGTTCTTCATCGATGTCCCGGCCGGCCCCTTCTACGGCTTCAACCGGCCCGGGGCCGAGGTGTCCCAGGGACTCATCGACCGGTGGTGGTGGCAGGGCATGATGGGCGCGACGAACGCCCACTACGAATGCATCAAGGCGTTCTCGGAGACCGACTTCACCGAGGACCTCAAGAAGATCGACGTCCCCGTCCTCGTGATGCACGGGACGGACGACCAGGTCGTGCCGTACGCCGACTCGGCCCCCAAGTCCGTTGAGCTGCTCAAGGACGGCACGCTCAAGAGCTACGAGGGTTACCCCCACGGCATGCTGTCGACGCACCCTGAGGTGCTCAACGCCGACATCCTGGCCTTCGTGGAGGGTTAAGGCGCACCACCCGCCTCAGCCGGGCGGCAGCGGGAACCTGATAGCGACACACCGTCCCCCGGTAACGCCCATGCGGGCCGTTTCCGGGGGACGCGCGGGGTCTGTCAAACGAACGGTGTAACCGGGGTAGTTGGTGCTACTGGCCCGCGTCCAGGCGATCGACCGCCTTCCAGCCGTGACCGTACTGGGCCGTCCGTGACTTCTTTCTCGAGGCGGACTGGGCCTGCGCCCCAGGCGCACACGCAGTCATCAGTGCCTCGCCGGAGTCGGCGATCACGCGCAGCGCGTGCTCGCTCCACACCCGCCCGGAGCGATGCACGTCGCGCCGTGCGACCGTCTGCCCCGTCGAGAAGGTCTTCACCGCAGCTTCCCTCGTGAGCACGGATCGGAGCGTCCGGCCGCGCGGGCACCACCTCAGCGCTTCGAGGACGGACCGGGCAAGCCGCCGTTCGGGGCGGCCTCCCCCTCTCGCGCTCACAACAACCCCGTTGTCAGGCTCCTGCCTCACCACTCTGCGTACGCTGCTTGGCCCGTTCGACCTGGCGCAGCAGCAGGTCGGCGAACTGGGTGATCTCCGCAGCCTCGATCGGGTCGTCGAACTTCACGGCGCAATGGCTGGAGGGGTTCTTGTACGCGCCCATGGCTCCGGCGAAGAGAGCCGAGGCGGCTTCCTGCTCGCCGCCTTCGGCTTCGGCGTCAGCCAGTGGCCCGCCGGCTTTGCATTCTTGTGTGGCTGGAACGCTGCACGCATGAGGGGCACGCCAACCAGGGAGTTGTCGAGGCCGGATGCTTCGCGCACGGCGACCTCGACTGCTTTCATGGCCGCGAAGCTGGCGATCTCGTACTCGCCCGGATGGAAGTTGGTGCGCACCGGCCCCTCCAGGGCTGGGTGCAACGGGCCTGAAAGGCGTTCGCCGGCCTCGAACCGAACCAGGCCGGAAGGCTCCTTCGCCAGCTCCAGGCCCTCCTGCGAGACCCGTCGGAAGGCTTCGTTCTAAGTTCGGTCCCGGGCGAGCAGCGCCCGGGACTCAAGCCATGACCAGGCATCGGCCGGATTGTCGAGAAGTCGGCCGACGTCCGGCTCTCCTTCGTACGCGCGGGCCGCGGTCGAGCGCACGATGCTGTTCAGCTGAAGAGCACGCCCGTTCCCACTCGCCAGGTGCTTGAGCAAGAGCAGGGCGACGTCCCGTATCGGAAGCTCCCGTACCTGCTGGGCAGGGACGGGAGCGTGGTAGGTGAAGGTCACGCCGCCACAGTAGGAGTACGCACCGGCAGAGGACACCGATTTGGTGACGTCAGGGCCGCCGGCGGAACCAGCCACGGCCACGCCCCGGCTGAAGGTCGTCTTCCGGCTCCGGCGGCGCGGCGGCCTGGAGCCGGGCGGCTTCGGCGGCGGCTTCCTCGCGGGCGACGTCGTCGGCATGGCATGGTCCGCACACGGACTTGTCCCCGGCCCGTACGGCAGTCCGGTGCACGGTGATCTCCTCCCAGCGCTGGTCGGTGAACTTCTTTCCGCACCGCTTGCACACGGGCCGCTGCGCCTCCCGCTCGGCGGCCCGGCGCCGCTTGTCGTCCGCGTCGGCGCGGGCCTCCTGGTCGCGGTAGCGGGCGTGGCCGTCGGGGTTGTCCAGCGCGGCCGTCAGCGTCTGACCGCAGTCTCGTCCCAGCCGCCGCTACACCGCCGCGCCGGCGCCGTGCTCCTGGAGCTGCTCCAGGGTGGTGACGACGACGGGCACCGCCTGGCGGTAGTCCCGCGCGGTGACCGCGTTGCGGTAGAGGGAGTCGTACCGGCGCGGCGTCCAGTAGCGGCGGCCGGCCTCCTCCAGCACGGCGACCGTGTTGGCGACCTTCGCGGTCGTGGTGTCCGCGAACACGAACGCCACCGGGACCAGGCCCTCCCGGCCGGTGGGCGGGGAGACCCGCCGCCACAGCCGCTTCTCGTGGTCGACGTGCTCGATCCCGTCCGGCCGGGAGCGGACCAGGTCCACGGTGCGCTTGTCTGCGTCCCTCGGCAGCAGCCGGCCCCACTCCCGGTACCGGCGCAGCTTGGCGACCAGGTCGTGGGCGTCCTCGGTGCGGCGGTCGATCTCCGGCAGCAGCACCGGCACCCCGGCCTCCGGCGCCCGCACCACCAGGCCGGCCCGCTGCACATAGCCGTTGCCAAGCCGGTGCGGAATCTCGGTGGCGAAGCCGAGCCGGTGGCCGATGCCCGCGCGGTGGAGTTCGGCGGCCGTCGAGGTGACCGCCGCGGCGTGGTCGTCATAGCCGGTGCCGAGCAGCTCCCCGGTGTCCGGGGCATACTCCTGCTTGCCCAGCGCCGAGACCCGTATGCCCTTCGGCTCCAGCAGCTGCTTCGCCTCGCCGTGTCCTCGCCGGGTCAGCACCCATACCTGCCGCTGGTCCTCCTGCACCGACTCGATCCGCACCAGGTGGTGGTCCTCCAGGTCCAGGAGGTTGTCCCTCGTGAGCTTGTCGTGCCGGTTGTCCGGGCGGGTCAGCTTCCAGAGCCGGTCGGGCGTAGCCCTCTGGAAGACCCCGAGTGCTTGCAGCAGCTCCCGGCGTCGAGGTCCAATCGAAGCCCTCCAATGCTTCGGACGCCTGGACGCCGGACACCACGTGGGCTGGGTCACCGGGGATGAGGTCTACGGCGGCAACCCGAAACTGCGCACGGCTCTGGCCGAACGCGGCATCGGTTACGTCCTCGCGGTGACCTGCTCGGCCGAAGTCCCCACCCAGGCAGGCAAGTTCCGGGCCGACCGCCTGGTCAAGCGGCTACCGAAGCGGGTCTGGCAGAAGCTGTCGGCCGGTCGCGGCGCGAAGGGGCACCGCTTCTACGACTGGGCGGTCATCGACCTGGCCGGCTCCTGCCCGGGCCACCACCAGCTGCTGATCCGCCGTAACCGCGCCACCGGTGCGAACTCTCCTACTACCGCTGCTTCCCACCCCAGCCGGTGCCGCTCACCGAGCTGGTGCGAGTCGCCGGATCCAGGTGGCGGGTGGAAGAGACCTTTCAGACCGAGAAGGGGCTCGCCGGACTCGATGAGCACCAGGTCCGCTACCCCTCCTGGAGCCGCAGGGTGACCCTCGCCATGCTCGCCCACGCCTTTCTCGCCGTTGTCCGTGCCGACGAACACGCCCGCCGTCCCGGACCGGCCGACCTGGTCCCAGCTGTCCTGCAACGAGATCCAGCGCCTGTTCATCACGCTCGTCATCCGATCGGCCCACGACGCAGCCCACCGGCTCGGCTGGTCCGACTGGCGACGCCGCCATCAAGCCCGGTCCCGCACCAGCCACTACCGGCGACAAGCCGCATCCCGGACATGAAGATCACGATCTACAGCTGGAGTACCAGGCACTCCGGGCACAGCTGACTGAGGGCAAGCCGGGTCTGGACAGCCACGTCCTCCCTTTGGCCGGATCGGAGGGCGACAGCCGTCCACCGCGGCAACGGCGTCGAGTGACCGCCACCCGGCTCACTCACCCCCGAGCCATTCCGTTAGGAGTTCTAAGGCCGACGTGACTGCGGTGACGGCGGCCGCCAGCCGAGGACCGGGGCGAGCGCGGCCAGCATGGCCGACGACGGGGTCAGGCGGAGCAGTCGGTCGCGTGCGAGACAGGCCGGGGTACGGCCGCACTGGGCCACGGCCCCGATCCGGCGGGAGCGCCGGGCGATCATCCGGGTACGGGCGCGGCGCTCGCGGTCGTAGCGGGCCAGGGCGGAGTCCGCGTCAGGGTGGGCGGCCAGCAGCGCGGCCAGGGTGACGGCGTCCTCCAGGGCCTGGTTGGCGCCCTGTCCGAGGTTGGGTGTCATGGCGTGGGCGGCGTCGCCGAGCAGCACGCACCGGCCGCGGACGAAGCTGTCCAGCGGGGGCAGTTCGTAGATGTCGTGGCGCATCACCGCCTCCTCGGTGGCGGCGGCCAGAAGCTCCGGCACCGGGTCGTGCCAGCCGCCGAAGCGCCGTCTCATCTCGGCCAGTTCGCCGTCGGGGCCGTGTTGCCCCTCGGGGGCGTTGGCGACGCCGAAGAGGTAGACGCGGCCGTCGGTAAGGGGGGCCACACCGACGCGTTCGCCGCGCCCCCAGGTCTCTCCGCCTACGTGCAGCGGCCGGCCGGGGTCGACGATCGTGCGCCACGCCGTGTACCCGGCGTAGCGGGGCGAAGGGGCCTGCGGCCAGAGCGCGCTCCGTACGGTGCTGCGAATGCCGTCGGCCCCAACGAGCAGATCGGCGCGCGAGACTCCCCCGCTGTGCCGGACCTCCACGTGTGAGCCGCGGTCCGTGACGGCGTCTACGCGTGTGCCGGCGCGCAGGGCCGCTTCGGGCAGGGCCGCGCGCAGGATGTCGAACAGGTCGGTGCGGTGGATCATCACCAGCGGGCCGTGGCGGCGCCCCAGTTCCTCGGTGTCCGTGCGCGACAGCCAGCGGCCGGAGACGTCCCGGATGCCGGCCCGGGTCTCCACGAGGGCACGCGCGCGGACCCGCTCGCCCAACCCCAGGGCCTCCAGCGCACGGACCCCGTTGGGCCACACCGAAAGCCCCGATCCGGCCTCACCGAATCCGGCGGCCCGTTCCAACACCTCGACCCGCCATCCGTGCCGGGCCAGCGCCACGGCCGCGGCCAGCCCGCCGATCCCCGCCCCGGCCACGATCGCGCGGCCCGGAACCCCACCTGGACGCGCCGCTCCTCCAGTCACCGCACCCCTCCTCTACATCTGTAGTAGTCGCCAGGAATGCTACATCTGTAGAGTGTCGGCGTGCAGGGAGGGAGGGACACGGTGGCCGAGCCCACGACAAGACGGCTGCGACTGGCCGACGCGGCGATCAGCACGCTGGCCCGGGCGGGGATGCGCGGTCTGACCCATCGCGCCGTGGAAGAGACGGCGGGGGTGCCCGCGGGGACGTGTTCGTACTATTTCCCCACCCGGCAGGCGCTGCTGCGGGCGGCGGTCGACCGGCTGGCCGAGATCGATCTCGCCGATGTGGCCGAGCGCCCGGCCATCACGGAACCGGCGGACCTCGCCTCCATCGCCGCGGCCGTCGCCGACCTCGTCGAACACCTGGTCACCGCCGGCCGCGAACGCATGCTGGCGCGCTACGAACTCTCCCTGGAGTCCACGCGGCGTCCCGAACTGCACACCGTCCTCGCCACCGCGGGCAAGGCCCACCGGGCCGTGGCCCGAGAACTGCTCACCGCCGCGGGCGCGTCCGACCCACCGTCCCAGGCACCGGTGTTCGTGGCCTTCCTGGACGGCCTCGTCTTCGACCGGCTGGCGGGCGCGAGTGCGCCCCCACCTACCTCCACCGAACTCCGCGCCCACCTTCTCGCCGTCCTGCACGGCTTCACGAATCCGCTTCAGGCGTGAGGCGCCGGGCCAGGGCGAGCCGGCCGGGGCCACGGGGTACTGCCGAGTGCGGACCTCTGCGGCCCGGTCGCGGCCCTTGCCGGGCTGGGCGTGACGCTCAACGCGGCGGCGGTGGTCGCGGTGCTGCCACGGGAGGCGACGAACTGTGCGCCGCCGTCGGCCAGACCGTGACGCGAGCCCACCACGGCGGCCTGGCGGCGGCGGCCTTGCCGGCGAGGACACCGGAGACGAACTGTGCGCCGCCGTCGGCCAGACCGTGACGCGAGCCCACCACGGCGGCCTGGCGGCGGCGGCCTTGCCGGCGAGGACACCGGAGCGGTCCAGCAGCAGGTCGGTGTGCTTCATGTGCTCGGCGAGGATCTCCTCCCGCTCGACCCCTCCGGCGGCCCGGGCGGCCGTCCGCCGCCTCCCGGTGGGCCGGACCTACAGCTGGTCGGTGTGGTGGGTGATGCGCTACCTGCGGGCCGATGCCATCACCCGGCAGTCCATCCGGCAGGCCGTGCGGGTACGGCGGACGTGGGACCTCGTGTGTGAACCGGCTGGTGTGTGACTGGGCGCCCTCGCCGGCCGTTCAGTTCGTCTTCTCCGACGGGGGGCGGACCCGGGAGGTGATCCGCCTCGGCGGCCCGGACGTTCCCGGCCCGCGGGCCGGCACCAAGGGTGCGGCGGGCTGTCACCCGACCCCTGCGGAGTGCCGCCCGCCAGGTTGCCGGTCCGCTGTACCGGCAACCGGGCCGGGCCGGGGCGGCGGCGAGCGGCCGGTGCGTGTGCCGAGTGCGGACCTCCCTCACGGCCTTGCCCGCCCGGCTGTCACCAAGAGGTTGCGCAGACAGGGGCGGTTGGGGACCCGGCAACAAAACGGGCACAGGTCTCGGTGATCACGGAGTTGCGACGCCCTGTGATCACTGGGGAGACCTGTGCCCGCGCTGCCGTCATGGCTCACCGAACCTCTCTGGGACCAATTCGCGGCCCTGCTGCCCGGGCGGGCGGAGTTCCACCCGGACCATTCACTCGGCTGCCACCGCCGGCGCATCAGTGACCGGATCGTCTTCGACAAGATGCTGCAACTGCTGCGCTTCGGTCCTATGAGGCGATAGCCGACACGACCTGCTCGGCCACCACGATCCGCAGCCGCCGCGACGAGTGGATACGACTGGGCGTCTTCGCCCGGCTCAAGCAGATCGCGCTGGACTCCTATGACCGGATCGTCGGCCTCGTCCTCGACCAGATCGCCGTGGACGGCTCCATCACCAAGGCACCCGGAGGCGGCGAGGTTGCCGGGCGCTCACCGGTCGACCGCGGCCAACAGGGCCTGAAACGCTCGGGCATGACGGACGGGTACGGCATTCCGCCCGGTCGTGTCCTGGCCGGCGCCAACCGCCACGACTCCGCACTGCCCGCCCCGACCCTGGACCGCTACCCGACGGCATCACCGTGCACCTGGACGCCGGCTACGACTCGGACAACACCCGCGCCCTGCTCAACGAACGCGGCCTGCACTGCCGCATCGCGCACAAGGGGGAGAAGGCACCCATCCAGGCCAGTCAGCGTGGGCACGTGGAACGTACCCACACCTGGCAGAACGCCTTCCACCGGCTCGCCCGCTGCTACGAGCGGCACGCCACCGTCGTCGACGCATTCTTCAAACTCGCCGACGCGATCATCACCGTGCGCAGTCTGATCCGGCGGACATGGACGACTCACCGATGGGACGAACACCTGAACCGCCGACCATGACTGCACGCTTATGGTCGCGCACCGAGAGCCATATCACCCAAGTATCTATAGCAGTGCTGCATTGTAGCGATGCTACAGAAGACAGCCGGTGACGCCCGCGAGCGACTGCTCGCCGCCGCCTTCGAGATCGCCACACGTGACGGTGTCGACGCGGTCTCCACGCGTGCGGTCTGCACCGCCGCAGGTGTGCAGGCCCCGTCGCTGTACCACCACTTCGGCGACCGGTCGGGACGGATCCGCGCGGTCGTCGATGCGGCGTTCAAGGAGTACTTCCACCGCAAGGACATCGCTGCCCCGGTGGATGACGCGGACCCGCGTGCCCGCCTCGCCGCAGGATGGGACGCGCACATCGCATTCGCGCTCGCCTACCCGGGTCTCTACCCGGCGATGTACCCGACATCGGGCCCGCTGCCGAGCCAGGTCGAACGAAGCGGCGCGCTGCTGCGCGCCGGTTTCGACGAGCTCGAGCAGGCAGGCGCCCTCCGGCCCGGGATCACCGCAGCACTGGCGACGAACGCGCTCCGCGCAGCCCTGCGCGGTGTTGCCCACGCCGTCGCCGCGAGCCCCGACAACGACGCGACGTCAGCCGTCGTCCGTGACGCGCTCGTCCACGCGCTCGTCGGGGACCGGGCACATAACTGACTCCTCGCCGATCCGGCCCCGGACCGGGCGAGAACCCGCACGATGGAGCAACACCCATGACCGATCTGCTCGCAGGCAAGACCATCCTCATCACCGGCGCCTCGTCCGGTATCGGCGAATCCGCCGCACGACTATCCGCCCGCGAAGGCGCGAACGTCGTCATCACAGCCCGCCGCAAAGCCGAACTCGACCGTGTCGCAGAGGACATCGCCGCCGGTGGAGGCAACGTCCTCGCCGTCCAGGCCGACACCACCGACGCCGGCGAACTGCAACGAGCCGTCGAGGCCGCGGTCGAGAGGTGGGGGCGCCTCGACGGTGCCCTGAACAACGCCGGCCGCACCCAGGGCGGCGGCCGCCTCGCCGAGGTCACCGACGAGACCTTCGACTCCGTCCTCGAGACCGACTCCAAGGGCGTGTGGCTGGCGATGCGCGCCGAACTGCAGGCGATGACCACGGAGGGCGCCGCTGGTGGCTCGATCGTGAACATCAGCAGCATCGCAGGCACCTTCGGCGCTGCCGGGCAGAGCGTGTACGGGGCAACGAAGGCCGCCGTCATCTCTCTGAGCCGAGCCGCCGCAGCCGAATACGGCCGCGACGGTGTCCGCGTCAACGCCATCGCGCCAGGCGCCACGATGACCGAGATGATGGTCTCCTGGCAGCAGCGCGACCCGAGCATCGTCGAGCACCTCAGCTCCCTGGCCGCCCTGGGTCGCCCTGGCCAACCGGACGAGATCGCCGAAGCCGCCGCCTGGCTCCTCAGCGACCGCGCGAGCTACGTCACCGGCATGACCCTCGGCGTCGACGGCGGCACCGCCCCCTGGCCGCACTGAGTCATCCTGAGCCGCACCGCCACTCCACTCGAACAGCGCGCCGCAGCCGGCGACAGCAACCGAACCGGGACCACCCGACGCCAGCGAGACCTGTACCTCTTCGCGAACAACAGCGCCTGCATTTCCAGCCCGTGGGCCAACGACACACCCGAGCGCGGCCCGAGCAGACCGGCGGACGCGGCATCACCGTCGTCTACCGCCAATCGGGAACTCCAGACCGTGCTGGTCCTCTGGCTCATCGCCGGTCCCTGACCCCCGCACCACCGAAGCGACCCCCGGCCGGGAAAGTGCCGGGGGTCGCTTCATACCCGGACGCTGCCCCACCGCTGTGCCAGCCGCCGGGCAAGCGTTCCCGCAGCGCCTGCAGCACGGTGCCGCGCAGCGCGCGGCGGTCACCGGATATCGCGTAGCGGCGGGCGGCCAGGCCGCGGTCGAGGGGTTCGCCGATCTCCTCGCACAGCAGCACCAGGACGTCGGCGGCCTCGATGTCGGAGAGGCAGGCCGGGGCCACCTCGAGCATCAGCTCACCCATCGCGTGGCCGCTGGCGGCAAGGTCGGCGACGACGGCGCGCATCGCGGCGACGATCGGGTCCGCCGCAGGACCGGCGGGCGGTGGCGGCCGGGCGGTGCGGACGTCGCGGACGGCCTGGCGGACCACGGCGCGCACCGACGCCTCATAGGGCCTGGAGGCCGCTGCGGGCGAGCGTGGCGAGTGCGGGCGAGCGTGGCGAGGCGGCGGGTGATCAGCTCCGCGACGTCCTGCGCACGGGCGGAGACGGCGATCAAGGCGCGCTGGGACAGGCCGTAGTCGAGCGCGGCCACGGCGGCCGGGCCGCTGTCTCGCATGCGAGACGTCCCGGCGAGGGCGGTGACCGCTTCGTGAATCGCGGTGAGGGAGCGGGCGATGTCGAGCAGCCGGTACGCCTGCGCGCGGCTGATGCCGAACTCCGCCTGGCAGTACGACTCCCACGAACCGTAGCCGAGCGGTACCCAGACGCGGGCGGCGTACGCGTCGCGGACCCGGGCTGCGAGCGCCGCCACGGAGCGCCGGACGCCGTCCATCGCTTCGCGCAGCCCGGCCGTCACCTCCCGGGCACGGTCCGCGGTCAGCGGTGCCCGCACCGGTTCGGCGGCGTCGCCCCGGTCCTGGTCGCGCTCGCCCATGACCCCATCGTCCTCCGCGCCGGCGGGCTCCACCAGGGCACACGGCGGATGAGCGGGGCCCGGGGCGCGGCTCCTCGGCGCGGCCGGTGCCCGGCGGCCGCGCCGAGCGCACACGGCCCGGGAGGGATCGGCCGAACCGGCAGGACGGGAGAATCCCGGCATGACCACTCCCCCTCGCCGGTCTCTGGGCACCGGCCCCGCGCACCCCGACGCGTCTTGCACGCAAACCACGGACCCACCGGCGCCGCGTGCTCCGCTCGCTGCCGAACGCCTCCCGGCCGACACGGCCGCCACCAATCCGGTGCGGCGCCCGGCCGCCGGGCGCCGCGCCCTCGGGGCCGGCCCCGCCGCCCCCGGACAGTGACCGCTCGGCCACAGGCCGGCTCCGAACGGCCCGGGGCCGGCCGGGTCCGCGCCTACCGGCCGCGGCGGGGGGAGCCGGCCCGGGTGGTGGAGAGGGTGGTCGATTAACCTCGTGCCTCGTGCCCAAGTCTGCGAGGGTGCTTTCGTGACCGACGATGAGGTTGTTGAGGCAGTTCGTTATCTTGCCCGGGCATGCTCTCTGCCGGCACCAGCGCCTCCGGCAGCGGTTACGGAGGCTGAACAGACCATCGGCTTTCCGCTCCCGCCGCTGCTACGGCGCCTCTACCTGGAGGTGGCGAATGGAGGCTTCGGCCCGGACGAGGGCATCCTGGGTGTACGTGACGGTGCTTCCCAGGGCGACTGGAACGATCTGGCAGAGATCCATCAAGAGGGACCGGATCCTTCAGGCCAGATCCCGGCCGGTCTGGCGCCGGTGCACGACTGGGGTTGCACCAACTGGTCCTTCGTCGACTTCCGAGATCCCACCGGACCAATGTGGTGCACCCACGAGGGCGACTGCTGGCCGCAAAGGATCAACTTGGCCCAATGGCTAGCCGAAACCATGACTGAAACCCTTACCGTCCGCAGGCTCCTCGCAAGCCAACCTGCCCATTGAAGGGGCATGAACACCGGACAGCACCACGCGTACGGCCAGAAGCCGGCCCGCATCAGCCACCACCAGCACGACGCCGCAGCAGCACGGTTCACCGTCCTCCAGGCCCTGGCCACCGCCGGCATCAGACACAAGCAGGCCGACGACATCATGTCGCGGGTGGAGGCCGGGGCAGTCGCCGGCGCCCACACCCGGATCCCCGAAAACAGCACCCCGCACCCGCCCGAGCAACACTTCGAGGACGGATGGCACGCCGGGCCCCCGCGACATCGCCAGCCACCTGCTGCGCACCGCCGACACCACCGCCACCGTCCAGCGCGGCCACGCCGCCTCCCACGCCATGCTGCCCGCCCACCTCCAGCAACCGCCCTCCCCCGCCCCGCACCAGGCACCGGCCGAGGAACCGGCCCCGACGCCGGCCCCGGCAGCCGCGGCGCTCGACGGGGAGGAAGTCCGGGCGGCGGCGCTGCGCTGCACAACGGCGCTGAGCGACCCGGGCAACCGGTTCCTGCCCGACGCGGCGAACGAGATCCTGGACGTCGCGCTCAACGCCGTACACCCGGAAGAACGGAACGGATACCCGCACCACCTTCAGGCCTTCACCGAGCAACACCGCAAGCGCTTCCAGAAGCTGCTGCGCGCGTACGGGCCGGACAGCACACCCGCCAGCCACGGCCGCTACGCCCTGGTCGGCCAGCCCGAAAGCCTGGTCCTGTGCGAACGCATGGAAACCGCCCCGTTCCTCCTGCGCGGCCGGTGGCAGGACGAGCTGGACGACATCCTCCCGGACGACCTCGAGTTCGCATGGGACCACGCATCCCCCTCAGCCGGTGAGCAGC
>NZ_JOCB01000148.1 GCF_000718775.1 Streptomyces sp. NRRL S-31
GGGCCACTGCGCTCACGCGAGGGGGTAAGCGGCGCAACCGTGGCGGCACGCGGAAGCGGCGGGGGTGTTGCAGACGCCGAAGCGTCCCGTACGCTGGACACAGACGAGTCCCTTGGTGTGAAGGCCGGGCGGACGTCAGAAACGGCTCGGGATTAGGCCCCCGGGCCGTTTCGCTTTTCTCGGGCTGATCCTGCCACTCCGCGCAACCGCTGTTCCCCCCGGCACGCCTGACGGTGTCTCGCCCCTTGCGCAACGGTCGGCGTGGTCCTGGTGGCGGGTGACGAGCTGGTGGACGTCGGCGCGGCCGGCGGCGTGCTCGGCGTGGCCGCAGGCGCAGGCGTAGGCGGCGCGCGGCATCGGCGCCGCGGCGATCCAAAGGCCAGGGCAGTCAGGAGTCGGCTGGAGGGTGCTCACGTCCTGATAGACGGGGTGAGCCGCTGATCCATTACGCGCGGCCCCCGCGCACGCGTACGCGTAGGACGGTCTCACGAGTTCCACGAGCGTTCCTTTCTGCTGGTCAGGGGCGCGACGGTAGGTCTCACAACGGACAGCCCCCGCTATCGGTACGTCTGCGGCGAAGATCTGTTACACCCTCCCCCGGTAAATCGGTACGAACTGGGGTGATACGCCGGGTTGTTGCGCAGGTTGCGCAGGTCCATGCACGCGCGCCCGCGCGATGGGTGGGTCCCAAAAGTCCCAAAACCCTGGTGGGGCTGGTGTGACTTGGAGGGCCGGAAGAAGCCCCGCCGGGTATCCGGCGGGGCTCCGGGGGGGGTGCTACGGCTTGCTGGGCTCGCGGTTGTGGACCCCGGCGGGCAACAGCGCCAGGTCGACGTCGCGGTGCTCGACAGTGGCCTCGTCACCGGCTTCGCACAGCAGCTCGTACGAGAGACGGGCCAGGCCGACGCTGCGGTGCCGGCCGCCGGTGCAGCCCCACCCGATCGTGACGTCGGCGCCGGTCTCCTCGGCGAGAACGCGGGCGGTAGTGACCACGTTGGCCGCCAGCCGCTCGGCGCCCGGCGTGTTCCTGACGTGGTCGTAGACCTCCTGGTCCAGCCCGGTGCGGTGCTTCAGCTCCGGGTCATGGAACGGGTTGCGGAGCAAGGCCCGCAAGTCGAAGGTCAGGTCGGCGGTGGGGGCGGGGCCGTGGCCGTAGCCGAAGGAGATGATCCGGATCATCGGGCGGCCTCCGTGGAGTAGTTCGTGAGCAGATGGAACGGGAACGGAGCGGTCTCCATGTGCACGCCGAAGTCCCGGATCCAGTACCAGTGGAACGGGAAGGTGGGGACGCCCGACCCCATGAGGGCGACGGCCCGGTGATGGCCGTCGGCCACGTACACGTCGGGGTGGCGGTCGCTGACTCCGAGGGTGATCGGCTCGCGCAGGCCCTCGCGGGGGATGGACCGGCGGAGTTCCTCGACCAGGGCGCGGTCCTTGGGCCGGGTCTCGAAGCGCCGGCGGGCGTCGGCCCACCGGACGTACTCCGTCGGCCTGATGTGCTGGTCGCTGAGCAGCCGGGTGGGCATCTGGCCCCGGTACAGCCTCATCGGGTCGCCTCCACGGTCCAGGTCCAGCCTTCACCGGCGGCGGCGGCACGGGCGGCAGCGTCGGCCAGGGCGCGGGCAACGGCGGCGGCGGAACCGCGGACGAACCGGTGCCGGGCGAGCTGGAGCAGGAGGCCGGCGACCTGGTCGAGCTTGGCGGCCGGGATGGTGCCGCCGGTGCCGGGGTCCCTGAGCAGGTCCACGAGGGGGCCGCGCTCGGCGGACGGCAGGCAGCCCTCGGCGTACCCGGCCAGGGCGGTCAGGACCTTGACGGGGTGGCGGTCCTCGCCGAAGAAGTCGCTGCCGTGGCTGACGACGACGTGGGACTGGGGGTCGATGATCTGCGGTCGACGGGTCACAGCGAGCCTCCCACGGCGATCAGGGCGGACAGGACGAGCAGTGCGGCACCCGCGTACATCAGGTCGATGGCCTGGCGCACGGCGGTGAACTTGGTGACCGCGAGCCGGGACAGGCCGACGATGTCGGCGGCCAGGTCCCGGGTCTCGGCGGTGGCGGTGATCTGCTGGGGGGTGAGGGTGGCCCACAGCGGGAAGCCCTGGCGGCCGTTGAGGTTCGGGCGGACGGAGTGGAGCAGGAGTCCGGCCGTGACGGCCAGGACCGCGAGCCCGATCTCTCCGACGACGTACGCGGCCGGGGTCATCGGCAGGGCGCGGGCGAGGGTCCAGGCGCCGGCCAGGACCGCGCCGACGAACGCCAGCAGTAGTCCCGCCTTGACGTCGGTGCGGGCGATCTCCGCCCGGACCTCGGCGTGCTGAGCAGCTAAGACCTCATCGGTGATGCTCATGCCGACACCCCTTCCAGCTCCTTGAAGCGGTTGGCGACCCACCCGGTAGACCAGCCGGTGAGCGCGGCGACCTGACGCTGTGAGCGGCCCTCACGGACCGCCTTGGCGACCTCGGCGCGGGCGTCCTCCTCGCTCATCTTCTGGCCGGGCTTGGCGTCGTGAGCGGTCTCGTGAGCGGGGGTGCTCACAGTGGCGCTCACGGTCTGGCGGGGGGTGCTCACGGCGGCGCTCACGGACGCCAGGGCGGGCTTGCGAGTCTCGGTCGCCTTCCGGTCCCGTTCGGCCTGCTGTGCCCGCTCCTTGGCCTTGCGGACGGCCTCCTGCTGCTGCCGCTCACGCTCCTGCCGCTCCCGCTCTTCGTGGCGCTCGCGGTCGATGCGCTCCTGTTCCTCGCGGCGGAGGGCGGCGGCCCGCTCCTCTCGCTGCCGCTCCAACTCGGCTTCGTGCTCACGCTCCTCGCGGGCGACGCGGGCGGCGTGCTCACGCTCGCGCTCACGTTCGGCCGCCTCCTGCTCACGGCGCTCACGGGCGGCGGCCTCCTGGCGCTCACGCTCCTGCCGGGCGGCTTCCTGCTCGCGCTCACGGTCGGCCCGCCGCTCTTCACGGAGCTGGCGCTCACGCTCGCGCTCACGGTCGGCCTCGGCCTGGTGCTCACGCTCGATCCGCTCGATCGCCGTGGTGATCGCGCGGCGCCACTTCAAGCCCGCCTCGGCCGTGACGATGAGCAGGATCGGCGCGACCGCGTGGACGCCGACGCCCACCAGGTCGCCCTTGAGCGCGGAGTCTCCGACGTTGAGCGCAAGCGTCATCAGTCCGGTGAGCCACCGCAGCAGCGCCGGCCAGAACCCAGCGTCGCCGTCGAGGCGGGCGACGATCGCGTCGACCCGCACCACGATGACCACGGCTGCGTCCACGACGATCGGCAGGATCGGCGCGGTCAGCCCCCAGCCCTCCGGCGTCACCCGCTGCACGAGCGGGGTGACGGTGAGGACCGAGAACAGGACCGCCCCGGCGACGATGACCCACGACAGGCGCAGGATGCGTTCCGCAGCGTCGACTTGGGCTTGGGTGTCGAGCTTCACGCCGATCACTCCCCGACCCTGGAGCGGGCGCCGATGCCGCGCGCGGTCGACGTGATCTCGGTCCGCTTGATCACGGTGCCCTGGTAGACGTTCGTGGTCGACGCCTTGCGGGCCTTGGAGATGGCGCCGCCGAGGGCCGTGGCCAGGGCGGCGGCCCCGGCGAACGGGGCGGTGACGGCGAGGACCCCGGTCAGGGTCACGGAGGAAAGGGCCTGAAGGAAAAGCCAGGCCGCGCAGCCGAGTCCCACCGCGCCGGCGCCGACGCCGATGGAGGCGACCGCGACTCCGGCGGCCCACTGAGGGACGATCCGGGTCTCGGGCTGGAGGACGGGCGGGGCGGAGCCGATGGCGGGGACCGGGGTGGTGTCGCGGAAGGTGGTCGCCGCGGGCGCCGGCGTCTCGGGCCGGTACGCCTCGCGGATCAGCCGCTTCGCTTCGGCGGACGCCTCGGTGTCGGTCAGGGGATACTGCGGGTCGGTGGTCACGGGATGCCTCCGTGGCTGTCGTCAGGCGGGCCGCCCCGATTCGAGCGGGGCGGTCCGTCGCTGTGCGGGGGGTGTGCGGTCGTGCTGTGCGGGGGTGTGCGAGCCGCTGTGCGGCCCCTTTCACACGCCGTGTGACATGGGAATTCGCGCTGTGCGGCTGTGCGGGGTGTGCGGGGTGTGCGGTCAGCCGCCGACACCGGCCAGGACCGGCAGGAGCCGGTACACGCCCGCCTCCCCGGTCGGGGCCAGGCGCCCTTCCTCCGCGAGCCGCTTCATCTCCCGGGAGACCCACGAGCGGTCGCGGCCGATCTGCTCCAGGTACGGCCCGAGATCCTTGACCGCGACCGTGCCGGGGCCGACGGAGGCGAGCATCTCCACCAGCTCAGCGAGCAGCTCCCGCGCCTCCTCCGTCGACGGCTTGCCCTCCGGGAGCGCGGCGTCGACGCCGGCGGCGGGCAGTTCGGCCGTGGCGTCCAGGTCAGCGTCCTCGGCGTCGACGAGCGCGGCGACCGCCTGGGCGGACTCCTGGGCGTCGGTCGGAGCCTGAGCCTGGGCGGGAACCGTGGCGGCGGCCGGGGCCGGGGCGCCTGCCCGGGCATGGCGCTCGGTGAAGAGCTGGCCCGCGACCTTGGCCGCGATGTCCTCGGTGACCGTGCCAGTGCTCTGGGGCCGGACGCCGGCGAACTGGGCCACGATCCAGGCGGCGGCCTTCTCGTACTCGCCGGACGGGCCGGTCCAGAACGTCCTGGCCGGGTTCGCGTACAGGTCCTCGTCCACCCCGGCGGACACCATGTAGACGTAGCCCTTGCGCTTGTTGCCCCACGCGGCCGGGTTGGCGCCCGCCTCCAGGACCTCCTCCGGGAGCGCGAACGAAGCGTCGTCGCCCCGGACTCCGAAGCACATCGCGGCCGGGAGGGACGCGCGGGTGTCGGTGGAGAGCTGGTAGCCGGACGCCCGCTGCATGGAGATAACGAGGGAGACACCGGCGGACCGGGCCTCCTGCGCGATGCCGGTGAACACGTCGTCACCCAGCTCGCGCAGCAGCTTGGCGGCCTCCTCGAACCACGCGACCAGGTACGGCATCCCATCGCAGCCGCAGGCGCCGGCCGCGCGGCACGAGTGAGCCGGATCGGTCTGCTTCTCGGCGGCCGCGGGCTCCCACGCACGGTAGCTGTGATCCCGCAGCCAGGCCGCACGGGCGGGGATGACGGCCTGGACGGTGGCGACCATCGCGGAGGCCGACACGGTGTCCAGGGCAGCCCAGTCGAGCGCCGGGACGAGCGGGAGGAAGTCCTGTCCGCCCTTCGCCGCGTCGGACAACCACACCGAGACGTCCCGGCGGGTCAGCAACTCGAAGAACAGGTCGAGGGCGCCCTCCGTCTTGCCGCTGCCGGTCATCCCCATGACGAGCATGTGGATCGCGTCCAGGAGCGGCAGCACCAGGTCGCTGCCGTCGTCGTACACGCCGATCCGCAGCGGCACGGCGATGGACTGACCGGGGGCAAACGGCCCCGGGTACAGCGTCGGGGTCTTGAGCATGTCCTCGGGCACGATCACGAACTGGCCCTTCCTGGCGGAGTCGGGGTCGTGCTGGACGCGGATGGCCGTGGTCGGCACGTCGAGGGCGGAGGCGATCCGGGGGAGCGCCTTGGCAACGTCGTCGTTGGTCAGCTCCCCGGCGGGCAGCTCGTACGGCACGGTGACGCGGTTCGGCTCGACCTTGATCTGGCGGAGCTTGGTGCGGGCGAGCCCGACCTTCTCCAGCAGTCCCTTGTCCGAGTCGGACCCGGACGTCTCCCCGCCGGCCGCACGCATGACGTGCCGGATGTTCCAGGACAGGGCGAGGGTTGCCCCGCCCATCAGGTACAGGTCAGGGAGCGGGCCGGTGAGCGGGCCGGACAGGGCGGCGGAGGTGAGCCAGGCCGACCCCGCCGCCACGGTGATGGCGGAGTGCAGACGGCGCTGGGGGCCGGTGGACTTGCCCGCCCACCAGGTCGCGGCCGTCAGGGCGGTGGAGGCGAGGGTGAGGCCGACGCCCGCCCACGGGGACCCGCCCCACTGCCAGTTCGCGCCGGCACCGGCCAGGCCGACCCCGCCCACGACGATCCACGGCGGCGTGTACGGCTTGGCCCGGTGCCACAGCCAGGCACCCATGCCGGTCGACCCGCCAGAGTTCAGGCGGTCCTCGTTCTGCTGCTGAAGATCCTTGCCCATCGTGGGTCTCCCCCTCTCAGAACCGGAACGGGTTGGTGGTGGGGGCCTGCTGGGGGCGCGGACGCATCAGGTCGGCGTACTCGCGCTGGAAGGCCGCGTAGGTGGCCACCGCGTTCTTCGCCGCAGCCGTGGCGCCGTCGGCGGACCGCTTGAGCTTCCAGGCCACCTTCTTGGCCCGCATGCGGGTCTGGATCGCGTTCTCGCCCGGCAGCGGCAGGGACTGCCCCAGACGGGCCTCCAGGATCTTCGCGGCCATAGCCAGCTCGATGGCCGCCTGGATCATCACGGCCCGCAGACCGTTGCAGTAGTTCCGGACGTCGTCCGTCGTGTTGAAGCTCGGCTCACCGAGGATGAAGTGCGAGGACCGCCCACCCTGCGGCGCCGAGCCACCACCACCCACGTTCTGCGTCCTGTTGCTGTTGAACGTGATGTTCACCGGCGGGACAAACGACTGGCCCATCGCACCGACGAACCCGCCGGCCGCCGCACCAGCCGCACCAGCCGCGGACTTGAACTTCTCGCCCTTGCTCGCCCCTTCCGGGGACGGAGTGTTCCTCGTGGCCACGACAGCACCTCTCTCGCTGAAGGTATGACTCTGCCTTCCGGCTGGTACTTAACGTACCTTGCCGATGCCATGAAGGTACATGAAGCACGGATTCAGGGCAAGCATGTACCTTGGGCGAACATTGATGTACCTTCGGAAGTGAATCGCGCCCCGACAAACGTGGAGGAGCTATGCCATACAAGGCACAGGAAGGGAAGGGGTACGCCGACGTGGCAGCCCACTTCCGCACACTGATCAAGAGCGGAGAACTCTCCCCGGGCGACTCGCTGCCGTCGGTCCCCGAGATCCGCCAGCAGTTCGGCGTGGCAGCGAAGACCGTGAGCCGAGCCCTCGGCGTGCTGAAGAGCGAGGGGTTGGTCACCTCCCGCGGCGCCCTGGGCACGACCGTGGCAAGCTCCCCGATCGTCATCACGGGCGCGGACCGGCTGAAGCGGATGGAGACCAACGGACTCCGCTACGCCCCTGGTGAGACCTCGTCTGGTCACCGCGTGATGCGCCGCTCGGTCTACGACTCTGAGGTGTGCACTGCACTCGACCTTGAGCCCGGCGACGAAGCTGTCATCCGTATCCGCGTCTTTCGACAGGACGACAAGCCGACGTCGGTCGGCATCTCGGTGTATCCGCCTCACACCGTCTCGGCCGTCCCGGAGCTGGCGGAGGACATCCGCATGGTGGCCCAGTTCGACAAGCTCTACACCGAGCGCACCGGCCACGAAGTGGTAAAGGGGCAGCGCACTGCCCAGTCACGGCAGGCGACCCCCGACGAGCTGGCTGCTCTCGAAATCGACGCCCCGTCGCACTCCGCCGTGGCTGTCCTCGTCACCTCCGTGACCTTCCACGACGAAGACCAAGCCCTGGGCTACTGGGAAGACATCTACGCCCCCGGAGCGCGGGTTCCCATTGGTGAATAGCTCCACCGCCCCCACCAACTGCCCCGCCGGGGCGCCGACCGAAGCGCCGGCGCCCCGGCCTCACCCAAGGAGCACGATGTTCTACGACGACAAGGTCACGGTGCCGAAGCTGGTCATCCGGTACGCCGTCGGCAGCCAGGAGCGCGAAGTGGTCGTGGCTGCCAACGGAGAGCGGGTCGTCTGATGACCGAGATCACCACCACCGACCTGCGCCGCTGGCAGTACGCCGCGATCAACGTCCTCACCCAGATCACCGGCGACGCCCCCCCGGACCTCTCCCCGATCACCTGGCGGGTCGCCACCACCGCCCAGCTCCAGGGCGAGCCCGGCAGCGGCACCCGTACCGAGCGGCTGGCCAGCCTCCGGGCGTGGGCCGACCACCTGGGGATCACCCTCAAGGACCGGCCCGGCACCGACGGCCTGGTGAGCTACCACGGCACCACCGAGCGGACCGCCAAGAACGGCAAGAGCGTCACGATCTCGCTCCACCTGCGGGACTGGCCCGACAACGCCTAACCACACGTCAAAGCCCCGCTGGCACCCCGGCGGGGCTTTCTGCTGCCCGAGGAGCCTCTGGGTGCGGCATCCCTGAGCGGTTTACATGGCGGGTGCTCTGCCGACTGCCCCTCTCGCCGTTGTGCGCGTTGAACAGGCTGGCGGGGAGAGGGAGGGGGCTCGTGGCGCTGTACGGCCGTCTGCCGGACCGGAGTCGGGGCCCGGCGCCGTACCGCCGCCGTCGCAGAGCTGAGCCGCGTGAGCGGACCACACGGCCCGTCTGGGGCTGATGGGGAGCTGGCTGCTGCCGCGATGTGGCCGGCCGCCGTGGTGCAGTCGCGAGGACGCGACTGCGGTGACCGCCCGTCAGGGCTGAGCGTCCGGCTCCCCCTGGTCGTCCAGCGTCGCCCACAGCGCTACCGGCGACCCCACCACCCGACGGCTCTGACCAGCCGGTTTCGTTTCGACAACTGACGAAATGGGGCCGCTCGGGGTTACGTCAGTTGACGAAAGTCGACGCTCATCTGCCCTGCCAGCCGAATAGGCGCGGAGCCTCATCTCCTGGTCTCGCCGGGCGCGGTACGCGTACTCCCGGTGGGTCCGCGAGCAGTACGCGCGGCGCCGGCCGACGCCGGACTGCTGGACCGGGCCGCCGCACCAGGCGCACAGCGGGTCTCCGGAGTCGTCTCGGGGTGTCTCGGTGGTCATGACGCCCGACCGTAGCGGGCCAGGTCATGACGGCCGGCGAGGCGGGTCCTCTGGCGAGGCGGGTCCGGCGCTGTCGGCCCGCTCGTACGATGCCCCTCGTGACATCTCGCCGCGCTCTCGGCACCGGCCCTGACGACCGCATCCGTGCCGTCGAGGCCGATCTCCTCACGACCCTGCCGGGTATCCGGCTGCCCGACCTGGCCGACCTCCGGGCCCGCGGAGTCCTCGATGCGCACCCGCACGCGGTCGAGGACGACGACCAGGCCGGGGGGTCCCGGCGGCACCTGGCACCGCCCGCCTGAGCTGTTACAAGTTTCTCTACTGGTTCAAGACCCGGACCGGCTCCGCCGGTCGGCGCGGCCCGGACCGGCGTCCGGGCCGCTCCTGTCTCCGCCGCGCTGCCCGGCCGCCGTCCTCGGCCCGCGCCGAGCAGCTGCACGACGACGAGCACCAGGAGCACGCCGGCGCGGCGAGCGATCCTGAAGGCGTGGCCCGTATCCGGTTCTGCGCCTCCTGCGGCGCCCGGTTGCCGAGAAGCGCGTCGACCAAGCGCCTGTACTGCGACGACGTGTGCCGGGCGCAGGCGTACCGAGCCCGGCAGGCATCCGAGCGGATCATGACGCTCGCGATGATGCTGGCCGACGCCGAGTGGACCGGCGACACCGGCATGATCAGGCTGCTGACCTGCCCGGAGTGCGGCCAGATCACGTTCGCCGGCGGCGACCGCCGCCAGGACGCGGTGTACTGCTCCGGACGCTGCCGGTCCAGAGCGTGGCGCCGACGCGCGGCCCGGCGGGCGAAGCGAGAAGCGTGACGTACAGCCGTCACGAAACGGCGTTCTACTGGCTGGTATGACGGCTCGACGTCACGCTCCCGGCCACCGTCCCCCCTCGAGCGGCTGCTCGAGCCCTCCCCCTGTCTCCGCCGGGAAGTTCTGGCCCCACCCCCCGGGGGTCCGAGTCGCTGTGTCGGGTGTGTCAGCCCACGTCGGTCCACCGACACAGTCGTGTCCGGCCGGACGCGATGCCACATCACCACGGCGACCGCCAGACACGTCGACCACCACCAGGACCACGACGCCGACACGCCCCGACACAGCAGCGACACGACCGCGACCGCTGATCCCCCACACCTATGCATCACGGCCCGACGGCCCCCCAACGCGTGCACGCGTGCTCGTGCACACGCGTGCACGCGGGAGACTCCCGGGCATGACCACGCGACGCACGCTCGGCACCGGTCCGAGCATCACGACCAGGACCACGGCCACGGACTCGGCCCCGCGGCTGCTGCCCGTCGAGCGGGCCGCCGCCGACATCGAGGACCAGGAGCACGCCGACCCCCGCGCGCGAAGCGCCGGCGGACCGGTCCCCGGCCGCCGGAAGCTGGGCGACCGGGGGCAGCGAGTTGTGGGCGACTGATATCAGTTCGGCGCCTGGGTGGTGCATCCGGCGGCGGTCAGCGCCTCGGTGATGGTGGCCCGCTCAGTGTCGGTCAGGGGGCGGGTGTTGTCCCATTCGTTGTGGGGGTCGTAGCCGTACAGCACGATGGGGCCGCGGGTCGGGGGTGCGTCCTCGGGGGTCATGCGGGCGACCAGGGCGAGCACGGTGGTGGCGTAGGGGTTGGGCGGGTACTCCTCGGGGAGGATCAGCGCGCAGTCGGACATCGCGACCCGCAGGCGTGAGCCGGGGGTGAGGGAGGTCCGGCCGACGCCGTGGGGCCCCAGTGCGTGCTCTGCGGCCATCAGCCGGTCGCCCCACTCGGCGCGGCCGTCGGGGTGGATCAGGACGTAGACGGGTGCGGTGGTCATGTGCGGATGCCGCCTCTCGGGCTGGGGTTCTGGGGTGAGTAACGACCGACAGCGACAGCGAGTTAGTGCGAACTGATATCAGTTCGCCCCCGGCCGTCGGTCTCGCGCGCCGATCCGGGCCGGCGGCCGGACACCGCCACCCTTGACGCTGGGGTGGCGGTGCCGTGGCGGTGATCGGGCGGTGCCGGGTGGCGGTCAGTCGCCCAGTCCCCGGGCCCACCAGGACTCGCCGGCACCGTGGACCGCGATGTCCTCAAGGGTGGTGACGCGGCGGGCGATGGCCTCCTCGTCGCCGGTCGCGATGGCGGTCCAGAGCAGCCCCACGGCCGTGCCGCCGCCGCCGTAGACGACGATGTCGGCGCTGTCGTCGTCGGGCACCAGCGACCAGTCCGGGAGCGTGGCCAGCCGCAGGCTCCGCAGGCGCAGGTGTGGGGCCATCCCCGGCCGGTCGGCGAGCGCGGCCCGAACCTCGCCCACCGTGCACGCGCGGGCCGAGTTGCCCACGGCGCGCATCAGGTCGATGGCGGCCGAGCCGCTGTTCGGTCGGCCGTCCTGGCGGACTCGGTAGGTCTCGCTGCTCTGTCGGGCAAGGGCCTGCCCCAGCTCGACCAGGCGCTGGGCGTGGCCGCGCTCGCCGGCGACGACAGCTCGGGTTACGCGGACGGTCTCTCGTACGAGGTCAACTCCGGTCGGGAACGGGTTCGTCATCAGTTCCTCCGTCTCATGGCGCTTCGTCTGGTAGTACCGGGCGCGGTCAAAACTGGAGCGAGTTAGTGCGAACTGGGGTCAGTTACGGGTGCAGTCGCCAACGTGCTGGCCGTAGGGCTGGAGCGCGGGGGCGAGGGCTCGGCCGCACCGACGACAGGTCTCGGAGGCGGCATCGGCCGGAGGCGTGAGGCGTGGCGCGGGAACGGCCGTGGGCTTGCGCCGCTTGCGCAGGCTGACCTTCGGGGTGACGGGCCGGTCGGGATTGCGGAGCCGGTCGAACGCCGCGGTGGTCTCGTCGGCGTGCGCGACCGCGACGAGCTTCCGCCGGCGGACGAACTCGGCACGCGCGGCGGCCAGCTCGTCGTGCTCCTGGTCCTCGATGTCGAGCTGTGCGTCACGGTCAACGGCGGCCTGCTTCATCGCGTCGGCGCGAGCCGTGTACTCGGGCGCGTCCGGGTGGGCGGCGAAGTGCTCGGCGCGGGCCTTGATGACGGCTCCCTCAGCGAGGGCGAAGCCGCGGCGCCAGACCTCGGCCCGGGCCGCCAGGTCCATCCGCGCGGCCCGTCGCAGGACTTCGGCGGCGGTGGGCAGCGTGCCGTCGGCGGGCAGCTTCTCGGGCTCGGTGACGTCGGCGCCCCAGATCAGCCCCCAGGACTCGATCAGGGCGCGGACAGCACGGGTACCGCCCTTCTCGGCGGCCTTGAGCAGGGCGAGGGCGCGGCCCTTCTGCCGGGCGATGTGCCGGTACCAGGTCGCGGCAGGGATGCACGCGATCGGCTTGCCGTCGGCGGCTTCGTCGGCGGCCACCTCGTTGTCGTTGCGCTCGTCCAGCTCAAAGCCCATCTCCCGCAGGAGCTTGCGCAGGCCGTTGGACCAGTACAGCGAGCGGACGCCGGTCGCGGTGACCACGAACTCCCTCCACAGCTCCACCGAGCGCGCGTCACCAGCGATGGCGTCGCGGGCGATCTGGAACGGGGTCCGATGCCCGCCCTGGCCCTGCTTCACATCCTGCCGGGTCAGCTCTGCGGCGACTCCCCAGCGGGTCTTCCCGTCCTGGTTCTTCATCAGGTAGCGGGCCATCTGGCCGGACTCTCCCCGGTCCGGAGCGTCGATCTTCACGCCGACGGGCTTGCCGTCCTTCTCGGAGACCTCCACCGGCATCCGGGCGCCGACCTTGACCAGGGCCTCCGACCACACCTCGAACACGAGGTGCTGGAGTTCCTCAACGCGGCCGGCCGCGAGGGGCCGGGCCAGGAACAGCAGGACGTGGTAGTGGCAGTGCCAGCCGTTCTCGCCGTGCGTGACCTCCCAGGCCCGGACGAAGCCGCGGATGCCGAAGTCCTTCTTCGCCTGCCGCCACTGACGGCCCGCGTTCATGCCGAACCCGGCCTTCCATGCCGCCCGCTGCTTCTCCTCCAGGTCGGCCAGGAGGTCGCGGTCGTAGTGGCGCATGGTGAGCGTCATCATCACCAGGCCGCAACTCTGGCACTCCCAGAACTGGCCGACCTGGTCCAGCTCGTCCTGCCGGACGCGGCGGATCGACGTCGCGCAGCACGGGCAGACGTGCACCGAGCCGCAGGTGACGACCCCGGCGTACCCGGCGCGTCCGTTGCGCAGGGTCGGGGTCACGCCGCCCGCGAGGACGGAGATCCCGCAGCGCTCCAGGCGCTCCAGGCCGGAGATGGCCCGGAGGGCCTCGCGCATCTCGAACCGGATGTCGCGGGCCGTCGTGTCGGCGTCGGACTCCATGACGGTGCCGCGCGTCGAACCGCTGAACGTGGCCGGGTTGTCAGTGGACACGTCAAGATGCGGGCCGCTGACCTGCATGTCCGTAGTTTTCGCGGTAGTACCAAGGCCGCGTCCCTTTTTGGTGCCGGAGGTGCCGCCCGACCGGTCGGGGGTGGGCAGAGCCTCACCGCGCGCAATAGCACGCTTTGCCCGCTTTTTGCATGCTTCAGAGCAGTAGACGCGCGGGCGCTTGCCGGGCGTGTGGGTGATCGGGGTGCCGCAGAAGCAGCGGGGGCCACGGGTGGTTGTCATGGGGCCACTGCGCTCACGCGAGGGGGTAAGCGGCGCAACCGTGGCGGCACGCGGAAGCGGCGGGGGTGTTGCAGACGCCGAAGCGTCCCGTACGCTGGAC
>NZ_JOCB01000149.1 GCF_000718775.1 Streptomyces sp. NRRL S-31
GCTCTCCCCCCGCCCCCTCCGCCACCTCTCCGACGTCCACCGCCGGGTCCTGACGACGGCCCAGCTGCGCGCCCACGGGGTGACGGCCGCCGAGGCATCCGCGCAGTGCCGTCCCGGCGGACCCTGGCGGGAGCTGCTGCCCAACGTGATCCTGTTGCACCCCGGGCCGCCCAGCGGCGAGGAACGGCTGCACGGGGCGCTGCTGTACGCCGCCCGCGCGTCCGGACCGGGCGTGCCCGCCCAGCCGACGGCCGGGGGCCCGCACCGGCCGGTGTACGCGGAGGCGGTGCTCACCGGTCCGGCGGCGCTGACCCTGCACGGTTTCTCGGCCACCCCGCCGCCGGCCTCCCTGGACCGCGTGGACGTCCTGGTCCCGCGGTCGCGCCGGCCGCGCTCCACCGGCTACGTCCGGATCCTGCGCACCCCCGACCTGCCCGCCCCGCAAACGGTCTCCGGTCTGCCGGTGGCGCCGGTGCCGCGGGCGCTGGCGGACGCGGTGGCGGAGCCCGCGGACGCGGAGGCGGTACGCCGGCTGCTGACCGAGGCGGTGCGCGGCGGGCACTGCGAACCGGCCGCCGTGGTCCGGGAGCTGACCCGGGCGAGGCTGCTGACCCGCCCGCACGTCGTGGACGCGGTGGAGGCGCTGCTCGCGGAGGGCCGCTCGATCGCCGAGGACCGCCTCTACCGGATGGTCCGCGAGTACGGCCTGCCCGACCCGGTCTGGAACGTCGACCTGCGCCTGCCCGGCGGCCCGAACCTGGGCGGTCTGGACGCCTACTGGCCGGACCAGGCGGTCGCCGTCGAACTCGACACCCGCGCCCCGCGCCAGGGCGGCCGGCCGGACGAGGACGCGCTGTGGTCACAGGTCGCCCGCAGGCGCGAGCATCTGGAGCGGCTCGGCGTCACGGTCGTGCACATCACGCCGAGGAAGCTCCGGGAGTCCCTGGAGCAGCAGGCGGCGGTGGTGCGGACGGCGCTGATGGCGTCCGGCGACCGCGACCCGGCCGCGTACCTCGTGGTGCTGCCCCGGTAGGGGCGGACCGGACCGGCGGCAGCCGCCCACGCGGGCCGCCGCCGGTCCATTTGTGCTGCGCCGCCCGGGTGACGGTTCACCCGGGCGGACGAGCACGGCGGGCGGCCCGGCGCGGGCCCGCGGTACAGGAGAGTCATGAGACAGTCCCGCATAACGGCGGGCGCCTGCTCCCTGCTCCTCGCGGCCGCCTGCGCCTACGCCGGCCCCGCGACGGCGCAGCAGGCGCCCCGGACCGCGTCCGGCGGCTACGTGGCCCTCGGCGACTCCTACTCCTCCGGCGTCGGGGCCGGCGACTACCTGGAATCCGGCAAGGAGTGCAAGCGCAGCAGCCGGGCGTACCCCGTGCTGTGGGCCGAGGCGCACGCGCCGGCGACCTTCAGCTTCGCCGCGTGCAACGGCGCCGGCGTGAAAGACGTCCTGGCCGATCAACTGGGCCACCTCAGTGCCCGTACCGGCCTGGTCACCCTCACCGTGGGCGGCCACGACTCCGGCTTCGTCACCGTCCTGGCCACCTGCGCGCTGGGCGGTGCCGAGCGGTGCCGGTCCGCCGTCTCCCGGGCCCGCGCCACCATGGACGGATCGCTCGCCGCGGACCTCGACCGCCTCTACACCGCCGTCCGCGGCCGGGCGCCCGCCGCCCGTGTCGTGGTGCTCGGCTACCCGCACCTGTACCACCTCAGCGGCACCTGCGCGCTGGGCCTGCCGGACGGCGAGCGCGCCGTCCTGAACGACGCCGTGGACCACCTCAACGGGGTGCTCGCGCGGCGCGCCGCCGCCCACGGGTTCACCTTCGCCGACGTGACCGCCGCCTTCGCCGGGCACGAGATCTGCTCGGCCAGTCCCTGGCTGCACAGCGTCGACGTGCTGGCGGTCACCGAGTCGTACCACCCCACGGCGCCGGGACAGTCGCTCGGCTACCTGCAGGTGCTCGACCGGGTGTCCTGACGCCCGCGCCGCCCGGTCCGCTACCGCGGCTCGGGCAGCGCGCGCGGGCGCGAGGCCCGGGTGTGGACGCCGTCGAGCAGCGCGGCGTACGCCGCGATCATGCGCGTACGGCTGAAGCGTTCGCGGCTCGCCGCCAGCGCCGGGGCGAGACCGGCCCGGCCGGCGACCGCCGCCGTCCAGGCCCGGGCGACGGCCTCCGGGTCCGGCGGGGTCACGAAGCCGTGGCCCCGGACGATCTCCGCGCTGTCGCCGACGTCCGTCGTCACGGGGACGGCGCCGCACATCATGCCCTCGATCAGGCACAGCGGCGCGGCCTCCCCGGAGGCGGAGGTCAGGGCGACCACGTCGGCGCCGGCGTAGACGGTCTCCATGTCCCGGCGCACCCCGAGCGGACGGACCCGGTCCGCTAGCCCCCGGTCCGCGCCGAAGGCCCTTTCGATGTCGGCCGTCAGGGCAGGGTTGGCGCCGTCCATGCCCGCGCCGCACAGCAGGACACGGCCCTCGGGCTCGCGGGCGAGCCAGGCGCGGGCGGCGGCGAGGAGCAGCGGGACGTTCTTCATGGCGGCGTAGCGGGCCGCGAAGACGACCACGGGCGCGGCGGCCGGGATGCCCAGACAGGCGCGGAACGCCTGCCGGGCCGCCCCGTCCGGGCGGAACCGCAGCAGGTCCACGCCGTTGGGGATGACGTGCAGCAGCTCGCCCGGCACGCCCGCGGCCTCGTAGGCGGCGCGGGTGGACTCGGCGCAGCACACGCAGGCCGCGACCGTGCCGTCGGCGATGGCGGCCTTCAGCTCGTCCAGGGCGGGGCCCTGGTTCTCCGGGTCGGAGCGGTGCAGGCAGACCACGACCGGGCGGCGGGGCAGCCCGGCCTGGTTGAGCAGGGCCAGCGGCTGCTCCTTGAGTGACAGCACCACGTCGGCGGCGGCCATGGAGCGAGCGGTTCCGGCCAGCTCGGGTCCGCTGAAAACGTTCGCCGCGAGCGTGCCGTCCACCAGGCCCGCGGTGCGGCCCAGCGAGGTGACGCCGACCCCGCCGGCGGTCAGCGACCGGTAGCAGGGGTCGTCCTCCATGCGCTGCCGGGTGGCCTCGCGGTGGACCTCGCCGTGGATGCTGAGGACCTGGTGGGACTGGCCGCCCTCGGCCAGCCCCAGGACGACGTCGGAATGGACGATCCGGGCTCCGCCGGAGAAGAAGCCCTCGTAGACCGAGAGCACACGCAGTCCGCGCCGTGCGCGCACGCGACCACCCGCCTTGCATAAACGATCGAGAAGATCGAGCCATCCCCGTTCACAGCGGGTTAGCCGATATGAGGCGGTACGGACATTGCGTGCGCGTGAACGCGGAACTACGCGGGTGAAACGTTGGCTAACAGAATTCCCGCTCGACCACGGGGGCCGGTTCGCCCGTCCAGTCGGCGTTGAGATTGAGGGCGAGGGAATGGCCGCCGTCCGCCGTCGTCACCGCCGAGGACGTGGAGCCGTGGATGCCGCCGTCATGCCCCCAGACGTGGACACCGCAGGTCAGCCTGGTGTCCATGAGGCCGAGGCCGTAGCGGACGTTCGGGACGCCGGCGATCTCGACGGTCGTCTTCATCTCCTTCAGCTGGTGGGCCGGCAGGAGTTTCCCGCGCAGCAGGGCGCTGTAGAAGCGGTCCAGGTCCGCGGAATTCGAGATCATCTCTCCGGCGGCGGAGGCGATGGACGGATTGAGTTCCGTGACGTCGTAGGTGGGGCCCGTCGTCGTCTCGGCGAGTTTCCCGTAGGCGCGGCCGCTGGGCCGCGGCACGGTGACCCGGGTGCCGGGCACGGAGGTGGCCGTCAGACCGAGCGGGTCGATGACGCGGCGCCGGATCTCGGTGGCGTAGGAGCGGCCGGTCACCTTCTCGATCACCATGCCGGCCAGGACGTAGTTGGTGTTGGAGTAGCTCCAGGACGTGCCCGGCGCGAAGACGGGCGCGTGCCGCGTCGCGATCGCGACCAGGTCGCGGGGCGTGCGGGTGTCGTAGCGGTGCCGGAGGAAGCCGTCCTTGAGGAAGTAGGTGCGGACGAAGTCCGCGTCCTGCGTGTAGTCGTAGACGCCGCTGGTGTGGTTGAGGAGCCGGCGGACGGTGATGCGGCGGCCGTCGTGGCCGTGGCCGCGGACCACGCCGGGCAGCCAGGTGTCGACCGTGTCGTCCAGGGAGAGCCTGCCCTCCGCCTCCAGTTGGAGCAGGACCGTGGCGACGAAGGTCTTGGTGATGCTGCCGACGCGGTAGCGGTCGGCGGCCGAGCGCGGTGCGCCCGTGCGGGTGTCGCCGACGCCGGCCGTCGCCGACCAGGTGCCGTGGGCGTCCCGCGCGGTGGCGGTCGCCCCGGGCACGCCGGCCGCCACCGCCGCCTCGATCGCCTCGCGGGTGGCGGTGTGGCCGCCCTCGCGGGGTCTCGCGGGGGCCGCGGCGGCCGGGGCCGCCAGGGCCGCCGTCAGGGCCGCCGTCAGGAGCAGGGCGGTGGTGCCCGCCGCCGTCGTACGTGGGTGCATGTCTTCCCCCAACCTGTGGGTCCGGCTCGGTCGGGGGAAGGGACCGCGGGCGGTGTGCGAAGGTTGCCCGCGATGGGCCGGTTGAGTGACTTTCAGCCCTTCTTCAGCACCAGCTCGGTGTTCCGGTCGGCCGCGCCGCCGGCGAGGGTCCGGTTGGCGCCGGGGGCGTTGTAGGCCAGCTCGCGGTAGAGGGCGGCGAGGCCGGTCTGGGAGAGGTCGGCGTAGTCGGTGCGGTGCGGGGCGGCCGACTCCACCAGGGTGGTGAACAGCGAGACCGTGCCGTCCTTGTTGTCGGTCAGCTCGATCACCCGGGCGAGCTGGGGGTGGTCGACGTGCGAGGCGGTGGAGATCTCCCAGAAGGAGCGCCCGCCCGCGGCCTTGTGCGGGGTGACGACGTTCTTGTGGATGTGTCCGTTCACCCAGGCCAGCACGTTGGCGTGGGCGGACAGCACGGAGACCACCTCGGCGCCGCCGTGCCGCTTCTCCCCGGGGCGGGCCGGGTCGGGGCGGGTGTTGGTCATGGTCTTGCTGGTGTGGTGGCTGAAGACGACGGCGTAGGAGTCCTTGTTGTCCTTCAGCGTCCTGTCGAGCCACTTCAGCTGGGCGGTGCCGAGGGAGCCGTCGTAGTGGCCGCCGGCGTCGGTGGTGTCGAGGCTGATGCCGATGACGTCCTCGGAGACGCGGAAGGCGTAGTACTGGGTGTCCGCGTCCAGGTTGGCCGACGAGTAGCCGTGGCCGGCCGGGCCGAGGCCCTGGTGGGCGGGGTCCAGGTGGGCCTTCAGGTAGTCGGCCCGGGTGTACGGGGCCCGCTTCTCGTCCGCCGTGACCGAACGCATCGAGCGGGCGTGCGCCTTGAGGAAATCGCGGTAGCCGGTGGCCTTGGGGTCCTTGGCGTACTTGATGGTGTCCTGGAGCTTCTTGGCGTCGGCGGCGGAGACGCTCATCAGCTTCTTGCCGCCGATGGCGGCCTCGGCGAGGTAGCGGTCGCCGTGGGAGCCGTAGCAGCCGAGCGGCAGGGCGTCGTGGTTGCCGACGGTGGAGTACCAGGGCAGCTTGAGGCCGGGGCTGCGCACCTCGCGGACCGCGGCGGCCAGGAAGTCCTCCAGGTGCGGGAAGCCGAGCGCCTTGTCCTGGTCGCGGGTGGTGGAGCCGGGCTGCCAGTACAGCTTCAGACCGCTGTTCTGCACGCCTTCGTAGTGCCGGGGGTCCCCGGTGTTGGGGGTGATCCGGCCGCCGCTCATCACCTTCATGAACCACTCCAGTTCGGAGTGGGCGTTGTTGTCGGTGTTGTCGCCGGTGGTCATCACGAAGTGCAGCGGGGCGCCGGTGACGGGGGCACCGCGCAGCGCGTTGACCCGCTCCACGAGGGAGACGGCGCCGGGCACGGTGAGCGCCTCGTGCGGGCGCCAGGCGTGCACGTCGTGGGAGCGCAGGTACTCCAGGCGCAGCGGGTGCTGGACGTCCATCAGGTGCAGGTCGGTGAACTGCACGAACGCGGCGAGTACGGTACGGCGGTGCTCCCGGCCGGACTTGGGCGCCGCCAGCTCGGTGCGCACGACCCGCTTCCAGCCGGGGCCGTCGCCGAGCCGGCGGTAGCCGGAGCCGTTGCGCGGCGCGGCGACGGAGGCGACGGTGGTGCCCTTGGTGTAGGGGGCGAGCGGGGCCCCGGCGGCCTGCCGGGACCGGGCGACCGGCGCCTCGTCCCCGGGCGAGGGGGCGGTGGTGGCGGCCTGGCTCTCGGTGGGGCGCAGGGCGTAGCCGACGCCCGCGGAGAGCGAGACGGCTCCGGCGGCGGCGAGGACGGTACGGCGGTTGACCCCCAGAGCGGAGGCGGCGACAGAGCGTGTGCGCGACATGGCGCGATCTCCCCGGGTGCGGACGCGTCGGCGGTGGTCGCGGGCCGTCGCGGACGCGAACGTCCCGCTCACTGTGGATCGTTGGCAGTGGGGATGGCCGGTGCGTGAACGCGGCGGCAACGCGCGACGCCGATCACCGTACGTGGATCACGGGTACCGGGTGTGGTCACGGAGTGGATCGCGGGCGGCCGGGAGGCGGTCACCCGTCGTTCATCCGCGGGGGCAGGGGACGCTCCGCCAGGCGTCCGTGGGCCGGACGTTCCCGCCACAGCCGGAGGGCCACGTCGACCAGCCGTATCCGGTGCAGGGCGGGTACCGCGTCCAGGTCCTGCCATGCGGCGAGGTCGGTGGATCCGCCGACCTCGTACCGGAGTTCGCCGCCGACGACCGCGGCCTCGTACACGATGCGCACCCCGTGGTGGTCGGTGCGGCGGCGCGGCCGGCCGCCGGGGCGGACGTGGCGGTCGGAGTCGATGCCGAGCAGCCCGGTCACCTCCACGCGGTAGCCGGTCTCCTCGGCGAGTTCGCGGCGGACGGTGTCGTACGGGTCCTCGCCGTGCTCCATGCCGCCACCGGGCAGCACCCACTCGGGCACGCCGCCGGGCCCGGGTGAGCGGGCGAGCAGGATCCGTCCGTCGCGGACGCACACGGCGTAGGCCGCCACCCTCAACTTCCGTCTCATCCGACGACGTTAACGGGACGGTCGGGCGGTGAGCACTCCGGTGCCGGCCGGTGCGGGGCAGGGCACCCGCCGCCGGTGCTCGGCGGCGGGGCGCTGCGGTCGTGCCGGGTCGTTCCGGCATTACCCGTGTTCGAAGGAGAACTGAGGAAATACCGGGCTTTCAGGGTCCGATCCGGTCATATCCCATCGCGGGTTTTCCCCATACGTTCATCTCGATTCGGTCAACGGTCCCCAAACCCGCAGCCCTTGAGCGAGGCTGAGCGCTCTCGTCCGCTCGTTCCGTTACCTGAGGGATGCCGATGACCCACACTCCCGAGCGTGATCCCCTACCCGGTCCGAGACGCCTGGCCCGGATAGCCGTGGCCGTGGGCGTGGCGGCCGCGCTCTCCGCGGCGGGGCCGGTGCCGCTGGCCCTCGCCGCGGACGCTCCCCCACCGCCGAAGGCACGGGAGGTACCCCCGCCCGCCCCGGCCGCCGCCACCGGCGTCAAGCCCGCCCACGACAAGCTGGGCGCGGACGACGCCGACACACTCGCCGCGGCCAAGGCCGGCGGCGCCAAGAACATCACGCTGATGATCGCGACGGCCCCCGGGCAGACCGAGCGGGTCGCCGCCGAGCTGGACGCGGTCAAGGGCGGCTCGGTGGGCCGCACCTACGACAAGGTCGGCTACGTCCGGGCCACCGTGCCCACGGCACGCGCCGACGCGGCCATCGAGGCCGCGGCGGGGCTCTCCTCCGTGCACGCCATCGACCTGCGGCGGGAGATCCCGCTCGACGACCCGGCGCCGGACGCGGGCACCGCAGGCAAGGCCCGCGCGGCGACGGGGACGTACTCCGGGCCGGACCGGAACACCCCGGCGGAGAACCCGTACAACCCCTCCTTCGAGACCGGTGCAGTCGACTTCGTCCGGGAGCACCCGAAGGCGGACGGCCGCGGCGTCACCATCGGCATCCTCGACTCCGGTGTCGACCTCGGCCACCCGGCGCTCCAGAAGACCACCACCGGCGAGCGGAAGATCGTCGACTGGGTCACCGCGACCGACCCGATCGTCGACGGCGACGGCACCTGGCGCCGGATGACCAACCCGGTCAGCGGCCCCTCCTTCACCTACGGCGGCGCGACCTGGAAGGCGCCGGCGGGCGACTACCAGGTCAGCCTGTTCCGCGAGTCCGCGACGGCCGGCGGCGACGCCAAGGGCGACGCGAACCGCGACGGCGACACCACCGACGCCTGGGGCGTCCTCTACGACCCGGCCGCCGGGACCGTCCGCGTCGACCTGGACAACGACTTCGACTTCACCGACGACACGCCGATGAAGCCGTACAAGGACGGCCACCGGATCGGGTACTTCGGCACCGACGACCCGAAGACCGACGTCGTCGAGCGGCAGCCGTTCGTCGTGCAGATACGCAAGGACGTGCCCACCGACCCGTACGGCGGCGACTGGGTCGGCAAGAAGGCCGACTTCGTCAACATCGGCGTCATCGAGTCCGAGCACGGCACCCACGTCGCCGGCATCACCGCCGCCCACGGCCTGTTCGGCGGCAGGATGAACGGTGCCGCCCCGGGCGCGAAGCTCGTCTCCTCGCGGGCCTGCACCTGGTCCGGCGGCTGCACCAACGTGGCGCTCACCGAGGGCATGATCGACCTCGTCGTCAACCGCGGCGTCGACATCGTCAACATGTCGATCGGCGGCCTGCCGGCGCTGAACGACGGCAACAACGCGCGCGCCGAGCTGTACACGCGGCTCATCGACGCCTACGGCGTCCAGCTCGTGATCTCCGCGGGCAACTCCGGTCCGGGCGCCAACACCATCGGCGACCCCGGCCTCGCGGACAAGGTGATCTCGGTCGGCGCCGCCGTCTCCAAGGAGACCTGGGCCGCGAACTACGGTTCCGCCGTGCGGACCCGGTACGCGATGATGCCCTTCTCCTCGCGCGGCCCGCGGGAGGACGGCGGCTTCACCCCGACCCTGACCGCGCCCGGCGCCGCGGTCAACACCACCCAGACCTGGCTGCCCGGCTCCCCGGTCGCCGAGGCGGGCTACTCCCTGCCGGCCGGCTACTCGATGCTCCAGGGCACCTCGATGGCCTCCCCGCAGGCCGCCGGCGCCTCCGCGCTGCTGCTCTCCGCCGCCGGACAGAAGGGCATCGACCTCACCCCGGCCGCCCTGCGCACCGCCCTGACCTCGACCGCCGACCACATCGCGGACACCCAGGCGTACGAGGAGGGCGCGGGCCTGATCAACATCGTCGACGCGTGGGACGCCATCCGCGACGGCGCCACCGCGCACGACTACACGGTCGACGCACCGGTCGACACCGCGATCGACTACGCCCTGAAGACCCCGGGGCACGGCACCGGCCTGTACGACCGCGAGGGCGGTCTGACGGCGGGCGCGAAGAAGACCTACGACGTCACCGTCACCCGCACCTCCGGCCCGGACCGGGCGGTCCGGCACGAGCTGCACTTCGAGAACAACGCCGGGAACACCTTCCGGATCGTCGGCGACGACGTGGTGCGGCTGCCGCTGAACCGGCCGGTGACCGTCAAGGTGCAGGCCGCGCCGCGGTCCGCGGGCATCAAGAGCGCGATCCTGGAGGTCGACGACCCGAAGACCGAGGGCGTCGACAAGCAGGTCCTCACCACGGTCGTGGTCGCGGCCCCGGTGCGCTTCACGTACTCCGCGCCGGGTTCGGTGCAGCGCAACAGCACGCGGTCGTACTTCGTGAGCGTGCCCGAGGGCGCGAAGTCGCTCCAGGTCGCGATCGACGGGCTGGAGGACGGCAGCCAGACCCGGTTCATCGCCATCCACCCGTACGGCGTCCCGTCCGACAACACCTCGACGCCGTACTGCTACAACAACTACCTGGGCGGCAACGGCTGCAAGCCCGACGTGCGCGCGTACGCCGACCCGCAGCCCGGCGTGTGGGAGGTCGAGGTCGAGGCACGGCGCACGTCCCCGCTGCTCGACAACCCCTACCGGCTGGACGTCTCGGTGCTCGGCGCGGCCTTCGACCCGGAGACCGTGACCGTCCCCGAGGCCCGCGTGGGCACCCCGGTCACCGCCTCCTGGAAGGTGACCAACGGCTACGCGGCCCTGGACGGCAGGCTGACCGGCGGCCCGCTCGGCTCCGCCGAGTCCACCCGCCCCGCCATCAAGGAGGGCGAGACGCGGACCACCACGGTGACGGTCCCGGCCGGCGCCACCTCGCTCGACGTCGCGATCGGGCGCGTCTCGGACACGGCGGCCGACCTGGACCTGACGGTGTACGACGCGTCCGGCACGGAGGTCGGCAAGTCCGCCGACGGCGACTCGGAGGAGGCGGTCTCCGTGCCGTCCCCGGCCGCCGGCACCTACACCATCGCGGTCGCGGGCTACTCGGTCCCGTCCGGTTCGACCGACTACGACTACCGGGACGTGTTCTTCTCCTCCGCGCTCGGTTCCGTCACGGTCGACGGCGCGGCGGCGGTCAAGCTCGGCACCGGCGCCTCGGCGACGGTGACCGGCCAGGTCACGGCGGCGGCCGAGGCCCCGGCCGGCCGTGAGTTCTTCGGCCGGGTGCAGCTGGTGAACACGCGCGGCACGGTCGCCGGCACCGGCAGCGTGCGGATCGGCAAGGTCACGCCGTGACGGGGTGACGCACACGGCGGGGGCGGGCGTCCTGACGGACACCCGCCCCCGCTGTCGTCACCCGGCCACCGGCGTCACCCGGCCACCGATGGCACCCGTCTCACTCGGCCGGGTCCGAGGGCTCCGGGGAGCCGGTCGGCACGTCGGACGGCTGCTCGGTGGGCTCGTCCGTCGGTTCCGGCCCCTCGCCGGGGCCGATGTCGGGCTGGACCTGGTCGCGGACCATCTGCTTCCAGTGGTCGGCCACGGTCTTCTGTCCGTCGCCGTCCATGTCCTCCGCCGCCGGGAACGGCTGGGTGGTGCTGCCGACCGGCTGCGCGCCGTAGACCGGCACCATCGTGAACCAGGCGCGGTCGCTCATGCTGTGGGTGGAGAAGACGTAGTTCTCGCCGATCTCCAGGGGCAGGTCGCCCTCCATCAGCGTGAGGCTGTTGGTGTCGGCGTCGTAGCCGCCGGTCTGGTTCACCACCGTGGTCGAACCGGCCTGGAGCGTGCCCTCGTAGACCTCGTTCACCTTGACGGCCCACTGGGTCTCGGGGACCCCGTCGATCTCGGTCGTGCCCTTCCTGGACACCACCGTGCCATGGAAGACGAAATCGGCGAATCCGACGAGCTTTTCGTCCTCGCTGAAATCCCCGACGGTACTGGCGTGCATATACTGCACGCTGAATTCAGGACGGTCGTCGGCGAACGCCTGGACACCGCCCCAGGTGGCCACGGCGGCCACCGCCAGACCGGCGGCCGTGAAAACGACGCCCTTGCGCAACCGGGACCCGGAACCGCTGAATACCATTCTGCTTACCCCCAGAGCGCGTGGTAGTCGGCCTTGTCGTGCGACTGCGGCGTGGTCAGCGAGCCCCGGGCGGGCGTGTTGTTGACCATGATCTGTCCGCTGTAGCTGTGCGCCAGGCCGAGGGCGTGGCCCAGCTCGTGGGTGGCCACGCCGCGGCGCTTCGTCGTCCCGTAGTTCTTGAGGTAGGCGACGTTCAGGTAGATCGCGTCCGCGCCGGTACGGGCCTTCCACAGCCCGTCCCAGGTGACGTCGGTGCGGCTGGAGTCGCGCCACTCCAGGTCGGCGATGGTGTTCCAGGCGTCCGGCGCGATGTTGATCCGGTTGAGCGAGCTGTTGTCCCAGGCGTTGATGGCGTGCTTGCGCGCGTCGTCGTACCGGGTCGAGTCCTCCCACCGGATTTCCCGGTCGTCGACGGAGTCATTTCCCAGGAAATGCGCCGAAGCGGGTGTGGCGGCCGTGAAGGAAATGGACAGCACCACGGCCGACACGCAAGCGGCGGCGGTTTTTCTTCGCACTGATTTCACCGTACCCCCGAGCTGGTTGTTTTTACCGGCCCAGGGATCATGGCTGAAACCGATCGAGCCATGACAGTAATAATCCAGTCAACGGAAGGTATGTATCCAGCCAAGCGGAATTGCGCCATCCGAATTGGCCGGAGTGCTCAGCCGGCCCCCTCGCCGTCGGCGCATTTCAGGTTCCGGGACCGCGGAACGGCCTTTTTCACCCACGTGCGGGCCCACTCCAGCGCGTCACCCGTGCCCTCCGGCGGGGTGTCCCCGTCCCGGTAGGCCGACGGCGCCTCGCCCGCCCGGGAGGACACGAGGACGAGCATCCGCGCGCCCACCCGGTAGTACCGCCCGGCATCCGGTTCGGGCGTGACGAACTCCAGCCGGCCCGGGTCCCGCCCGGCGGGCTTGTACGCGTGGTCGACGTCCAGGACGACCCGGAGGCCGGAACCCCGCCCGGCCGGCCGGGTCTCGGCCACCCGGCCCTCGGCGACGGCGGAGGCGCACGCCACCGTCCCCTCGGCGCTCAGGCTGCCCCCTTCGCCCGTGTCGACCTCCGCGTGCCCCCGCTCGGACAGGGTGTACCCGGTGGCCGCGATCCCGCCGAGCACCAGCACCGCGGCGAGGGCGGCGGGCAGCCGCCAACGCCTGCGCGGGGCGCCCCGCTCCACGGACCCGGCCCTCTGCCGTGACGTCATGGTGTGTCCCCTTCGCTTCCGCTTCCGGTCGTCCCCGCGCGCCTTCCGCGCGCGGCTCGCTCCTCAGACGCGGGGACACCCCGGAACGTTCGACGCGTCCCGGGCCCACCCGCTCAGGCCGCGTCGCCTGAGGGGCAGGCCGTGTTCCGGGACGCGGGCAGGGCGTCGGTGATCCAGGCGCGCTCGGCGGCCACCCGGCCGTTACCGACCGCCCACCGGCTCGGGTACCGCTCACCCCGGGCGATGCGCACCAGTACGTGCTGTCCCACGCGCGGCGCCGGCCGCGCGTCCGGGCCCACGAGGAAGCCGACCTCAGCCGGTCCGGACGCGGGCCGGTAGGCGTGGGTCACGGTGAGCGTGATCCGCCGCGAGGAGTCGCCCCGCCGCTCCACCCGCGCCACCGTCCCCTCCACGACCAGCCGGGAACAGGCCAGTTCGCGCTCCGGGTCCGCCGGGGGCACCGCGCTGCCGGTGTCCTCGGGCACGGCGCCGGCCGCGCTCTTGGACGACGCCTCGCCGTTGTCGTCCAGGCCGCCCCGTGTCACCAGCCAGCCGAAGCCGAGGACCAGCGACAAGGCCGCGGCGCCGGCGAGCGCGCCGAACGCGGCCCGCACCGCCCGGCCGCGCCCGCCCGGCCGGCCCG
>NZ_JOCB01000150.1 GCF_000718775.1 Streptomyces sp. NRRL S-31
CCCGTCCCCCACCCCGGCCGATCCCTCACCGGCCGACTCCCCGACCCCGGCGCAGCCCCCGACGGCCACCGGCGAACCGAGCCCGTCGGGCAGCCAGGAGTGATCCCGGACCGGCGGGACGGCACGGCACGCGGACGCCGGACGGCACGGGAGAAACGACGGCCCGCCCCGGGCCGGTGACGGGCCGGGGCGGGAGTGGTGACGGCACGGCCCGATGGCGGGCGGACGGGGGCGACGGCGCGGCTCGGCGGCGGCGGAGCGGGTGCGCCGGGGGCGCCGGGGGCGCGGAAGAGAGCGCGGGCGGCCGGGTTACGGCGCGGGGTCGGCCGGGTGGGGCGCCACCAGCGGGAGTCGCGAGGCCAGCCGCTGTTCGCACAGTTCGACCAGACGCTCGTAGCCGGCCTTGCCCATCAGTTCCGTCAGCTCGGCCCGGTAGGAGACGTACACCGGATCGCCGGCCCCGTGCGCCGAGGTCGCCGAGGTGCACCACCAGTGCAGGTCATGGCCGCCCGGACCCCAGCCCCTCCGGTCGTACTCGCCGATGGAGACCTGGAGCACGCGCGTGTCGTCCGGCCGGTCGATCCAGTCGTACGTCCGCCGGATCGGCAGCTGCCAGCACACGTCCGGCTTGGTCTCCAGCGGCTCCCGGCCCTCCTTCAGCGCCAGGATGTGCAGCGAGCAGCCCGCGCCGCCGGCGAAGCCCGGCCGGTTCTGGAAGATGCACGACCCCTGGAAGGGCCGCGTCTGCCGGGAGCCCTCCTCGTCCTCGGAGACCCAGCCGTTCCGGGTGCCCTCGGCGTGGTGCTGCCAGATCTCCGGGGTGAGCCGGGCCACATGGGAGGCGACCCGCTTCTCGTCGTCCTCGTCGGAGAAGTGGGCGCCCAGCGAGCAGCACCCGTCGTCCGCGCGGCCCGCCTGGATGCCCTGGCAGCCGCTGCCGAAGATGCAGTTCCAGCGAGAGGTCAGCCAGGTCAGGTCACAGCGGAAGACCTGCTCCTCGTCCGCCGGGTCCGGGAACTCCACCCAGGCGCGGGCGAAGTCGAGCCCCTTCTCGTCGCTCACCTTCGCCTCCGTCGAGGGCGTGGCGGCCTTGCGGCCTCTGCCCGCCTTGTCTGCCTTGTCCGGCTTCTCAGCCTTCGCCTTCTTCGTCTTTGGCACCTGTCCAGGGTAAGTGGCCGGGGCCCGCGGGAGGGACCGAGGACGGAGGTTCTGGCAGTAGCGTTCCGTGTATGAGACTCGGTGTCCTGGACGTGGGTTCGAACACGGTGCATCTGCTGGTGGTGGACGCCCACCCCGGCGCCCGCCCGCTGCCCGCGCATTCGCACAAGGCCGAACTTCGGCTCGCCCAGCTCCTCGACGGCAGCGGTGCCATCGGCGACGACGGCATGGACAAGCTGGTCGCCGTCGTACGGGACGCGCTCCAGGCCGCCGAGGACAAGGGCGTCGAGGACCTGCTGCCGTTCGCGACCTCCGCCGTCCGCGAGGCCGCCAACGCCGACGACGTCCTCGCGCGGGTGGCCGCCGAGACCGGCGTACGGCTCCAGGTCCTCTCCGGCGCCGAGGAGGCCCGGCTCACCTTCCTCGCCGTGCGCCGCTGGTTCGGCTGGTCCGCCGGCAGGCTGCTGGTCCTCGACATCGGCGGCGGCTCCCTGGAGATCGCCTACGGCATGGACGAGGAGCCGGACACGGCCGTCTCCCTCCCGCTCGGCGCCGGCCGGCTCACCGCCGGCTGGCTGCCCGGCGACCCGCCCGCCCCGGACGACGTCCGAGCCCTGCGCCGGCACGTGCGCACCGAGATAGCCCGCACGGTCGGCGAGTTCGCCCGCTTCGGCGCCCCCGACCACGTGGTCGCCACCTCCAAGACCTTCAAGCAGCTCGCCCGGATCGCCGGTGCCGCCCGCAGCGCCGACGGCCTCTACGTCCAGCGTGAACTCAAGCGCGAGTCCCTGGAGGCGTGGGTGCCGCGCCTGGCCGGCATGACCGCGGAGCAGCGCGCCGAACTCCCCGGAGTCTCCGACGGCAGGGCCAACCAGCTCCTCGCCGGCGCCCTGGTCGCCGAGGGCGCGATGGACCTGCTCGGCGTGGAGAGCCTGGAGATCTGCCCGTGGGCCCTGCGGGAGGGCGTGATCCTGCGGCGCCTCGACCACATGGGTTCCGACTAGCGGGTTCCGGCGGGCTTTCCGGGCGGGGGCGTGCCGGGCCGGCACACCGGTTCCGGCCGGCGTGCCGGGCGGGCGCGGCGCCGGGAGGCTCCGGGAAACGGGGTGCGGCCGGCGTTCCCGGGAGGCGTGGTGCCCGTCGGCGGACGGTCCCGGCGCACGGCTTCCCGAGAGGCACGCCGCCGTACCGGCGGACGGCTCCGCGGCGGGTGCGCGGGCGGGTGCGCGCCGCCCCGCCCGCCCGAATGGCAAACCTCACAACGGCGAACGGGCACCCGACACCGGTACCGGCCGACGCCGTATGGTGACGGACGTGGCTGAACCAACTGACGTGCGCATCGCGCTGTCGACCGCCTCCGTCTACCCGGAGTCGACGGCGACGGCCTTCGAGATCGCCGCGCGCCTCGGTTACGACGGCGTCGAGGTCATGGTGTGGACCGACCCCGTCAGCCAGGACATCGAGGCGCTGCGCCGCCTGTCGGACTACCACGGCATCCCGATCCTCGCCGTGCACGCCCCCTGTCTGCTGATCACCCAGCGGGTCTGGTCCACCGACCCCTGGACCAAGCTCCGCCGGGCCCGGGCGGCGGCGGAGAAGCTGGGCGCCTCCACCGTCGTCGTCCACCCGCCGTTCCGCTGGCAGCGGCAGTACGCCCGGGACTTCGTCGACGGGATCTGGCGGATGGCGGACGAGACGGACGTGCGGTTCGCCGTCGAGAACATGTACCCCTGGCGCTACCGCGACCGCGAGATGCTCGCCTACGCCCCCGACTGGGACGTCACGAACGACGACTACCGGCACTTCACCATCGACCTCAGCCACACGGCGACGGCCCGCACCGACGCCCTGGGGATGGTCGACCGCATGGCGGACCGGCTGGGGCACGTCCACCTCGCCGACGGCCGGGGCTCGGCCAAGGACGAGCACCTGGTGCCCGGCCGCGGCACCCAGCCCTGTGCCGAGCTGCTGGAGCGCCTGGCGCGCACCGGCTTCGACGGCCATGTGGTGATCGAGGTCAACACCCGGCGGGCGATGTCCGGCGCCGAGCGCGAGGCCGACCTCGCCGAGGCCCTGGCGTTCACCCGCGAGCACCTGGCCGCGGCGGTGCGGGTACCCCGGCGATGACGGCCCGGCCCGCCCCCCGCCGCCGCGGCCGGCCGCCGGGCGGCGAGTCCGCCGGCACCCGCGACCGCATCCTCGCCGCCGCCCGCGAGGAGTTCTCCGCGCGCGGGTACGAGAGGACGTCCGTGCGCGGCGTCGCCAAGGCCGCCGGCGTGGACCCCGCGCTCGTCCACCACTACTTCGGCACCAAGGAGCAGGTCTTCGAGGCGGCCGTCGAGGTCGCCTTCGCCCCCGCCCTGGCCGTGCCGGACGCGGTGGCCGAGGGCCCGGCGGACGGGGTGGGGGAGCGGCTGACCCGGTCCGTCCTCGGCGTCTGGGAGAACCCCGCGACCCGTACCCCGCTGCTCGCCATCCTCCGGTCGGCCGTGAACAACGAGACCGCCGCCGCCGTCTTCCGTCGGCTCGTCGCCGCCCAGCTGCTGCGCCGCGTCGCCGCCCGGGTGGAACTGCCGGAGGTGGAGCCGCCGGAGGCGGAGCTGCGCGCCGAGCTGGCGGCCGCGCAGATCGTGGGCACGGCGATGATGCGGTACGTGATCAAGCTGGAGCCGCTGGCCTCGGCGGACCTGGAGCAGATCATCGCGCGGGTGGCGCCGGTGGTGCAGGCCCATCTGACGCAGCCCTGACGGCGTCACGAGCGCCACCGCGTGAAACGGACGTCCCGCATTCCGGACAGTCGTGTCCAGTCCTTGGAGCGGCGGCGTACGCTCGACCGTACAGTCAGAACTCTCTGGCAGAAGGATTGCGAAGGAGCGAGCGGCGATGCCCGAGCTGAGGTCCCGCACAGTCACCCACGGTCGCAACATGGCGGGCGCCCGCGCCCTTATGCGCGCCTCCGGTGTACCCGGTGCGGACATCGGCCGGAAGCCGATCATCGCCGTCGCCAACTCCTTCACCGAGTTCGTGCCGGGCCACACCCACCTCCAGCCGGTCGGCCGGATCGTCAGCGAGGCGATCAGGGAGGCCGGCGGCATCCCGCGCGAGTTCAACACGATCGCGGTCGACGACGGCATCGCCATGGGCCACGGCGGCATGCTGTACTCCCTGCCCTCCCGCGACCTGATCGCGGACTCGGTCGAGTACATGGTCGAGGCCCACTGCGCCGACGCCCTGATCTGCATCTCCAACTGCGACAAGATCACCCCGGGCATGCTGATGGCGGCCCTGCGCCTGAACATCCCGACGGTGTTCGTCTCCGGCGGCCCCATGGAGTCCGGCCGCGCCACCCTGGTCGACGGCACGGTCCGCACGCTCGACCTGGTCGACGCGATCTCCGACGCCGTCAACGACAAGATCTCCGACGAGGACATCCTCCGCATCGAGGAGAACGCCTGCCCGACCTGCGGCAGCTGTTCCGGCATGTTCACCGCCAACTCGATGAACTGCCTGACCGAGGCCATCGGTCTGTCCCTGCCCGGCAACGGCTCGGTCCTCGCCACCCACACCGCGCGCCGCGCCCTGTACGAGGACGCGGCCCGCACGGTCATGGACATCACCCGCCGCTACTACGAGCAGGACGACGACACCGTCCTGCCCCGCAACGTCGCCACCTTCCAGGCCTTCGAGAACGCCATGGCCCTGGACATCGCGATGGGCGGCTCCACCAACACGATCCTGCACCTGCTGGCCGCGGCCCAGGAGGCGGGCGTCCCGTTCGGCCTGGACGAGATCGACGCCGTCTCGCGCCGCGTGCCCTGCCTGGCCAAGGTCGCCCCGAACGTCGCCAAGAACCGCACGTACTACATGGAGGACGTGCACCGCGCCGGCGGTATCCCGGCGCTGCTGGGCGAGCTGCACCGCGCGGGCCTGCTGAACGAGGACGTCCACGCCGTGCACAGCCCGTCGCTGGCCGACTGGCTGAAGACCTGGGACGTCCGCGGCGGCTCCCCCTCCCCCGAGGCCGTGGAACTGTGGCACGCGGCGCCCGGGTGCGTGCGGTCGGCGGAGGCGTTCTCCCAGTCCGAGCGCTGGGAGGCGCTGGACGACGACGCCGAGAACGGCTGCATCCGCTCGGCGGAGCACGCGTACTCCCAGGACGGCGGCCTGGCGGTGCTGCGGGGCAACCTCGCCGTCGACGGCTGCGTGGTGAAGACCGCGGGCGTCGACGAGTCGATCTGGACCTTCGAGGGCCCGGCGGTGGTCTGCGAGTCCCAGGAGGAGGCCGTCCAGCGCATCCTCACCCAGGAGGTCAAGGACGGCGACGTCGTCGTCATCCGCTACGAGGGCCCCAAGGGCGGCCCCGGCATGCAGGAGATGCTGTACCCGACCTCGTACCTGAAGGGCCGCGGCCTCGGCAAGAGCTGTGCCCTGATCACCGACGGCCGCTTCTCCGGCGGCACCTCGGGCCTGTCGATCGGCCACGCCTCCCCGGAGGCGGCCTCCGGCGGCACGATCGCCCTGGTCCAGGACGGTGACCGCATCCGCATCGACATCCCCGGCCGCTCCATCGAGCTGCTGGTCGACGAGGCGGAGCTGGCCCGCCGCGAACAGGCCCTGAACGGCGTCTACGCCCCGGCGAACCGCGACCGCAAGGTCTCCGCCGCCCTCCGCGCCTACGCGGCGATGGCCACGAGCGCGGACAAGGGCGCGGTGCGGGACGTGTCCCGCCTGGGCTGACCGCCCGCCCCGCGCGGACGGTCCGGCCCCGGGGCCGCCCCCCCCTTTCGGAGGGCGGCCCTTCGCCGTGTCCTCTGCCGTGCGCGTCACCAGTCCGCGCGCGTCACCAGTGCGTCGGCGAGCCGCCGTCCACGGCGAAGACGGTGCCGTCCGGCGCGGTGGCGCAGATCCGGCCGCCGACGGGCACCGGGGCCGGCGGAACGCTCATGACCCGGTCCGAGTCGGCGCCCAGGCGCGCGGGCGTCTGCCCGACCAGGCGCCCCTCGCGGGCGTCGACGGCGAGCAGCCGCCCGTCGCCCGCGGTGAGGTACACCCGCTCGCCGAGCGCCACCGGCTGCGAACCACGGCTCACCGATGTCTCCAGGTGCCACAGGTGCCTGCCCGACGCCGTGTCCACGGCGTCCAGGGAGCCCCCGGCGGCCAGCACGTAGACGACGTTCCCGTGGACGGTGGCGTGCGCGCCGTCCAGTACGGCGGGCAGCGCCACCCGTCGGGTGACACCCGAGCCGGGGGTGTAGCGGACGATCTCCTCGGCGCCGTAGCCGCTGTCGACGGCCAGGAAGAACACCGAACCGTCCGCCCGCGCGAACGGCTTGAGCCAGCCCCGCAGCCGTACGTCCCACAGCACCCGGCCGGTGCCCGCGTCCACGGCGCTCACCCGGGTGCTCGACCCGTCGGCCGACGTCCGCGTCGCGTACGCGGTCCCGTCCCCCGCGCCCGGGAACGTGACGAACGACGGCGGTCCCCCGCCCGGCACCGTTCCCCGCCACCGGGTGGCGCCGGTCGCCCCGTCCACGCCGGTGACCGTGCCGTCGGCAGCGGTGAGCAGGGCCGTACCGCCGGCGTACCGCACCGTCGTCCCCGTGGGCAGCCGCCGCCGCCACACCTCCTCGCCCGTGGCCGGATCGAGCCCCGCCAGACGCGAGCCGCCGTCCGTGTACGGCTGCACCAGGCCGCCCGCGACGACCGGCGGCCCGCTCGTGGTCCGGGTGCCGACCGACCGCCGCCACAGCAGCCCGCCGTCGGTCGGGTCCAGCGCGAAGACGGCGCCCGGCCGCGCGCACAGCACCTTCCCCGCGCCGTACGCGCACTGCGGCATGCCCCGGCCGCCGGCCGCCGGCCGGGCCGTCCAGCCGCTGGAGGCCGCCGTCAGGGTCGGCGCGCCCTCCTCCTTCGGCGCGGGGCCGCCCCCGTCGAACAGCCCCGTCAGCCCCGCGACGGCGAGCGCGCCGGTCAGCGCCAGCCCGAGGGCTCCGGCCCCCAGCACCGCCCGTCTGCGGCCCGCACGCCGCACCGGCCGCCGTCCGGCCGGCTCCGGCCGGCCGTGCGCCGCGGGCGCGGGCCCGTCCGGGCTCGTCCGCTGCGCCGGTATGAACGCCTGCGTGTCGTACGAGGCCGCCACCGACCGCAGTTCCCGCATCAGCTCGTCCGGCGTGGGCCGGTCCGCGGGCTCCTTGGCGAGGCACCGCCGCACCAGCGGGGCGAGACCGTCCGGTACGCCGGTCAGCTCGGGCTCGTCGTGGACGACCTGGTAGGCGACGACGTACGGACTGTCGGAGTCGAACGGTCCGCGTCCGGTCGCCGCGTGCACCATGACCGACCCGAGCGCGAAGACGTCGGCCGCGGGCCCCACCTCACGGGGCCGCCGGAACTGCTCAGGCGCCATGAACGGCGGAGTGCCGATCAACTTCCCCGTCTCGGTGCGCAGTTCACTGTCCTTCGGCCGGGAGATGCCGAAGTCGATGACCTTCGGGCCGTCCTCGGCGAGCAGCACGTTGCTGGGTTTCAGATCCCGGTGCACCACACCGACCCGGTGGATGTCGCGCAGCGCCTCGGCCAGTCCGGCCATCAGCCTGCGCAACTGCCCGGGAGTCATGGGCCCCTTCCGCTTCACCTGCTCGGAGAGGGTCGGACCGGGGATGAACAGCGTGGCCATCCAGGGCCGCTCGGCCTCCGGGTCGGCGTCCACGACGGACGCCGTGAAGGCACCGCTGACCCGGCGCGCGGCGGCCACCTCCTGCCGGAAACGACCCCTGAACTCCGGGTCCCGGGCGAACTCGGCGTGTACGACCTTCACCGCGAGCTTCATCCCCGAGGTGCTCCGGGCGAGGTGGACGACCCCCATGCCACCGGACCCCAGACAGGACTCCAGGCGGTAGTGACCGGCGTACTGCGGAAGTTCCGCTTCCGCATCCGTTCCAGTGTTGCGCTGTGGCGCCATGGACCACCCCCGTGATGTTCGTCCGCGCGCGCGACGCACGGAGCCTAGTCGATGACTCGTTCGGGACAGAGGCGGCTTGCTAGCGTCTGCGTACGCGTCGCACGCAGGCGTTTTCGCGCCGGGCCCCATGGGTTCCGGCCCATCGACGGGGGAGGACCACGTATATGTCTGTCGACCGTGCACAAGAGACCGAGGGCCGGGCCGAAGGTGTGGCCGAGAGCCACGAAGACGGGGCGGCCCAGGCGGCGGCGGCCGTGCGCACCTACACCGTGGCCCCCGGCGTCCGGCTGAACGTCCGCAGCGGCCCGGGCACCGGGTACAACCTGGTCCGCGTGCTGCCGGAGGGCGTCCAGGTACCGATCTACTGCCAGGCACCCGGCACGACGGTGTCCGGCACCTACGGCACCACCAACATCTGGGACCTCATCGACAACGGCGAGTACGTCTCGGACGCCTACGTCCACACCGGCAGCGACGGCTACATCGCGCCCCGCTGCGGCTGACCCCGGCCCCCGCCGCCGCCCACCGGCACCGGCCGCGCCCCGCCCGGGGGCCCGCCCGCGGCCGGGGCGATAATCGTGCCGTGAGCGACGAAAGCGGCACCCAGGACGACACGGCGGGTACCACCGGCGGCGCGGCGCGGGGCGGCGGCCCGCGCCCCGAGCCGCTGCGCTTCTTCGGCACGTCCTGGGTGCACCACGACCACGGCTACGCGGCCCGGCGGGCCGGCGTCGCCGTCGGCTCCCTCGCCGCGGCGGCCGTCTCCTGCCTGGTGCTCCGCCTGGCCTACCAGGGCATCCGGATCGCCGACACCGGCTCCTTCGTGCTCGTGCTGATCGTCGGCATGTTCGCGGTCTGTAGCGCGCTCGCCTTCCGCAACACCTGGGACGGCTTCGGCAAGCGCCACGACCCGCAGCGCCAGGCGTCCCTGCGCGGTCTGCTCGCCGTCGGCTTCGTCGGCTCCCTCCTCGCCTACTTCGTCCGCTCCCTCACCGAGGCACCGGGCGAGAAACTGCACCGCCAGGAGTACGAGCAGGCCCGCGAGGCCCACGAACGCCGTACCGCCCGCCGCACCGGCAGCCCGTCGAAGCGGAAGCGCCGCCGGTAGGGAGCCGCCGGACCGGGCGCGGCGCCCGCCCGTCCGCACCGGACCGGGACATCGCTTCCCTCGGACCGCGGTGATGCCGTAGACCGGAGCCCATGCCCCTCACCCAGCCGTCACCGGCCGGGCCGCACCCCGAGCACGCCGCCCGGGCCGCGTCCTTCAACTCCGTCGCCGCCCAGTACGCCGCGAACCGCCCCTCCTACCCGCCCGCGCTGCTCGACGCCGTCGAGGAACTCGCCGGCCATCCCCTCTCCGGCGCCCGGGCCGTGGACGTCGGCGCCGGCACCGGTATCGCCACCGCGCTGCTGCACGCCCGCGGCGCGAACGTCCTGGCCGTCGAACCCGGCGCGGGCATGGCCGCCGAGTTCCGCCGCGCCCTGCCGCACGTCCCGCTCGTCCGGGGCGACGGCGACGCCCTGCCCGTCGCCGACGCCCACGCCCACCTCATCACCTACGCCCAGTCCTGGCACTGGACCGACCCGGCGCGCTCGGTGCCGGAGGCGCTGCGCGTGCTGCGCCCGGGCGGCGCGCTGGCCCTGTGGTGGAACACCGAGGCCCTGGACGTCGGGTGGATCGCCGACGCCGCCGGACGCGTCGCCCGCTTCCTCGACGTGGACGTGGCCGCCGAGCAGCGCAAGAGCAGCGACCGCGTCGAGCGGGCCGATCCCAGCGGGCGCCTGGACTTCACCCGCCGCACGGTCCGCTGGGGCCGCCGCGTCCCCGTCGACACCCACCTCGCCAACCTCGGCAGCCACTCCGCCTTCCTCGTCCTCCCCGCGGAGCGCAGCGCCGCCTTCCTGGCGGAGGAGCGCGCCCGACTGCTCCGGGCCTTCCCGGACGGCGAGGTCGAGGAGACGTACGACGTCGTCCTCCTCGTCGCCCGCGCCCACTGAAGGCGCGCACCGAAGGCCCCTGGCGAACGCCCCCGGCCCAGTCCCGCCCCGTTCCGCGCCGCCCGCGACCCGTTCCGCCCACCGGACAACCGGCCCGCACCCCCCACCCCGGTGCCACACTGATCCGCATGAGCCAGAAAGTCGCAGTCCTCGGCACCGGCAAGATCGGCGAAGCCCTGCTCAGCGGAATGATCCGGGCCGGCTGGGCCCCCGACGACCTCCTGGTCACCGCCCGCCGCCCGGAACGCGCCGAAGAACTCCGCGCCCGCCACGGAGTCACCCCGGTCACCAACACCGAGGCCGCCAAGACCGCCGACACCCTGATCCTCACGGTGAAGCCGCAGGACATGGGCGCCCTGCTGGACGAGCTGGCCCCGCACGTCCCCGCCGACCGCCTGATCATCAGCGGCGCCGCCGGCATCCCCACCTCCTTCTTCGAGGAGCGCCTGGCCGCGGGCACCCCCGTCGTCCGCGTCATGACCAACACCCCCGCCCTGGTCGACGAGGCGATGTCCGTCATCTCCGCCGGCAGCCACGCCACCGAGCAGCACCTCGCCCACGCCGAGGAGATCTTCGGCGGCGTCGGCAAGACGCTGCGCGTCCCCGAGAGCCAGCAGGACGCCTGCACCGCGCTGTCCGGCTCCGGCCCGGCCTACTTCTTCTACCTGGTCGAAGCCATGACCGACGCGGGCATCCTGCTCGGCCTGCCCCGGGACAAGGCCCACGAGCTGATCGTCCAGTCCGCGATCGGCGCCGCGGTGATGCTCCGCGACAGCGGCGAGCACCCCGTCAAGCTCCGCGAGAACGTCACCTCCCCGGCCGGCACCACGATCAACGCCATCCGCGAACTGGAGAACCACGGCGTACGGGCCGCCCTCATCGCCGCCCTCGAAGCAGCCCGCGACCGCAGCCGCCAACTCGCCTCCGGCAAGAAGGACTGACCGGCCGCCCCGCCCGCCCCGCGGACGGCGGCCCGGCCGCCGTCCGCGGAGCCCGGCCACCCGGCTACCGCACCATGCTCGGCGAGGGCTCCGCCACGGGCGGCAGCAGCCCCATCGCCCGGTAGGCCGCGTCGACCGTCGGCCGGGCCAGCGCCCGCGCCTTCTCCGCGCCGTCCCGCAGCACCTCCTCCACGTACGCCGGATCGGCGCACAGCTCCCGGTGCCGGGCGCGTACCGGCCGCAGCACCTCCACCACGGCCTCCGCGGTGTCCTTCTTCAAAGCGCCGTAGGAGTCGTAGACACCCGCCAGCGACTCCGGATTCCCACCCGTGCACGCGGCGAGGATGTCGAGCAGATTGCTGACGCCCGGCCGGTCCTCCCGGTCGTACCCGACCTCCCCGCCGCTGTCGGTGACGGCCCGCATCACCTTCTTGCGCACGTCGTCCGGCTCGTCCAGCAGATAGACGACGCCCGCCCCCGAGTCGTCCGACTTCCCCATCTTCCGGGTCGGGTCCTGGAGGTTCATCACGCGCGCCGCCACCTGGGGCAGCGTCGCCCTCGGCACCACGAACGTGTGCCCGTACCGCTGGTTGAAGCGCGCGGCGAGGTCCCGCGTCAGCTCCACGTGCTGCGCCTGGTCCTCACCCACGGGCACCTCGTCAGTGCAGTACGCCAGGATGTCCGCCGCCATCAGGACCGGATACGTCAGCAGCGACAGCCGTACGCTGCCACCGCGGTCCCGCTCCTTCGCGGCCTTCTCCTTGTACTGGATCATCCGCCGCATCTCGCCGTCGGTCGCCACGCACTCCAGCAGGTACGACAGGCGCGCGTGCTCGTCCACATGGCTCTGGAGGAACACCGTGCACACCTCCGGGTCGAGCCCGGACGCCAGCAGCAGCGTGGCCGCCTGCCGGCTGAGCCTGCGCACCCGCGCCGGATCGTGCTCCACCGTCAGCGCGTGCAGGTCCACCACGCAGAACAGCGAGTCCGCCCGGTGCTGGTCCACCTCGGCCCAGCGCCGCATGGCACCGAGGTAGTTGCCCAGGGTCAGGTGCCCGGTCGGCTGAATACCGCTGAAGACCCGAGTCATCTCCACTCCACCTTCTGGTCGGGACCGCCGCCCCTGCGGCCGGCCCCCGGGACCCGGAGGGAGATACGAGAACGGCCGCCGAAGCGGCGGCCGTTGAGTGCATACGTGCGTACGGCCGCCGTCAGGCGGCCCACCAGAGCTGGGTGCACGTACGCGTCATCACGTCGTCCACGGTACGCCTCCGGAGTGCTCCAGGGGAGCGAGTTGACACGCCCCGCGCCGATCCGTAGTGTTCTCCGAGTTGTCCGACGTGAGCGCCGACTCCGGTCGGTCCCCGGACAGCCATTCCACGAGTACCACTCACTCTTTCGACGCCACGGCGCCGACTGCTTTGACGTGCGTATTCGCGAAATGAGGAATCCGCGTTCGAAAGGGCGCCGGCCCCCGATTAGCTCGGGAGCCAGGAATCCGCTAAAGTCTCACTCGTCGGAACGGCCCAACAGCCGGGAAGGCAAACCCCGCTGACCGGGGATCAGACGCCGAAAGGATCTGATAGAGTCGGAACCGCCGGAAAGGGAAACGCGAAAGCGAAGACCTGGAAAGCGCCGAGGAAATCGGATCGAGAAAAGATCTGATAGAGTCGGAAACGCAAGAACGAAGGGAAGCCCGGAGGAAAGCCCGCGAGGGTGAGTACAAAGGAAGCG
>NZ_JOCB01000151.1 GCF_000718775.1 Streptomyces sp. NRRL S-31
CCCCCACCCCCACCCCCCAGCCCGCCGGACCGGGGACCGTCCGGGCGTCGCTGGTGGGGGCGGGGCGGGCGGATGACGTGGGGCGGTCATGACCGGACGCCGTATCGAGGGGCTCCTCCTCGGGCTCGCCGCCGGGGACGCCGCCGGCTGGCCCGCCGCCCGGCACCGTGCCGCCCGCATGCCGGAGTGGACCCGCCGCCTCACCCGGGAGCTGGACACCTTCGCCGAGCAGAACGCCACCACCACCCTGCCGGTGCCGATCGCCCTCAACCAGCCTCCCGAGCCCCTCCGCCTCGGCCCCTCCGACGACGCCGAGTGGGCGGTGTTCGCCGCGGAGGCGGTACTGCGGGCCGGTGACGACGACGCGCTCGGCGACCTCAGCCGGGAGCGCCGTACCCGCGCCGCCATCGACCTCACCTGGACCGCCGTGGCCGCGGAAGTCGCCGCCGCGGCGGACCGCGCGCCCGAGATCGAGTCCGCCGTGCTCCCCCTGCGCGCCCGGATCTCCGTCCGCGCCGGACTCGGCAACCTCGCCACCGGTCTGCGCCCGCCCGCCACCGGCCACGACAACCCGCACTACTTCGACGACGCGGCCTGCGTCCGCGCCTGCGTCCTCGCCGTGGCCCACCCCGGCGACCCCGCGCGGGCCGCCGCGCTCGCCGAGTTCGACGCCCGTTACACCCAGGACGGCGACGGCGTGCACGGCGCGCGGGCCATGGCGGCGGCCCTCTCGCTCGCCCTCGCCGACGCGGACACGGACACCTGCGTCACCGCCGCGCTGGCCGAACTCCCGCCGGACACGGAGATCGGCCGCAACGCCCGGCACGCGCTCGCCCTGGCCGGGGAGGGCGGCTCCGCCTTCGCCCTGGTTCCGCTCCTGGAGCACCAGATCGTCGACCACGTCTACAGCTACGGCATCGCCGCCGCCGAGACCGTCCCCGTCGCCCTCGCCCTGGCCACCGCCGCCCGCGGCCGGATCGCCGAGGCGGTACCGGCCGCCGCCTGCCTGTCCCGGGTCGCCGACTCCGCCCCCGCCCTCGCGGGCGCCCTCACCGGGGCGCTCGGCGGCGGTGCGGCCGTCCCCGGGAGCTGGCGGGACGCCTGCCGCACCCTGCCCGGCTGCACCCTGCCCCGCCTCACCGGAACCGACCTGGTGGAACTCGCCGGACTCCTGGAAGCCGCGCAACCGGCCCGCCCAGGAGGATGATTCGGGGCATGACGCCCAAAGAAGAAGAACTCGCCGGCGCCTGTCTGGACCAGCGGATCACCGGAGCGCTCGTCGGAGCCGCCGTCGGCGACGCCCTCGGCGGCCCGGTCGAGGGCTACTCCCCCGACCAGATCGCCGAGCGCCACGGCGGTCGCGTCCACGGGATCGTCGGACCCTGGCACGGCGACGCCTGGCGCACCGCCCGCCCCATCGCCCCGTACCACAAGGGCGACGGCCACGTCACCGACGACACCCTGATGACGCACGCGCTGGTCCGGGTCTACGACCGGGTCCGCGACCACCTCGACGCGTACGCGATCGCCGACCACCTGGTCCCGGACCTGATGACGAACCCCCGCTGGATCCCGGAGCTGGAGGCCGAGGCGCTGCCCCTGCACCGCCTCTTCCTCGCCGAGAAGTGGCTGGTGACCCGGCTGGCCCACGGGCACGCCGATCCCCGGGAGGCGGGCGTCGGCAACATCGTCAACTGCGGTGCCGCGATGTACATGGCCCCGGTCGGACTGGTCAACGCGGGCGACCCGGCCGCCGCCTACGCCGAGGCGCTGGACGTCGCCGGTGCGCACCAGTCGTCGTACGGCAGGGAGGCGGCCGGTGTCCTCGCGGCGGCGGTGGCCGCGGCGACCACGCCCGGCGCGACCCCGGACTCGGTGGTGGCCGTCTGTCTGTCGCTGGCCAGGGACGGCACCCGCACCGCGATCGAGCGGGTCTGCGAAGTCGCCGCCCGGCACCGGGAGTTCGAGTCGGCGCTCGGCCCGCTGCGCGCGGCGGTGGCGCCGTACGACACGGTCGGCCCCGACTACCGCGCCCCCTCGCTCGCCGCCCGCCGCCCCTCCCGGCTGCACTCCGTCGAGGAACTCCCCATCGCCCTCGGCATGGTGGTCGTCTCCGGCGGCGACTACCGGCACGCCGTGCTCGGCTCGGTCAACTACGGCCGTGACTGCGACTCGATCGCCACGATGGCCGGCGCCGTCGCGGGTGCGCTCGGCTCGCCCGTCCCGGAGGACTGGGCGAAGGCGGTGGCGGAGGCCAGCCGGCTGGACCTGTGGGAGCCGGCCCGCACGCTCACCGAGGTCACGCGGGAGGTCTTCCGGCGGGACGTGGACCGGCGCCGCGCCCACGAGCGGGCGTTCGCGGCACTCGGAGGCACCGCATGCTCCGCCTGACCTGGGTCCAGCCGGAGGACCTGCTGGGCCACGAACTCCGCCAGGCACGGCTGGACGGCCGCCAGCCGGCCCGGATCGAGGCACGGTGGCGCGCGGCCGGCGGCCCGGACGCCCCGGAGCGGTCGGGTGCCTCCCCGCACGGCGTCTCGCGCTATCTGCGCCTCCTGGCGGAGGACCTGCTCGACGAACTCGCCGACCTGCCGAGCGCGTTGTCCGAGGACGAGCCGACGGACCTGGCCCGCGTCAAGGCCCTGTGCGCCGACTGGCCGGCCGCGCCGCCGAGCCGCACGGAGCCGGCGTCACGCGAGCGCGAGCCCGAGCACGGGCACGGGCACGGGCACGGGCACGAACACGGGCGGGAACAGGGAAACGAACACGGACACGGGCACGGGCGGGAACAGGGAGACGGGCAAGGGCACGGGGCGGACCGCCTCCCGGCCGCCCTGGAAGCCGCCTGGCTGGGCCGGGCCATCGGCTGCCTCCTCGGCAAACCCGTCGAGAAACTCCCCCTCGACGGCATCCGCGCCCTCGCCCGGGCGGCCGGCAACTGGCCCCTCACCGCCTACTTCACGGCCCGGGGCGTCCCCGCGGACCTCCTCGCCGCGTACCCCTGGAACCGCCGCTCGACCGCCACCTCCCTCGCCGAGAACATCGACGGCATGCCCGAGGACGACGACCTCGACTACCCCCTGCTGAACCTCCTTCTCCTCCAGCGGCACGGCAAGGGCTTCACCACCGACGACGTGGCCCGGCTCTGGCTGGACGAACTCCCGCCCGGCCGCGCCTTCACCGCCGAACGCCTCGCCCTCCGCAACCTCCTCGCCGGTGTCGAGCCCCCGCACACGGCCCGCCACCGCAACCCGTTCCGCGAGTGGATCGGCGCCCTGATCCGTGCCGACGTGCACGGCTGGACCAACCCGGGCGACCCGGCCGCCGCCGCCGAACAGGCGCACCGTGACGCGGTCCTCACCCACACCGCCAACGGCGTGTACGCCGCGATGTTCGCCGCCGCCGTCATCGCGACCGCCGCCACCGGCACCCACGACGTGCACGCCTGTCTGCGCGCCGGCCGCGCGGTGGTCCCGCCCCGCTCCCGGCTGGCGGCGGCCGTCGACCACGCCGTCCGGCTGGCCGCGAGCACGGAGGACTTCGCGGAGGTGGTGGACCGGCTGCACGCCCGCTACGCCCCCGCCCACCACTGGGTGCACGCCGTCCCCAACACCGCCCTGATCGCCGCCGCCCTCACCCACGCCGACGGCGACTTCGCCGGCTCCGTCTGCCGTGTCGTGTCCGGCGGCTGGGACACCGACTCCAACGGCGCGACGGCCGGTAGCGTCGCCGGCCTCCTCGCCGGCACCCCCGACGCGCTGGAAGACCGCTGGCGCGCTCCGCTGAAGAACCGGCTCGCCAGCACCGTCGCCGACTTCGACGGCACCGGCTTCGACACCCTCGCCCGGCTCACCCACCTGGAGGCGACCCGCTCATGACCCACATCGCCGTCCTCGGCAGCACCAACATGGACCTCGTCACGTACGTCGGCAAGGCTCCGCAGCGCGGGGAGACCGTGACGGGGCGGGAGTTCCGTACGATCCCCGGCGGCAAGGGCGCCAACCAGGCGATCGCCGCGGCCCGCGCCGGCGCCACCGTCTCGATGATCGGCGCGGTCGGCAACGACGGATTCGGCGTGCGGCTGCGCGACACCCTCGAACACTCCGGTGTGGACACCGACTTCCTGCGCACGGTGGAGGGCCCGTCCGGCACCGCGCACATCGTGGTGGACGACGAGGGCGGCAACGCGATCGTCGTCATCCCCGGTGCGAACGGCACCGTCGACCACCTCGCCCCCGGTGACGAGGGAGCGATCGCCTCCGCCGACGCCCTGCTGCTGCAACTGGAGGTGCCGCTCGCGGCGGTCGTCGCGGGCGCGGAGGCGGCCCGCCGGCACGGCGTCCGCACGATCCTCACCCCGTCCCCGGCCCAGCCGCTGCCGCCCGAACTGCTCGCCGCGACGCGGCTGTTGGTGCCGAACGAGTACGAGGCGGTCACCCTCACCGGCCGTACCGACCCGCGCGAGGCGGCGGCCGCCCTGCTGGACCTGGTGCCGGAGGTCGTCGTCACGCTGGGCGCGACGGGCTGCCTGTACCTGGCCCGCGGCGCCGAACCGCTCGTGGTGCCCGCGCCCCGGGTGACCGCCGTCGACTCCACGGGCGCGGGCGACACCTTCGTCGGCGCGCTCGCCGTGGCCCTCGCCGAGGAGAAACCGGTGCGCGAGGCCCTGACCTGGGCCTCCGCCGCAGCGGCCGTCTCCGTGCAGCGGATGGGGGCGTCGGCGTCGATGCCGTACCGCCCGGAGATCGAGGCGCAGTACACCGCATGAGGACGACGAGTGAGACGGCTACGACGGGTACGACGGGCATGACGGGTACGGCCGGCGGGACGCGGGCGACGGGCGGGGAGGGTACGGCGGTCCCCGGGGTTCCGGCCCTGGACGGGCTGCGGGTGCTGGATCTGGCGACCCTCTTCGCCGGGCCGATGGCCGCCACGCTGCTGGGTGACTTCGGCGCGGAAGTGATCAAGGTCGAGCATCCCCGGCGCCCCGACCCGTCCCGGGGCCACGGACCGGCCAAGGACGGCGTCGGTCTGTGGTGGAAGGTGCTCGGCCGGAACAAGCGGACCGTCACCCTCGACCTGTCCGCGCCCGGTGGCCGGGACGCCCTGCTGCGGCTCGCCGCCACCGCCGACGTGGTGATCGAGAACTTCCGCCCCGGGACCCTGGAGAGATGGGACCTCGGCTGGCCCGAGCTGTCGGCGGCCAACCCCCGGCTGGTCCTGGCCCGGGTCACCGCCTTCGGCCAGTTCGGGCCGTACGCGCGCCGCCCCGGTTTCGGCACCCTGGCGGAGGCGATGAGCGGCTTCGCGGCGGTGACCGGTGCGCCGGAGGCACCCCCGACCCTGCCGCCCTTCGGGCTCGCCGACGGCGTCGCGGGCCTGGCCACCGCGTACGCGGTGCTGACCGCCCTGACCGCACGCGAGCACACCGGCGCGGGCCAGGTGGTCGACATGGCGATCATCGAGCCGATCCTGGCCGTCCTCGGCCCCCACCCCACCTGGTACGACCAGCTCGGCTACGTCCAGGAGCGCACCGGGAACCGGTCCGCGAACAACGCGCCGCGCAACACCTACCGCACCGCCGACGGCACCTGGGTCGCCGTCTCCACCTCCGCGCAGTCGGTTGCCGAACGGGTGCTGCGGCTGGTGGGGCGCCCGGAACTGATCGAGGAACCGTGGTTCGCCACGGGCGCGGACCGGGCCGCCCACGCCGATGTGCTGGACGAGGCGGTCGGCTCCTGGATCGCGGCCCGCTCCCGCGCCGAGGTGCTCGCCGCCTTCGAGGAGGCTCAGGCCGCGGCGGCGCCCGTGCAGGACGTCCGGGACGTGCTGGCGGACCCGCAGTACCAGGCCCTGGACACGGTCACCACGGTCGCCGATCCGGAGCTGGGCCCGCTGCGCATGCAGAACGTCCTCTTCCGGCTCTCCGCGACGCCCGGCGCGATCCGCTGGGCCGGCCGCCCGCACGGCGCCGACACCGACGAGGTGCTCACGGAGCTGGGGTACGCCCCGGCCGACATCGCGGCCCTGCGCGCGGAGGGCGCCCTGTGACCCGTACCCCGCTCACCTGGCTCTACGTTCCCGGTGACCGTCCGCACGTCGTGGCGAAGGCGCTGGCGGCGGGCGCCGACGTGGTGGTCGTCGACCTGGAGGACGCGGTCGCCCCGGACCGCAAGGAGTACGCCCGCGCGGCCACCGCCGAGCTGCTCGCGGAGTCCCACCCGGTCCCGGTACACGTCCGGGTGAACGCCCTGGACGGCCCGTGGGCCGCCGCCGATCTCGCCGCCCTGGCCCGCCTGCCGGGACTGTCCGGCCTGCGCCTGCCGAAGGTGACGGGCCCGGAGGAGGTGCGGCGGGTCGCGGTGGCCACACCGGTCCCCCTCTACGCGCTGCTGGAGTCGGCCCTCGGCGTCGAGCGCGCCTACGCCGTCGCCACCGCCCACCCCGCCCTGCGGGGCGTCTCCCTGGGCGAGGCCGACCTCCGGGCCGACCTGGGGGTACGGGCCGACGCGGGGCTCGACTGGCCGCGCTCCCGGGTGATCACCGCCGCCCGTGCGGCGGGCCTCGCCCCGCCGCCGCAGTCGGTCCACCCCGACATCCGCGACCTGGACGGCCTCGCCGCGTCCTGCGCCCACGGCCGTGGCCTCGGCTTCCTGGGCCGGGCCGCGATCCACCCCCGGCAACTGCCGGTGATCGAGCGGGCCTACCTCCCCACGGAGGCGGAGATCGAACACGCGGAGGCGGTCGTCAAGGCGGCCTCGGGGAACGAGGGTGCCCAGGCCCTTCCCGACGGCCGCTTCGTCGACGCGGCGGCGGTGAACCTGGCCCGGCGGACGCTGGCGTCGGCGCACCGGGACTGACCGCGCGCCGCGGCCTGCCGCCCACACGACGGCGAGGGCGCCCGGTGCATCCCGGACGCCCTCGCCGTCTGTCGTGTGGACCGGCGGTCAGCTCTTGCCGGCCGACTCCGCCTCGTCCGCGGCCGTCCCGCCGGGCTCCCCGGCCTTGCCGTCGTCCCCGGCCCCTCCCACGCTGCCGGCCTTGCCCTTGCCCTTGTCGGCAGCCGTGCCCGCGCTGTCGGTCTCGCCCTTGCTCTCGGTCTTGCTCTCGGTGTCGTCCTCGGCGCTCCCGGCTCCCTCCGCGGCGGCAGCGGCGTCGGCCGGAGCGCCGGAGGCGACCGCGCCCGGCTCGACCACGGCCTCCCGGCCCGGCCGCTTCTTCGCCGAGACGACGATGTACAGCACCGCCAGCAGGAAGACGCCCAGCGCGGTCCAATCGTTCAGGCGCAGGCCCAGGATGTGGTGGGCGTCGTCCACCCGCATGTACTCGATCCAACCGCGGCCCAGGCAGTACGCGGCGACGTACAGGGCGAACGCCCGGCCGTGCCCGAGCGTGAAGCGGCGGTCCGCCCAGATCACCAGCAGGCCCACGCCGACGCACCACAGCGACTCGTAGAGGAACGTCGGGTGGTAGTAGCCCGGCACCCGGCCGCCCTCCGAGGAGGTGATGTGCAGGGCCCAGGGCAGATGGGTCTCGCGGCCGTACAGCTCCTGGTTGAACCAGTTGCCCCAGCGGCCGATGGCCTGCGCGAAGGCGATGCCGGGCGCGACGGCGTCGGCGTACGCGGGCATCGGGATGCCCCGGCGCCGGGCGCCGATCCACGCGCCGAGCGCGCCGAGCGCGATCGCGCCCCAGATGCCCAGGCCGCCTTCCCAGACCTTGAAGGCGTCCACCCAGTCACGGCCCTCGCTGAAGTACAGCTCGTAGTCCGTGATGACGTGGTAGAGCCGGCCGCCGACGAGGCCGAACGGGACGGCCCAGACGGCGATGTCGGCGACCGTGCCGGACTGCCCGCCGCGGGCGATCCAGCGCTTGTTGCCGAACCAGACGGCAACGAAGACGCCGATGATGATGCAGAACGCGTAGCCGCGCAGCGGGATGGGGCCGAGGTACAGCACCCCGTGCGAAGGGCTGGGGATATAGGCAAGGTTCATGGCAGGTCCGACGCTACCGTGCCGGGCCGTGGGGACGGCAAGCAGCCCGGCTACGGGTCCATAACGGGGGCGTGAGAATCGCTTACCCGCGGGCGGCGTTCTCCACCAGCTCCTTGAGTTTGGCCGGGGTCATCGTCCGGTCCTGGTAGATGTTCTTGCCGCCGAACAGCACCGTGGGCGTGCCGTTGAACCCGCCGGTCCGGAAGGCCTGGTGGGACTTGTCCACCCAGGCGTCGTGGGTGCCGTCCTTCACGCAGGTGCGGAAGGCCGGCGTGTCCAGGCCCGGCACCTTGCCGGCCAGCTCGATCAGCTTGGCGTTGTCGGCGAAGGCGTCGTCGGTCTCCCTGGGCTGGTTCGCGTACAGCACGTCGTGGTAGTCGCGGAACTTCCCGGCGTCCTGGGCGCAGGCCGCGGCGTTGGCGGCGCGCAGCGAGCCGGTGCCGCCGAGGTTGCCGTCGATCAGCCGGACCAGGTGGTAGTCGACCCTGAGCTTGCCGGCGTCGGCCAGTTCGTGCAGGGTCGGCCGGTACGCCGCCTCGAAGGCCTGGCAGGCGGGGCAGCGGAAGTCCTCCCACACGGTGAGCGTCGACTTGGCGCCGTCCTTGCCGACCGGGATCGCGAGGCCGTCCTTGCCCTGCGCGCCCGAGGGCGCCACGGCCGGGCCCGCGCCGGACCCCTTCTCCTTGCCCGCGTTCGCGGCGATCACGCCGATCACCGCCGCGAGGCCCAGGACGCAGACGACGCTCGCGCCCACGATCAGCGCGCGCCGTCGCCGGTCCGCGCCCTTCTGCTTCTCGCGCTCGGCCGCCAGCCGCTCGCGGGCGGTGCGCTTTCCCTCACGGTTCTTCTCACTCACACCCCCAGAACGAACCGGGGAGGCGCAGCGCGCCTCCCCGGCCCGAGGTCCACCCGTTCGGGTGACCGAGTGTTCCGACGGGAAATCCGATGGGAAAGGGGACCAGCGGTTACGCCTGTCCGCGCACGCCCCGCGCGAGCCGGCCGGCCAGCTCGCGGACGGCCGCGACACCGGTGGCGTGGTCCGGGGCGTCCAGCATCAGCTTCACGAACGCGGAGCCGACGATGACCCCGTCGGCGAAGCCGGCCACCTCGGCGGCCTGCGCCGGGTTGGAGACGCCGAGCCCGACGCAGACGGGCAGCCCGGTGCCGGTGGCCCGGGTGCGCTCGACCAGGTCGTGGGCCTGCGCGCCGACGGACTCGCGGGTGCCGGTGACGCCCATGAGGGAGGCGGCGTAGACGAAGCCGCTGCCCGCCGCGGTGATCTCGGCGAGCCGCTCGTCCTTGCTGCTCGGCGCCACGACGAAGACCGTCGCGAGCCCGTGCTTCTCGGCGTGTTCCCGCCACTGCGCCGACTCCTGCACCGGCAGGTCGGGCAGGATGCAGCCGGCGCCGCCGGCCTCGGCCAGCTCGGCGGTGAACCGCTCGACGCCGTAGCGGTCGATGGGGTTCCAGTACGTCATGACGAGGATCGGCTTGCCGGTCGCCCGGAAGGCCTCGCGGACCGTGCGCATGACGTCGGCGATCTTGACGCCGCCTCGCAGGGCGATGTCGTCGGCGGTCTGGATGACCGGGCCGTCGAGGACCGGGTCGCTGTGCGGCAGGCCGACCTCGACGACGTCCGCGCCGCCGTCCAGGACGGTCCTGACCGCCTCGATGCCGCCGTCCACGGTCGGGAACCCGGCCGGGAGGTAGGCGATGAGCGCGGCGCGGCCCTCGGCCCTGGCACCGGCGAGGGTGTCGGCCAGCAGCCCGATGTTCCCGCTCACTTGGCGTCCCCCTCGATCTCGGCGGTGTCGGCCTGGTCGGCGGCCACCTCTGCGTCGGTGTCGTAGAGGCCGAAGTAGCGGGCGGCGGTGTCCATGTCCTTGTCGCCACGGCCGGACAGGTTGACGACGATCAGGCCGTCCTCGCCCAGTTCCCTGCCGACCTCCAGGGCGCCGGCCAGGGCGTGGGCGCTCTCGATGGCCGGGATGATGCCCTCGGTGCGCGACAGCAGGCGCAGCGCCCGCATGGCCGCGTCGTCGGTGATCGCGCGGTACTCGCCGCGGCCGGAGTCCTTCAGGTAGGAGTGCTCGGGGCCGATGCCCGGGTAGTCCAGACCGGCCGAGATCGAGTACGGCTCGGTGATCTGGCCCTCGTCGTCCTGGAGGACGTAGGAGCGCGAGCCGTGCAGGATGCCGGGCTCGCCCGCGGTCAGGGTGGCCGCGTGCTCCCCGGTCTCGATGCCGTGCCCGGCCGGCTCGCAGCCGATCAGGCGGACGCCCTCGTCGGGGATGAAGGCGTGGAAGAGGCCGATGGCGTTGGAGCCGCCGCCGACGCAGGCGACCGCGGCGTCCGGGAGGCGGCCGGCGCGCTCCAGGAGCTGGCGGCGGGCCTCGACGCCGATGACCCGGTGGAAGTCGCGGACCATGGCCGGGAAGGGGTGCGGGCCGGCGACCGTGCCGAACAGGTAGTGGGTGCGGTCGACGTTGGCGACCCAGTCCCGGAACGCCTCGTTGATGGCGTCCTTCAGGGTGCGGCTGCCGGACTTCACGGCGACGACCTCGGCGCCGAGCATGCGCATCCGGGCGACGTTGAGGGCCTGGCGCCGGGTGTCGACCTCGCCCATGTAGATGGTGCAGTCGAGGCCGAACAGCGCGCAGGCGGTGGCCGTCGCGACGCCGTGCTGGCCGGCACCGGTCTCGGCGATCACCCGGGTCTTGCCCATGCGCTTGGTGAGCAGGGCCTGGCCGAGCACGTTGTTGATCTTGTGGGAGCCGGTGTGGTTGAGGTCCTCGCGCTTGAGGAACACCCGGGCGCCGCCGGCCTGAGCCGCGAAGCGGGGGACCTCGGTGAGGGAGCTGGGGCGGCCGGTGTAGTGGACCAGCAGGTCGTCGAGTTCCCGGGCGAACTCCGGGTCGTGCTTGGCCTTGTCGTACTCGACGGCGACCTCGTCCACGGCGGCGACCAGGGCCTCCGGGATGAACTTGCCGCCGAACGCGCCGAAGTAGCCCTCGGCGCTGGGCACCTGACCGGCGGGGTCAGGGAAGAAGAAATCACTGGGCATGCCAGAACCTCACGGTGAGTGCGTGGAAAAGACACGGTTCGCCGTGGGGGCGGAGCTCGCCGGACGGCCTCAGGCCGTGTGCTGCCGGTCGCGCCCGCGCGGCGAAGTCGCCCGCGCGGACACGGCCCCGCGCCCCTCGAGGGGGCGCTGCCATCGGCGTCCGTTCACCTGCCCGGGCTCGTCACCGATGACGTACCGCACGCGACGGCCGTGGACGCGCCGGGCCGGGGCACGGCAGCCGCGCGGACGGCAGCCGCGCGCCAGGCGGGCGTACCGGTCCACGGTCGTCACGGTGGGAGTCATCGCGGCCAAGCCTAGCGGGGGATCAGCCGCGGCCGTGCCGCAGTGCCGGGTGCTCGCCCGCCGCCACCAGGTCGGCCACCGCCGCCTTGGGGTCGCGGCCGGTGACCAGGGACTCGCCGACCAGCACCGCGTCGGCGCCGGCGTTGGCGTAGGCGATCAGGTCGTGCGGGCCGCGGACGCCGGACTCGGCGACCTTGACGAGGGTGTCCGGGATCTCCGGGGCGACCCGCTCGAAGGTGCCGCGGTCGACCTCCAGCGTCCTGAGGTTGCGCGCGTTGACGCCGATGACCTTGGCGCCCGCGTCCACCGCCCGGTCGACCTCCTCCTCGTCGTGCACCTCGACCAGGGGGGTCAGGCCGATGGACACCGCGCGCTCGATCAGCGACTCCAGGGCCGGCTGGTCCAGGGCGGCCACGATGAGCAGCGCGAGGTCGGCGCCGTACGCACGAGCCTCCCACAGCTGGTACGAGGTGACGATGAAGTCCTTGCGCAGCACCGGGATGTCCACGCGGGCGCGGACGGCCTCCAGGTCGGCGAGCGAGCCGCCGAAGCGCCGCTGTTCGGTGAGGACGGAGATGACGGCCGCGCCGCCCGCCTCGTAGTCCGCGGCCAGTCCGGCCGGGTCGGCGATCGCGGCCAGTGCGCCCTTGGAGGGGCTGGACCGCTTGACCTCGCAGATCACCTTGACGCCATCGCCCTTGAGCGCGGCCACCCCGTCCTTGGCGGCGGGGGCCTTGGCCGCACGCTCCTTGAGCTCGTCGAGGCTGACGCGTGCCTGCCGCTCCGCGAGGTCGGCACGGACTCCGTCGATGATCTCGTCGAGCACACTCACGCGAGCGGCCCCCTTTCAGACGGTTCCTGCGGGGTTCGAAAACCCGTGGTCACTGCGATGGTATCCGCAGCGGGGCGGTAGCTTCGCATCCGGTGGACACCGGTCCCACTACCTGGACGTTCACTGCGTGATCAAGGGTGAAGCCAGCCACCGAACGGCAGGTTCCGGACGACGGTGAACACCAGCAGCACGGCGCCGACGGCCCACAGCCGGGCCGGTGTGAGGTCGATCCGCAGCGGCCGGCCGCGCGCCGCGCGGACCACCCAGACGGCCCACAGCGCGGCGAAGCCCAGGTAGCCCGCCACGGCAGGCGCGTTGTCGCGCAGGGCGGCGAGGAGGTCGCCGTGGACGAAGGCGTGCGCGCTGCGCAGTCCGCCGCAGCCGGGGCAGTACAGGCCGGTGAGCCGGAACAGCGGGCAGACCGGGTAGTGGCCGGGCCGGCCCGGGTCGACGGCGCCGACGTAGGCGAAGGCCGCGGCCACCGCCGCAAACAGCCCGGCGGGGACGGCGAGCCGCCGCCACGGG
>NZ_JOCB01000152.1 GCF_000718775.1 Streptomyces sp. NRRL S-31
GTGCGGGACCGCGGGGGGAGGCGGCGCGTGCGGGACCGCGGGGGAGGCGGCGCGTGCGGGACCGCGGGGGAGGCGGCGCGTGCGGGACCGCGGGGGAGGCGCGCCGCCGGCCGTGTCCCCGCCGCCGTTCACAGGACCGCCACCCGGTGCCACCGGCGTCCCCGTCGCGCCGACGAACGGCTCGGGCGTCGCCGACAGCAGGAACGCGTACCGCCCCGTTTCTCCACAGGCTGTGGACAACTCCTCGAGATTCCGGTTCTGGCCCTGGAGCATGCCCATCTCCACCAGGTGTCGCGCCGGCCGGTCAGGGCGCGGAGCCGACGGTGTCGTGCCGCTCGGCATCGCCGCCGGTGCGGAAGGTGCGCCGGTAGGCGGTGGGGGTGACCCCGAGGGCCGTCTGGAGGTGCTGCCGCATCGACTGCGCCGTGCCGAAGCCCGACTCCCGGGCCACCTGGTCCATCGACAGCCCGGTGGTCTCCAGCAGGTGCCGGGCGCGCTCCACGCGCTGCTGGACGAGCCACTGGCCGGGGCTCACCCCGACCTCCTCGCGGAAGCGGCGGGTGAAGGTGCGCACCGACATCGCCTCCTGCGCGGCCATGTCCCGCAGCTGGATCGGCTCGTGCAGCCGGCCCAGCGCCCAGGCGCGGGCGGTGGTCGTGGTGGCCAGGTGCGCGTCGGGGACCGGGCGTTGGATGTACTGGGCCTGGCCGCCGTCGCGGTGGGGCGGTACGACCGTGATCCGGGCGACGTCGTTGGCGACCGCGGTGCCGAAGTCGCCGCGGACCATGTGCAGGCACAGGTCGATCCCGGCGGCCACACCGGCCGAGGTCAGCACGTCGCCGTCGTCGATGAACAGCACGTCCGCGTCCACCTCGACCCTCGGGAACAGCCGCTGGAACCGCTCGGCGTCCGCCCAGTGCGTGGTCGCCGGGCGGCCGTCCAGGTACCCGGCGGCGGCGAGGACGTAGGCGCCGGTGCATATGGAGGCGAGCCGGGTGCCGGGGCGGATGTGGGCGAGGGCGGCGGCGAGTTCGTCCGTGAGCCGGCCCTCGTCGTAGACCGGTCCGAGTTCGTACGACGCGGGCACGATCACCGTGTCGGCGGTCGCCAGCGTCTCCGGACCGTGGGCGATCTGGACGGCGAAGTCGGCGTCCGTCTCCACCGGGCCGGGCGGCCGTACCGAGCAGGTCACGACCTCGTACAGAGGGCGGTGGAGCGCGTCCCGGGGCCGGCCGAAGATCCGGTGCGGTATGCCCAGTTCGAAGGGGAGCAGACCGTCCAGCGCGAGCACGGCGACCCGGTGCGGCCGGAATCCCGCTGTGTTCGTCATGTCCCGATCCTAGCGAAGGCTGTCCTTCCGGCCACTCGATGCGCGGGAGCGCGAATCGGAGGCTCGGGACGTGACTCAGACAACCCCAGCCACAGCCCCCGTCCAGGCCCCGCCCGTCCGTCGCCGCCGAGTCCACCGCGCCTGGTTCGTCGCCGCCGTCACGTTCGTCACGATCACCGGCGCGGCGGCCTTCCGTTCCCTGCCCGGCCTCCTGATCGACCCGCTCCACGAGGAGTTCGGCTGGTCACGCGGCACGATCGGCGCGGCCGTCTCGGTCAACCTCGCGCTCTACGGCCTGACCGCGCCGTTCGCCGCCGCGCTGATGGACCGTTTCGGCATCCGCCGGGTGGTCGCCGTCGCGCTCACCGTGATCGCGATCGGTTCCGGTCTGACCGTGGGGATGACGGCGGCCTGGCAACTGCTGCTCTGCTGGGGCCTGCTGGTGGGGCTCGGCACCGGGTCCATGGCACTGGCGTTCGCCGCGACGGTCACCGACCGCTGGTTCACCGCGCGGCGCGGCCTGGTCAGCGGCATCCTCACCGCGGCCTCCGCCTCCGGCCAACTGGTCTTCCTGCCACTGCTGTCCTGGGTCGTGGAGCACCACCACTGGCGTCCCGCGGCGGTCACGGTGGCCCTGACCGCGCTGGCCGTGGTCCCCTTCGTCTGGCTCCTGCTCCGCGACCACCCGGCCGACGTGGGCGAGACGCCGTACGGGGCCACGGAGTTCGTGCCCAAGCCGCCCCCGGTCACCGGAGCCGCCCGCCGCACGCTCCGCGTCCTGGCCGCCTCCGTCCGCTCGGGCACCTTCTGGCTGCTCGCCGGCACCTTCGCGATCTGCGGCGCCTCCACCAACGGCCTGGTGCAGACCCACTTCGTGCCCGCCGAGCACGACCACGGCATGCCCGTGACGACGGCGGCCTCGCTGCTCGCGGTCACCGGCGTGTTCGACGTCGTCGGCACGATCGCCTCCGGCTGGTTCACCGACCGCTTCGAGCCGCGCCGCCTGCTCGCCGTCTACTACGCCCTGCGCGGACTGTCCCTGCTCTTCCTGCCGATGCTGCTCGGCCCCGCCGTCCGCCCGTCGATGATCTTTTTCGCCGTCTTCTACGGCCTGGACTGGGTGGCCACCGTCCCGCCCACCCTGGCCCTGTGCCGGGAGCGGTTCGGCGAGGACAGCGCCATCGTCTTCGGCTGGGTGCTCGCCGCCCACCAGGTCGGCGCGGCCCTCGTCGCCTACCTCGGCGGCGTCGCCCGGGACGTCTTCGGCTCCTACGACATGGTCTGGTACGCCTCCGGCACCCTGTGCGCGGCGGCGGCCCTGATGTCCCTCGTCATACGGCGCACCGCCCCGGCGGCGGTCCCCGCGCAGGCCGGGCGCTGACCTCAGACGCCGTCCAGCCGGGCGAACCGCCCCCGGTGGAACAGCAGCGGCTCCCCGTGCTCCGCCGCGCCGAGGGCGTCCACCCGGCCCACCGCGACGAGGTGGTCGCCCCCGGTGTGCACGGCGTGGACGGCGCAGTCGATCCAGGCGACGGCACCGGCGAGCCGGGGCGCCCCGGAGACGGGCGCCGCGTCGTAGGCGACCCCCGCGCACTTGTCGGCGCCGCTCACCGCGAAGGCCCGGCACATCCCCTCCGTCATATCACTGAACTGACGGTACGTCAGGAATGGCTCGGCACGGCAAAGTTACCGCCGGGTGCGCAGCCCCCTGGCCACGGACCGGGCGATCTTCCCGGCGTCGATCGCCAGTTCCCGGAGCATCCCGCTGATCGGATTGGTGAAGCCGGTGAAGTACAGGCCCGGCGCGCCGGCGGGCGTGCGGCCGCCGCGCGCCACCGGTCTGCCGCGCCCGTCCAGCACCCCCAGATGGCCGACGAGCCCCTCCAGCGCGCGGACGTACCCGGTCGCCGCGATCACCGCGTCGGGCGATATCCGGCTGCCGTCGGCGAGGACCACCCGGCCGTCCTCGAACGCCGTCACGGCGGCAACGACCTCGACCTTCCCGGTGCGGACGGCGTCGATCAGGCCGACGTCCTGCACCGGGATCGCGCCCTGCCGCACCCTGCTGTACAGGCCGGTGTCCGGGCGCGGCAGCCCGTGCGCGGACAGGTCCGGGGTGCTGAGTCGTCCCACCGGCCCGGCGAGCCGGTCCACGAGCCACACCGGCAGCCGGCGGACCAGCACACCGGTGTACTGGGCGGGCCAGCCGAGGGAGGAGCGGCGCAGGATGTGCGGCGCGGCGCGCACCGCCAGCCGCACCCGCGCGGCCCCGCCCTCCGCCAGGTCCACGGCGATCTCCGCGCCCGTGTTGCCGACGCCGACGACGAGCACGTCCCGGTCCCGGTACGGCTCGGCGTTCCGGTAGTCGCCGGCGTGCAGCAGCTCGCCGTCGTACTCCGCGCGGCCCGGCCAGTCGGGCAGCCGCGGGGTGTGGTTGAAGCCGGTGGCGACGACCACCGCGGCGCCGGTCAGTTCCCGGCCGCCGGAGGCGTGCAGCAGCCACCCGGTGCCGTCCCCGGTCCGTTCGACGCGGTGCACCTCGACCCCGGTGACGATCTCCAGCTCGTGATGCTCGGCGTACTTCTCCAGGTAGCGCACCACGTCGTCCCGGGACACCCAGCGCCCGAACCGCCGGGGCATGCCGAGGCCCGGCAGCGCGGACAGCCGCCGGGTGGTGTGCAGGTGGAGCCGGTCGTAGTGGCGGCGCCAGGAGGCGCCCACCCGGTCGGACTTCTCCAGGACCACGGCGCGTACGCCCCGGGCCCGCAGCGCGTGGGCGGCGGCGAGGCCGCCCGGTCCGGCACCGATCACGTAGACCGGGCGGTCGGCGGGGGTCGGCGAGGGGCGGGCGGGGGCGGGGCGGGAGGCGGCCATGAGCGGGAGCGTAATCAACCAACCGGTTGATGGGTCTCGGTCAAGACCGGAATTGGTTGCGGATTGATCACGCCTGTACGGAAAGGGTGTCCGGCCGTGAAGAACGCGTCGCGCCACGGGTGGGCTTCGCGAGGTATATGACGTAACGTCAGATTCATGGACGCGTAGGACTGGACGACGCCCGGTGGCTGGCGGTGCTGCGCATCGGTCTCGGCCTGTGGTGGCTGGAGAGCCGGCGGCACAAGGGACCGCCGCCACGTCCGGGGCACCGCGCGCCACGGCCAGGGCCACGGCCCCGACGGACGGCGGCGACGGCGACGGCGGGGAAGCGTGAGCGGGGGCGACCGCCTCCCCCCTCACGGCCACAGCAGCGCCCGGCTCCAGCCGAACCCCGTGCTGCGGTACTCCAGGCGCACGTGCCGCCGCTCCGCGTCCCCCTGGAAGAACTCCACGGTCTGCGGCCGCAGCCGGTACAGGGTCCAGGTCGGCGACGGCTCGTCCGGATGCTGCCGGGCCCGCTCCCAGGCCGCCTCCGACGCCGTGCGCAGCTCCGCCACCGAGGCCAGCTCCTCGCTCTGCCGGCCGGTCAGCGCGGCGGCCAGCGCGCCCGTCGACCGCGCGTGCAGGTCCGCCTGGCTCTCCTCGGCCGGCGCCGGGCCGACCGGCCCCCGCACCCGCACCTGGCGCCCCAGCACCGGCCAGTAGAAGGCGAGGGCCGCGTACGGCCGGACGGCGAGCGCGCGGCCCTTGCGGCTGGTGGCGTGCGTGGCGAAGGACCAGCCGTCGGCGTCGGCGCCGTGCAGCATCACGATCCGCACGTCCGGCCTGCCCTCCTCGTCCGCGGTCGCCAGCGACATGGTGTGCGGCTCCGGCTGCCCCGCCGCCACCGCCTCCGCGAACCAGCTCGTGAACAGGGCCAGCGGGGTCGGCGGGGCGGTCTCCGGGTCGAACGGCGGCAACCGGGTCACCCCGGGGTCCCAGACGCGCAGCGAGCGGAGCAGGTCATGGAGATCGTGCTGTGCCATGGGGTGAGTATCACCGCCGGGACCGTCCTCAGTCCCGGCCCAGCACCACCGTCCCCGACGAGCAGAACCAGCCCCCCGTCCCGGACGCCACCCCCAGCCGGGGCAGCTGCCCGTCCCGGGCCCGCACCTGCCGTTCCCCGGCGTCTCCGCGCAACTGCCGCACCGCCTCCACCAGCAGGTGCAGCCCCCGCATGCCCGGGTGCCTGGCCGACGGGCCGCCGCCGTCCGTGTTCACCGGCAGCTCCCCGCCGCGCACCCGCAGCCGGCCCCGGGCCGCGAACGCCCCGCCCTCGCCCTCGGCGCAGAAGCCCAGGCCCTCCAGGGTCACCAGGGTCATGTTGGTGAACGCGTATTGCCTGCCACCCGTGCGCGCCCGTCAGGCACCGGGCGGACGCGACCGCCCCGAAGCGAGATCGCCCAGCAGCCGCCGGCCGGCGACGGTGAACGGATGGCCGGCCCCCAGCCCGCGCTCCCTCCTGGCCACGACATCGGTCAGGATCTCGATCGCCGTGTCCAGGTCGCCCCGTGCGGCCCGGGTCCGGGCGAGGAGCTGCTGGGCCGAGAGCGCGATCGGGTAGTCGGGGCCGAAGCGTCGCCGGTATGCGTCGGCGACCCGCCGTATCTCCTGATCGGCCTCGTCGAAGCGGCCCAGCTGGTACAGCGTCCAGGCGTGGTTGTGGTGGGCACCCAAGGTCACCGTGTGATCGGGGCCGAGGAAGCGGTCGCAGTCCGAGGGCAGCGAGAGCAGCGCGCCGTCCTCCTCGACGACGCTCTCGGCCGCGGACAGCAGGACCAGCAGACTCGAGCGGGAGCGCAACGTCAGTGGGTGGGCGGGGCCCAGTGCCCTCCGCCTGCCGGCGATGGTGGACCGGAGGACCGGGGGCTTCGTCTCGTTTCCCGAGGTTCCCGAGCACGAGTTGCAGACCGTGGCCGCTGTCCAGGGTGTCGGGATCGTCGGCCCCGAGCGATCGCTCCTGAGCCGCGCGGACGCGGCTGAGGAGCCGCTCGGCCTCGGTGTACCGGCCCAGCCGGAAGAGCGCCCGGCCGGCCCTGGAGCGGGCGGCCAGGACGAGACGGTGCTCCGACGCTGGTCGCCCGATGCCTGGTAGACACGGCCGTGGTCCTCGGCACGGCCGTCCATCGCACCCGTCATCGCCGCGTGTGGTGCCGGTCTCGTCCGGCTTGACGGACCCGGGCGCGGCCGGACGCCGTGGCGTGCTGGGTGATCACGGGGCCCGTCGTCCCGCCCGGTGAGAGTTCGGCGAGGAGTCCGCGCGGTTCCGCGGCGGGGCCGGGCTGGGCGACGAGCAGACGCCGCGTGACCAGCGTGACTCCCGTGCTCTGCGCGAGTAAGGCTGTCTCCGGGTCCACAGTTCCCCCTGGTCAATAATTTTCGAATATTCCGACTGTATGTTGAATGACTGCATCTGTCACGCTTCACTGCCCCGCCATTCGGTGGCCACTTATCGTCGCACTCCTGAGCCGGATGGGACAACAGGGGGTATCCATGCCTTCTTCAACATGTCCGCTTTGGCATGGCCAAGCCGATATGTTCAGTGCTACAGTGCTGCAACTCTGGGACAATCGAGGGGGCGATGGTCATGGCCAGGCCGTGGGAAGCCGATTCGACCACGAAATTCAAGCGGCGCTTAGGGAAGTCGCCGCAAGAACTGGGGCACACGACCGACACCCCCGACTGTCCCGATATCTGGGAACTCGAGAACGGGGACATCGCCGTCATCGGCCGGGACCTCACGACGTCTCTGGGCGGGGATCTGCCCGCCGAGGTGTCCATCGGAGCAGACGAACGGCTCGTGGTCATCCCGCGGGACATCTTGATCGCAGCGAAACCGGATATCCCGAATGTTTGATTCCTTTTCGCGCGGGGTCTCCGAGAAACTGGATCGCCCCGCGTATCACGCGGACTTCCGCAGGGTCTACGAGAGCGGAATCCGGAGCCTGAACAAGCTCGAACGAGGTCAGAACTTCAAAGAGCGCGGGTTCGCCAGCTGGGAAGCCTTCGCCGCCGGAGAATGGGACCGCGCGCTCTCCCTCGTCGAGGAGAAACGCGACGTCTACGCACGGCAATTCCGTGAGGCGGCCCGGCTGGGAATTCTGGAGCGCCGCCTTCGCGTGGTGGAGTTCCCGGTGACCCCGTATGTGCAATGGGAGTTGTTCGTCCTGCGTCTGCGTGTGGAGCTGGGGGACAACATCAGGGTGCTCGACGCCCGCAAGATCTCGGACATCGAGGAGGGCCGCCCCGTTCCCGAAGTGGTGATCCTCGGGAACGCGGCCCTGTACGAGGTGCTCTACGACGACGACGGGAACGCGAGGGGTGCCAATCGCTTCGCCGATCGCGCGCTGATCCGGGAGACGACGGCCGGGTTCGAGACGCTGTACGAGCGCGGGGACGACTTCCACGAGTTCTTCGACCGGGAGATCCGGCCTCTCCCTCCGCCTGCGGTCGCCTCGTGAGCGTTTCCGTGTAGGTCCCGCCCGGGAGCCGTTCCGGCGGTCGGGCTAGAGCGTCGTCAGGCGTTCCGCCAGGAGGAACGCGCCGATGCCGAGCATCGCCGCGCCCGAGGTGCGGGTCACCGCGCGGGCCGCGGACGGGCGGGCGGCGAGGAGGGCGCGGGCCAGGGTGCCCACGGTGAGGTAGACGGCCGCGCAACACGCCATGTGCAGCAGGCCCAGCGCGGCCGTCTGCGCGGGGACGGGCAGGTGGGGGCCGCGCAGGGTGAGGAACTGGGGGAGCACGGAGAGGTAGAGGAGCAGTCCCTTGGGGTTCAGGCCGCTGATCACGGCGCCGCGCAGGAAGGGCCGGGCGTCGGCCGCCGCCGGGTCGGCCGCGCTCGGGGTCGCCGGGTGGCGCAGGACGTTGCAGCCCAGCCACAGCAGGTAGCCCGCACCCGCCACCGTCACGGCCGTCAGCAGGCCGGGCGAGCCCGCCACCAGCACCGCGAGCCCTGCCGTCGCCAGCACCGTGTGCAGGGCGTAGCCGCAGACCAGACCCGCCACCGCGCGCGCCACGGGGCCGCCGCGCAGGCCGGTGGCGATGACGTACGCCCAGTCGGCGCCCGGTACGCACACCAGCAGCAGGTCCACGGCGAGGAAGGAGAAGAGCAGTCCCGAGTCCATAGCGGGGACATTAGGCGGGAATTGCCCGAAAGTGTTCCCGACCTTTGCGCGGGATCGCGCTTATCGCGCAAGAATCCACCCCATGGACGACGTGGACCGGAAAATCCTTGCCGAGCTGCAACAGGACGGGCGGCTGACCGTGACCGAGCTGGCCGCCCGGGTGCGGCTCAGCGTCTCCCCCTGCCACCGGCGGCTGCGCGAGCTGGAGCGGTCCGGCGCGATCCAGGGCTACCGCGCGGTGGTGGACCCGTCGTCGCTCGGGCTGAACTTCGAGGCGCTGGTCTTCGTGTCCATGCGGCAGGAGGACCGGGACACGGTCGCCGAGTTCGAGCGGGCGGTCGGTGAGCTGGAACACGTGCTGGACGCGCAGCGGCTGTTCGGCGACCCGGACTACCTGCTCCGGGTGGCCACCGCCGACCTGGCCGCCTTCCAGCGGCTGTACGACGAGCGGCTGGCGACGCTGCCGGGGGTGCAGCGGCTGACGTCGACGCTGGTGATGAAGCACGTGGTGCGGGACCGGCCGTTGCCCGCATAGACGGAAGGCGGTGGTCCGGGGGCGGGACGCCGCCTGAACCACCGCCTGGAAGACAGGACTTGGACCGTGCAAAAAAAAGGGGGGGCTACTTGGACGGCTTCCTGCCCGTCACGCCCAGGTGCACCAACAGCGCCAGGTTAGGCTTCAGTTCGGCCTGCTTCACACCCCAGGAGGAGAAACCCTTCTGATGGGACGCCACCGCCGCGAGCATCGCGACCAGCGCGCCGGCCACCGCCGCCGGGTTCACGTCCTTGTCCACGCGGCCCTTGGACTGGAGCTCCGCGATCGAGTCCGCGAGGGAGTTGTTGACCGAGTTGAGGATCTTCATGCGGATCTTGTAGAACCGTTTGTCCCCCTCGGCCGCCCCGAGGTCGACCACCCGCAGGATCGCGTCGTTCCGGCGCCAGAACTCCAGGAAACCGTCCACGAGTTCCTGCGCGGTCTGCCAGCCCGACTTGCCCGCCCAGGTGCGGCCCTCGAGGAGTTCGGTCAGCCCCGCCCCCTCGGCCGCCATCTGCTCGGCGATCTCCAGGACGGCGCCCTCGACGTCGGGGAAGTACTGGTAGAAGGTCGCCGGCGACGTGCCGGCCTTCCGGGCGACATCGATGACCTTGACGTCCCGGTAGGGGGAGGAGCTGAGCATCTCGCTGAGGCAGTCGAGCAGCTTCTGCCGGGTCGCCTGCCCACGCCGGCCGGCCACGCGGCCGTCGACGGTACGCACTTGTCCTGTCATGCCGTCAGCTTACCGAGGGGTGGTCGGGGCGCGATTCGGCCGACTGCAAATGGGGTGCCCGGGGGAAACGGGGATGGTGTGCCTGGTCTGCGCGGTGTGCGCCGCCCGGTTACTTTGGCGGCATGGCCGAAAACAGGGCATCCGCGAACGAAGAGACATACAGGGAGGGCGTCCCCTGCTGGGTGGACGCCCAGCTCCCCGACGTCGAGGCGGGCAAGCGGTTCTACGGGGAACTTTTCGGATGGACCTTCGAGGAGGCGTACGGCTCCTCGGTATGGGCCCTGCTGGACGGGGACCGCGTCGCCTCGCTGGCCCCCAAGACGGACGGCCGCATGCCCACCGTCTGGACGGTCTCCTTCGCGACCTCGGACGCCACCGCCCTCGGCCGGCGGATCACGGCGGCCGGCGGCCAGCTGGTCACGGCGCCGTTCCCGGTCGGCGACCTCGGCACCGCCGCCCTGGCCGCCGACCCCGAGGGCGCGGTGTTCGGCCTGTGGCAGCCCGGCACCCACCGCGGCTTCGGCCGGCGGCACGAGCCCGGCACCTTCGTCTGGGCCCAGCTGTACACCCGGGACACGGCCGCGGCCAACGTCTTCTACGGCGATCTCTTCCACGACGCCCTGTTCGGCACCGGCGCGAAGCCGGACTTCGGCCGCGCGGAGGTCACCGAGGTGTTCCCGGCCGAGATGCCCCCGCACTTCGTCGCCCACTTCCGGGTCGCGGACCTGGACGACGCCCTCGGGACCGTCCGGCGGCTCGGCGGACGGGTGCAGGCGCCCCCCTTCGAGACGTCGTATGGACGAGTGGCCGTCGTCACCGACAATCAAGGGGCGTCGTTCGCGCTGCTGCGACGCTGATACGTCCGCTTGGGTGGTAGACACCCCGATTTGCGGCCGGGTTCGCCACCAGCCGCCCGGCCAGGAAGAATCAGGGTGCGTGCCGCCATGGCGGTGCGGTGGTGAGACGCTGCACTTCGGTCGCGTACATAAGTGGGTGGCGCGGCTCGTACGGGGAGGTGGCAGGCAAGTGGTGGATCAGCTGACGCAGCACGATCCGCGGCGGATCGGGCCGTTCGAGGTGCTGGGCCGGCTGGGGGCCGGCGGCATGGGGCTGGTCTATCTCGCACGCTCGGCGTCCGGCCGGCGCGTGGCGATCAAGACGGTGCGCACGGAACTGGCGGAGGACCAGCTCTTCCGGGTCCGCTTCACCCGCGAGGTGGAGGCGGCCCGGGCGGTCTCCGGCTTCTACACCGCGGCCGTGGTCGACGCCGACCCGCGCGCCGCCGTGCCCTGGCTGGCCACCGCCTACGTCCCCGCGCCCTCGCTGGAAGAGATAGTGAACGAGTGCGGGCCGCTTCCGGCGCAGGCCGTGCGCTGGCTCGCGGCGGGCGTCGCCGAGGCCCTCCAGTCCATCCACGGCGCGGGACTGGTCCACCGTGACCTGAAGCCCTCCAACGTCCTCGTGGTCGAGGACGGCCCCCGGGTGATCGACTTCGGCATCGCCTCCGGCGTCTCGAACACCCGGCTGACGATGACGAACGTCGCCGTCGGCACCCCCGCCTACATGTCCCCCGAGCAGGCCAAGGACTCCCGCAGCGTCACCGGCGCCAGCGACGTCTTCTCGCTCGGCTCCACCCTCGTCTTCGCGGCCACCGGCCACCCGCCGTTCCACGGCGCCAACCCGGTCGAGACCGTCTTCATGCTGCTCCGCGAGGGCCCGGACGTCTCCGGGCTCCCGGACGAGCTGCGCCCGCTGATCGAGGCGTGCATGCAGATGGAGGCCGCCGGCCGGCCCTCCCCGGCCGACCTCCAGGCCCAGCTCGCCCCGCACCTGTTCGGCTCCGGCTCCGACGACAGCGGCACCGCCTCCGCCTGGCTGCCGGAGAAGGCCGTCGGCCTGATCGAGTCCCGCCGCGGCGGACGCCCCGCCGTCAGACCCGCACCGGCCCCCACCGGCGGCCCGCGCGGCGGCGGCGGCCGGCCGGTGGTGCCCCCGCCGCCGCCGTACGACCCCCCGGTCCCGGTCTCCGCGCCCGCCCCGGTCCCGGTCTCCGCGCCCGCCCCGGTCCCGGTCTCCGGGCCCGTCCCGGTCGGCGGCCCCGGCACCGGCC
>NZ_JOCB01000153.1 GCF_000718775.1 Streptomyces sp. NRRL S-31
GCCGCCCCGCCGCGGCGCGCCCGGCCACCGGTCCGGCCGTCGCTCCCACGCCCCGGGCGCCGGTCGGCTCCGGCTCCGGCTCCGGCTCCAGTTCCGCCTCCGGCTGCGGCTCCGGCTGCGGCTGCGCCGCCCCGGGGCGGGCGGCTGCCGGGAGAGCCCGCTCCCGCACACCCCGGCCGGCCTCCGTCGCCGCCCGTTCCCCCGCGGCCCGGACGCCACCCGGCTCCCGGCCGACCCGCTCGTCCACCCCCCGGACGCCACCCGGCTCCCCGCCGGCCCCTTCGTCCACCCCCCGGACGGCCGCCGTTCCCGGCCGGTCCTCCTCCGCCCGGACGCCCTTCGGCCCGGTCCCCTCCCCGGCACTCCGGGCCGCCCCGGCCTGCGCCGCACGGGCAGCCTCGGACGGTGGGACGCCGGACGCGGTCAGGCGGCACATCTCCTCCAGGACCGCCACGTCCTCGGGCGTCCAGCGCCGGTGCCGGCCGCCGGTGCGGACGGCGGCGCCGATGCCGTAACGGCGGTCCCAGGAACGCAGCGTGGTGGGCGACACGCCGAGCCGCCGGGCCAGCGCGCCGGTCGTCAGTCCCGGCCCGGCCGCCGCCCCGCCCTCCGGCGGCCCGCCGCCGTCGCTCATCTCCATGGAACGACGATACGACGCGGAAACGATGCAAGTTGGCGCGTCGGCGCGGGGACTCGCACCGTGGTCACGGGTGTCCGTCAGAACCGGAGCGACCTGGTCGGCCCCGGCGACGGGGCGGCCGGTCCGACGCGAAGGAGCCGTCGTCATGAGCCCGTACCCGACCGCCGTGGCCTCCGGTGCCGCAATCCCGGCCGGCCGGTCCGCCGGTTCTCCGCCGTGGGCCGCCGCCGAGGAGCCGCTCACCGACGAGCGCCTGCTGCGGGGGCTGGTGGCCGGCGACGACGCCTGCCTCGCGGCGGTCCACCGCCGCTGGTCGGGCATGGTGTACACGCTGGCCTGGCGCACGCTGGGGGACGCCGCGGAGGCCGAGGACGTCACCCAGCAGGTGTTCCTCGCCGTCTGGCGCGGCTGCGCCGGGTACCGGCCGGAGCGCGGGACGGTGGCCGCGTGGATCGTCGGCATCACCCGGCGCCGGATCGCCGACGCCCTCTCCGCCCGGACGCGCCGGAGCCGGCTGGTCGCGGCGGCGGGCGCGGCCCTGCCGGCGGAGGAGCCCGCCGCCGGGCGGCCCGAGACCGTCCTGGACCGGGTGCTCGTGGGACAGGCGCTGGCCCGGCTGCCCGCACCCCAGCAGTGTGTGCTGCGCCTCGCCTACTTCGAGGACCTGACCCAGCCCCAGATCGCGGAGCGCACCGGGTGGCCGCTGGGCACGGTGAAGAGCCACACGCGCCGGGGGCTGAACCGGCTGCGCGGCAGTCTCGGCTCCCACCCCTACACATAAAGAAGAAATAAGAGCAAAATGGACTATGCGGCGCTTACCGCACGTCGAGCCAGACGCGGTCTGGCCCGCTACGTCCAAAGGAGACGACTTCCATGGCCAACCTGCACAGGGGTGATATCTCGAGCCACCCCGATGTCTCCGAAATGCGGGATCGCTACGCCCGCATGCTCGGCGGTCGCGATGTGGCACTCGTGGACGGGCCGGTGTTCCTGCTCGGCCTGTACTGTGCCGCGTCCCCGTGGATCGTGCACTACTCGGCGAGCCAGCCCGCCCTGACGACCCACAACCTGATCATGGGCATCGCGATCGGGCTGCTGGCCCTGGGATTCACCAGGGCGCCCGAGCGCATGTACGGCTTGAGCTGGGCCATGTGCGCCCTGGGCATCTGGATGATCATCGCTCCGTGGATCGTGGGCCGCGGCCCCGACACGGGTGTCATCGTCAACAACGTCGTCATCGGAGCCCTGGCCCTCGCCCTCGGACTGATTTGCGCCGGTACGGCGGCGAAGAGCGCCCCCAGGCCGTAGCAGCCCCAGGCCACAGAGGCCCTCAGGCCACAGAAGCCCCCAGGCCGCAGAAGAGGAGACCGAGGAAAGGATGAGAAGAGCGAGGCCGGTCCGCCCGGGCGGACCGGCCCCCTCTCGCCCGTTCCCGCCCGGTGGGACGGCACCGGCTCAGGTTCCCGCCCCCGCGTTCACCGCCGGGGCGCCCGTCCCGTCGGCGTCCGGGTCCGCCTCCTTGGGGCCGAACGGCCACACCCGCTCCCGCCGCGCCCAGACCAGGAAGGCCGCACAGCCGAGGGCCAGCCAGGCCAGGGACCACTCGACGGGGTGGCGGCCCGGGGAGTTCCGGTCGGCGTACCCGTAGATCACGCACCAGCCGGCGAAGGCGACGGCGCTCGGCACGGGGTACAGCCACATCCGGTACGGGCGGGGCAGGTCCGGCCGGCGCCTGCGCAGCACCGTCAGCGCGACGATCTGGGCCAGCGCCTGCACGATGACCATCACCGTGGTGAGCAGCTGGATCAGCGTCGCCAGATCCGTGTGCCGGCCGATCAGGAAGCCGACGGCGGTGATCGCGCCCATGGTGGCGAGGCCGAGCACCGGGAAGCGGTGCCGGGGGTGGAGCTTCTCGTAGGGGCGGAAGAAGACCCGGTCCCGGGCGGCGTCGTAGGGCACCCGGGAGCCGCCGAGCAGGCCGGCGAAGACGGAGGCGAACGCGGTGACGAGGATCAGCACGGTCACCGCGTCGGCCGCGCCCCGGCCCCAGGTCTCCTCCAGCACCGCGGAGGCGACCGAGGTGGAGGCGATGTCGTGCGGGTCGGTCATCCGGTGCCAGTCCACGACACCGAGGGTGCCGATCTGGAGCAGCAGGTAGATCGCCATGATGCCGAGGATCGAGAACACGATGGAGCGCGGGAGGGTACGGCCCGGCTCCTTGATCTCGGCGCCCATGTAGGCGGTGGTGTTGTAGCCGAGGTAGTCGTAGACGCCGATGGTCAGGCCCGCGGCGAAGCCGGGCCAGAAGTGGCCGCTCGTCGGGTCGAACGCGCCCGCCGGATAGGTGAAGGCCAGGTGCGGGCTGAAGTGGGTCGCGGCGGCGGCGATCACCAGCAGCACGGAGGCGATCATCACGGCCCACATCACGGCGGTGATCCGGGCGATGTGCTCGATGCCGCGCCAGAGCAGGACCACGACCAGGGCGATGACGCCGAGCCCGATCAGGTCGCCGGCGGTCCGCCCCAGGCCGGGGGCGAGATAGCCGAGGTACTGCACGAAGCCGACCACGCCCGTGGACATGACCAGCGGGATGAAGAGCATCGCCGTCCACACGAACAGGAACGGCGTCAGGCGGCCGGTGCGGTACCGGAAGGCCTGGCGCAGATAGACGTAACTGCCGCCGGAGCCGGGCAGGGAGGCGCCCAGTTCGGCCCAGACGAGCCCGTCGCACAGGGCCAGGACCGCGCCCGCGACGAACCCGAGGACCGCCTGGGGGCCGCCGAACGCGGCGACCATCAGCGGGATCGTCACGAACGGGCCGATCCCGCACATCTGGCTCATGTTGATCGCCGTGGCCTGGAACAGGCCGATGCGGCGGACGAAACCACCCGGGGGTGGCGGGCTACCGGACATGGGGACTCCTGACGCGGCGGGCGCCGAGCGCCCGGCGGAGGCTGACTGGCCGATAAAGTTAAGTATCCTTACTAGAGGCGTCAAGTAGGCGGCGGGCATGCACGAGAATGGTGCGATGTCCGCCAGCGATGCCGTAGAGCGGCAGGAACAGCCCTGGAACCGCCGGCGCCTGCGCAGCACCAACGAGCGGCTGCTGCTGGACCGGCTGCGTGCCCTCGGCGCCGCCTCCCGCGCCCAACTCGCCCGCGAGACGGGCCTGTCCAAACCGACGGTCTCCAGCGCCCTGGCCTCGCTCGCGGCGGCCGGGCTGGTGCGCGAGGCCGGCACGCACACCCCGGAGCGCGGCCGCACCGCCGTGCTCTACGCCCCGGACCCGGCCGCGGGGTACGCGCTCGGCGTGGACATCGGCCGGGGGTGGCTGCGGGTGGCGCTGTCCGACCTGGACGGCACGCTCGCCGCCCGGGCCGACGTGCGCAACCGGGCCCGCACCTCCGCCGCCCTGGCCGGGCTGGTCGTGACCACCGCCCGCCAGGTGATCGCGGACTCGGGCGTGGACCCGGCGGAGGTGGCGCACGGGGTGATCGGCACGCCTGGGGTGTACGACGAGGAGCGGCGGCGGGTGCGGTACGCGATGCATCTGCCGGGCTGGGGCCGGGCCGGGCTGGTGGACGGTATGCGCGCGGAGCTGGGCGTGCCGCTGGAGGTGCACAACGACGCCAATCTCGCGGCGCTCGGCGAGTACGCGTTCGGCGTCGGCGCGGGCAGCCGGCTCTTCGCGTACATCCTGATAGGCACCGGTCTCGGGATGGGCGTCGTCAGCGAGGGGCGGCTGTTCACCGGCGCGCACGGGCTGGCCGGGGAGATCGGTTTCCTGCCGTGGCCCGGACGGCGGAAGCCGGAGCGGCTGGAGGACGCGGTGTCGGGCGTGGCCGTGGTGGAGGCCGCGCGGGAGTTCGGGATGAGCGGGCAGCTCACGGCGAAGTCGGTGTTCGACGCGGCCCGGCAGGGCCATCCGGGTGCCGTGCGGGCGGTGGAACGGGAGGGTGAGCGGGTGGCGCACACCGTGGCGGCGGCCGCCGCCGTGCTCGACCCGGACCTCGTGGTGCTCGGCGGCGGCGTCGGCCACAGCGTGGACCTGCTGCTGCGGCCGGTAAGGGAGCACCTGCGCACGCTCACCCCGCTGCGCCCCCGGATCGCGCCGAGCCGGCTCGGCGAGGACGCCGTCCTGCTGGGCGCGGTGGCGACCGCCCTGGACACCGCCCGCAACCTGGTGTTCGAGCGCCGGACGGCCGGAACCTGACCCGCGCGACCGCCGCCCCGGCCGGGTTCGTTGACAGCTCCAGGGGGGCGCCTTAGCGTGTGCGGGATTAGTAAAGTTTCCTAACTTTACGAGGCTGGAGACCGCGTGTTCCCTCGCCCCACCCGCCGGCTCCCCCTGGCCGCCGTGCTCATCACCCTGGCAGGCTCCCTGACCACCGGCGCGTGGGCCGGCCCGGGGCAGGCCGGCGGAGAGCCGGGGCCTGCCCGGACCACCCGCGTTCCCTCCGCCGCGGGCAGCAGCACGCCACTGGCCGGCTTCGCCGTCCGGTCCACGGCGCGGGTCGGCGACTCGGCGGCGGCCGTGTCCTCCCCCGGCTATCCGGCGCGGGACTGGTACCCGGCGGGCCCCCGCTCCACGGTGCTGGCCGCGCTGCTGGCGAACGGCGTGTACGCCGACCCGTTCCACTCCACCGACCAGCGGCGCATCCCGCGGGCCGACTTCGAGGTGCCCTGGTGGTACCGCTCCGACTTCACCGTCGCGGACACCGCCCGGCGGACCTTCCTCGACTTCAGCGGCGTCGTCTCGGCGGCCGACGTCTACGTCAACGGCCGGCGGGTGGCACGGGCCGCGGACGTGAGCGGCGCGTACACCCGGCACGAGCTGGACATCACCCCGCTGGTCCGGTCCGGCACCAACACGGTCGCCTTCCGCGTCCTGCCCAACGACCCGGACAAGCACCTCACCATGGGCTGGCTCGACTGGCTCCAGCCGCCGCCGGACCGGAACATGGGCATCGTCCGTGACGTCCTGGTCCGCCGGTCCGGCCCGGTCGCGCTGCGCGACGCGCACGTGGTCACCAAGCTGGCCGTGCCCTCGCTTGCCTCGGCCGACCTGACGGTCAGGGCCGAGGCCCGCAACGACACCGACGCGCCGGTCACGGCGGAGGTCGGGGGCAGCGTCGCCGGGACCCGGTTCGCCAGGACGGTACGGCTGGCCGCGCACCAGACGAAGTCCGTGACCTTCTCCCCCGCCGACACCCCCGGGCTGCGCCTCGCCCGCCCCGAGGTGTGGTGGCCGGCCGGGATGGGCGGACAGCCGCTGTACGACCTCGACCTGACCACCACCGTCGCCGGTACGGTGTCGGACACCGCGCACGAGCGGTTCGGCATCCGTGACGTGCGGGCCCCGCTGAACCCCGACGGCGCCCGCCGGTACCGGATCAACGGCCGCGACCTGCTGGTCAAGGGCGGCGGCTGGTCCCCGGACGAGTTCCTGCGCTGGGACCGCGGCTACGTCGAGGACCGCCTGAAGTACGCCGTCGACCTGGGCCTGAACACGATCCGGCTGGAAGGACACCTGGAGCCGGACGAGTTCTTCGACCTGGCCGACCGCCACGGTGTGCTCACCCTGCCGGGCTGGGAGTGCTGCGACAAGTGGGAGGGCGAGGTCAACCCCACCGGGTCCGGCGAGCGGTGGACCGACGCCGACCACACCGTGGCCAAGGCGTCCATGGCCGCCGAGGCCGCCCGGCTGCGCGGGCACCCGAGCGTGCTGTCGTTCCTGATCGGCAGCGACTCCGCGCCGAACGCGGCGATCGAGAAAGGCTATCTGGAGGCCCTGGACGCGGCCGACTGGCCCGTGCCCGTGGTCCCCGCCGCCTCCGACGCGTCCTCCCCGCGGCTCGGCCGTTCCGGCATGAAGATGACGGGTCCCTACGACTGGGTGCCGCCGGGCTACTGGTACGCCAAACGCGAGGGCGGGGCCACCGGCTTCAACTCCGAGACCAGCGCGGGCCCTAGCATCCCCACCCTCGACACCCTGCGCCGGATGATGACCCCCGCCGAACTGGACACCCTCTGGAAGGACCCCGGCGCCAAGCAGTACCACCGCTCGCCGTCCACCACCTTCGGCACGCTGAGGATCTACGACGAGGCGCTCGGCGGACGGTACGGCCGGCCGACGAGCCTGACCGACTACGTGCGCAAGGCCCAGCTCGCCCAGTACGAGAACGTCCGCGCCCAGTTCGAGGCGTACGAACGCAACGCCACCGACCGGCACCAGCCCGCCACCGGCGTCATCCACTGGATGTTCAACAGCGGCTGGACCTCGCTGCACTGGCAGCTGACGGACCGTTACCTGGACCAGAACGGCGCCTACTTCGGCGCCAAGAAGGCGAACGAGCCGCTGCACGCGCAGTACTCCTACGACGACCGCTCGGTCGTCGTGGTGAACAACCGGACCGCTGCCGCGCGGAACCTCACCGTCCGGGCCACGCTCTACGACCCCGACGGCACCCGGAGGTACGAACGGACCGTGCGCGGGGTGGCGGTGAACGGCGGCGGGGCCCACGCCACCGCGTTCACCCTGCCGTCCTCGGTGCGCGGGCTCGCGCGGACGCATCTGCTCCGGCTGGTGCTGACGGACGCGGCCGGCGGGGAGGTAAGCCGGAACGTGTACTGGCTCTCCACCCGGCCCGACACCCTCGACTGGAACGGCACCACCTGGTACTACACCCCGACGACGCGCTACGCCGACCTCACGGGGCTCGCCTCGATGGCCAGGGTGACGGTGTCGGCGACGGCGGCCACCCGCGCGTCGGACGGCACGTCGACCACAACGGTGACCCTGCGCCACGGCGGGAGCGGGACGACTCCGGCGCTGCTGACGGACGTCCACCTCGTCGACACCCGGGGCCGGCCGGTGCTGCCGGTCCGCTGGTCGGACAACGAGGTGAGCCTGTGGCCGGGCGAGTCGGTGACGCTGACCGCCACCTACCGGACGGCCGACCTGCACGGCTCGGCGCCGGGCGTACGGGTCTCCGGCTGGAACACACCGGAGCGGACGGTACCGGCGGCCTGACGGCGGGGGGCGGCCCCGTTCAGTGCGCCCCCCGCCGTCGCCCTCAGCGGCCTCAGCCCACGTCGAGCGCGGTGTCGTCCACGACGAAGGAGGTCCGGCACTCGGAGCCCTAGGTGCCGGTGCACTTTCCGGCGCGCGGGGCCGCCGGTGTCGGTCGGGGGCGGAGTGACCTCGCTCGCGGTGGGCAGATACCGGATCAGCGGGTTTCGTGACCGGGAACGTCGAAGAGGGAAGACCATGGAGATATCGGGCATCATCAGCGCCATCGTGATCGGGCTCGTCATCGGTGTGCTGGGCCGGCTGGTCGTCCCCGGACGGCAGCGGATCGGCTTCCTGTGGACCATCGTCGTCGGCATCGTGGCCGCGCTGCTGGGGTCGGCGATCGCCGCCGGTCTGGGGGTCGCCGACACCGACGGGCCCGACTGGATCGAGTGGCTGATCCAGATCGCCCTGGCGGCCGTCGGAGTGGCCGCGCTGGACCGGGCCCGGGCCCGGCGCTGAGTCAGGACCCGTACAGCAGGGGTGTCGTGGTGACCAGCGCGTGGAAGCCGAGGCGGGCCAGGACCGGGCGGCTCATGGCGGAGGCGTCGACCTGGAGGTAGCGGTAGCCCTGGGCGGCGGCGGCGCGGGCCCGGTGGGCGACGAGGGCGCGGTAGATGCCCCGGCCCCGCCAGGCCGCGACGGTGCCGCCGCCCCACAGCCCGGCGAACGGGGTGCCGGGCACCGGTTCCATGCGGGCGGCGGCGACCGGTTCGGTGCCGGCCAGGGCCACCACGGCGACGACCGTGCCGGGTGCGGCCGCCAGGCCCGCGAGCAGCCTGCGCCGCAGCCGGCCGCCGTCGTCGCCGAACACGGACGCGTGGACGTCCACGACCAGCTCGACGCCCGCCGGGTCGGTGACCTGGGCGAAGCGGACGCCGGCCGGGGGCTCGGTGTCGAGCGCGAGACCGGCCGCCTCGCCGATCATCAGGGTCTCGGCGGGCTCGGCCCGGAACCCGGCGGCGAGCAGCCGGGCCCCGAGGTCCGCCGGCTCGTCGTGGGCATGCAGCTTCCACTCGAAGTCCCGCCCCAGGGCGGTGAAGTATGCGATCTGCTCCTGGATCTCCCGGTCCGCGTCCGCCGCGTCCAGACCGGACCAGAGCACCCCGTTCCAGCCCTCGGGGCCGGCGGTCTGACGCACCACCGCGCCGGTCCGTTCGATCCGGGTCCCCGGGCCGTCGGGCCGGGCCTCCTGGCGCAGGAAACGGTCGTAGAGGCTGAGCACAGCGGCGTGATCCATGGTGCCACTCCAGCATGGAAGGCCCTTCCCCCTCAACGGAATTACCTCGGTCGCTCGACGCGCCCGCCGCTCGTGGTCCCGGACCCGGCGGCCGGGGCGCCCGGACCGCCGTGCGGCGCGTCCTTGCCCGTGAGGCGAAGGTGCCGGCCGAGCCGGTCGCGGTGGCCGTAACGTGCCCGGCTGGAGATCACGACGTGCGGAGGTGCACCGACGGTGCGGGACAGCGAGATGCGGTATCTGCGCCGCTGTGTGGAGCTGGCGCGGGAGGCGCTGGACGCCGGTGACGAACCCTTCGGGTCGGTGCTGGTGGCCGGGGACGGCACGGCGCCGGCGGAGGACCGCGACCGGGTCACGGGCGGCGACCGCACCCGGCACCCCGAGTTCGAGCCGGCCCGCTGGTCGGCCGCGCGCCTGCCCCCCGAGGAGCGGGCGTCGGCGACCGTCTACACCTCCGGCGAGCACTGCCCGACGTGCGCGGCGGCGCACGCCTGGGTGGGGCTCGGCCGGATCGGGTACGTCGCCTCCTCCGCGCAGCTCACCGGCTGGCTCGCCGAACTGGGCGTGCCCGCGCCGCCCGTGCGCACGCCGGCGTGCCCGAGGTCGCCCCCGGTGTGGCCGTGGAGGGCCCGGTGCCGGAGCTGGTGGACGAGGTGCGGGACCTGCACCGCCGCCGCCACTCCCGGCGCGCCGACCTCGGCTGAGGTCAGCCCAGCTCGAGGGTGGTGACGCCGAACACCCGCTCCCGTGCGTACGCGCGCACCGGTCCGGTGTACATGCGCGCGGTCTCGAACGAGGGGCGCAGTCCGGCCGCTTCGGCGAGGGCGACGCCGGCCGCGTTCGGTTCGGGCACGTCGATCGCGACCTGCGCGCCGGCCGCCGTGGCGGTGAGGGCGGCGAACAGGGCCCGGGCGTCGGCGGCGGTGTCCGCGAAGAGGGGGCCGATGCGCAGGGTGTCATGGCCGGGACGGATGACGCCGTAGCCGGTCAGGCGTCCGCCCTCCGCACGGACGAGGGCCCGGTGACCGGGGGCGGTGAGCCACGCGGCGAGGAACCGGGGGCGGTCGGCCGGGTGGCAGGCGCTGTCGTAGGCGGTGAGCGCGGCCAGGTCGGCGGGGCCGGCGGCACGGACACCGGCGGGCTGCTCGCCCGCGGCTGCGGTGCCGGTGAACCGGACGGTGCGGTACGCGAGTTCGAAGCCGGACTGGCGGTAGTTGTCCTGCTGGGCGACGACCCCGTCCAGGCCGACGGTCCGGTTCCCGGCGTGCGCCAGGGCGGTCTTCCAGGTGGTCAGCCCGTGTCCGCGGCCGCGCAGGTCGGGGCGGACGAGATAGCAGCCGAGGAAGGCGTAGTCGGGCCCGTGGTTGACGACGGAGACGGCGGAGACCGGCTCCCCGTCGATCCGGCCGAGGAAGAAGCCGCCGGGGTCCTGGGCGAAGAACGCGGGCCCGTCCGACAGCCCCGGGTTCCAGCCCTCCGCCGCCGCCCACCCGCTGATCACCGGCCAGTCGGCGAGGGTGGCCTGGGTGACGACGAGGTCGTGGGGGGCCGCAGAGGTCATCGGTGCGCTCCGTTTCCGTCGGGGCCGGGCGGTCGTCCGGCACGGCCCTCGCCGGGCCGCCCGCAGCATCCTTCCGGATCAACGAAGGCCGCGCCACCTGGAGTTCGGCCGACCGGCAGCACCGTACCGGCGGGCGGCACGCGCCGGTACGGCGACGACGGACAGACCCGGGGACGGAGATGACGGCCCGTGGTGCGGGCGAGGGGCCGGGCAGGCGATGGCCGACTCGGGACGGCAGACGGCAGACGGCGGACGGCGGACGGCGGACGGCGGACGGCGGACGGGCCAGGGTCCGCCGACCGCCTACCGATCCCGGCCGGCGTCTGCCGCTCTCGACCACCGCCCACCGCCCACCACCCACC
>NZ_JOCB01000154.1 GCF_000718775.1 Streptomyces sp. NRRL S-31
GCCGCCCACCGCGCCCGCGACGCCGGCCGCGCCACCGCGCCCGCCCCCACCGCGCCCCGCCCAGCCCCGCCCGTCGCACGCCGGCGGTCCGCACTCAGGCGCGGACGTCCCCCTGCGCGTCCGTGTACGTATCAAGGAGACACGCCTCACGTATCAACCTCGTACCGGTCCCGGTCATCCGTCCTGGAGACGGCCGGGCGCACAGCCGGGTGCGGGACACTGGTCCTCGCCCGCCTCTACGATCCATGGCAGCAGGACACGCGCCAGTCGTTCAAAGGGGAGCCGCTGGGGGAACCGGCTGATTGGCGGGCGCGTAGATACGATCAGTGAGCAGTACGGCGGTACCCGGCAAGGCAGCGGTACCGAGCAGGCAAGACGACGGCAGGGACGGAGGAGGTGCCCCATGGGAGTCCTGAAGAAGTTCGAGCAGCGTCTCGAAGGTCTGGTGAACGGCACCTTCGCCAAGGTCTTCAAGTCCGAGGTCCAGCCCGTGGAGATCGCCGGCGCGCTCCAGCGCGAGTGCGACAACAACGCGACCATCTGGAACCGCGACCGGACCGTCGTGCCCAACGACTTCATCGTGGAGCTGAGCGCGCCCGACTACGAGCGCCTCAGCCCCTACTCCGGGCAGCTCGGCGACGAGCTGGCCGGCATGGTGCGCGACTACGCCAAGCAGCAGCGCTACACCTTCATGGGACCGATCAAGGTCAACCTGGAGAAGGCCGACGACCTGGACACCGGCCTGTACCGGGTGCGCTCGCGCACCCTGGCCTCCTCCAGCAGCCAGCAGGCGGCGCCCGACGCACCGGCGCCCGGGCGCCCCGGGCAGGGTGCCCCCGGCGGCTACGGCCACCCGCCGGCCACCCCCGCCGGCGCGCCCCCCATGCCGTCCGCGCCGCCGCCCGGCGCCCGCCCCGGCGGGTACGGTTACCCACAGCCCGCCACCCAGCGGCCCGCGGCGGCGCCGATGAGCGGTGCGCGCACCCGCTACTGGATCGAGATCAACGGCACCCGCCACCAGATCTCCCGCCCGACGCTGGTGCTGGGCCGCAGCACCGACGCCGACGTGCGGATCGACGACCCCGGCGTGTCCCGCCGGCACTGCGAGATCCGGACCGGAACGCCCTCGACGATCCAGGATCTCGGCTCCACCAACGGCATCGTGGTGGACGGGCAGCACACCACCCGCGCTACGCTCCGCGACGGCTCGCGGATCGTCGTGGGCAGCACCACCGTTATCTATAGGCAAGCCGAAGGGTGAAGCGGGGGCAATGTCAGAGCTGACCCTCACGGTCATGCGGCTGGGTTTCCTGGCCGTACTGTGGCTGTTCGTGATCGTGGCCGTGCAGGTCATCCGGAGCGACCTGTTCGGTACGCGCGTCACCCAGCGCGGATCGCGTAGGGAAGCGGCCCGGCCCCAGCAGTCGGGCCGGCAGCAGGCCCGCCAGCAGCGCGGCCAGCAGCAGGCACCGCCGCAGCAGCGCGGCCAGCAGAGCGGCGGCCGGCGTGGCCGCAACGCCCCCACCAAGCTGGTCGTGACCGAGGGCACCCTGACCGGCACCACCGTCGCGCTCCAGGGCCAGACCATCACGCTGGGCCGGGCGCACGACTCCACGATCGTGCTGGACGACGACTACGCCTCCAGCCGCCATGCCAGGATCTACCCGGACCGTGACGGGCAGTGGATCATCGAGGACCTCGGCTCCACCAACGGCACGTACCTGGACCGGTCCCGGCTGACGACCCCCACACCGATCCCCCTGGGCGCGCCGATCCGCATCGGCAAGACCGCAATCGAGCTGCGGAAGTAGTGCTACATCATGAGTAAGCGCGAGCGGAGCGAGCACGCAGCGGCAGGCCGCCACCCGGTCTCCGGCGCGCTCCCGACCGGAGGGTGGGCAGTGTGGCTCGACACGACCGGCTGCATTCGGAGCCGACGGGCGAGGTGCGCATGAGTCTGTCACTGCGCTTCGCCGCCGGATCGCACAAGGGCATGATCCGGGAAGGCAACGAGGACTCCGGTTACGCCGGTCCGCGCCTGCTCGCGATCGCCGACGGCATGGGCGGCCAGGCGGCCGGCGAGGTCGCCTCCTCCGAGGTGATCTCCACCCTGGTCACCCTCGACGACGACGTGCCCGGCTCCGACATCCTCACCTCGCTCGGCACCGCCGTGCAGCGCGCCAACGACCAGCTGCGCGCCATGGTGGAGGAGGACCCCCAGCTCGAGGGCATGGGCACCACCCTGACCGCGCTGCTGTGGACCGGTCAGCGGCTCGGTCTCGTGCACGTCGGCGACTCGCGCGCGTACCTGCTCCGGGACGGAGTCCTCACCCAGATCACCCAGGACCACACCTGGGTGCAGCGACTGGTGGACGAGGGCCGGATCACCGAGGAGGAGGCCACCACCCACCCGCAGCGCTCCCTGCTGATGCGGGCCCTCGGCAGCAGTGAGCACGTCGAGCCCGACCTGTCGGTCCGCGAGGTCCGCGCCGGCGACCGCTATCTGATCTGCTCCGACGGCCTGTCCGGCGTCGTCTCCCACCAGACGATGGAGGAGGCGCTCGCCAGCTACCAGGGTCCGCAGGAGACCGTGCAGGAGCTGATCCAGCTCGCGCTGCGCGGCGGCGGCCCCGACAACATCACCGTGATCGTCGCCGACGTGCTGGACCTGGACCAGGGCGACACCCTCGCCGGCCAGCTGTCCGACCAGCCGGTGGTGGTCGGCGCGGTCGCCGAGAACCAGCTCCACCTGAACGACAACGGCATCATGCAGACCCCGGCCGGCCGCGCCTCGCACCTCGGCCGCGGTCAGGGGCACGGTGGCGGCGAGTTCGGCCCGCCCGGCTCCGGCGACGCCGGCTACATCCCGGCCGACGGCTTCGACGACTACGCCGACGGCGACTTCGGCAAGCCGCGCAAGCAGCGCAGATGGCTGAAGACCTCGCTCTACGGCGTCCTCGCCCTGGCCGTGGTCGGCGGCGGCCTGTACGGCGGCTACCGCTGGACGCAGACGCAGTACTACGTCGGCGCCAAGGACGAGCACGTCGCGCTGTACCGCGGGATCGACCAGAACCTGGCCTGGGTGTCGCTGTCGAAGGTGGAGAAGGACCACCCCGAGATCGAACTCAAGTACCTGCCGCCGTACCAGCAGAAGCAGGTGAAGGCCACGATCGCGGAGGGCGGCCTGGTGGCGGCCCGGTCCAAGGTCGACGAGCTGGCCGTGCAGGCCTCGGCCTGCCGGAAGCAGGCCGAGCGCAAGGCCGCGGACGAGGCCGCGCGGGAGAAGGCCGAGAACGACAAGGGCAAGGGCGCCAGCCCGAACCCCACGGACTCGGGCTCGGGCACCGGTTCCGGCACGGGCACGACCGGCAGCACCGGCACCGGTACCAGTGGCAGCGGCACCGGTGGTAGCGGCGGCGCCACGGACACCGTCGCGCACACCGCGTCCACCACGGTCTCCGCCCTGACCCCCGCCTTCACGCAGGTCTCCTTCGTCACGAAGGCCTCCCCGAACCCGAACCCGTCGGCCTCGAAGACGCCCCCGGCGACCCCTTCGAAGTCTCCGTCCACGACCCCGTCCGCGACCCCCAGCCCCGGCCCCACCCTCTCGGAGGATGAGCAGAAGGTCGTCTCGCTGTGCGGTAAGCAGTAGGCAAGCCGTGAGAGGCCCCGTCACACGATGAGCAGTACTACGAATTCGCCGACGCATCACACGTCCACGATCGGCGCCATCGGCGCGCCGAGCCGCCGCAACACCGAGCTGGCCCTGCTGGTCTTCGCCGTGGCCATCCCGGTGTTCGCCTACGCCAACGTGGGCCTGGCCCTCAACGACCAGGTCCCGTCCGGTCTGCTGACCTACGGCCTGGCCCTGCTCCTGCTGGCCGGCGTGGCCCACCTCGCCGTACGGAAGTTCGCGCCGTACGCCGACCCGCTGCTGCTGCCGCTGGCCACCCTGCTCAACGGGCTCGGGCTGGTCGTGATCTGGCGGCTGGACCAGTCCAAGCTGCTCCAGTCGCTGCGGGGCTTCTCTCCCTCCGCGCCGCGCCAGCTGCTGTACACCGCGCTGGCCATCGCCGTCTTCACCGCCGTGCTGTTCTTCCTGAAGGACCACCGGGTCCTCCAGCGCTACACGTACATCTCGATGTTCGCCGCCCTGGTGCTGCTCATCCTGCCGCTGGTGCCGGGGCTCGGCGCCAACATCTACGGCGCGAAGATCTGGATCCGGATCCCCGGTCTCGGCTCCCTCCAGCCCGGTGAGTTCGCGAAGATCGTCCTCGCGGTCTTCTTCGCCGGCTACCTGATGGTCAAGCGCGATGCCCTGGCCCTCGCCAGCCGCCGCTTCATGGGCCTCTACCTGCCGCGCGGCCGTGACCTCGGTCCGATCCTGGTGGTCTGGGCGATCTCGATCCTCATCCTGGTCTTCGAGACCGACCTCGGCACCTCGCTGCTGTTCTTCGGCATGTTCGTGATCATGCTGTACGTCGCCACCGAGCGGACCAGCTGGATCGTCTTCGGCCTGCTGATGTCCGCGGTCGGCGCCGTCGGCGTGGCGAGCTTCGAGCCACACATCCAGACCCGTGTGCACGCCTGGCTCGACCCGATGCGCGAGTACGAACTCAGCCGTCAGGTCACCCACGACGGCATCCTCCACTCCGACCAGCTGCAACAGTCCCTGTGGGCGTTCGGCTCCGGCGGCACCCTCGGCACGGGCTGGGGCCAGGGCCACTCGGACCTGATCAAGTTCGCCGCCAACTCCGACTTCGTGCTCGCGACGTTCGGCGAGGAGCTGGGCCTGGCCGGCATCATGGCGATCCTGCTGATCTACGGCCTGATCGTGGAGCGCGGCCTGCGCACCGCCCTCGCGGCTCGCGACCCGTTCGGCAAGCTGCTCGCCGTCGGCCTGTCCGGCGCCTTCGCGCTCCAGGTCTTCGTGGTGGCCGGCGGTGTCATGGGGCTCATCCCGCTGACCGGTATGACCATGCCGTTCCTCGCTTCCGGCGGTTCCTCCGTGCTGGCCAACTGGGCCCTGATCGGCATCCTGATCCGCATCAGCGACACCGCCCGCCGCCCGGCGCCCGCCCCCGCCGGAAACCCCGACGCCGAGATGACCCAGGTGGTCCGCCCGTCATGAACAAGCCCCTGCGCCGGATCGCGATCTTCTGCGGTCTGCTCGTGCTGACCCTGCTGATCCGGGACAACTGGCTCCAGTACGTGAAGGCCGACGGCCTCAAGGAGGACCCGAGCAACCGCCGCGTCACCATCGCCCGGTACGCCACCCCACGCGGTGACATCATCGTCGGCGGCAACCCGATCACCGGGTCCGCCGAGGGTGGCAAGACCGGTCTGAACGACCTCAAGTACAAGCGGACGTACAAGAACGGCGCCATGTGGGCGCCGGTCACCGGGTACGCCTCGCAGGCCTTCGGCGCCACCCAGCTGGAGTCCCTGGAGGACGGCATCCTCACCGGCGACGACGACCGGCTGTTCTTCCGCAAGACCCTGGACATGGTCACCGGCAAGGAGCAGCAGGGCGGCAACGTCGTCACCACGCTCAACGGCGCCGCGCAGAAGGCCGCGTACGACGGTCTGAAGAAGCAGGGCGGCAAGGGCGCGGTCGTCGCGCTGGAGCCCTCCACCGGCAAGATCCTGGCGCTGGCCTCGTACCCGTCGTACGACCCCTCGTCCTTCGCGGGGAACACCAACGACGACGCGGCGGCCTGGAAGAAGCTCCAGAAGAAGTACAACCCCGACGACCCGATGCTGAACCGGGCACTGCGCGAGACCTACCCGCCGGGCTCCACCTTCAAGGTGGTCACGGCCGCGGCGGCGCTGGAGAACGGCAAGTACACCTCGGCCGACCAGAAGACCGAGACGCCGCTGCCGTGGGTCATGCCGGGCACCAGGACCGAGCTGAAGAACGAGGGCAGCATCCCGTGCGAGAACGCGACCATGCGGGTCGCGCTCCAGTACTCGTGCAACACCGTCTTCGGCAAGATCGGCTCCGACCTCGGCAACGACAAGATGCTCGCCGAGGCGAAGAAGTTCGGCTTCGACGCCGAGCAGTTCACCCCGGTCCGCGCCACCGCCTCGGTGTTCTCCGACGGCATGAACCAGTCGCAGACCGCGCTGTCCTCCATCGGCCAGTACAACACCGCCGCGACCCCGCTCCAGATGGCCATGGTCGCCTCGGCGGTCGCCAACGACGGCAAGCTGATGAAGCCGTACATGGTGGACGAGCTGGTCTCCTCCAACCTGGACCCGGTCGCCAAGACCGAGCCGGAGGAGCTGAGCCGGCCGCTGTCGCCGGGCAACGCGCAGATCCTCCAGGACATGATGCAGACGGTGGTCGAGAAGGGCACCGGCACGCGGGCGAAGATCGACGGCGCGACGGTCGGCGGCAAGACCGGTACCGCCCAGCACGGTGTGGAGAACAGCGAGAACCCGTACGCCTGGTTCATCTCCTACGCCAAGCTGGGTGACGGCAGCGCGCCGGTCGCCGTGGCCGTGGTGATCGAGGACGACGCGGCCAACCGCGACGACATCTCCGGTGGCGGCCTGGCCGCGCCGATCGCGAGGAACGTCATGAAGGCGGTCATCGACTCCAAGAAGTGACCGCCGACGGCCCCGGGCAGTGACGCCGCTCACACCCCCTTCACATCGTCGCACGTTGCGATACCGGTCCTGTATCGGGTTACGGGCTTGGCCAGGTCACACAGAGCGAGCCGGGTACGGTAGGCCCGGACGGCAGCCTCCGGCCGCGCACAGGAGTGCGCGGCCGAGACCACGGAGAGGGCTGGTAGGTAGCTATGGAAGAGCCGCGTCGCCTCGGCGGCCGGTATGAGCTGGGCCAGGTGCTCGGTCGCGGTGGCATGGCGGAGGTCTACCTCGCGCATGACACCCGTCTCGGCCGCACCGTGGCGGTGAAGACGCTGCGCGCGGACCTCGCGCGCGACCCGTCCTTCCAGGCCCGGTTCCGCCGGGAGGCCCAGTCGGCCGCCTCGCTCAACCATCCCGCGATCGTCGCGGTCTACGACACGGGCGAGGACTACATCGACGGGGTCTCCATCCCGTACATCGTGATGGAGTACGTCGACGGGTCCACGCTCCGCGAGCTGCTGCACTCCGGCCGCAAGCTGCTGCCCGAGCGCTCGATGGAGATGACCGTCGGCATCCTCCAGGGTCTGGAGTACGCCCACCGCAGCGGCATCGTCCACCGTGACATCAAGCCGGCCAACGTCATGCTGACCCGCAACGGCCAGGTCAAGGTGATGGACTTCGGCATCGCCCGCGCCATGGGCGACGCCGGCATGACCATGACGCAGACGGCGGCGGTCATCGGCACGGCCCAGTACCTCTCGCCGGAACAGGCCAAGGGCGAGCAGGTCGACGCGCGGTCCGACCTGTACTCGACCGGCTGCCTCCTCTACGAACTGCTGACGGTGCGGCCCCCCTTCGTGGGCGACTCGCCGGTGGCCGTGGCCTACCAGCACGTCCGGGAGGAACCGCAGCCCCCGTCGGTCTTCGACCCCGAGATCACGCCGGAGATGGACGCGATCGTCCTCAAGGCGCTGGTCAAGGACCCCGACTACCGCTACCAGTCGGCCGACGAGATGCGCGCCGACATCGAGGCGTGTCTGGACGGCCAGCCGGTGGCGGCCACGGCGGCGCTGAGCGCGGTGGGCTACGGCGGCTACCCCGACGACCAGGCGACGACGGCGCTGCGCTCGGACGCGGGCGGCGGGGCGACCACCATGCTCCCGCCGATGAACGCCGACGACGGCGGCTACGGCTACGACGACCGCCCGGACCGGCGCCGGCAGCAGAAGAAGTCCAACTCCTCCACCATCCTGCTGGTGGTCGCGGGCCTGCTCGTGCTGGTCGGCGCCATCCTGATCGGCAAGTACGCGTTCACCGCCCACGACTCCGGGAACGACCCGGTGACCGTGCCCGCCTTCGTGGGCAACTCGGAGAAGCGCGCGGAGAAGATGGCCGACAACGTCGGCCTGAAGCTGACGGTCACCAAGAAGCCCTGCGAAAACCAGGCCACGGGCAACGTGTGCTCGCAGGACCCGGGCCAGGGCGAGAAGGTCGACAAGGGCACCACGGTGAACCTGGTCGTCTCGACCGGCGCGCCGAAGGTCGCGGTGCCCAGCGTCCTCGGCCAGAGCTTCGAGGACGCCAAGGCGACGCTGGAGGGCGACAAGTACCAGTTCAACGTCGAGAAGCAGGAGAAGGTCTCGGCGGAGCAGCCCGGTACGGTCACCGACCAGGACCCGCCGCTCGGCCAGGAGGTCGAGAAGGGCACGACGATCACCCTCACGGTCGCCAAGGCCGAGGAGAAGATCACCGTGCCGGACGTCACCGGCAAGTCCTGTGACGAGGCGAAGGCCGAGCTCCAGGGCAAGGGTCTGGTGCCGAGCTGCGCCGATACCCAGGTCGCCGACCCGGCCCAGGACGGGAAGGTGCAGAACACCAACCCGGCGGCGGGCCAGCAGGTCGTCAAGAACACCAACGTGGTGATCAACGTCGGCAAGGCCCAGCAGCAGCCGCAGCAGAAGCCGGTGCCGAACGTCGTCACCCAGCGGGTGAAGGACGCCCGGAAGATCCTTCAGCAGGCCGGCTTCAACAACATCCAGTTCGCGCCCGGCAGCCCCGGCGACGACAACGCGTTCGTCACCCAGCAGGACCCGCAGGCCAACAGCAACGCCGACCCGAACGGGACGACGATCACGCTGACCACGGTCTCCTTCGACGGCCACAACAACGGCGGCGGCAACGGCGGCCCCGGCCTCTTCGGCGGGGTCAACGGCTGACGCCACCGACCCTGCGCGTGGGCCCTGCCGGGTACTCCCGGCAGGGCCCACCGTCGTCCCGGCTCCGGGTCAGCGCAGTTCCTTCGGCGGGGTGCGCTCGCTGTCGACCTTCTCCACACGGACCAGTTCGCCCCAGACCACGTAACGGTGGCGGGAGGTGTAGACGGGGGTGCAGGTCGTCAGGGTGATGTAGTGGCCCGGCCGCTTCCGGCCGGACTCCTCCGGGACCTGTGACAGCACCTCGACGTTGTACTTCGAGGTCTCGGGGAGGATCGAGTAGACCTTGTAGACGTACCAGTCGTCCCGTGTCTCGAAGACGATCGGGTCGCCCTCGGCGAGCTTGTCGATGTTGTGGAACTTGGCGCCATGGCCGTCCCGGTGGGCGGCGAGGGTGAAGTTGCCGTCCTTGCCGGTCATGGGCAGGGTCGCCTTGACCGGGTCCGTGTAGTAGCCGGCCACGCCGTCGTTGAGGACGTCCGTGCCCGTGCCCTTCTCGACCAGCACCTCGCCGTTGCGCATCGCCGGCACGTGCAGGAACCCGATGCCGTCCTTGGTGTCGAGCGCGCCGGGACCGGAGGCGGAGGAGTCCCGCTGGTGCGCCCAGTGTTCGCGCACCGTGTCGGCCCGCCGGTCGGCCTTCCGGTCCGCTATCACGTTGGTCCACCACAGCGAGTAGACGACGAACAGGCCGAGCAACACGCCCACCGTGATGAGGAGTTCCCCGAAGACGCTGACCGCCAGCGCGATCCGGCCGGGGCGCCGGCGGCGTGGTGCCGGATCCGGTTCGGACGCGCCCGTGGTCTCGTCGGTCTCGTCGGTCTCGTCGGCGGTCGCTGCCACAGTTCCTCTGCCCTTACTCGATGAGCCGTACTCGATGAGCGCTACTCGATGAGCGCGTCCGGCTTGCCCTCGCTGCGCGGGCGTTGCTGGACCATCTTGCCCCAGACGATCAGCCGGTACTTGCTGGTGAACTCCGGCGTACAGGTGGTGAGGGTGATGTACCGGCCGGGCCCGGTGAAGCCGGAGCCCGGGGGGACCGGGTTCAGCACGCTCGTGTTGGACGGCGGGGTCACCGGGAGCATCGAGGTCACCTTGTACACGAAGTAGGTGTCCTGCGTCTCGACCACGACCGCGTCGCCGGCCCGGAGCCGGTTGATGTAGCGGAACGGCTCCCCGTGCGTGTTGCGGTGCGCCGCGAGACCGAAGTTGCCGGTCCGGTCCTGGGGCATCGCCGTCTTCAGCGGGGCCTCGCCGTAGTGCCCCACCATGCCCTTGTCGAGCACCCGCTTGTTGCTGACGCCCTCCGCGATGGGCGCGGCCACGTCCAGCTTCGGGATGTGCAGGATGGCGAAGCCCTGCCCCGGCTCGAAGACGCCCGGGTTGCGCTTGCCGCTGGCCCAGTCGTCCTGGAGCTGGTGCGCCTCGCTGCCGGCCTGGGCGTGCGCGCGGACGTTGGTCCACCACAGCTGGTAGGTGACGAACAGCAGCATCAGCACGCCGGTGGTGATGAACACCTCGCCGACGGCCCGGCTCGCCAGGGTCGCCGGGCTCGGTCTGCGCAGCCGGGCCTGGCGCCGGGCCTCCACCCGGGTCAGGGGCCGCCGCGGGTCCCGCTCCGCCGGGGGCGCCGGGGAGGCCGGGGGCGTCCGCGTCTCCCGGGTACCGCCGCCGTGCCGGCCC
>NZ_JOCB01000155.1 GCF_000718775.1 Streptomyces sp. NRRL S-31
GCCCGGCACCGGTCGGGCCGACCCCCCCGGGGGCCCCCGCGAGCGGGCGAGCGGGCCCCGGGGGCCCCGGGGGCGGCTCCGCTAGCGGGTGACCGGGCGGCGGGGGGCGGAGGGCCGGGCCGTTCTCATCGCGTTGTTGTAGACACGTCTCAGGTGCTTCGCCGCGGCGCACGGGGACGGACCGAGCGCGCACTGGCGGCAGTAGCGCCGGTGCTCGTCGTAGTCCTCGCGCGCCTGGTCGACGGAGGGGGCGGGTTGGTGCGGTGACTGCATGAGGGGCTCCTGACGGACAGGGCGGTGCCGCGCCGCGCCGCGATGCGCGGGCACGAGGTGCCGTGTGGGGAGTGTGAGAGAGGAGTGAACGTTGCCTGAGGCGTCCGATTTCGGATGATGATCTTGTTACTGGGGGTACGCCAACACGGCCGTCCATGACTGCCCTTAAGGGCTACAGCGATGCCCGCAAGGGCCCCACGCGCGCCGGGTCGGTCTGTTGGTGCAGTGTTCGTTCCCGAACTGCCCTGGTTCCGCCGCCGTGGGCGTACTCCGCCGGACGGGCCCCTAGCCTGGCCCTCGTGCTGTCGGCCGAGCGGCCTCGGTCGCCGCGTCGGCGCGTCCGGTCAGCATCCTCCCCAGCCGTCCCTGGAGCCCCACGTCATGGCTGCCCACCGTGTTCTTGTTCCCACCGGGTCCGCACGGCCGTCCCGGGGGGCGCGGCGCCCCAGGGAGGGCCGGGCAGCGCGCCCGGCGGCTCCCGAGGGGCTGCTCCCCACACCTCCCGACGACCGGGAGAAGTACTCCTACGTCGTACGCCGCACCTGGCTGCTCAGCCTCACGTCGTTCGTCGGGTTCGTGTGCGTCGCCTACAGCCAGGTCGACTCGGCCCGGCACGGTCCGTGGATCTGGCTGTTCACCCCGGTGCTGCTGCTGTCCGCGCTGGGCTTCCTGATATCGCTCAGACTGGACCTGTTCACGTCCGACTTCGACATCGAGGCCCACCGCGCGCTGGTGCGTTCCTGGTCGCCGCGCGAGTACCCGTCGGTCGACGTCTTCCTCCCGGTGTGCGGCGAGCCGATCGCGGTGCTGCACAACACCTGGACCCACCTCCAGCGGCTCGTCGAGACCTACCCCGGGCGGGTCGTCCCCATCGTCCTCGACGACTCCGACAGCCCGGACGTCGCCGCCATGGCGGACGACTTCGGCTTCCGCTACCTCGTGCGGCCCAACCGCGGCTGGTTCAAGAAGGCCGGCAACCTGCGGTACGGCTTCGAGCACTCCGACAGCGAGTTCATCCTCATCCTGGACGCCGACTTCGCCCCCCGGTCCGACCTCCTCGAGGAACTGCTGCCGTACATGGACGCCGACCCGAACGCCGGGATCGTGCAGTCCCCCCAGTACTTCCGCATCCTGGACCAGCAGAACTGGATCGAGCGCGGCGCCGGCGCCGTGCAGGAGCTGTTCTACCGGTCGGTCCAGGTCTCCCGGCAGCGCAGTGACGGCTCCATCTGCGTCGGCTCCTGCGCCGTCTACCGGCGCACCGCGCTCGCCGAGGTCGGCGGCACCAGCCTGATCGAGCATTCCGAGGACATGCACACCGGGTTCGACCTGCGGGCGCGCGGCTGGGACCTGCGGTACGTGCCCGTCGCGCTCGCCACCGGTCTGTGCCCGGACACCATCGGCGCCTACTTCAGCCAGCAGTACCGCTGGTGCATGGCCTCCATGAGCATGCTGGGCAGCCTGGAGAACTTCTGGCGGGTCAGGATGCGCTGGGCCAGCCGCCTGTGCTACGTCTCCGGGTTCGTCTACTACATCGAGTCGGCCCTGATGATCTTCACCGGCCCGCTGATCGTCTGTGTGCTGCTGCTGTTCTTCCCCCAGCAGATCAAGGCGACCGACATGTGGCTGCTGCTGCCCGGCATGGTCTACCTCGTCGTCGTCTACCCGCTGTGGCACCGCAACCCGTACCGCCTGGAGGCCTGGGCGACCCGGGTGCTGTACAGCTGGGCGCACGTCTTCGCCGTCTGGGACGTGCTGCGCCGCCGCGCCATGGGCTGGCAGCCGACCGGGGCCGCCGGGGCGCGCAGGAACAACGTGCGGCGCCTGTGGATCGGGATCTGGGGCTGGACCGTACCCGTCACCGCGCTCTGGATCGGCGCCGCCGTGTGGCGGATGGACACGATGGTGCCGGAGGACTTCGCCCTGCCGCTCGGCTCCGGCCTCTTCTACGCGGCGGCCGTGATCCGCCTGATCGTCCTGCCCCGCCCCGAGGAACCCACCACGCTCCCCGACGAGGAACCCGCCACGGGCGGCGCCGGACTCGCCGTCGCCGCCGGCGGGGGTGTCGCGTGACCGCCGTCGGGCGCAGGAGCGCGCTGCTGTGGGCGGTCGCCGCCGCGGCCTCGGCCACGGCGGGCTGCGCCCCGAGCCTTACGGCGCCGATCGGCGCGGGCGGGCAGGGACCCACGGTCCGCACCGCGCCGTACGTACCGTTCGACGTCACCTGGCTGATCCGGCCCAAGCACGGCCGCAAGTACCTCGGCGCCGCCTTCGGCGGCCGGGACGCGGCACCGGGCGCCCTCGACGCCTGGACCGGCCGGGCCGGCAAGGCGGCCACCCTGTGCGCCCGCCGGTTCGCCTGGGGCGACGACTTCCCGGCCGAGGACATCACGGCGGTGTGGCAGCGCAGGACGCTGCCGTACCTGCTCTGGGAGCCCTGGAAGTCGACGCTGCGCGACATCGCCGGGGGCCGGGACGACGCCTACATCCGGCGCACCGCGGAGCACGTCCGCGACCTCAACGTGCCGGTCGCCATCGCGTTCGCCCCGCAGATGAACGGCGACTGGTACCCGTGGGGCACCCGTGAGGCCAAGCCCGAGGAGTTCGTCGGCGCGTGGCGGCACCTGCACGACCTGTTCCAGGACACGGGGGTGTCCAACGTCGTCTGGGTGTGGAGTCCCACGGTGGTCGGCCCCCTGCCGCCGGCGCGGCTGCGGCCGTACTACCCGGGGGACGCGTACGCGGACTGGCTGGGCCTGGTCGGCTACTACACCCGGACCGGTCCGCACACGTTCGACTCGCTCTTCGCCCCCACCATCGAGAAGCTCAGGACCTTCACCCGCAATCCGGTGCTCGTCGCCGAGACCGCCGCGGAGCCCGGTGCCCGCAAGCCCGCGGACATCGCGGACCTGATGCACGCGGTGACCACCCGCAAGGACGTGGTCGGCCTGGTCTGGTACGACGCGCGGGGCGACACGGACGACAAGGGCACCGGGAACGACCAGGGCGGCAAGGACGGCAAGGGTGACAAGGGCGACAAGGGTACGGACTGGCGGATCGACAGCAGCCCCGAGGCGCTGGCGGCCTTCCGCCGCGGCGCCGCCGACCCCCTCTTCGGCTTCGATGTGAGGCACCCGTGACGACCGCAGAGGACCCGGTGATCGCCCCCCGCGGCCGTACCGCCGAGCAACACGCCGGGCCGTTCGACCCCGAGTCGACCCTGAGGCTGCGGGTGCTGCCCGCCCGGGGCCGCCACCGGCCCGCGCCCGGGTACACCATCGACGAGATCACCCGGGCCGACTGGGTGCTCGGGCCGGTCCCCGACCGGGGCTGGTCCGCCCGCCCGCACGCCCGCCGGACCCTGGTCAGCCGCGCCATGCTGGTGTGTCTGCTGCTGGTCCAGACGGTCCTGTCGCTGCGCCTGCACAACACGGCGTTCGAGGACGAGGCGCTGTACGTCTACGCCGGGCACGCCATGATCGACCACCTGTTCCACGGCGTCCCCGACTACGGCGGCTTCAGCACCTACTTCTCCGGCTCGCCCGTCCTCTACCCGGTGCTCGCCGCCTGGGTGGACACCGTCGGGGGACTGACCGCGGTACGGCTGATGAGCCTCGCCTTCATGCTGGGCGCCACCGGTCTGCTCTACTCCCTCACCCGCATGCTCTTCAACGAGCGGGCGGCGCTGTGCGCGGCGGGCGTCTTCGCCGTCTGCCAGTCGACGCTGTTCCTGGGCTACTTCGCGACGTACGACGCGCTGGCGATCCTGCTGCTCGCGCTGACCGCCTGGCTCCTCGTCCGGACCGCCCCGGGCCACTGGGCGCTGTCGCTGGCCGCGGCACCGGTGGCGTTCCTCGCGGTGGGGGTGAAGTACGCCTCGGCGCTGTACCTGCCGACCCTCGCGGCCCTGCTGGTCCTGGTCGCCCACCGGTACCTGGGCCGGCGTCAGGCGCTGCGGCGCGGCGCGGCCTTCACGGCCGGCGTGACGGTCCTGCTCGGCATCGGCGTGGCCACCACCGACTACCTCCAGGCGATCCAGAGCACCACGACCGACCGCGCGCACGGCACCACCTCGATCGCGTCCATGGCCTGGGACTGCTTCCGGTGGGGCGGCCTGATCTTCGTCCTGGCCTGCCTCGGCTCCACGCTGTACGCGCGCCGCGACCGGCTCGGCGAGGTGCCGGGCGGATCCCGGACGGGCCCGGGCACCGGCTGGCGCCTGGCCCTGGGAGCCGTGCTGACCGGCAGCGCGCTGCTCGCCCCGGCGTACCAGATCCACCTCCAGACCAGCGTCTCGCTGCACAAGCACATCGGGTACGGGCTGTTGTTCGCCGCCCCGATGGCGGGCGTGGGCATCAGCCGTCTGATGGGGGCGCACTTCAGGTTCCCGCAGGCGGCCATCGCCGTCGGGGTGCTGGCGCTGACCTTCGGCATGTCGCAGTCGGCCCAGAACTACGGCATCTGGCCCAGCACCAGCTATCTGATGCCCGAACTGGCGAAGAACGTCCGGATGGGGCAGAAGTGGCTGGGACAGCCGCACGAGGCGCCCGTGTACTACCTCAGCCGCGAGGGCCTCACCGACTACACGTACTGGACCTCGATCTACTACATCGACTACACCGGCCGCGGCGGCCACCTCATGGGCCCGGAGGGCTACCGGGCCGCGATCGACGACGGCTACTTCGACGGCGTCGTGCTGGACTGGTCCGACCAGCCGGGGGACGTACAGGCCCTGATCCGCGCCGAGATGCGCACCAGCGGCCGGTACCGGCTGGCCAGCGCGCTGACGTACCGCACCTCCGTGGGCACGGGCCACTTCGAGATCTGGCTCCGCCAGCCCGCCGCGCACAAGCGCTGACCGGCGGCCCGTCACCGGGCCCGTGGCGGCCATGCCCGTCCGGGCCCGTCGCAGCCGTGTCCGTCCGGGCGTGATCCCTGTCCGGACGGGCACAGTGACCTCGCCGGGCGGTTCGCGGCCGCGTCCGGTGTCCGTACCATCGGCCCCGACGCCACGCCGGACGCCGGAGGCCGGGAATTCCGGCAGGGACGAGCGGGACCCCAGCACGACGACGGAGACGCCGCGCATGAATCGCAGTCAGCCGACCGGACCGGCCGAGGTCCGGTCCGCATCCCCCACTGCCGCGCCCGGCGCCCCGGCGGCCCGTCTCCACCACCGGCCGCTCGCCCGGCGCACCCGTGCCGACCACGCCCTTGCCCATGGCGGTACCGCGCCGTGGCGGAGAGGGATGTGATCTCCGGCGGCAGGGAGGGCTCCGGTCCGGCCGGCCGGAAGCGGCCGTGGCTGTCGCCGAGGGCCCGGTCCGCGCCTGACGCCGGGCATCCCGCGGCGCCGGTGGCCGAGCTCGTGGTACGACGTGTCGGCAGCGCCTGGCTGGTGCACCCGGCCACCGGCCCCGACCGGCGGTCCCTGCTGTTCGCCGCCGGCCTCGCGGCCGACCCCGAGTACACGGTCGTCGTGGCCGACCTCCCGCCGGAGACCGCGCTGGAGGCGGTGGAGGAGGCCGTGGCACGCGCCGTGCCCGCCGGTCCGCGCGGCCTGCGGCTGGTGTTCGGCAGGCCCCCGTCCCGGGGTCCCGCCGCCGCGGGACGCTGGCTGGCCGGACGTCTGGGGCAGGACGTGGTCGTCCCGGACGGCGTGCTGCTCCCGTCCGCCGGGGGCGCCCTGTTCATCGGGGCGGACCGGGGCCGCGGCTGGGTGCTCTGCACCCCCGAGGGCCATGAACGCTACCTCTCCCGGCGCTTCCCCCGGCCCGCGTGGGACGAGGCCCTGCCGGACCGGCCCTGGCCGGTCGGGGCGGACGCGGTGGCCGAGCCGGTGAGCGCCGGGGTGTGGCTCCGTCCGGCCGCCGAGGACACCGTCCAGCACCGGTACCGCCGCTATCTGGCCGCCCGCCTGCGCGGCCGGAGCGACGCGGCCACCGTGGTGATCGGCACGCCCGACGCGGCGGAACTGACACCCGAGGAGGTCGCACGCTTCTGGCACAGCCTCCCGGAGGACGCCCGCGCCACGCCGCGCGTCGTGCTGTCCGGGCGGATGCGGACGCCCGGCGGCCGTCCCTTCGGCGAGACCCTCGCCGCCCTGACCGGCGAGCCGGTGCACGTGTACAACGGCTTTCCCACCAGCGACCCGGTCGTCGGGCGCGCGCCACGGGACGAGGTCGTGCTGCCGGGCCGGGACGGCACGCCGGGACGCCCGGTCTTCGCCCGTGAGTACCTGTACCTGCCCCCGGACCCGCACGGACCGGCGGACCCGCCGCTCGCGGTCGACCACAGCTGGCCCCTCGACCACCTGCCGATGCTCCGCCGCGGCCTGTACCGCGGCGGGCCGGGCATGGTGCTGGAGGTGCTGCCCTGGGGCCTGTGGATACGGCCCTCCGCCGAGCCGGCGTCCGCCGCGGCGGTGCGCGCCGCTCCCGCCGACCCCCATCACGAACTGATCCTGTGCGACGACAGCGTGCCCGAGGTGCTGCCCCGGTCGCAGCGGCTGGCCGAGGACGTCGTCCGGCGGCTGTCGGCGCAGACCGGTCTGCTGGTGCGCGTGCTGACCGCCGGCCGGCCGTGGGGCGCGCTGCCCGCCGAACCCGAGCCGCCCGCCCCGGCCACCCCGGCGCTCCCCTCCATCGCCCCGATCCGTCCCCCGTCCGCCGACGACGGGGCGCGGCCCGAGGAGACGGCGGAGGAGCAGGAGAGGGAACAGGAGCCGGAGACGGAGCAGGAGGCTCCGGGTGAGCTGCCCGGCGAGGTGCCGGACGGGCCGTCCGGCGGAGGTGGTTCCCCCCGGGACACCGCCGTCGTAGCCCTCGCGCTCCAACGTGAACCCGACCTGGGCAGAAACCATTCTCCCGAGGTCGTCCTGGCCGGACTCGTCGCCGCCCGGCTCCAGTTGACCGTGCACGGACAGCGCACCGACCGGGGGCACGGGCACCCGGCCGGCGAGGTGCCGCCGCCGACCGCGTCGGCCCTGGAGGGACTCGCCCTGCTGCCCGCGCACCACGGGGTGGTCGCGCTGCGCACCGACCTCACCGAGGACGAGACGCACTGGTACGGCGCACACCGTCAGGTCGTCGAACCCGGCGTGTGCTCGGCGTCCCTCACCGGCAACCCCGGCCGGGCGGGCAACACCGACATCCTCATCCGCTCGGTCACCGGCCGCCGTACGGCCCTGCTGGAACCGGAGCTGCCGGACCGGGTGCTGTTCCCGCCGGGGACGCGGTTCGAGGTCCTGGACGTCCGGGTGCGGCAGGGCGAGCGGACGGTCGTGCTGATGCGCGAGCTGCCGGCCGGGTCCCCGGCGGACGGCACCGGCCGCACGGCCGTGCGGGACCTCGAGAAGGCCCTGCGCCTCTGGCGCGCGGACGAGACGGGCGGTCTCGTGCGCTACGGCATCCCGGACCCGTTCGCCCGCCCGCCCGGCCTGGGCAGTCCGGCCCCCGCGCCGGACGGAACCGGCGCCGGGGACCGCCCGGACGCGCTCAGTGAGCGGTGCCGCTGACCCACAGGGTCGTACCGTCCTGCTGGATCACCACGTTGCCGTCGTCCTGGAGCACCAGTTCGGCGCCGTCGTGCCCGGCGGTCCCGGACGACCAGGCCGTCTGGTCGTCACGGGTGTAGACGACGAGGTGGCCGTCGGCCTGGAAGACCGTCTTGTAGCCGCGGCCCTCGGTGTGGGACGACCAGCGGATCGTGCCGTTCTCGTCGGTGATGACGAGGTTGCCGTCGTCCTGCATGGTCAGGCGGGCCCGGTCCGATGTGATCGAGGTGCCGGGCTCCAGCACCCGGGTGGCCTGGACGACCAGTCCGCCCTCGGACGGCGCCGCGGTCTGAGTCGTGGCGGCCTGGGTCGTGGCGGCCTGCGTCGTGGCCCTCTGCGTGGTGGCGGCCTGAGTCGTGGCGCTTTGCGTGGTGGCGGTCTGCGCCGTGGCGGTCTGCGCGGCGGGGGCGGACGGGGTCTGGGCGGCCGTCGCCGTCCGCTGGGAACCGGGTGCCGCCTGGGTGGCGGACGCGCCCCGCGCCGTGGGCGAGCTCTGCGTCGCCGACGTGGTGTGGGCGGCCGGTGTGCCCTGACCGCCCAGGCGCACGGCCGTGACGGTCCGGGACGACCCCGTGTACGTGGAGGCGGGCGAGGAGGGAGAGGTCCCGGTGTGGCCGGACGCCGACGACGCGGTCCCGGTGCGCGCCGCGGCGGCGCTGCCGCTCCCCGTGGTGGTGCGCGCGATCTGCACCGGCTTCGACGTGGTCGCCCGGTGCTCCTCGCCGCCGGCCACGGGGTGGCTCTCCCGGTGCGGCGCGCCGTCGGCGAGGACGGTGGTCGGGGCGTGCGGCTCCGTACTCGGCGTGGGCGAGATCCGGGGGTGCGGGGCGCGTATGCCGGGACCCTGGTAGGGCTTGCTGGGGGACACACGGATGCCGGAGACCGACGGGGCCGGAGTGGAGTCGGCGGAGGAGGACGGCGAGGACGAAGGAGACGAAGGAGAGGAGGACGAGTGCGAGGAGGGGGCCGAGGTGGTGGACGAGGGGGACGGCAGGGCGCGCGAGGTGGTGGTCTCGGGTCCGGGGTGGGTCGGGACGTCGATGGTGAAGTTCTGTCCGCCGCCCTGGGGCGAGGGGGTCTTCTGACCGGAGGACTCGAAGTCGGTCTCGTTGTCGCCGTCGTTGTTCAGCGCCAGCGGCAGCGCGACCAGCACCGCCCCGGCGACCGCCGCCGCCGCCAGCAGCGGTCGCTGGCTGGGCTTGGCGTTGCCGGCCGGCGCGGCGCCCTCCGCCGTACCGCCCTCCGCGCCGGACCCACGGCCGGCGGACCGGCGCCGCTCGCCCGGTTCCGGCCGGTCGCCGGACCGGGGTCCGTCCGCCGGGCGGTGCGCCCCGTTGTCGCGGAGTCCGGTGGCCGCCGTCCCGCCACGAACCGTGCGCACGGCCGTCCGCTCGGCCGTCCTCTCGGCCGTCCGCTCGGCCGTTGCCACGGCAGCGCTCGCGGGCTCCTCGGTGCCGGGCCCGGCGGGGGCGGCGGCGGGCGGTGCGGACAGGACCGCGGCCCGCCGCATCCTCAACTGCTCACCGCCTTCCGGCTGTGCTCCGCGCCTCGGCGTCCTGCGCTCTGCGGACATGTTCGTCTCCTCTGCTTCGGGGTGGGTGCGTCCGGCACGGCGGGGCCGGTCTGCGTGGTCAGGCGCGGTCGCCGTCGAGGGGCCGCTCGGCCAGCTGTCCGGCGAGCCGGGGCGGCCACGACGCGGCGGCGCCGGCGCCCGGGGCCCGGTCGACCGCCTGGGTGAGCGCGGCCAGGGCGCCCCGGTCCTGGGCCTCGTGCCGGCCGGCCCGGGCGGCGGGGTCGCCCTCGGCCACCTCGCGCAGCAGGACCGACATGGCGCCGGGCCGCCCGTGCGTGCCGAGGACCCTGAAGCGCGTCCCGGGGGCGAAGACGACCTCCTCGCCGTGTACGTTCGCGGGAGTCGAGGCGAACAGGCCGCGCGCGCGCCGCCCGGTGAGCGACCAGATGAGGTACCGGTCGGCCGCCGACGCCGGGGCCCCGTCCAGTGCGAGCGTGCCGACCGGCCCGGCCTCGCACAGTTCGCTCCCGGGCGCCGGTGTCCGCGCCTCCTCCGGGAGGACTCCCGCGTCGCGGACGACGACCCCCCGGTACGACGGGAGCCGTCTGAGACCGGACGCCAGACAGGACAGGTACGGCAGTGCGTCGTCCGCCCCCACCGCCAGGTGCCGCTCCAGCCAGGTCCAGCTCAGCGGGCCGTCGTCGAGGGTGAGGAACGAGCGCACCGCGATCAGGTCCGCGTGCGCCTCCTCGTCCTGGCTGTGCGCGCGCAGCCCCGGCACCACCATCAACGTCCTTGCGAGCGCGGCCTGTTGCTGCCACCACTGCTCACCGGCGAGGGCCTGGACCGCCTGGCGGTCGGCGGTGGTGCTGCGGTGCAGCGGGGTGATGCGGACGGGGCGGACGGCCCGGCGCGCCGGGGCGGCGGGCGGCTGGGGAGCGGCGGTCCGGGCGGGGCCGGGCACCGGCGCGGGCGACGGCGCCGGTGACGGTGAGGGCGAAGGCGGGGGTGCGGACGACGGCGGTGGCGCCACGGGCGACACCGGGATCACGGGGAATATCGGGGGCAGCAGAGGCCCCGGACCGGCGGCCGGACTCCGCGCGGGGGTGGGCGTGGGG
>NZ_JOCB01000156.1 GCF_000718775.1 Streptomyces sp. NRRL S-31
TCGCCGCCTAACCAGCGAGAGCACCATCTCCTGGCGCGACCCGACATCACACGCTAAACGGCCGCTTCCGGGATAAAACATCGGGCGAAAACGACCTCTCAGGAGCCGGCCGCAGCGGCGCGCGAGCAGACCGAGCGCAGCGGCTGTTGGAGAGCCGACAGCGCCACCAGCCGTGCTGCCCCGGTCAGCCGCCGGAGTCGAGCAACAGGTCGAAGCGGCCGGAGCCGCCGTCCACGATGACGGTCCACGCGCGCGAGGAACCCCGGCCGATGCACGGCCGGGGTTCGCCGGAGGACTCGGGAGGGTCAGCGCTGGAGGGTGAGGAGGCCCGGCCGCCACGGCAGTTGGTCGTAGGGGCCGGTCGCGGTGGGCGACTTGCCCTGGTAGAGGAGCCGCAGGTTGCAGGGGTCGACGGTCATGGTCTGATCGGGGTTGTCGCGGACCAGGTCACCGTGGCTGATGTCGTTGGTCCAGGTGGCTCCGCTGTTGGCCTTGCCCGCGAAGGGGCTGCCTTCGCTGCCGGCCTGCACGGTCCACGAACCGCTGAGGCTGGAGGCGGTGAACGAGCGGAAGTAGCGTCCGTTCGCGCCCATCGCCTCGACGATCATGAGGTACTGGTTCTGGCCCTGGACCTTGTAGACCTGCACGGCCTCGAACAGGTTGTTCGTCGAGTCGCTCATGACCGTCGTGTACGACGAGCCGAAGTTCCCGGGGAAGTTCCCGATGGGCATGCTCGCCCGGTAGATCTTGCCGTTGTCACCGGCGAAGAACAGGTACATGTTCTGGCCGTCGGCGATCAGGGTCTGGTCGATCGGGCCGGTGCCGGAGCCGGAGATGCTCCCGGTGAACAGCGACTGCGGCGAGGACCAGCCATTGGGGTTGGTGGGGTCGCTCGACGTGCGGTAAACGAAGGGCGACGCACCCCACTGGTACGCCAGCACCCAGATGTTCTTGGGAGCGAAGTAGAACAGCGTGGGCGCCACCGCTGCCTGGTTCATCCCGGTCTGGCCGGCCGATGCCATGTCCGACCAGTTCGTGAAGGGGCTGAACATCATCGAGCCGTACGACGATCCCGACACGTTCGACGCGTAGACCAGGTGCTTGCCGTTGTAGGTCACGTTGGTGAAGTCCTTCAGCGAGACCCACCCGTTCGCCGGCTGCGCCAGGGCACCCGTCGACGTCCACCGGTACGTCGACGGCAAGGAGCAGGAACCGTCCGTCGGCGGCGTCCCGGTCAGGCCCGTCCACTTCTGGTTGTTGCCGCCGCCGCACGTACCGATCTGCACCGCCGTGCCGTTGGCCGTACCGGCGCCCGCGGTCTCCAGGCACAGTCCGGACTCCACGCCGACGACCGTGCCGTCGGAGTTCACCCGCCACCGCTGGTTCGCGCCGCCGGAGCAGCTCCAGATCTGCACCCGGGTGCCGGCCGTGGTGGCGTGGCCCGGCACGTCCAGGCACTTGTCGCCGTACACGGTCAGCTGTTCGCCGTCCGTCGACGTCCACTGCTGGTTGGTCCCGCCCCAGCAGTCGTACACCTGTAGGTACGTGCCGTTGGTCTGGTCGGCGTTCGGCACATCGAGACACCGGCCCGAACCGGCACCCCGCAAGGCGCCGCTGGTGGCCGCCTGGGCCGGACCGGCGACGAGCATCGCCGCCAGCGCGGCCAGGACCGCTGCCACGGCGCCGAATACCGCGGACAGACGCCTGCGGCTGGAACTTCCTCTACGCATGGAGACTTCCCCACCTTGAGTGAGTGGTTCCGGTCGGCCTCGTCGGAGGTCGTCCGGACTGGACGGCACTGGTTCAGGGCGTGGACAACTCGAACCGCGTGATGCGGACCGAGCCGCCGAGCGCCCGGGTGGCGTGGTTGAAGAGGGCGAACCGGTAGCCCATGAAGAACCTCCAGTCGTTGCCCATGGAGAAATCGGGTCCGAGGCGGGTGAACGTGACGCCGTCGGTGCTGTAGGAGAAACTTCCCGGGCGTGCCGCTCCGGGGCGGATGTCCGCGCTCGCGCGCAGCCAGACGCGGCTGCCCGGGACGGCCGCGCTCGCGAGTTCGTAGCCGGTGCCGGCGGTGTTCCAACTGCCGTCCATGGTCAGCCCACCGACCATCGCCACCCGTGTGACTCCGCCCTCGCGCTTGAGACCGATCCACGCGGAGGAGTCGCGCAGCAGCGCGAGTCCGGCGCGGTCGCCGTCCCTCATCGCGGAGTGGTCGAGTTGGACCGTGGCGGTGGAGGTGGGGCCCTGGATGCGGTGTGTGAGGGTGTTGCGGGCCCAGTAGAGGTCGTCGGTGACCGTCGCGGTGCGCAGGGTCAGACCGCTGCCGACCGACCACTTGGTGTTGTCGGGATTGTGGTTCCACTCCCACCGGGGTGCGAGGGTCGTGCCGTCGAAGACGTCGACTCCGGTCATCGGGGTGACCTGGCGGGACGGCGGGGGCACGGCCGGGCTGGGATAGGAGGTGCCCCACGCGCCGTTCACCAGCTGGACGACGGGCCAGCCGTCCGAGGTCCAGGTGACCGGTGCCAGCGCGGGCACCCGGCCGCCGGGGTAGGCGTCGACGAAAGCCAGGTAGTACCAGGCGCCGTTCTGGGTCTGCACCAGTCCGCCCTGGTGCGGGACGCCTCCGCCGGGGATCGGACCGCGCAGGTCGAGGAGCACCTGCCGCATCGTGTACGGGCCGAAGGGGCCGCCCGACGACTTCAGGATGTACTGCCCGTTCGCCGGGCGGGTCAGGAAGATGTAGTACTGCCCGTTGATCTTGTAGAAGCGGGAGCCCTCAAGGGTGCCGACGCTCGACGGCGCCGTGAACACCTGCTGGGTGCGGACCTGGGTGCGGCCGTCGGGGGATAGCTGGGCCACGCTGATCGTGGTGTTGCCGTACGCCACGTACAGGGTGTCGTCGGTGTCGACCAGCAGCCCGGCGTCGTAGTAGGGGGTGCTGATCGCCGTCAGCCGGTTCCACGGCCCCTCCGCGGCCGGCGCGGTGTAGATGTACGTCCGGGCGAAGTCGATCTGGCCGAGCCAGTAGAAGGTCCTGTTGCCCGGCCGGTAGGCCAGTGAGGACGCCCAGATCCCCCTGACATAGCCGCGGGCCCCGTTCAGGTCGTACTTGGCGCCGAAGTCCAGGACCGGCACCGAGTGGCCGGCGATCTCCCAGTGCACCAGGTCGTACGAGCGCAGTACGGGCGCGCCCGGCGAGTAGTGCATGGTCGAGGCCGAGGCGTAGTAGGTGTCTTGCACGCGGATGACGTCGATGTCCGCGAAGTCCTGCCAGATCACCGGGTTCGTGTACTCGCCGGCCGCGGCACGGACCGGTCCCCGGGCGGGAGCGGCCGCGGCGTGGGAGGTGCCCGCCGAGGGGAGGACCACGCCGGCGGCGAGGCCGGCGGCGGCCGCCAGCGCACGACGGCGAGAATGCTTTTGATGAGTCCATGACATATCTGTCACGCGACATGCTCCTTGCGGCTCGGCCTTGCGATGGGCGCCATCGGGAGGCGCCCCTACGGTGCGAGTGGAGCGGCACTGTTTCCAATCGTTCGATATTTCGAACTTATGTCGAAGTATCGAGCAACTTGGATGATAGAGAGCGAGCGAGCGACGTCAATACGTCTCGCATGATTAGCTACTTGTGTCGAAACATTCGAAGGCTCGGGCCGTGCCCGTGCCCCCGGGAACAGCCGGGCCGTGGCGGACGTTGATCGGATGCGGCGGATTACGGAGGCCAAGGCAGTGCACGGTGAATACAAAGTGCCCGGCGGCAAGCTCGTCGTCGTGGACGTGGACGTCGAGGACGGCGTGCTGCGGCACGTGCGCGTGGCGGGCGACTTCTTCCTGGAGCCGGACGAGGCGCTGGAGGCGGTGAACCGCGCGCTGGAGGGCGCCGACGCGGGCACCGACGCGGCGGGGCTGGCCGAGCGGATCGACGCGGCGCTGCCCGACGGGACGGTGATGTACGGGCTGACCTCGGAGGGCGTCGGCATCGCGGTGCGCCGGGCGCTGGCGCGCGCCACGGACTGGACCGACTACGACTGGCAGCTGATCCACGAACCGCCGCAGCCGCCCGCCCTGCACATGGCGCTGGACGAGGTGCTGACCGCCGAGGTGGCCGCGGGCCGGCGGCCGCCGACGCTGCGGGTGTGGGAGTGGGGCGCCCCGGCGGTGATCATCGGCAGCTTCCAGTCGCTGCGCAACGAGGTGGACTCGGCCGGGGCCGACCGGCACGGCATCGAGGTGGTGCGGCGGATCTCCGGCGGCGGCGCGATGTTCGTGGAGCCCGGCAACACGATCACCTACTCGCTGTCGGTGCCCGAGTCCCTCGTCCAGGGCCTCTCCTTCCAGGACAGCTACGCCTACCTGGACGACTGGGTGCTGGGCGCGCTCGGCGACATGGGCATCCGGGCGTGGTACCAGCCGCTGAACGACATCGCCACGGACCAGGGCAAGATCGCGGGCGCGGCGCAGAAGCGGATCGTCGGCACCGGCGGCGGCCCGGGTGCCGTGCTGCACCACGTGACGATGTCGTACGACATCGACGCCGACAAGATGGTCGAGGTGCTCCGGATCGGGCGGGAGAAGCTGTCCGACAAGGGGACGCGGAGCGCGAAGAAGCGGGTCGATCCGCTGCGGCGGCAGACGGGGCTGCCGCGCGAGGCCGTCATCGACCGGATGATCGCCTCCTTCGACGCGCGCTACGGCCTGGCACGGGGCAAGGTGACCGACGAGGAACTGGCCCGGGCCGAGGAGCTGGCGCGCGCCAAGTTCAGCTCGGCGGAGTGGACGGCGAGAGTGCCGTAGCCGCCGGTTGAGGGCGCATAAAGGGACAGAGGCGTACGTCGTTGCGCGTGCCGCCGTGACCGGGCGGGCACGGGGGGCGTTGGCACTTCCGCCGCACAGACAGTCATGTGACACTGTCGTACCCCGCCCCCGTCGCGGGGTCCTTCCCCACCCCTCCCCCCACGAGAAGTGCGCCGTGCGTTCCCTTCCTCTGCCGCTCGCTCTCACCGCGCGTCTGTCGCCGGTCGCGGTGCTCGCCTGTGCCGGCTGGGCGCTGACCTCGGGCCCGGCCGCCCCGCCCGCCGCCGGGCACGGAACGGCCCAGAACACGTCCGCCGGTTCCGCTGATTCCTCCGGTTCCGCCGCCGCGGCCCCTTCGGCGGCCTCGGCGGCGAAGACGTACTCCGCCGCACCCGCCCCGTGCGCCAGCCTGCCGTCCGCCACTCTCAAGTCGCTGGTGCCCGGGGCGAAGACGGCCGGTCAGGAGATCCCCTCGACCGACACCACGCTGCGCCGCACCTGCTCCTGGAACGCGCTCCACGGCTACGACTACCGCTGGCTCGACGTGTCGTTCGAGATCGGCGCGTCGGACGCGGAGGTACGGAAGGAGTACGAGCAGCGGGTCGCGGAGAAGAGCGGCGGCGGGGCCGTCCCCGGGCTCGGGGACGGCGCGTACTCCGTCGTCAACCTCACCACGGAGGACAAGCAGCAGACCCGTGAGGGCGTGGTGCTGGCCCGCGTCGCCAACGCCCTGGTCGTCGTCACCTACAGCGGCAGCGACTTCGAGAACAAGAAGGCCCCCGCGACGGACGAGATCAACAAGGGGGCCATCAAGGCGGCGAAGTCCGCGGTCGCCGCGCTGGGCGGCGGCCGGGGCTGAGCCCGGCCGCCGGGGCTCAGCCGGTCGCCGCGTCCGGACCGTCCTCGATGCCGCGGACCACGAAGCCGACGTGGGGGCCGAGTTCGACCCGGTCGCCGTCGCTCAGCCGGACGGCCTGGTTCGGCACCAGGACGCGATCGTTGACCCTCGTGCCGTTGGTGGCGCCCCGCGGGACCTCGGTCACCCAGGCGGTGCCGTCCTCGGTGTGCTCGACGGTGGCGTGCTGGGCGGATACCGTCTCCTCGCCGGCCAGGAGCCCCGCCGCCTCGGGGGCCCAGCTGCCACTCCGCCCCAGCCGCAGTTCCGTGCCGCGGGGCACGTCGAGGTGGCCGCCGCCGGTACGGAACTCCAGCCGCAGCACCCCGCCCGGGAGCCGCCGCGGACGCCGGCCCGCGCCGACCGGGGAGAGGCAGGCGGGGCACACCTCCGTACCCGGGGGGACCACCGCGCGGCACGCCGGGCACCGTTGGCCGACGGGCTTCGGGGAGGACCGGGGCGGGGGTGTGGGGGCGCGGACCGTGGTGGCGCCGCCGACGGTCTCCCATTCGTCGGCGTGCGGCGCGTCGGCGTACGGCGCGTCGGCGTACGGCGCGTCGGCCGCCGTCGGCTCGCCCGGGCCCGGGGGGTCGCCGGGTACGCGGTCATCCGGAGCCGAGGGGGCGCCGGGTGCCGGTTCACCCGCAGCCGGGGCGTCGCCGTGGGTCCGGCCGTCACGGTGCCGGCCGGGGGTCTCCCACTCGTCGTCATCCCAGTCGCTTACCTCCGTCAACGGCGTCTCCCTTCTTCAGGACCACCCCGATGTCCACCCGCCCGCTCTCGGCCTCCCGTACGTCCGTCACCACCACCGTGGTGCCCGGTCCGAGGTCGGGTGCGGCGAACAGCTCCCGGGCGAGCGGGTTGATCAGATGGGTCTCCAGCACCATGCCGATGCCCCGGCCACCGTTCCACTTGTCCCGGGTGCAGTGTTCCAGCAGTTCCCGCCGGGCCCCGTCCTCGATCCGGAGCACCAGCCGGTGCCCCTGGGCCAGCTGCCGCTGGATGTTGCGGACCTGGAGGTCGAAGATCCGCTTGGCGACCTCCTCGGAGATGAAGTCGAAGACGACGACGTTGCCGCCGATCCGGTTCATCAACTCCGGCCGTCCGATGACCTGTTCGAAGTGCTTCTTGACGTTGTCCCGGACGGTGGTCTCCAACTCCTTGTACGGCGTGCCGGGCGCGACGATCCACTCGCGTTCCCCGGTCTCCCGGTCCGTGCGCTGCACACCGAGGTTGGAGGTGAAGATGAGCACGCACTCGCTGAAGTAGGTGGTCACGCCCTGTCCGTCGGTGAGCCTGCCGTCCTCCAGCACTTGCAGGAACTTGTCGAGGATGCCCTTGTCCGCCTTCTCGATCTCGTCGAAGAGGATGACCCGGAAGGGGTTCTCGCGCACGGCGGAGGTCAGTTCACCGCCCGCCTCGTAACCGACGTAGCCGGGGGGCGCGCCGACGAGCCGGTCGGCGGAGTGCGCGGCCGAGAACTCGCTCATGTCGAAGCGGAGGTATGCCTGGTCGCTGTCGAAGAGCACGGAGGCCACGGCCTTCGCCAGCTCCGTCTTGCCGGTCCCGGTCGGACCGGCGAAGAACAGCACACCGCGCGGCCGGTGTCCGGGGCTGGTGGCCTGGGCCCCGGACAGTCCCAGCGCGGCCCGCTTGAGGATGTCCAGGGTCATCGCCACGGCCGCCTCCTGCCCCAGCACCCGGCGCGGGATGGACCGCTCGTCGCGCGGGTCCTCGCCGCGCAGGATGCGCTGCCGGATCTCGTCCCGGCCCCAGGGGTTCTTCTCCACGCCCAGCCGGTAGATCCGTACGGCGTCGGGCATCGCGGCGAACGGCAGACCACGGGAGCGGGCGAGCTTCACGCTTTCCTCCATGGCCCGCAGACTGAGGCCGGAGGCCGCGCGGGCGAAGGCGCCGACGGCCCGCGCCGTCTCCTCCGCGTCCACACCGCCGGACGCGGCGGAGCCGTCACGGCTGCCGTGCCCGGCGTACCGCTCGTACCGCTCGTGCAGGAGGCGGGCCGTCGTGGTGCGTTCGTCGGCGTCGGGCTCCGGCACGGCGACGGCTCGGATCCGCTCGCTGCCGGCGATCAGCCACGCGGGTACGTCCCGCTCTCCCTCGGCGAGCCAGATCACCGGGTTGAACAGGCCAGGCCCCACCGGGACGACGGCGGTGCCCCGCGCGGGCGGCAACGGCTCGGCTTCGTGGGCGAGTTTGAGGCAGGCGAGGAAGAAGTCCCGTTCGTCGGGGGTCAGCCGGGACGGGTCGGTGAGGAGACGGGAGGCGTGGTCGATCACCAGGGCGACCCGCAGGGGCCGCAGCCGGCGGCCGTCGCGCACCATCTCGTCCCGCTGCCGCGCCCAGCCGTTGGTGATGTTCCGCACCTGTTCCAGTGCCGCCTGGCGCTGTGCCGCCGTCTGGCCGGGGAAGTCGCCCTGCCCCTGGAGCAGTTCGGTCACGGCCGCCCGGACGTTGCCGTCGCCGACATCGGCCACGCGGAAGCCGCTCACCTGGTCGCACAGGACCAGCGCCTCGTAACCCTTCTCCCGCAGGGGGTTCCACAGCACGTCGAGCAGCGAATGGAAGCGGTCCCGGCCGCGCCGGTGCACCAGGTGCAGGTCGCGGATGTTGCCGTGCAGGACGTACTGCGCGTGCACGCCGAGCGTGCCGATCAGCTCCTCCACGAAGAGCGGCAGCCGGTCTTCCTTGGACAGGTCCATCGTTCCTCCCCGATGCGCGCTGTCGCGGGCCGCGCGCCGGCCTTGGGTGCGGCGGTGGTCTCAGGACGCCGGCCGTGGTCGGCGGCGCCCGGGCTCGGTGGGGCCCGCCGTGTGCGAGGGCGCCCACCGTGGTCGGTGACGGCCGCCGGGGTCAACGGCGTCCGTCGCCGTCGACGGTCCGGTGCCGGGGGGCCTGCCGGGGCGGTACCTCCTGGGACTGGAGCGGGCCGGCCGTCGAGCCGGCCTCGTCGATCAGGTCGTCGAGCACCCAGGCGTCCTCCCCCAGGACGCCCGGCAGCGCCCCCTCGGTGCGTTCGACCGTGAACTGCACGTCCAGGCCCAGCGCCGCGGTGATCTCCTCCAGCCGGCCGAGCTGCTCCCGGGTCTCGGCGCAGCGCTCGTCGTCCAGGGCGCGCTGTTCGGGGGTCCGCTGCCCCGGCCCGCCCCGGTACATGGTCGCCACGCGGAGACGGCCGTCGACCAGGTTCGCCCTGAGCCAGTGGCCCGGGTCCCAGCCCTCCGGCGTCCAGTCGAGCCGGATCTGCTGCCCCTCCGGCCGGCCCGCCCCGGCCCGGCCGCCGAACTTCCTGGCCAGCTCCGCCACGGCACCGGCGCACTGCTGCTGGACGTAGCGGGCCTCCAGGTCGCGCAGCCGCTCCTCCACCCGGCGCTCGACCAGTTCGTGTTCGGCCGGGGTCAGCGCGACGCCCTCGTCCAGGGTCCGCCGGAGCAGGGCCACGGCGTCCGGTGCCGGGGCGAGGTCCTCGGCGCCCTCGGGAGTCTCGTACACGAGGAAGTCGTAGTGCAGCGCGGCGCGTTCCTGCGCCCTGCGCACCTCCTGCGCCTCCCGGTTGGCGTCCCGGACGAACTTGCGCGCCTCGGTGAGGTGGATGCGTGCCCGGCGGGGGTCCTCGGCGGCACGGCCCACGGCGTGCCGTACGGCCTGCCCGGCCAGGTCGGCCGTCTCCGCGGCGGCGTACGGGTCGAGGGTGCCGAGGATCTCCGCCCCCGCCCGGCGGACCTCCTCCGGGTCGAGCGTCCCGGGGGCAGTCCAGTCGGGGGGCTTCGGGGGCGGTTGCCGGGCCTCGGCGTCGGCTGCGCGTTCGGCGGAGAAGCGGTGCAGTGCGCGCTGCCGGCTCTCGTGCAGGGCGCGCTGCCAGTCGTCGTCCCGGTCCTCGTCCAGCCGCAGTCGCGCGGTGAGCCGACGCTGCTCCCACTCGGCCTGGCGCTCCTCCGCGCGGGTCAGGGTTTCCTCGGCGCGGGCCAGTTGCCGGCGCAGCTCGCCGAGACGTTCACCGACGGGGGTCAGCGGCGGCGGCACGTCGGGGCGCGGCGGAGGGCCGGGCGGACCGCCGCCGGCCGTGGCGCGCGCCACCCGCGCCAGCAGCGCGCACCGGCGGGCGTTGACCCGGACGGCGGCGTACGCGGCGGCCTGCCACTGCTCCGCGGCCGTCGCCGCCAGTTGCTGCTGCCGCTCCAGGCAGCGCTGTTCCTCCGCGGCGCGCACCGCCGCGGCGGCCAGCAGCCGGGTGCCGACCACGGCGGCCCGGCCTGCGAGCAGGACACCGCTGAGCGAGCCGAGCACCTGGAGCGCGGCGTCCGCGGCCTGGTGGGCGGCGTGTCCGGCCGCGTCGGCGAGGTGGGTGGCGGCCTGTCCGGCCGTGTCGTGCAGGTGCAGCATGCCGGTGTGCGGCAGCGCCTGCGGGTCGAGGGGCGGTGGGGGCGGCGGGAAGTGCACGGCGGGTGCCACCGTCTGGATGCTGGGGATGGCGAAACCCGTACTCATGCCTTTTCTCCTGTCGTGTCGGTCTTCGCCTGGGCGTCGGCGCCGGTGTCGCCGTGCCGGGGGGCGGGCACCGGGACCGGCCGTCGGCGTGCGGCCCGCCACGCGCGCGGCTCGCGCCCCGTCCACCGGGCGGTCCGGCTCCGGTGCCCGGCACCCGGCCGCGCCCCG
>NZ_JOCB01000157.1 GCF_000718775.1 Streptomyces sp. NRRL S-31
GGGGTCCGCCGGTGGGCCGGGGCACCACGCGCGCCCCGTTGCCGTTGCCGGGCAGCGCGGTCGGATCGGCGGCCGGGGCGGCACCGGAGAGGCGCGGCGCGATCGACGCCCGCGGGGGCAGCGCGGACGCCTGTGCGCCGGCCTGCTGCACCGGGACGGTCGCCCGCTTCTCCTCGCCGCCGTGCGGCAGCCCCGCGTCGCCGAGGCCGCGGTTGCGGCGCGAGTCCTTGGGCTCCAGCGGTATCGGCGATCCCCGCAGCGGCTCGTCCGCGGTCCTGGGCAGCGTCAGCCGGAACTGGGAGCCGCCGCCCGGCTCGCCCCACGCCTGGAGCCAGCCGCCGTGCAGCCGCGCGTCCTCCAGGGCGATCGACAGCCCGAGGCCGGTACCGCCCGTGGTGCGCGCGCGTGCCGGGTCGGCCCGCCAGAAACGGCTGAAGACCCGGGTCGCCTCACCGGGCTTCAGCCCGACGCCGTAGTCCCGTACGGCGACGGCCACGGCCCCGCCCGCCGCGGCGAGCTTGACGACGACGTCCCTGCCCTCACCGTGCTCGACGGCGTTGACGACGAGGTTGCGCAGGACCCGCTCCACGCGCCGGGCGTCCGCCTCGGCGACGACGGGCTGCTGGTCGCCGACCACCCGTATGTGCGTGCCCTTGCGCTCGGCGAGCGGCTCGGCACCGCTCACCACCCGCCGCACGACCTCCCTGAGGTCTATCGGCTCGGCCTCCAGCGCCGCGGCGCCCGCGTCGAAACGGCTGATCTCCAGCAGGTCCGCGAGCAGCGACTCGAACCGGTCCAGCTGGTCGGCGAGCAGCTCGGCCGACCGCGCGGTCACCGGGTCGAAGTCCTCCCGCGCCTCGTGGATGACGTCGGCGGCCATCCGGACCGTGGTCAGCGGGGTGCGCAGCTCGTGGGAGACGTCGGAGACGAACCGCCGCTGCATCCGCGACAGGTCCTCCATCTGCTGGATCTTGACCTGGAGGTTCTGCGCCATCTTGTTGAAGGCCTCGCCCAGGCGCGCGATGTCGTCCTCGCCGGTGACCTTCATCCGCTCCTGGAGCCGGCCGGCGGACAGCCGCTCGGCGATCCCGGCCGCCATCCGCACCGGCGTGACGACCTGCCGCACCACCAGCCAGGCGATGGCGCCGAGCAGGACGACGACGAACAGCCCCGCGGTGGCGAGCGTGCCCTTGACCAGGCTCAGGGACTTCTCCTCCTGCGTGAGCGGGAAGAGGTAGTACAGCTCGTACGGGCGGCCGTTGGGGTCGTTGACCTGCTTGCCGATGACCAGCCCCGGCTGCGACTGTCTGCCGCCGAAGTAGACGATCCGCGTGTTGCTCTGCACGGCCGTCGTACCGCTGTTGACCCGCTCGCGCAGGTCGGCGGGGACGCTGGAGGTCGGGTTGACGTTGCCGGAGCCGCGGGGGCTGCGTCCACCGCCGCTGTCGTCGCCCACGGGCAGCGTCACCACGTCGAAGGCGCCCGCGCCGCCGCTGGACAGCGACTCCACGAGGTCGCTCATCCACTGGATGACGTTCTGCGACTGCCGCCCGTCCGCGGTCGCCGTGCCGTCACCGGTGCCCGTGCCACCGGCCGCGTCCGTGCCGCCCGCCGCCTCGTCGGCCTTCTGCTTGGCCACCGCGAACCCGCCCGTGGCCTGGCTCTGCGAGGCCTTCACCTTCGCGTCCAGCAGGCCGTTGCGCACCTGCCCGATCACGACGAAGCCCAGCAGCAGGACGACGCCCAGCGACATCAGCAGGGTGGCGGCGACCACCCGGAGCTGGATGTTGCGCCGCCACAGCCGCATCACCGGCAGCAGCGGACGGCGCACCCAGCGCAGCAGCAGCCGCAGGACCGGGCTGCCCTGGGCACCGCCCTCCAGCAGGCCGCGCTCGAACAGGTTCCTGAGGCGTGCACCCGCGGCCGGCCGGCCGACAGGCCGCCCCGGACGGTTCCCGGGACCGCCGGGAGCCGAAGCGGCACTGTCCCCGGACATGTCAGCTCGGTCCCGCCTTGTAACCGACACCGCGGACGGTCACCACGATCTCCGGCCGCTCCGGGTCCTTCTCGACCTTGGAACGCAGCCGCTGGACGTGCACGTTGACGAGCCGGGTGTCGGCCGCGTGCCGGTAGCCCCACACCTGCTCGAGCAGCACCTCACGGGTGAACACCTGCCACGGCTTGCGCGCGAGCGCGACCAGCAGGTCGAACTCCAGCGGGGTCAGCGCGATCGACTGCCCGTCCCGCTTCACCGAGTGCCCGGCGACGTCGATGACCAGGTCACCGATGGTGAGCTGCTCCGGCGCCGGCTCCTCCGACCGCCTGAGCCGCGCCCGGATCCGGGCCACCAGCTCCTTCGGCTTGAACGGCTTGACGATGTAGTCGTCGGCGCCCGACTCCAGGCCCACGACGACATCGACGGTGTCGCTCTTCGCCGTGAGCATCACGATCGGCACCCCGGACTCCGCCCGGATCAGCCGGCACACCTCGATGCCGTCCCGGCCGGGCAGCATCAGGTCGAGCAGCACCAGGTCGGGCTTGCTCTCACGGAACGCGGCCAGCGCCTTGTCGCCGTCGGCTACGAAAGACGGCTCAAAACCTTCACCACGCAGCACGATGCCGAGCATCTCGGCCAGTGCGGTGTCGTCGTCGACGACAAGGACTCGTCCCTTCATAAACGACATCATCCCATTCTCATAACAGCGACAGGCGCCCTGGTGAGGGAGGTCACTGGCCGGTGACCCTAGTCGTATCGGGCCGTCACTGTCTGCCCCGTCCGCCGACGCCGGCGCGTCCACACCCCGCGCGTGCCCACGGCGGGGCCGGTGCGGCGCACCGCACCGGCCCCGCGGCGCGTCAGCCGGCCACCGCCCGGCGGGACCTCGCGCAGACCTCGGCGAGCGCGTCGGCGGTCACCGGCGAGACGGCCCCCTCCTCGGTGACGATGGCCGTCACCAGCTCGGGCGGGGTCACGTCGAACGCCGGGTTGTACGCCTGCGTCCCCAGCGGCGCCACCGGGACACCGCCGCCCGGCCCCGCCACCGGCACCTGCGGCGCCATCACCTCGGTCACCTCGAAGCCGGGACGCTGCTCGACCTCGATGGACGCCCCGTCGGGAGTGTCCGGGTCGACCGTCGTCACCGGCGCCACCACGATGAACGGCACATGGTGGTACCGGGCGAGCACGGCCAGCGGATAGCTCCCCACCTTGTTCGCCACCGAACCGTCGGCCGCGATCCGGTCCGCGCCGATGAGCACCGCGTCCACCTCGCCCGCCGCGAACAGCGAACCCGCCGCGTTGTCGGTGAGCAGCGTGTACGCCATGCCGGCGCGCGCCGCCTCCCACGCCGTCAGGCGCGCCCCTTGCAGCAACGGACGCGTCTCGTCCACCCACAGCCGCCGCAACCGCCCCGCCCGGTGCGCGGCGAGGGCCACCGCGAAGGCCGTGCCCTCCCCTCCCGACACCAGCGAGCCGGTGTTGCAGTGGGTCAGGATCCGGTGCCCGCCGCCGGGCAGCAGCTCGTCCAGCAGCGTCAGCCCATGGGCCGCCATCCGCGCACTGGCCTCGGCGTCCTCCCGGTGCAGCGCCCGCGCCGCGGCCAGGGCCGCCACGGCGGCGGCGGTGGGATCGCCGCTCCCGGCCAGCGCCGCCCGGTACGCTGTCTCGGCCCGGCGCACCCCCACGGACAGGTTCACCGCGGTGGGCCGGGCGCCCTCCAGCGCCCCCGCCGCCTCGGCCACGTCGAAGCCGCGCGCGGCGGCGAGCGCGACGCCGTACGCGCCCGCGATCCCGAGCAGCGGCGCACCGCGCACGGCGAGCGAACGGATCGCCTCCACCAGCGCCGACGCGTCCGTGCACACCAACTCGACCTCTTCGGCCGGGAGCCTCGTCTGATCGAGAAGGACCAGTACGGGACCTTCTGGTGGTTCCTCCCATCGGATCGCCGGTATCCCGGTCGGCCGCTTGTCCCCGTCCGTTCGCGCCTGCTGATCAGCCATGCCGTCAGTCTGCCCCGGATCCGGCCGACAATTGAAGGAGTCCAGCCCCCACCGTGGCCGGTACCCAGGTGACCGGCCCATGGCACGATGGCTGCCAACCTGCCGCCGCGACCGCGGACGGGCACCGAGAAGGAGCTTCGATGACAGACACTCCGGGCTGGGCCTCGCCCGGATCCGCCCCGTCGTCCGAGGGGCGGGAACCCGGTGCGTCCGGCCCCGCCGAGCCCGCCGACCGCCCGGGCCCCGCCGGGCCCGCACCGCAGCCGGGCCCGGACGCGCAGGGCCCCGGCACGAAATGGTCCGCGGAACAGCCGCCACCCGGCCAGTGGTCGGCGCCCACCGGTGTCCCCGGCCCGGACCAGGCCCCACCGCCTCCGCCGCCCGGCCCCGACTGGGGCGGGCAGCAGCCCCCCGGCGGCCCGGGCCCCGGCGGCCCCGGCGGATACGGCGGCGGGTACGCGGGCCCGCCCGCCGGCTGGGGCGGCGGCCCGGCCTGGGGCGGCGGCTGGGGCGGACCGCCCCCCGCCGCCAAGCCCGGCGTCATCCCGCTGCGCCCGCTCGGGGTCGGCGAGATCCTCGACGGCGCCGTCTCCACCATGCGCACCCACTGGCGCTCGGTGCTCGGCATCTCGCTGGCGGTCGCCCTGGCGACCGAGATCAGCCTGGTCCTCCTCCAGGGCTACATCCTCGACGACGCCCTCGCCGGTGGCGCCCTCGACAGCCGCACCGCCACACCCGACGAGGTGTTGCGTTCCCTGCGCGACACGGTGATCGGCACCGGACTCGTCTCGGTGATCTCCGCCGCCGCCATGGTCGTCGCGACCGTCCTGCTCACGACCATCACCAGCCGCGCCGTGCTCGGCAAGCCGGTCACCACCGGCGAGGCCTGGCGCGCGTCCCGCCCGCAGCTGCCCAGGCTGTGCGGTCTGCTCCTCCTGCTCGGCCTGATCGTCCTCGGCGTGATCGTCGCCGGGGCACTGCCCGGACTGCTGCTCCTGATCAGCGGCGGCAGCGACGCCGGCGGGGCCGTGCTGATGGTCCTGGGCATCCTCGGCGGCGCCATCGTCGCGGTATGGCTCGCCGTCCGCTACTACCTGGCCGCGCCCGCCCTGATGCTGGAACACCAGAGCATAGGGAAGTCGATGAGCCGCTCCGCCAAACTGGTGCGGGGCTCCTGGTGGCGCGTCTTCGGCATCCAGCTGCTCGCCGGACTGATCGCGAACATCGTCTCCGCGCTCGTGGCCGTCCCCTTCGCCGTCATCGGCGCGGCCGTGAGCGGCGACGGCATGGCCGACCTGCTCGGCGCCGACGGCGGACACGTGAGCTGGTCGTTCCTGATCATCCGAGGGATCGGCTCCCTGATCGGCGCCACGCTCACCCTCCCGATCAGCGCCGGCGTCACCGTGCTCCTCTACATCGACCAGCGCATCCGCCGCGAGGCCCTCGACCTGGAACTGGCCCGCGCCGCCGGTGTCCAGGACTACGGCACCGGCGCCCCCGGTCCCCTCCCCGGGAGCTGATGCGGTGAGCCTCACGGGGGGAGTGCTCACGGCGGCGGCCTCGTCCGGCACCACCGCCACGGCCGCGGGGCGGCTGTGGCGGGCGGCGGACCGGCTGCGGTTGGCGGCCGGCGGCTCGGGCGACGAGCCGCCGGTGACCGTCCCGCGCGATCCCGCGCGGGAGGCGGCCCGGCGCGAGCTGTCCCGGCGGATGTACCACGAGAACGACCCCGGCCTGTTCCAGCGCGCCCTGAACGCGTTCTGGGACTGGCTCGACCGGCTTCTCGGCGCCGCCGCCTCGGCCACCCCGGGCGGCACGGCCGGCCTGGTCGCCGTCGTCCTGTTCGTCGTCGCCGTCCTCGCCGCCCTCTGGTGGCGCCTCGGCACCCCGAGCCGCCGGCCCGCCTCCTCCGCCGCGGTCCTGTTCGACGAGCGCCCCCGCAGCGCCGCCGAACACCGCGCGACCAGCGAGGCGCACGCGGCCCAGGGCCACTGGAACCAGGCCGTCCAGGAGCGCATGCGCGCCATCGTCCGCTCCCTGGAGGAACGTGCCCTGCTGGACGTGCGCCCCGGCCGCACCGCCGACGAGGCCGCCGCCGAGGCCGGCCGCGTCCTGCCCGCGCACACCGGCCGGCTGCGCACCGCCGCCCGTGCGTTCGACGACGTCACATACGGCGGACGCAGGGCCGGCGAGCAGGCGTACGACCGCCTCGCCGCACTCGACCACGACCTGGAACGCACCAGGCCGGCCCTGGCCGGCAGCACCACCGGCCCGGCCCGCGACGCCCGCCGGGGAGCAGCCGAGTGACCGCCGAGGCCACGCCCACGACCACCTCCACCGCCCCCACCGCCCGCGGGCTGTGGACCCGCTCGCGCGGCATCACGCTCGCCGCCGTCCTGATCCTGGCCGCGGCCGTCGCCATGGCCGCCGTACGCTCCACGGCCCGCCACGGCGACCTGGACCCGCGCTCCGCCGACCCCTACGGCAGCCGCGCCGTCGCCGAACTCCTCGCCCAGCGGGGCGTCTCCACCCGCGTGGTCACCACACTCGACGCGGCACGCGCCGCCACCGGCCCGGACACCACCCTGCTGGTCGCCGTACCCGACCGGCTGACCCCCGGCCAGCAGACCCGGCTGCACATCACGACCGCGGCCTCCGGCGGACGCACCGTCCTGATCGCGGCCGGCGCCCGGTCCGTCGAACGGCTCGCCCCCGGGGTCACCGCGGACCCCGCCACCAGCGGCGGCTCCACCCTCGCCCCGGAGTGCGCGCTGCCCGAGGCCCGGCGCGCGGGCACCGCCGACACCGGCGGCATCCGCTACACCACCACCCGCCTCGACGCGGACTCCTGCTACCCCAGCGAGCGCCTCGCCACCCTGCTGCGCCTCCCGGCGGCCACCGGGGACGGCGACACCCTCGTGCTCGGCGCACCCGACATCCTCCGCAACGACCGCCTCGACGAACAGGGCAACGCCTCGCTCGCCCTGCAACTCCTCGGCTCCCGCCCCCATCTGGTCTGGTACCTCCCCTCGCTCGCCGACGCCTCCGCCACCGAGACCGGTGAGCGCGAAAGCCTCTTCGACCTGCTCCCCGCGGGATGGCTCCTGGCCACCCTGCAACTCCTCGTCGCGGCGGCCCTGGCCGCCTTCTGGCGCGCACGCCGCTTCGGCCCCCTCGTGGCCGAGCGGCTCCCCGTCGCGGTCCGCGCCGCCGAGACCACCGAGGGCCGCGCCCGCCTCTACCGCAAGGCCGACGCCCGCGACCGCGCGGCCACCGTGCTGCGCTCCGCCACCCGCACCCGTCTGGCCCCCCTCGTCGGCGTCCCCGTCGCCCAGGCCCACGCACCCGAGGCCCTGCTCCCCGCCCTGTCCGCCCGCCTCACCGGAGACGGACAGACCCTGCACTCCCTCCTCTTCGGACCGCCGCCCGACGACGACGCGGCCCTCATCGCCCTCACCGACCGACTCGACGCCCTCGAAAGAGAGGTACGCCGTCCATGATGGACCCGACCACTGACAACGCCGGGCGGAACGGGGACGCGGCCGACGCCCGGGCCTCCCTGGAAGCCCTGCGTGCCGAGATCGCCAAAGCCGTGGTCGGCCAGGACCCCGCCGTGACCGGCCTCGTCGTCGCCCTCCTCTGCCGCGGACACGTCCTCCTCGAAGGGGTCCCCGGGGTCGCCAAGACGCTGCTCGTCCGCACCCTCGCCTCCGCGCTGGAACTCGACACCAAGCGCGTCCAGTTCACCCCCGACCTGATGCCCAGCGACGTCACCGGCTCCCTCGTCTACGACACCCGGACCGCCGAGTTCTCCTTCCAGCCCGGCCCGGTCTTCACCAATCTGCTCCTCGCCGACGAGATCAACCGCACCCCGCCCAAGACCCAGTCGTCGCTGCTGGAGGCGATGGAGGAGCGCCAGGTCACGGTCGACGGCACCCCGCGCCCGCTGCCCGAGCCGTTCCTGGTCGCCGCGACCCAGAACCCGGTCGAGTACGAGGGCACCTACCCCCTGCCCGAGGCCCAGCTGGACCGGTTCCTGCTGAAGCTCACGATCCCGCTGCCCTCCCGCCAGGACGAGATCGACGTCCTGACCCGGCACGCCTCGGGCTTCGACCCACGCGATCTGCGCGCCGCCGGCGTACGCCCCGTCGCCGGCCCCGCCGACCTGGCCGCGGCCCGCGCCGCCGTCGCCGCGACCACCGTGTCGCCCGAGATCACCGCCTACGTCGTCGACCTCTGCCGCGCCACCCGCGAGTCGCCGTCCCTCACCCTCGGCGTCTCCCCGCGCGGCGCCACCGCCCTGCTCGCCACCTCGCGCGCCTGGGCCTGGCTGACCGGCCGTGACTACGTCATCCCCGACGACGTGAAGGCCCTGGCCCTGCCGACGCTGCGACACCGCGTCCAGCTGCGCCCCGAGGCCGAGATGGAGGGAGTGACCGCCGACTCGGTCATCAACGCCGTCCTCGCCCACGTCCCGGTTCCCCGCTGATGCCGCTCACCGGACGCGCCGCCCTTCTCGCGGCCCTCGGCTCGATCCCCGTCGGCGTCCTGGAGCCGGGCTGGACGGGCATCCTCGCGGTCAACGGCTCCCTCGCCCTGGCCTGCGCCTGCGACTACGCGCTGGCAGCGCCGGTACGCCGACTGCTGCTGACCCGCTCCGGCGACACCAGCGTCCGCCTCGGCGACACCGCCGAGGTCACCCTCACGGTCACCAATCCGGCCGGCCGCCCCCTGCGAGCCCGGCTGCGCGACGCATGGCCGCCGAGCAGCTGGCAGCCGGGCACGGAGACCGGCTCGTCCCGGCACCGGCTGACCGTACCGCCGGGCGAGCGGCGGCGCGTGACGACCCGGCTGCGCCCCACCCGCCGCGGCGACCGCCAGGCGGATCGCGTGACCGTCCGCTCCTACGGTCCCCTCGGCCTGTTCACCCGCCAGGGCACGCACAAGGTGCCCTGGACGGTACGGGTCCTGCCGCCGTTCACCAGCCGCAGACACCTCCCGTCGAAACTCGCCCGGCTGCGTCAACTCGACGGCCGCACCGGCGTGCTGACGCGGGGTGAGGGCACGGAATTCGACAGCCTGCGCGAGTACATCCCCGGGGACGACACCCGCTCGATCGACTGGCGAGCCACGGCCCGGCAGTCCGCCGTCGCCGTCCGCACCTGGCGTCCCGAACGCGACCGGCACATCCTGCTGGTCCTGGACACCGGCCGTACCTCGGCCGGCCGGGTGGGCGACGCGCCCCGCCTGGACGCCTCCATGGACGCGGCCCTACTGCTGGCGGCCCTCGCCGCGCGCGCCGGCGACCGGGTCGCGCTGCTGGCCTACGACCGCCGGGTACGCGCACTGGTCCAGGGCCGCACCGCCGGTGACGTGCTGCCGTCCCTGGTCGACGCGATGGCCTCGCTTGAGCCGGAACTCGTCGAGACCGACGCTCGCGGCCTCACCGCCGCCGCCCTGCGCACGGCGCCCCGCCGTTCGCTGATCGTGCTCCTCACGACGCTGGACGCGGCACCGGTGGAACAGGGTCTGCTCCCGGTGCTTCCGCGGCTCACTCAACGCCATACGGTTCTGGTCGCCTCGGTGGCGGATCCGCACATCGCCAGGATGGCTCGGGCCCGTGGCAGCGCGGAGGCCGTGTACGAGGCGGCGGCAGCGGGGCAGGCGCAGAGGGAACGGGAGCGCACCGCGGAACAACTGCGCCGTCACGGTGTGACGGTGGTGGACGCGCTTCCCGAGGATCTGGCGCCGGCGCTCGCCGACGCCTATCTGGCCCTGAAAGCGGCGGGACGACTCTGACCGGTGCCGAACTCTGACGCCGAACCAGCTGTCATTCGCCGGGATTATCCCCATAACGCAGAAAACCCCCGCATCGAAATGATGCGGGGGTTTTCCCAAATATTGTTCGGCGGCGTCCTACTCTCCCACAGGGTCCCCCCTGCAGTACCATCGGCGCTGTGAGGCTTAGCTTCCGGGTTCGGAATGTAACCGGGCGTTTC
>NZ_JOCB01000158.1 GCF_000718775.1 Streptomyces sp. NRRL S-31
GCGGGTCCTCGTCACCCCCTCGCGGCGGGCCGTCGACCACCAGCCTGACCAGGCGCCGGGGGGACGTCAACGCTGTTACGGGCGCTCACGGGAGCACCGCGGGTCGCGGCGCCCGCGCACGGTCTCGTCCCCGGGTCGCGTCCCCGGCGCGGCAGGGCGCCGGGCGGTTACACCGCCTCGAAGGCGCGGCCCCCGTACGCGGCCGGTCCGCCCCCGTACGCCCTCGCCGAGCCGTCCCGGGACTGCGCGCAGCGGTCCAGTTCGCACCAGATGCTCTTGCCGGCACCTTCCGGGCTCCAGCCCCAGCGGTCGGCGAGACAGTCCACGAGGGCCAGCCCCCGGCCGCCGGTGGCGTCACCGTCGGCGCAACGGGGCACGGGCGCGCGGGAGCTGGTGTCGGTGACCTCCACCCGCACCGTCGCCGTCGTCCCCGTGCCGACCGCCGGACCCGGCAGGCAGAGCCGCAGCACGGCCGGCCGGCCGGTGTGCACCACGGCGTTGGTCACCAGCTCCGAGACGAGCAGGATCAGGGTCTCGGCCAGCGGCTCGTCGGCCGTTATCCCCGACCCGCAGAGCCGCGAGCGGGCCCACCTCCTGGCCCGTCCCACCTCCGTGGGGTCGGGCCGGATCTCCAGCTGCACTTGAAGCACCTGCACCGCTCACACCATCCGAACCGGCGGACACATGACCCCACGCCATCCGCGCGCCACGGCGTCGGCCGCGGCGACGATCACGACGAGGGCCACGATCGTAGCCATTTTCTGCATGGCCAGAACAACGGCCAGAGCGAGGGTCACGGACTGTGACTCCCTTACACGCCAGCATGGTTGACGTACAGTCACGTCGCCAAGCGCTTCGGGCATATTCCCGCGCCAAGGAGTACGTGTGCGGGATACTGTGCGACGCTCGCGCCCGGGAGTCGAACAGACGGGGAACGAGAGCCCCGACCGCCCCGCGAGCAGCGGCGCGCACCGCGCGGCCCGGCACCGCCCCAGGGGCATCACCGGCCCGGCTCGTCCGCGCAGCCACTCGCATCCCCCACAAGGTACCGGAGCGGGTGCCGACTCCGGGCCGTGACGGGACCTCGGACAGGACACGACCGGATATCGACGCTCCGTGATCCCAGGGCGCCACGATCCGCAACATCGTGGGCCAAAGCTTTGCCGGGGCGACACCCCCGGAACGCCTCCCGCGGCTCAGTCCGTCGGCGCGGCGGCGAGCCGGCCCTCGCACCACGCGTCCCCGCCGGCCCGCCGCGCCCGCACCCAGGCCCGCTTCAGGTGCAGGTGCACGTCCGCCTCCCAGGTGAAGCCCATGCCGCCGTGCACCTGGAGACAGTCGCGGGCCCCCCGCACGGCGGCCTCGTCGGCGAGCAGCCGGGCGGCGGCGACGTCTGCGGGATCGGCCGTCACGGCGGCGGCGTAGACGGCGGCCCGGGCGGTCTCGGCCCGCACCAGCAGGTCCGCGCAGAGGTGCCGGACCGCCTGGAAGGCCCCGATCGGCCGCCCGAACTGCTCTCGGGTCCGGGCGTGTTGCACGGCCGGCTCGCACACCCGTCCGGCCGTACCCAGCTGCTCGGCGGCGGTGAGCAGCACGGCCACCGGGTCCGGGGCACGGGGGACCGGGCCGGCGCCCCGGGGAACGGGGGCGGGCACCCGGTGCAGGGGGGTGAGCGGGTCCACCGAGCGCAGCGGTACGGCGCCGGTGGCGTCCCCGCGCACGGGGTCCGCCGCGTCCAGCCACTCCACCAGTTCGCCGTCGACGGCCGCCACGACCGTCTCCCCGTCCGCCGCGCCGGGCACACCGCCGGCCGCGAGGTGCGTGGCCGCGAGCGGTCCGGGCAGCAGGAACCGGCCCGCGCTGCGCGGGTCACGGGCGGAGTTCTTCGCCGTACCCGGCGTCCGGCGCGGCCACGACCACACGGAGATGGCCCGCCGCCTGGGCGCCCGGGGCGTCTTCGAGGCGTACGACGCCCTCCCCGACGGCGATCCGGCCGTGCTGCCCCCGCCCCCGCCGAGGGCACCCAGGTCCGCTGGATCTACTGGTCCTCGGGCACCACCGCCGACCCCAAGGGCGTACGGGCCGTTCACTGCTCGCCGCCGACTCCTGCCCGGCGGACGCGCTCAGGCTGTCGGAGCACGACGTGGGCTCGATGGCCTTTCCCCTCGGCCACGGCCCCCTGACCCGGGCGGCACCGGCCCCCGCTCTACATCCGGCTCAGGCTCGCCGTCGCGTAGAGTACGTCCCGGATCGCCCGGCGGTCGCCGTACTGGCCCACCGCGGCGTCCTCGGGCGGCATCCGGCCCGCCGCCACCTTGCAGAACTCCACGCCGTCCAGGGCCAGATGGGCCACCTCGAAGTCGGCCGAGCCGACCGCCGCCGGTGAGTCCAGCGGGATGAACCACTCGCCGCCGGCCTCGCCCTCGATCTCCAGCCGCAGACTGCGCCCGGGCGCGCCGGCCGGGACCAGGTGCGGGGTGCGGCGGCCCGGCTCGGACAGCCCCGCGCGGCGGCGCTCGGCCAGCACCGTGGGCAGCAGGCGGACCGCCAGGCCGATCATCCGGTTCAGATGCCGGGGTGCCGGCGGGCGGTACGGGTAGTCCACCGCGTCCGCGATGTCCTCCGCGTGCGCCCAGCACTCGAAGGCGCGGTCCAGCATCGCGTCGTGCAGCGGCAGCGTGAAGTCGCCGTAGGACACGGCGAGTCCGCCCGCGTGGCCGCCGGTGAAGGACACCGTCCGCACCAGGCTGTGGCTCTGCTCCCGCCAGGGCCCGCGCACCGACCGGGTCGGCGGGCCGGGCGAGGCCCGCCACAACGCCTCCGTGCGGCCGGCCGGCCCCGCTGTGCCCGGCCCGGCCGCCCCGGCGGTCCCGGCCAGCGGGTCGTCCAGGCCGAGCGCCACGGCGATCAGCCCGTCCACCGCCAGCAGGTGCGCGATCACCCCGGCGACGGTGGTTCGACGGCTCGTCGCGGTGTCGTCCTCGAACCACCGCAGCCGTACCGGCGCGTGCCACTCGGCGTCCCCGAAGTCCTGGAGCAGCGCGTCGAGACGGGCGGCCTCGGCGTCGTACGGCGCCGCCCAGCCGGGCACCGGGATGCGCGGCGGCCGGCGGGTCAGACAGCTCTCCAGGACCCGGGTGCGCAGGGCGGGGTCCAGGTCCAGGCTCTCCGGCTGGTGCAGCAGGCCGACCGCCTCGCGCAGCCGCCGGGCCTCGTCGGCGCAGGGGCCGCAGTCGCCCAGGTGCTCCTCCACGGCCGCCGTCTCCGCGGCCGAGCAGGCGGCCAGCGCCCAGGCGCCGAGCAGCGATTTCAGGATGTCGTGCGACAGCTCGGGCGGCACGGACGCGGGGTCCCCCGGGTCGGCGGGGCCGGGCAGCGGGCGCCCGCCGTCCGCCACGACGGCGCGGGGCACGGGTATGCGCGGCGCCGGGGACGGCTCGTGGCCGCCCGTCCCGTCCGGGGAGCCGCCCGAACCGCCGGCGCGCCCACCGGAGCCGGTGCCTTCGCCGTCCCCCGCGCCGCGGAGCCCGGTGCCCCGGTCCGCCCACGGCCGGCTCCCGTCCCGCCGGGGCGCCTCCCCGTCCCGACGGGGCGCCTCCCCGTCGCGGCCGTCGTGCGCCTCGGACCGGTCCGGGCCGTTCACACCGCACCCCGGTATCCCGGCGGGGTGCCCGCGTCGTGGGCGGTGGTGAGGAGTTGCAGGCCGAGGCGGAGCCGGCGGCGGGCCTCGTCCTCGGTGACGCCGAGGTCGGCCGCGGTCTGGCGGTAGTCGCGGCGCTGGAAGTAGGCCAGGTCCAGGGCGGCGCGCAGCGGGGCCGGCATGGAGTGGACGATGTAGTCGGCGCGGGCGGCGACCGAGGCGCGCCGGACCGTTCCCTCCAGTTCCTCGCGGCGCGGCCGCTCCCGTTCCTCCCGGTCCCGCAGCCGCCGCACGGCGACCCGGTGGGTGACCGCGGCGATCCAGGAGCGCAGCGGGCCCTGCCGGGGGTCGTAGGTGTCGGGGTGCTCCCAGACGTGGGCGAAGACCTCGCGGGTGACGGCGTCGGCGGCCGCCTCGTCGCCGAGGACCCGGTGGGCGAGGCTGTGCACGAGGGAGGCGAAGCGGTCGTACAGCTCGCCGAGGGCGGCCGCCTCCCCGCGGGCGAGCCGCTGCTGCATCTTGCGGTCCCAGCGGGGCGGTGCGTTGTTCCCGGCCATGCGGTCCCTCCCCTCGCCGTGTCCGGCCCGTCCAGCCTGCCGGTCCTGCCCTCTCGAATGTAGTCGGCACCTACGGCGGCACACGCCCCTTTGTGCCAATGTGCGCCCCTGGGAGCGCCGCAGGTGATACTGCCCCCTTCACATGATCTTCACACGAGCCACGGGCACCTCTGACCGAACAGGATCGGTAGTGACCAAAAGAGGCCCTTTGTTGATCGACTGCCGTTTGCCGCATCACGTTTCAGGGAACGGCCCGTGGGCAGCCGCGCGAAATGGAACGTAGGAACTGCTTCCGTTTCCGGGCGGTCCCGGGCGATCCGGCGAGCGGAGGGGCGTGGCCGTGGCATTCAAGGTGACCGGCGTCGAACAGGACGAGTGGACCGTGCTCCGGGTCTCCGGCGAGCTGGACCTGGTGACCTCGCCGGTACTGCGCCAGCGCGTGCACGACGTCGTGGCGCAGGGACACCACGACCTCGTCGTGGACCTCTCCGACGTGTTCTTCTGCGATTCCAGCGGCGTCGGCGTGCTCATCGCCGCCCGCCGGCTGATCCGCTCCTGCCAGGGCCGGCTGCGGCTGATCCTGCCGGACCGGGGCGCCGAGGACGGCTCGCACGTCAACCGCGTCCTCGGCGCGCTCGGCGTCCGCCGGCTCTTCGACGTCCGCCCCGACCTGGACGCGGCGACCACGGACGCGACGGACCCGCTGTCCGCCTGAGCGGCCGCCCCGGCACCCCGGAGCGACCACACAGTTGTCCCGGCGTTCCCCCTAACTCGGCACAGTGGTCGGTTTTCCGCCGTCCGGCGGCCACCCGCGTCGTACGCTCCAGCCAGGTCCACCCGACGGACCCTCAGGTACGACCCCCACGTAAGGCGGCCCCAGATGGTCAGCACCGAGTACGAGCGCAGGATCGCCGCCCGGTTCGCCACCTTCGACCAGGACGGCAACGGCTACATCGACCGCGCGGACTTCAGCGCGGCGGCCAAGGCGCTGCTCGCCGAGTTCGCCGTGCCCGCCCGCTCCGCCAAGGGGCAGGCGCTGTACGCCGGCGCGGAGGCGTTCTGGCAGGGCATGGCCGGCATCGCCGACCGGGACGGCGACCAGCGCATCACCCGCGAGGAGTTCGTCACCGGCGCGGTCAAGCGGCTGCGCGACAACCCCGACCGGTTCGCCGAGATCGCCCGGCCCTTCCTGCACGCGGCCCTGGCGCTGGCCGACACGGACGCCGACGGGCACGTCACGGTCGCCGACACGGCCCGCGTCCTCACGGTGCTCCACGTGCCGGACCGGACGGCCCGGGCGGTGGCCGCGGCCCTCGACACCGACGGCGACGGGAAGACCGCCGAAGCCGAGATCGTCCCGGCGTTCGCGCGCTACTTCACGGTGTCCGAGTAGGCCCCGGGGCTCCCGGGGCGGCCCTCAGGCGAACACCACCGTCCGGCGGCCGTTGAGCAGGATCCTGCGCTCGGCGTGCCACTTCACCGCGCGGGCCAGCGCCTGGCACTCCACGTCGCGGCCGAGGGCGACCAGCTGGTCCGGGGTCACGTCGTGACCGACCCGCTCGACCTCCTGCTCGATGATCGGCCCCTCGTCCAGGTCCGCGGTGACGTAGTGCGCCGTCGCCCCGATCAGCTTCACACCGCGCGCGTGCGCCTGGTGGTACGGCTTCGCGCCCTTGAAGCTCGGCAGGAACGAGTGGTGGATGTTGATCACCCGGCCGCTGAGCCGCTTGCACAGGTCGTCGGAGAGGACCTGCATGTAGCGGGCGAGGACGACCAGTTCGACCTGCTCCTCGCGGACGAGCTCCAGCAGCCTCGCCTCGGCCTCCGGCTTGTTGTCCTTGGTGACCGGGATGTGGTGGAAGGGAATGTTGTAGGAGCCCACCAGCTCCTCGAAGTCGGTGTGGTTCGAGACCACGCCCACGATGTCCACCGGCAGCGCGCCGATCCGCGCGCGGAACAGCAGGTCGTTCAGGCAGTGCCCGAACTTGCTGACCATGAGCACGATGCGCATCCGCTGGTCGGCCTCGTGGATCTGCCAGTCCATGTGGAACGAGTCACCGATCGCGGCGAAGCTCGCCCGCAGCTTGTCCACCGTCACCGGCGCCTCGGCCGAGAAGTGGACACGCATGAAGAACAGTCCCGTGTCGTGGTCGCCGAACTGCTGGCTGTCCTCGATGTTGCAGCCGGTCATGAACAGATAGCTGGACACGGCGTGCACGATGCCCTTTTTGTCCGGACAGGAGAGCGTCAGGACGTACTGGTCGGCCGGTGCGGCGGCGGAAGGGACGGACTGGTCGGTCATGCCCTACAGGGTCCCATACCGGTCCGCCGGCCCGGGCGGCCGTCCGCTACGCGGACCGGGTCAGGATGCGCAGCACTTCCAGGCTCTTCGGCTGCTCGTCCGGGTCGTCGCCGTCGCTCGCCGCGAGGCGCAGGTGCGCGTCCCGCGCCGCCCGCACCGCCTCCGGCCAGGCGGGGTGGTCCAGGTACGCGGCGACCGGGGCGTCCGGTCCGACCTGGTGCATGATGCGCAGCAGCCGCAGCACGGCGGTGTCGACGAGCGCCGCCTCCTGCGAGTCCCGGAATATGGTGCCGACGTACTTCTCGGCCGACCAGTTGTCCAGCCAGGTGTCCTCCACCAGCCGGTACACGGCGTCCGTGACGTCGCCGTACCCGTCGGCGCCGGCCAGCCAGACGTCCCGCTGGAACACCGGGTCGGAGAGCATGTGCAGCGCCGAGCGCACATTGCTGCGCCACCGCCACCACGGCATGTCGTTCAGGGGCATGCCGCCCATGGTGGAGGAGCGGCGGCCGCGACGGGAAGAGTTCTCCGAACCTTGCACGGTCACCGATCGTACGTTCTTCGCCGCACCTCCCCCACCTGCCCCCGCAATTCACCTCCTCGTCACCGTACGTCGACCCCCGGTCACTCCCGGGTTGGCGGTGTGAGGGAATCGTGCGGGTGCATGACCGGCAGGCGACGCACGCGCACGAGCCCCCTTCCCGCACTCCCCCGCCCCGTCAGAGCCACCGCCCTCGCCGCGGGCGCCGTGGCCCTCTGTGCGTCCCTCACCGCCGCGTGCGGGGTCGTCCCCGGTGTCACGGGGGGCTCCGGGGACGACCCGGTCAAGGTGATGACCTGGGCCCCTCAGGGCACGGAGGCGACCAACAAGCCCGGCATGCCCGCGATGGCCCTCGCCTACGCGAAGTGGATCAACGACAACGGCGGCCTCGGCGGCCGCCGTCTCAAGGTCCTGACCTGCAACGACCACAACGACAGCGTGGGTGCGGCGAAGTGCGCCAAGCGCGCGGCGGCCGAGGGCGTGGTCGCGGTCGTCGGCTCCTACAGCCAGTTCGCCGACTCCTACCTCGCCCCGCTGGAGGGCGCCGGCATCCCCTACATCGGCGGCTACGGCGTCACCAACGACGAGTTCACCGGCTCCATGTCCTACCCGGTCAACGGCGGCCAGCCCGCCCTCCTGGCCGGCCTCGGCAAGGCCCTCGCCGCGAGCTGCGGCCGCGTCACCCTGGTCCGCCCCGACAGCATCGCCGGGGACCAGCTGCCCGTGGTGCTCGACTCGGGCCTGAAGGCCGGCGGCCACGCGGACGCCGGCGACCAGCTCGCCGCCGAGGACGCCACCGAGTACGGCGACCAGGCGGCACGGGCGCTGCGCCACGCGACCGGGGACCCGGCCGGGAAGGGCTGCGTGGTGCCCGCGCTCGGCGACCGCACCGACACCTTCATGGACTCCTTCCGGCGCGAGCGCGTGAACTACCCGGACGTGCGCACGGCGACCGTGCTCGGCAGCGTCGACCAGACGGTGATCGACGCGACGGGCGGCGCGTCGGGCCCGTACGAGGGGGCGTACATCACCGGCTGGTACCCGGTCGCCTCCGATCCCCGCTGGGACCTGATGAAGAAGGTCGTCAACCAGAAGGCGTTCGGCGACAACCGCATCGATCCCGCGGACGCCGGGGTGCAGACCACGTGGATCGCCTACACCGTGCTCAAGGCCGCCCTGGACGAGATCGGGGACGGCGAGGTGAGCGCCGACACCGTGCGGCACACCCTCGACGACGGCCTGCGGGTCTCCACCGGCGGCCTCACCCCGACCCTGCACTGGCCCTACGCGGGCAGGCTCGCCGGGGTCGGCCTCCCGCGGCTGGTCAACGCCGACGTCACCCTCCAGGTGGTGCGGGACGGCAAGCTGGTCGCGGCCGGCCGGGACATCGGCGGCCGGAACGGCGTCGCCGACATGACCGCGGTCCTGGAACACGCCGACGTGCCGTGACGGGCCCCGGCGCCGGGGCCCGTCCGGGGCGTCACAGCTGGGTGGGCTGGCGCTGGGTCAGGCCGTACTTCTTCGCGATCGAGTTCCACAGCGCCGCCGCCTTCGTCTTCTGCGTGCTGGCGGTGCCGCTCTCCCGGTTGCCTGCCTGGGTCTCGTCGGTGGTGCGGGCGTGGCCCTTGCGGCAGACCTTGTGGCTCTTGGCCTGGCCGGCCCAGGCCGCGTAATGGTTGTCCGCCGCGGCGGACGCCTGCCAGGCCTTGGTCAGCGCGGCCGTCAGGTCGGCGTTGCCCGGCAGCTTGTCCACGGACAGCTTGCCGAGCCGGGTGACCAGCTCGCCGCGCTGCCTGCCCGCGTCCCGCAGATCGGCGGCGGCCTGGTCGAGGTTGTCGCAGCCGCGCACGTCGGACACCGCCCGGATCACCGAGGCCCGGCTGCTGCCGCTGTCCGCGAGCAGCTTGTCCAGCTCGACCGCCTGCTCCCGGGCGGGGTCGGCGGCGGGCGAGGCGGAGCCCTCGGTGGTCGCCGGGGACGCGGCGGCGACCGTCTTGTCGTCGCTGCCGTCCTTGCCGCCGCCACCCGTGCTGAGCAACGCGCCGGCCCCCACCCCGAGCACGACCAGCCCCACGCCGACGGCTGCGATCACCGGCACCCGCGACCGGCCGCCGCGCCGCCCGCCGCCGTCCGGCTCCGCGTCGTACGACGGCTGCGCCGGGCGGTACGAGGACTGCGCCGGGCCGGGGTAGGCGTCCGGCTGCTGGACCACCGGGAGCTGCTGGGTGGAGCCGGCCGGGCCGTCGTCGCCCGTCGGGCCGCCGCGGAAGAGGTTGTCGAACTCGGCGGGCGGCTGCCGGTCCCCGCCCTGTGCCTGGGCGGCGTAGGGCGGGATGTACTGCGTGGCCTCCGCGTCGGAGTGCGCGGGCGCCTCCTGCCCCGGCGCCCGGCCGGGGTACCCCTCGCCCCCCGGCACCGGCGGTATGTACTGGGTGGCCGCGTCGGCACCGGGAGCCGCGGGGCCGCCGGTGACCGGCGGGATGTACTGGGTGGCACCGTCGTCCGGCCCGGCCTGCGCGGCCGGCATGTACTGGGTGGCGGCCTCGTGCACGGAGACACCGGCACCGGGCCCCGGGGGCACCGGCGGGATGTACTGGGTCGCGCCGTCGGCCATCGGGGGCAGCGGGGCGCCCGCTGCCGGGTACGCGTCCGGCACGGCGGGCGGCAGCGGCGCGGGGCCGCCGGGCTGCGCCGGGTACGGCTGCGGGGCGTGACCCTGCTGATACGCGCCGGGCGTGCCGTACCCGGGCTGCGGGGCCGCGCCGTAGGCACCGGGACCGGGCTGGCCGCCGTAGCCGGGCGCCTGGC
>NZ_JOCB01000159.1 GCF_000718775.1 Streptomyces sp. NRRL S-31
GGGCGGGGCCGGTCGGAGCGGCGGGGCCGGCCTTCTTGCCCTGGGCCGTTCCCCTCGCCCCGCCGTCGTGCGGGCCCGGGGTACCGGCCGTGCCGTCCTCGCGTCGCTGGACGACGGGAAGCGCGGGACCGGGCACCGCACCGGCGCCCGGCGAGGCGTGCGGGACACGGGCGTCCCGCGTCAACGGAGCCGCGGTGGGCGGCAGTTCACTGAGCGGGGCGCCCAGGGGAGCGCGGGTGGGCGCGCTCCGTGCGGCGGTGTGCGGGTGCTCCTCCGTCCCGGTCGGGGCGGCCGGGACGGTCGGGGCGGCGGGACGGCCGGGTGTGCCGGGGCCCGCGCCGGGAGCCGGGGCGGCGGCGGGCCGCAGGGCCGTGACCCGGCGTACCGGACCGGCCGGGCGCCGGGCGACGGTCAGCGCGGGACCCGCCGGGTTGAGCCGGACGGCGGGGAGGGACGCGCCGGCGGCGGAGGCCCGGGGTGCCTCCGGCTGCCCGTCCCCTCCGCCGGACCGCGGCCCGGTCGTCCCAGACGCGGTGCGCCGACCGCCCGGCCCGGAAGCCGCGGACGGACCGGAAAACCCTGAAGAGCCGGAAGGATTGGAAGATGCGGAAGGACCGGAAGGCGTACGCCCCCCGGTGCCGGCCGTCGGCCGGGAAGTCCTCCCGGGGTCCGGCTCGGGCGGTCCGGAGCGCGCCCGCGGGGCTGACCCGCCGGGAGCCGGCCGGGGCACGGGCCGGTCGGCGACCGCGCCCGGGACCACCGCGACACGGCGCACCAGCGGGATCTCCGGCGCGGCCGACCTGCGCCCGGTGCCGTCGGGAGTGACGACCGGACCGGTGCCGGGCTCCGCCACCCGCTGGACGGAGGCGGACGACGAGGACAGCACGGCGGGAGAATCCGACGACGTGATGCCACGACTGCGCGGGGCGTCACCCGGACGCCCCTTCCCGCCGGCCCCGCCGCCGTCGCCCTGGCCGTCCCCGGACGGACGTACGGCCGAGGACGTGGAACCGGCCGGCCCAGCATCCCGCGAGGCCGACCCCGACGGCACCGGACCCGGCCGCACCGGACCCGACGACACCGAACCCGGCGGTCGCTCACCGGAAGTGGTCCGGCGCTGGACCCCGGGCGTCCGCGCGACCGGAGGACGGGCCGCACCACCCGAGGACCCCGAAGATCCCGAAGATCCCGAAGGCCCCGAAGACCGGGAAGACCCCGAGGAGCCCGAACCCCCCGACGCCGCGGTCCCCGGTGCGCCGACGGCGGCCGTACCGCCGTCCTCCGCTCCGTCCGCTCCCCCCGGCCGCAGTGCCCGGAGCAGCAGCGGGCCCCCGCCGGTCCGGTCGGCCCGCGGGGTGGCCGGACGGGCGACGCCGCGTACCAGGCCGGGCGGGGCGGTGGGCAGCAGGGCGTGGCCGAGACCGGCGTCGAACGACGGGTTCTGCCAGGCGGCGAGGCCCGCCCGGAAGGCGAGGCCGTCGCTGACGCCCAGCGGGGCGCGGGAGACGGTGAGTTCCGTCGGCGGGGCATGGCGCCAGCCGCCGTCCCAGTCACCGGGCACGACGGACTCGGCGGCGCCGGGCACGGCGATGTCCGCGGTGCCGGGTCCGGTGCGGTCCGGCCCCTCGCCGGGCGGACCGGGGACCGCGGTGCCGGTGCCTCCCGTACGCCCCGTACGCCCCGGACGGTCCGCGGCGGACGGTCCGGCGGCCCGGCGGCGCAGCCTGTCCCGCCATGCCATGTGCTCAACCGCCTTCGTTCACACGGGTGTTGATCCGAGCGATCTCGGTCACCCACTGCCGGCGTTCGTCATGGGTCAGGTCGAGGATCTCCTCGCGGGGCCAGTGGAAGTGATAGGCGATGTACGCGATCTCCTCCCGGAGCCGGGGAAGGGCGTACGTCACGATTCCCCCAGGCGCCCACCCGAGAGGTCGACCTCGAAGCCGCCCTCGCAGTGCGGGCAGGTCACCGCCGCCCGGGTGTGGCCCTCGCTGTTGACGCGGCGGTAGAAGTCCTGGAGGAAGGCCACGTCGGTGGCGTACATCCGCTCCACGACCCCGGCGTGCACATCGGTGATGTTGCCGAGCCGGGTGATCACCTGGCTCAGCAGCACCACGCTCAGGTACGCCGGGTTCTCCTTGACCCGCAGGTCGATCTGGGGCCGCAGCTCGTCCCGGGCGGTCGCCAGCCGCATCGTGCCCTGGCGGTGCACCGTGCCCGCCTCGTCGACGTAGCCGCGCGGCAGCTCGAACTCGAACTCGGTGCGCAGCCCGTTGTCCTCCCGGGGCGGCGGCGGGGTGGCGACGGGCGGTGCCGCCACCTGCTGCTCGGTCGCCGGGGCGGGCGTCGTGACCTGGAGGATCTCGTCCAGGTTGCCCGCCGTCACCGTACGGCGCCTCATTCGACGACGATCTCCTCGAACACGATCGTGACGGACTCGGTGGCCGCGGAGGACTCGCCCGCCTTCAGGGACGGGCCCTCCCACTTGGAGGCCCAGCCCTGCATCAGCTGGATGCGGCGGACCGTGTTGCCCTCGGTGTCCTTGATCTCGATGGTGAGGTTCTGCCGCGCGGCGTTCACCGCGCCGTTGTTCAGGGTCTCCTTGATCCAGTTGGTGAACTCACTGCTCTGGTCGAGTCCCCGGGTGATCGTGATCTCGCCCGCCTGCCGGCCGCCGGGCTGCTTGCGGATGATCTGCTTGCCCTCGGCGGTCACCTGCTTGACCTCGACGACGTCCTCCTCGACGGTCAGCCCGCTGATCTCCTGGATCGACTCGACCAGGTAGCCGCCGAGCTGCACGCCGAAGACGTGGGTGGAAAGAGCATCGCCCGTTGCCATGACTGTCTGTCACCTTCCGTTGCTGACCCGCGGGTCACTCGTCGATGAGGCTGGTGCTGTCGGAGAACTGGGCCAGCCTGAAGATCACGAACTCCGCGGGCTTGACCGGCGAGACACCGATCTCGCAGACGACCCGGCCCTGGTCGATGGACTCCTGCGGGTTGTTGTCGCGGTCGCACTTCACGTAGAACGCCTCTTCGGCGGTGCGGCCGAAGAGCGCGCCGCGCCGCCATTCCTCGGTGAGGAACGCCGTGACGTTGCGCCGGATGCTCGACCAGAGCCGGTCGTCGTTCGGTTCGAAGACCACCCACTGGGTGCCCAGCAGGATCGACTCCTCCAGGTAGTTGAACAGCCGGCGCACGTTGAGGTAGCGCCAGGCCGGGTCGGAGGAGAGGGTGCGGGCGCCCCACACCCGGATGCCCCGGCCGGGGAAGGCCCGTACGCAGTTCACGCCGATCGGGTTCAGCAGGTCCTGTTCGCCCTTGCTGAGCCGGAGTTCCAGGTCCACCGCGCCGCGGACCACCTCGTTGGCGGGCGCCTTGTGCACGCCGCGCTCGGCGTCGCTGCGCGCCCACACACCGGCGATGTGACCACTCGGCGGGACGGTGGTGTTGCGGCCGACGGCCGGGTCGAAGACCCGCACCCACGGGTAGTAGAGGGCGGCGTACCGGGAGTCGTAGCCCGCCTCGTCGTTGCGCCAGGTGCGCACCTGCTGGGCGTTGAGCCCGGGCGGGGTGTCCAGGACGGCCACCCGGTCGCCCATCTGCTCGCAGTGCGAGATGACGGCGAGCTGCACGGTGCGCACGCCCTCGGCGTCGATGTCGCCGCGCTGGTAGGCGCTCATCAGGTCCGGTACCGCGACCATGGTGATCTCGTCGATGGTCTCCAGGCCGCCGAACCCGGTGCGGGCCCCGGCGTCGCCGACGTACTCCGCCGGGTCGAGGCGCGAGACCTCGCCGGAGCCGGAGCCGGCCGGGACGGGCGCGGCCGGGGCGTCGGCCAGCGTCACGGTCTGGTTGGCGGGCCTGCTCTGGGTGGCGCCCTGCTGCTCGGTGACCTCGATCAGCCGGGAGGAACGGACCTGGGTGACCAGGTACCCCTTGACGGTCCTGCGGGTGGACGCCTCGTACGTCTCCGCCACCTGGTCACCCTGGCGGACCAGGACCTTGAAGCGGTCCTCCGGCGGGTTCTCGCCGTCCGCGTCGGCGATCTCCACCGTCACGCCGGAGACGCCCGGCCGGGCCGCGACCAGGAAGCCGCCCAGCTCCGCCGGCCGCGCCGCCCTGGGCTCCCGCCCCCGGTCGCCGCCGGCCGCCGGGGCGGAGGCGTCCTCGGCGGAGCCGCCGATGCGCACCACGTACGCGGCGCCACCGCCGTTGGAGAAGTACCCGTAGACCGCGTGGGCCAGGTAGGTGCCCTCGGTGAACCCGCCGAACAGCTGGGTGTACTGGTCCCAGCTGGTGACCAGTGTCGGGGTGTGGAACGGTCCGGTCCCGGCGAACCCGACGAACGCGGCGACGGCGGTGCCGACCCCTTCGATGGGCCGGGCACCGGACTGCACCTCCTCCACGTACACGCCCGGGGTGAGGTACGTCGGCATGCTCGCTCCTTCGGGTCCTTGCGGATGGGTCACCTGTGTCCAGGCCGAGTCTGCGTGGTGGTCCGCGAGGGCGACAGGGACGCGGGGACCCGACCGGGGGCAGGAACCCTGCCCTTCCCCGCGCCCGCCGACCGCCCGGTCGCCGGCCGGGCTTGCCCCCGCTCTGCCCGTACGACCCTGGACGCCCCGCGCGCCCGCGCGTTCCACTGGGGGCCGCAGCAGGGGTGCGCCGACGAGGAGGCAGCAGATGCGGACGTCCAGGTCGCGTGCCGGGCAGGCCGGGAACGAGGAGCCGGCGCTCCGCACCGCCGTCGGCCGCAAGGCGCCCTCGGGCGGCGCCGCCGTACCGCCCCCGCTCACCGCCGACGTGCTCCGCGCGGCACAGGGCGGCGCCGGCAACGCCATGGTGACCGGCATGATCGCCCGCCGGGTCCGGCCCACGCCGGTGGCCCACGAGCACGAGGAGCACGAGCACGAGCACGACGCGGCGGGCAAGCGGCAGGCCGCCGACGAGGTGGGCTCGGTGGTGCGGTCCGCGGGCGGCCGGCTGCCGTCCTCGTTGCAGCGGGAGATGGAGTCCCGGTTCGAGGGCGAGGACTTCTCCGACGTCGTCGTCCACACCGGCACCGCCGCCCGGCGCTCCGCCGACGCCGTCGGGGCCGAGGCGTACACCACCGGCACCAACCACATCGTGTTCCGCGACGCGATCAGCAAGAAGACCCTGGCGCACGAGCTGGAGCACGTCCGGCAGCAGCGCGCGGGCACGGTGGCCGGCACCGACAACGGCGGCGGACTGAAGATCAGCAACCCCTCCGATCCGTACGAGAGGTCGGCCGAGCGGAAGGCGGACCAGGTGATGCGGGGCGGCGCGCCGGAGGTCCGGCGCCGGCCCGGGGAGCAGACGGAGAACCGGGCGGGGCGGGGCGAGGCGGGCATCCAGCGGATGCCCAGCAAGAAGGGAGGGAAGAAGAAGCAGGAAGAGCAGCCCGCCGCGGAGACGTCCGCCCCCGCGAAGACCGAGTACGAGAAGATCGTCGAGCACTTCGAGGGGAAGAGCGAGGAGTTCGCGAAGAAGCAGCCGAACGAGAAGGAGGACATCCTCGAGGGGCTCGGCATCTCGCCCGGGGAGGACACCTTCACCCTCGCCGAAGTGGAGGCCGACGAGGAACTGGAGGAGATGTTCCTCCAGGCGGTCGAGACGACGAAACACGCGTCCGGCTACTCGGGGACGGCCGGCGGGAAGAGTGACTGGGCGGCGAGCGCCGTGACCGCGGCACACAAGGACCTGCGCCGGGATTATCCGTTCTGGGGCGACAAGACGACGCTCCACCACAAGATCTCCCGCACCGAACTGGACACCATCCTGGCGTCGGCCAAGGAGGCCGGGGCGAGCGCGGCGCCGCTCTCCGGATTCCTGGACGAGATACGGGACGTCCTCGGCTCGACCGCCGCGGACAAGAAGGCGCTGCACAACATGCCCGCCAACCTGGAGATGGGGCCGGCGAGCGACACGCGCCTGAACGACCCGGGCAGCGGGACCGACTTCAACCACACGCCTTCGGGCGCGCTCACCCCGCGGTCGAGCGAGCTGAACGACGCGCTGAGCCTGGCGAAGAGGCAACCGGTCGACTGGGCGGCCGTCGCGGAGAAGCTGCGGGAGGCGCAGCGCATCCACGCGGCGACGTACGGGGGCGCGATCCTCTCCCCGCCGGAACTCGCCCGGTGGGAGCAGTACCGCGGCAAGTGGAAGAAGGCCGGGGAATCCTGAGCACGGTCCGAGGGGGCGGGGCGGCCCGTCCCCTCAGGCGGCGAAGGCGTCCCCTCAGGTGGCGCCCCCTCAGGCGGCGAAGGCGTCCGCCAGGTACGGCCCGAACTCGCCCTCCAGGACCAGCCGTCCGAGCTTGCGGTACTCCTGCGCGACCGCCGTCACCACCTGCCGCATGGTGAGCGGCCGTCCCGACTCCGCCGCGAGGTAGGCGGCGGTCACCGCGCAGGCCCGGATCGAGCCGCCGGCCAGTTCAAAGCGGTCCGCGCAGAAGCCGAGGTCGAGGTCGTCGGCGCGCGGCAGCCGGTCGCCCAGACACCGGTCCCACAGGGCCAACCGCTGGGCGGCGTCGGGCACCGGGAAGTCCGCCACCACGTCCAGGCGGCGGGTGAACGCCTCGTCCAGGTTGGCCCGCAGGTTGGTGGTCAGCACCGCGATCCCGTCGAACGACTCCATGCGCTGGAGGAGGTACGCCGACTCCATGTTGGCGTGCCGGTCGTGCGCGTCCTTCACCTCGGAACGCTTGCCGAAGATCGCGTCGGCCTCGTCGAAGAGCAGCACGGCGTTGACCGCCGACGCCTCGGTGAAGATCCGCTCCAGGTTCTTCTCGGTCTCCCCCACGTACTTGTCGACGACCGTGGACAGGTCCACCACGTACAGGTCCATGCCCAGGTCCGCCGCGACGACCTCGGCGGACATGGTCTTGCCGGTGCCCGACTCGCCCGCGAACAGCGCGATCACCCCGCGCCCCCGCCCGCCGCCGGGCCGCATCCCCCACCGTCCGAGCACCTGCTCGCGGTGGCGGGCGCGCAGCGCGAGTTCGCGCAGCCGCCGGTGGGTGAGCGGCGGCAGCACCAGGTCGTCCCAGCCGACGTCCGGCTCCACCCGGCGGGCGAGCCGGTCGAGCCCGGCGCCGTTCTGGGCGCGTACGGCGGCGCGCAGGTCGTCGGGGTGGACCGGGCGGCCCTCGAGGGCGGCCGTGCGCACGGCCACGCCGGCGGCCCGGCGCACCTGCGCGGAGTCCAGGCGGTGGGCGGCCACCGCCCGGGCGAGCGCCTCGGCGTCGCCGGGCACGGAGCCGTCCCCGGCGGCCCGCTCCAGGGCGTGCCGCCAGCGGGCGGCCTGCCGTTCGGGAGAGGGCGCCGGCACGGTGACGACGACGGGGGTGTCGGCCGCCCAGACCGGGTCCCAGCCGACGGCGCCGTGCGTCAGCAGCGGGATGCCGCGCAGGGCCGTGCACCACGCCCTGAGGGTCAGGGCCAGTTCGCCGGGTTCCGCGGGCAGCGCCTCCAGCGGGCCGAGGACGACCCCGGCGCCGGTCAGGCGGGCTTCCCGGGCGGCCACCCGGGCCAGGTCCGCCGCCTCGCCGGAGCGCCGGGCGAGGGCCGCCGCGTCCAGCGCGAGCGGGCGCAGCCCGGCGGCGCGCAGGGCCGCGACGGCCAGGCCCCCGGCGTCGCCGCCCCGGCCGCGCAGATGGACGAGGCCGGTGCCGGTGCCGGCCGCCGCCGCCGTCCGGCGCACCTCGGCGGCCTCGGCGGTCGGGTCCTCGGGGACCTCGTCGAGCACGCCGGCCAGCCGGGCGTCGGGCCGGGTGTCGCCCAGCAGGTGCGCGGTGACCCGGTCGGGGACCACCAGGACGCGGGAGAGCGGCGGCCGGTCCGGTTCGGTGACCTCCAGCAGTCCGCCCGCGAGCAGCGGCGCTCCGGGGGTGAGCCGGAACCGGGCGGACGCCGCCCCGCCGAGCCCGCACAGCTCCAGGGCGAGCCCGACCGTGGGCCGGCGGCGCGTCAGGTCGTCGTTGAGGTAGCCGTAGAGCCGCTCGAACCGCGCGTCCAGGTCGGGTGCCAGCGCCACCAGGAGCAGGTCCAGGTCGAGCGACGACAGCCCGAACCGCCGGGCGAGTTCGCCCGGGACGGACCCGGCCGGCGGCTGCCAGGGCTCGTGCCCGGGTACGTCGAGACCGCCCGGTTCGTCCAGGACGCGCGCCGCCGCCTCGGGGCTGAGGTACTGGCCCCGGTAGGGGTCGTCGGGGTCGGGGTCGGCGGCCCGCCGTGCGGCCACCGCGTGCCGCACCCGTTCCTCGACCGCTTGCAGGCGCGTCCACAGGTGGTCGGCGCCGGTCTCGTCGCCGGAGTGGGCGGTGGGCCGGCCGTCGGGTGCGGGGGTGGCGTCGGGGTGGTCCATGACGGTCGGTCCGGTGGGGTGGGTCACGGGTTGCGGTCTCCCCGGTGGCGGCGGCGGGCGGGGGCGGGGCCCCGGTCGCGCGGGGCGGCGAAGCCCTGCGGGCCGGGATCGCTCGCCTCCGTGTAGCGCAGCCGGCGCCCGGACTCCGCCGGCACGCCCTCGCGGCCGGCGGCGGAGCGCACGACGAGCCCTTCGGTGACCGGCGGCGCGACGGCCGTGGCCGCCCCGGCGAGCGGCGCGATCACCCGGACCCCGAGCGACGCCTTCAGCTCCCCGCCGAGCGCGGACCACACGTCGGCGGCGGCCGGCAGGTCGGCCGCCGCCCCGGCGACGTCCAGGGACACGGTCAGGCCCAGTTCGGCGAGCGTGCCGGTGAGCAGCCGCGCGGGCAGCGTGTCGGCCGCCACCAGGCGGGAGAGCACCTGGGAGAGCAGCCGGTGTTCGTCCTGCGGACGGCTGGTCCACGCCGTGACCAGGTACGACAGCTCGAACCAGCGGGGCGGGGTGCGCCGCGCCACCAGGTGCCCGTCCGCGTCGTACACCTCCCCGGTGCCGCTGCCGCGCCGGGTGACGTCCTCGCGGATGTCGTACAGGAAGACGCAGACCGTCGGGGCGCTGCGGCGCGCGGCCCAGTCCCGGGTGGGCGCGTCGAAGACCACCTCGACGCCCGATGCCTCCAGGCCGGACTCGCCGAGCAGCCGGCGCAGCCCCTCGTCGACCTCGTGGATCACCGGCGGGTCACCTCGTCGGGCGGCTGCACGCTGCCGCTGACCACCAGGAAGTCGGTCTTCACCGGGGAGAATCCGGGGCCCCGGGCGGTGATGACGCGCGGCCCGGTCTGGTCCTTGGCGAGGATGAGCAGCTGGCCGATGAAGGTGCCGTCCGGCTTCGGGACGGTCGGCGCCGCGGCGGCGGTGATCCCCGGCTTCCAGACGAACCGCACCGGTACGCCCGGCGGGAAGTCCTTGCCGCGCACGGAGGTCACGAAGCCGGGCCTGCCGATGGCCGGCACCGCGACGATCCGCGGCTGGAGGATGCGCAGCCGCTGCCGGGCGGTGTTGTCGCTCCGGTCGGCGTCCGTCCCGGTGGTGGTGAGCACGCCGGTGACCTGGCCGACCAGCGCCTTGTCGGGGCTGAGGACGACCCGGAGGACGGTGCTCGCGCCCGGCTCCAGGTCCGGCAGCGCGCACGTCCAGGAGGCGTCGCAGCCCGGCGGCGGACCGTTGTCCGGGATGTTCGCGGGCAGTCCGATGCGCAGCCGGAGCCCGGTCGCCAGCGCGTCGCGGCCGTTGCGCACGGTGTACGTCACGACGACCCGTCCGCCGACGTAGCCGGGGTTGGGCTGGGCCGTGACGCGCACGCCGGGTCCGGCCGCGGGCGCCGGCGGCTGCGGCGGCACGCTGGGCGGCGGCGTCGGGACCGGGGGCGGGGGCGGAGTCGGGGTG
>NZ_JOCB01000160.1 GCF_000718775.1 Streptomyces sp. NRRL S-31
GCGCGCAGGGCGGTGCCGGCGGCGCCACCCGCGCGGCGACGGACACCACCGTGCCGAAGCCGGCGGCTCCCGAGGCCGAGACCACCGCCCTCGCCGCCGCCGACGCCGAGACCACCGCGGGCGACGGCAAGAAGGCCAAGAAGGCCAAGAAGGGCAAGCGCCCCAAGCGGACCGGACTGCGGCGGCTGCTTCCCACCTGGCGGATGCTGCTCGGCACCTTCTTCGTCGGCGTACTCCTGCTCGTGGGCCTCTTCTTCCTCGGCTACTCCATGGTCAAGATCCCGCCGGCCAACGCCTTCGCGACCAAGCAGAGCAACGTCTACCTCTACGCGGACGGGTCGCAGCTGGCCCGCGACGGCGAGGTCAACCGCGAGAACGTCAGCCTCGACCAGGTCTCCAAGGCCGCCCAGCACGCCGTCCTGGCCGCCGAGGACCGCGACTTCTACACCGAGTCCGCCGTCGACCCCAAGGCCATGCTCCGCGCCGGCTGGAACACCGCCACCGGCAAGGGCAAGCAGTCCGGCTCCACCATCACCCAGCAGTACGTGAAGAACTACTACCTGGCGCAGGAACAGACGGTCACCCGCAAGGCCAAGGAATTCTTCATCGCCATCAAGCTCGACCAGACCAAGTCCAAGGACGAGATCCTGGAGGGCTACCTCAACACCAGCTACTTCGGCCGCAACGCCTACGGCATCCAGGCCGCGGCCCAGGCCTACTACGGCAGGGACGCCGTCGACCTCGACCCGGCCCGCGCCGCCTACCTCGCCGCGCTCGTCAACGCGCCCAGCGAGTACGACGTCGTCGCCCACCCGGAGAACAGGAAGGCGGCCCTCGCCCGCTGGAACTACGTCCTCGACGGCATGGTCAAGAAGGGCTGGCTGGACGAGTCCGAGCGCACCGGCATGAAGTTCCCCATGCCGAAGGAGCAGACCGTCTCCACCGGCATGTCCGGCCAGCGCGGCTACCTCGTCGAGGCGGTCAAGCAGTACCTGACCGGCAACGACATCATCGACACCGACCACCTCGCGGCCGGCGGCTACCGCATCACCACCACCATCCAGAAGAACCGGCAGGACGCCTTCGTCAAGGCCGTCGACGACCGGCTGATGAGCAAGCTGGACAAGAAGAACCGCAAGGCCGACACCTACGTACGGGCCGGCGGCGCCTCCGTCGACCCCAAGACCGGCAAGGTCGTCGCCCTGTACGGCGGCATCGACTACGTCAAGCAGTACACCAACGGCGCCACCCGCGGTGACTTCCAGGTCGGCTCCACGTTCAAGCCGTTCGTGTTCACCTCCGCGGTGGAGAACGGCTCGACCACCCAGGACGGCCGCGCGATCACCCCGAACACCGTCTACGACGGCACCAACGAGCGGCCGGTCCAGGGCTGGAGCGGCGGCGCCTACGCCCCCGAGAACGAGGACCAGCGCTCCTACGGCCCGACCACCGTCCGCAAGGCCACCGACCTCTCGGTGAACTCGGTGTACGCCCAGATGGCCGTCGACGTCGGCCCCGCCAAGGTCAAGCAGACCGCCATCGACCTCGGCGTGCCCGCCGACACCCCGGACCTCCAGCCGTACCCGTCCATCGCGCTGGGCACCGCCACCGCCAGCGTCCTGGAGATGGCGGAGGCCTACGCCACGCTCGCCAACCACGGCAAGCACGGCACGTACACGCTGGTCGAGAAGATCACCAACGGCAGGGACGAGATCAAGCTGCCCGGCGGGTCCGCCAAGCAGGCCGTCAGCCGGGAGGCCGCCGACACCACCACCTCCGTCCTCCGGAGCGTGGTCCAGAGCGGCACCGCCACCGCCGCACAGGGCGCCGGCCGTCCGGCGGCCGGCAAGACCGGCACCGCCGAGAGCGACACCGCCGCCTGGTTCGCGGGCTACACCCCCGACCTGGCCACCGTGGTCTCCGTCATGGGCCAGGACCCGGTGACCGCCAAGCACATGCCGCTGTACGGCGCCCTCGGCGCGCCCCGTATGAACGGCGGCGGCCCGCCCACCGAGATCTGGGCCCAGTACACGCGCGACGCGCTGAAGGGCAAGCCGGCCGCCGACTTCGACCTCCGGCTCCAGCAGGGTGCCGACCGGGTCCAGGAGCCCCCCGCCACCGGCACCGCCGAACCCGGCACCGACGGCGGCCAGGACGCCGGCGGCACCGCCACCGACGGCGGCCAGGACACCGGCGGCGCGACCGCCACCCCGACGGACGGCGGCACGACCACCGGCGGTACCCCGACGGACGGCGGCACGACCACCGGCGGCACCTCGACGGACGGCGGTGCCACCACGGGCGGCGGCGCCCCCACCACCGGCGGGGACACGACCGGCGGCGGCGCGGCCACCGACGGCGGCACCACCACGGGCGGCGATCCGGCCGGTGGCGGGGCGGCGACCGGCGGTGGCACCCCCGGCGGAGGCACCGACGCGGGGGGCGCCACCGGCACCCCCACCGGCCCCGGGGGCGGCCCCGGCTTCTGACCCGCCCGTCGCTCAGTGACCGCTGGTCGCCTTCAGCCCCACCACGGCGACCAGCAGCAGACACACGAAGAAGATCCGGGCGGCGGTGACCGGCTCACCGAGCACCACCATGCCGAGCACCGCCGCACCGGCCGCGCCGATACCCACCCACACGCCGTAGGCGGTACCGATGGGCAGGGACTTCGCGGCGTACGACAGCAGGACCATGCTGGCGACGATGCCGACGCCGGTGAACAGACTCGGGACCAGCCGGGTGAAACCCTCGCTGTACTTCATCCCGATCGACCAGCCGACCTCCAGCAGACCGGCGACGACAAGCAGAACCCAGGCCATGACAGGCACCTTTCGAGACACGACGACTTCTCTCTCCGGGGTGCGTCGTCTTTGCCTTCGACCCGGTACGGCGCGTCTCGTCGGGTTCCTTCCGAACATAGCAAAGACACGGTGAAGAGGGCCGGTGACCATGGTCACCGGCCCTCTTCACCGTGTTCTCGGCCGAAGGCCGCGCTCCCGCTAGAGGTACAGCCCCGTGGAGTCCTCCGACCCCTCGAACCGGTCGGCCGCGACGGCGTGCAGATCGCGCTCGCGCATCAGCACGTACGCCACACCCCGCACCTCCACCTCCGCCCGGTCCTCCGGATCGAACAGAACCCGGTCACCGGGCTCCACCGTCCGTACGTTCTGACCGACCGCGACGACCTCGGCCCAGGCCAGTCGCCGTCCCACCGCCGCGGTGGCGGGGATCAGGATGCCGCCCCCCGACCGCCGCTCACCCTCACCGGCCTCCTGCCGCACCAGGACCCGGTCGTGCAGCATCCGGATGGGCAGCTTCTCGTGGTGGGGAGTGCTGTGCTCGTTTCTCTTGGCGCTCACGCCTCGAACCTACCTGTCCCGGTCAGTCCCTGCGCCGCCGGGCCCCCAGGGCGAGCAGCCCCACGACCCCCACGACGACCAGCGCCACCGGCACGACCCGCTCCAGCCGAGGCGCCCCCTCGTCGTCCACGAAGCGTGCCCGCACCTCGCTTACGGCGCGGTTCACCTGCACGTACGCCCGCCCGACCGTGTGATCGACGTTCGCGACGACCTTCGCCTTCGCGTCCCCGACGATGGTCTTCGGATGCACGCGCACCCCGATCTCGTCGAGCGTCTCGGCCAGCACTTCGCGGCGGCGCTTGATGTCCGCCTCGATCTGCGCCGGGGTTCTGGTGTCCGACGTGTCCGCCACCGTACGGCCTCCGAAGTCTCCTGATGCTGTCCCGAACAGTCTGTCAGCTCCTGCCCCCGGCGCACCGCAAGGGCCCCCGGTTACGCTGGCCCGATGAGTGAGCGACTCCAGCCGGGGGACGTGGCCCCCGCCTTCACCCTTCCCGACGCGGACGGCACCGAGGTGTCCCTGGCGGACCACAAGGGCCGCAAGGTCATCGTCTACTTCTACCCCGCCGCCCTGACCCCCGGCTGCACCAAGCAGGCCTGCGACTTCACGGACAACCTGGAACTCCTGGCCGGCGCCGGCTACGACGTCATCGGCATCTCCCCGGACACCCCGGAGAAACTGGCCAGGTTCCGCGAGCAGGAATCCCTGAGGGTCACCCTGCTCGCCGACCCGGACAAGAAGGTCACCGAGGCGTACGGCGCCTACGGCGAGAAGAAGAACTACGGCAAGACGTACCTGGGCGTCATCCGCTCCACGATCGTCGTGGACGAGCAGGGCAAGGTCGAACGCGCCCTGTACAACGTCCGCGCGACGGGCCATGTAGCGAAGATCATCAAGGATCTCGGCGTCTGAGCACTTCCGGTCGCCGAGCCCCAACTGCCACGCCGTTACCGGTCCCTGGTGCCCGAGGCGGCGGACACCGAGAGGTGCGGCCCCGTACACTGAGCCAGGCGAAACGGCAGGCAGGTCGGCTGTCCGTTTCGGGGCGGCCGTGGCGGAACAGGCAGACGCCCGGGTTTTAGGTGCCCGTGGGAGAAATCCCGTGTGGGTTCGAGTCCCACCGGCCGCACCCGTGAGGGGCCGTCCGTCCGGGCGGCCCCTTCGTCGTGCTCAGCTCAGCAGCTCCCGCACCACCGGCACCAGCGCCCGGAACGCCTTCCCCCGGTGGCTGATCGCGTTCTTCTCCTCGGGGCTCAGCTCGGCGCAGGTCCGCGTCTCGCCCTCCGGCTGGAGGATCGGGTCGTAGCCGAAGCCGTTCGTGCCCGCCGGGGCGTGCCGCAGGACGCCCCGCAGCCGGCCCTCGACCACGCGCTCCGTGCCGTCCGGCAGCGCCAGGGCCGCCGCGCAGGCGAAGTGGGCGCCCCGGTGCTCCTCCGCGATGTCGGAGAGCTGGCCGAGGAGCAGGTCCAGGTTGGCCTTGTCGTCGCCGTGGCGGCCCGCCCAGCGGGCGGAGAAGATGCCGGGGGCGCCGCCGAGGACGTCGACGCAGAGGCCGGAGTCGTCGGCGACGGCGGGCAGACCGGTCGCCCGGGCGAGCGCATGGGCCTTCAGCAGGGCGTTCTCGGCGAAGGTGACACCGGTCTCCTTGACGTCGGGGATCTCCGGGAAGGCGTCGGCACCGATCAGTTCGTGGGGGAGTCCGGCGTCGGCGAGGATCGCCCTCAGCTCGGTGATCTTTCCGGCGTTGCGGGTGGCGAGGATCAAGCGGGTCATGTCCGTCAGTATTCCTCGCCGTTCCCCGTCCGCCGCCCGTGGGGCCGCGCGGCCCGTCACAGCTCCGTCTGGCCCGCGCCGTCGAGCGTGCCGAGGTCGAAGGTCTCGGCCATGGTGCGGTAGCCCAGGTCGCTGGGGTGCAGGTGGTCGCCGGAGTCGTACTCGGGACGGAGCCGGCGCGGGTCGTAGGGGTCGCGCAGCGCCTTGTCGAAGTCGACGACCGCGTCGTACACGCCGCCCGCGCGGATCCGGGCGTTGATCTCCCGGCGTACGGCTTCGCGGGCCGGGGTGTAGCCGCGGTGGCCCTGGAAGGGCATGAGGGTGGCGCCGACGACCTTGAGGCCGCGGGCGTGTGCCTGGCGGACGAGGGTGCGCAGACCGGTGACGACCCGGTCGGGGTCGGCGAGCCGGCGGTTGCGCAGGATGTCGTTGACGCCGAGGTCGATGACGACGACCTTGGCGTTGGTGCGGGTGAGGGCGTCGCGGCCGAAGCGGCCGAGGCCGCTCTGGTTCTCGGCGACGGGGGTGTCCCCCCGCGTGGCGGTCGGGGCGCCGGGACCGGCGAGCCGGTCGGCGAGGACCTGGTTGCCGCTGATGCCCTCGTTGACGACGCTGTAGCGGGGCAGCCGCCGGCCGCTCTCCAGGGCGCCGCGCAGCCGGTCGGCGAGGATGTCGGGCCAGCGGTGGTTGGCGCCGGTGGTGGAGGTGATGCCGTCGGTTATGGAGTCGCCGAAGACGACGACGGTGCCGGCGGCTTCGTTGCTGAGGACGTCGAGGGCCGTGAGGTAGCGCCAGTAGGGGGTCTGTTCGGTGTAGGGGGCGCCGGTGGCGTCCTCGGTGCGGTCGCCGGCGGCGAGGTAGGAGGTCTGCCGGGCGTGCGGGTGGTAGGTGACCGGCCCGGAGGGAGTGGGGGAGTAGGTGGTGACCAGGACGTCGGCGCCGTGCGGCAGGGTGAGGGTGACGGCGTCGCTGACGGTCTGTCCGCCGGGGGGCAGGACGGTGCTGGTGGCGCCGCCGAAGGTGAGGCGTCGCATGGTCGCCGGGTCGGCCGCGGCGGTGCCGTCGCCGGCGGCCAGCGCGAGGGAGGCGTGGCTGATGGTGAGGGGGGAGCGGCCGTAGAGGTTGGACAGCGTGACGCGGGCACTCGTACCGCTGACGCTGGTGTGCACCACGTTGCGGACGGAGTGGCCGGCCAGGCCGGTCGTCCCGGTGCCGGGTTCGCCGCCGACCGGGGCGGTGGCCCAGGCGCCGACCCAGGTTCCAGTGGAGGCGGGGGCGGCGGAGCCGTGGAGCGGGCGGCCGCCGGCGAGGGTGCCGGTGCCGTCGCGGCCGTCGGCGGCGACGGTGACGTATATGGCGGCGGACAGGGCCACGACGAGGGCGACGAGCGCGCTCAGGACGGCATAACCATGAGGCTTGGTCACGCTTGTGTTGTTCTCCTCGACAGAGGGAGCCCGGGCTCCCGGTGGTGCCGGGCCCACGATGTGTCGCGGGCCCGGGGAGACCTGACAGGACCCTGCCATCCCTCCCGCTCTGACAAGACGCCGGGAACTCCTGTTCTGTTCCGGGAGTCGGTCAGGAAGGGACAATTGTGGGCGGGATCACCGAGCGGGTGGAGCTGATGGAACCAACGGAGACGGGAACACCGAGGCGGGCCGCGTCGTACCGCACCATGACGGCGTTCACCCCGGCCGACGAGGAGCGCCGGCGCGGGGTGCGGCGCATGAAGCTGACGGCGACGGGGCTGCTGCTGTTCGTCGCGGTGGTCTACGTCGTGGCGAAGGCGGCCGGGAACGCGGGCGCGGGGGCGTGGGCCGGTTATGTGGCGGCGGCGGCCGAGGCGGGCATGGTGGGCGCGCTCGCCGACTGGTTCGCGGTCACGGCGCTCTTCCGGCATCCGCTGGGGCTGCCCATCCCGCACACCGCGATCATCCCCACCAAGAAGGATCAGCTGGGTGTCTCGCTGGGCGAGTTCGTCGGGGAGAACTTCCTCTCCGGGGACGTGGTGCGGCAACGGCTGCGCGCCGTCGGCATCGGCAGCCGGCTCGGTGTGTGGCTGGCGGAGCCGGAGCACGCGGACCGGGTGACGGAGGAGCTGGCCACCGCCCTGCGCGGCGCGCTGACCGTGCTGCGCGACTCGGATGTGCAGGCGGTGGTGGGGGAGGCGGTCACCCGGCGGGCCAACGCCCGGGAGATCGCACCGGGTATCGGCAAGACGCTGGAGAAGATCGTCGCCGACGGCGGGCACCGGCGGGCGGTCGATCTGGTGGTGGCGCGCGCGCACGACTGGCTGGTGCTGCACCGGGACGACGTGATGGGGGCGGTGGAGGGCGGCGCGCCGGGCTGGACCCCGCGGTTCGTGGACCGGAAGGTCGGTGAGCGGGTCTACAAGGAGCTGCTGCGGTTCGTCACGGAGATGCGGGACATGCCCGCGCATCCGGCGCGGGGCGCGCTGGACCGGTTCCTCTCCGACTTCGCCGCCGACCTCCAGTCGGACACGGACACCCGGGCACGGGTGGAGCGGCTGAAGAGCGAGGTGCTGGGCCGGGGCGAGGTGCAGGATCTGATCGCGTCCGCCTGGACGGCCGTACGGTCGATGATCGTGGCGGCGGCGGAGGACGAGCGGAGCCAGCTGCGGCAGCGGGTGCGGGCGGCGCTGCTGTCGCTCGGGACCCGGATGGCGACGGAGCCGAAGGTGCAGGGCAAGGTCGACAACTGGGTGGAGGGCGCGGCGGTGCACGTGGTGACGACGTACCGCAAGGAGATCACGTCGCTGATCACGGACACCGTGGCGGGCTGGGACGCCGAGCACACCACCCGGAAGATCGAGGCGCACATCGGCCGCGACCTGCAATTCATCCGGATCAATGGCACGGTGGTGGGGTCGCTGGCGGGACTGCTGATCTACGCGGTCTCGCGCGGACTGGGGGCCTGACCGGCCGTCCCCTGCCGGGGCGCGCGGGCCCGCCGGGGGCCCGAGCGGTTCGTGTCCGGCCTATTACGGCACGGCGAGGGCACCCGATACCCGTCCTTGGAGGAGGGAGCCCATGAGCACTTCAGCCGAAGCGCCGTCGCCGGAATCCGGCCGGACCATCACGACCGACATCCCCGCCCGTCTCGACCGTCTGCCCTGGTCCCGCTGGCACTGGACGATCGTGATCGGGCTCGGCACCGTGTGGATCCTCGACGGCCTGGAGGTCACGGTCGTCGGCAACATCGCCAGCCGGCTCTCGGAGCCCGGCAGCGGCCTGTCGATCTCCTCCGGGCAGATCACCGGTGTCGCGGCGGCCCTGTACGTGGCGGGTGCCTGCGTCGGCGCCCTGTTCTGGGGCCGCCTGACGGACCGTTTCGGCCGCAAGAACCTGTTCATGATCACCCTGGCGGTGTACCTGGCCGCGACGGCGCTGACGGCCGTCTCCTGGGAGGCCTGGTGGTTCTTCCTGTTCCGCTTCCTGACCGGCTTCGGCATCGGCGGTGAGTACGCGGCGATCAACTCCGCGATCGACGAGCTGATCCCGGCGGACCACCGCGGCCGGGTCGACCTGATCATCAACGGCAGCTTCTGGCTGGGCGCGGTCGGCGGTTCCCTGCTGTCGATCGTCGCGCTGAACACGGACCTGCTGGCCGCGAACGTCGGCTGGCGGCTGACGTTCGCCCTCGGCTCGGTCCTGGCACTGGTCATCCTCCTGGTCCGGCGGCACGTACCGGAGAGTCCGCGCTGGCTGCTGATCCACGGCCGGGACGCGGAGGCGGAGGAGATCGTCTCGGGCATCGAACGGCGGGTGGAGGCGGAGAAGGGCGGCCGGCTGCCCGAGCCGCGGGGCGAGCTGGAGATCCACCAGCGCAAGAACGTGACGTTCCTGGAGATCGCCCGCACGGTCTTCGGCCGGTACCGCAAGCGTGCCGTCCTCGGTTTCTCCCTCTTCATCGGCCAGGCGTTCCTGTACAACGCCATCACGTTCGGGTTCGGCGCGATCCTGACGAAGTTCTTCGACGTGCCCGCCGACCGCACCGGCTACTACTTCGCGGTGATCGCGGTCGGCAACTTCTGCGGCCCGCTGCTGCTCGGCAAGCTCTTCGACACGGTCGGTCGGCGCGTGATGATCTCCTCGACGTACCTGCTGTCGGGTCTGCTGCTGTTCGGCACGGCGTGGCTGTTCGACCGGGGCGCGCTGAGCGCGGGCACGCTGACCGCCTGCTGGTGCGCGGTGCTGTTCTTCGCCTCGGCGGGCGCCTCCAGCGCCTACCTGACGGTGTCGGAGATCTTCCCGATGGAGACCCGGGCGATGTCCATCGCCTTCTTCTACGCCCTGGGCACGGCGGCCGGCGGCATCAGCGGCCCGCTGCTCTTCGCGGACCTCACCTCCACCGGCAGGGTCGGTGACACGGTCCTCGCCTTCTGCGTCGGCGCGGCGCTGATGTGCGCGGCCGGTCTGGTCGCGGTGGTCCTGGCGGTGAACGCCGAACGGCGCTCCCTGGAGGACGTGGCCCGCCCGCTGACGGCGGTGGCCGACCGCGCCAGGACGGCGGTGCGGGGCGGCGGACCCGGCGGCCCGGGCCGCGGCCCGACGGCACCGCCGGCGG
>NZ_JOCB01000161.1 GCF_000718775.1 Streptomyces sp. NRRL S-31
CCCACGCCCCCCACCACCCCCGGCTCCGACCGGCCTTGGAGGCTTCGCATGTCCCAGTCCCTGCCGCCCGTGCTCACCGAGGTCGCCTACCAGGACGGCCGCTACGTCACCTTCGGCCGGCCCGAACCGGGCGCGCCGCAGACGCTGTACCGGGTGGCCGACGGCGCCCTCGCCGCCGCCTTCACCGGCACCGACGGCTCCGCCGACGCCGTCCGGGCCGCCGTCACCGAGGGCGCCGAGACCGTCGTCGTCCCGGCCGGCGACCCGGCCGTACGCCCGCGGGTGCCGCTGCTGCCCGAGGCGTCCGGTGCCGCGCTGCTCAGCGGCTTCATGGGCACCCACAAGAAGAAGTGGGGCGGAGCGAGCCAGCCGGAGGGCGAGTTCACGCCGCCGAAGTGGTTCTTCAAGGGCTTCGGCGACTGGGCCCGGCTGCCCGGCGAGCCGCTGACCGTGCCCGCCGCCCCGATCGCCCTGATCGAGGAGCCGGAGGTCGCCCTCGTGTACGTCAACGACGCCGACGGCACCCCCCACTACGCCGGTTACACCTTCGGCAACGACCTGTGCGACATCGGCCTGCACCGCAAGGACCCCGGCTACAACCCGTACTGCAAGCTGTGCGACACCGCGCTCGCGCCCTGGCTGTTCCTCGGCGCGCCGCCGCGCTCGGCGACCGGCCGGGTCACCATCGTCCGGGACGGCGCGACGGCCTGGGAGGGCACCTTCGACTGCGGCGGCGACGCACTGTACTTCCGCGTCCGGGACATGGCCGAACACCTGTTCTCCTTCCCTGCGGTGCGACGACCCGGCCTGGTGAACTACGTGCTGCTGGGCGCCGACGAGGCCAGCTTCCACGACGGCTTCCGGATCGCCGACGGCGACCGCGTCGGCATCGACGTCAAGAGCCACGGCGTCAGCTTCGAGAACACGGTGCGGTACGTCTCCCCGGCCCCCGCCGCCGTCGTCCCCGCCTCATGAGCGGACCCGCCCCCGCCCGGCGCAAGCAGGTCCACCTCGCGGCCCAGCTGCCCGGTATCCACAACGTGACCGTCTGGTCGGACCCGCGCTCCGAGAGCCAGATCGCCTTCGACTCCTTCCTGCGGCTCGCACAAACCGCCGAACGCGGCCGGTTCGACTTCTTCTTCCTGGCCGAGGGCCTCCGGCTGCGCGAGCACAAGGGACAGCTGTACGACCTGGACGTGGTCGGCCGTCCGGAGAACCTCACCCAGCTGAGCGCCCTGGCCGCGGTCACCACCCGGCTCGGGCTCGCCGCCACCGTCAACGCCACCTTCAACGAGCCCTACGAGGTGGCGCGCCGGCTGGCCACCCTGGACCACCTCAGCGGCGGACGCTCCGCCTGGAACGTGGTCACCAGCTTCGACGCCTTCACCGGCGAGAACTTCCGGCGGGGCGGCTTCCTCGCCGAGGCCGACCGGTACGGGCGCGCGGCGGAGTTCCTGGCCACCACGCGCGAGCTGTGGGACAGCTGGGCCGACGGAGACGTGCGCGCCGACCCGGAGGCCGGCGCGTTCGTCCGGCCCGGCGCCGGCCGCTTCGCCCACCACGGCCGGCACTTCGACATCTCCGGCCGCTTCACCACCCCCCGCCCGCCGCAGGGGCACCCGGTGATCATCCAGGCGGGCGAGTCCGACCCGGGCCGCGACTTCGCCGCCGCCGAGGCCGACGTCGTCTTCAGCAAGTACAACCGGCTCGACCAGGCCCGCGCCTTCTACCGGGACGTCAAGGCACGCCTGCCCCGGTACGGCCGGTCCCCGGACGACCTGAAGATCCTGCCGACGGCCACCGCGGTGGTCGCCGACAGCGACGCGGAGGCCGCCGCGTACGCCGACGAGATCACCCGCGCCCAGGTGAGCCCGCAGACCGCGATCGCCCACCTGGAGGCCGTCTGGGGCCGTGACCTGTCCGGTTACGACCCCGACGGGCCGCTGCCGGACGTCGACCCGGAGCCCGACTCGCTGATGCTGAAGGGCCACTCGCTGTTCCGCCGGGACCGCGACGAGATCGCCCGGCGCTGGCGGGCCCTCGCCGAGGAGCGCGGTCTGAGCATCCGCGAACTGGTCATCGAGGTCTCCGGCGGGCAGACCTTCGTCGGCTCCCCGCGGACCGTCGCCGACGCCATCGACCACTTCGTGCAGACCGACGGCGCCGACGGCTTCGTCCTCGTCCCGCACCTGACCCCCGCCGGACTCGACGACTTCGTGGCCCGGGTCGTGCCGCTGCTCCAGGAGAAGGGCGCGTTCCGGCGGGACTACACGGGCACCACCCTGCGCGACCACCTGGGCCTCGGGCACCGCACGGCGCGCGACACGGCGACCGCCGCCGTCCAGGAGGAGGCCTCGTGACCGCACCCCCGCTGCACCTCGCCGTCGCCCTCGACGCCGTCGGCTGGCACCCGGCGGCCTGGCGGGCCGCGGACGCCCGGCCCGGCGCGCTGTTCAGCGCCGGGTACTGGGCGGACCTGGTCACCGAGGCCGAGCGCGGCCTGCTCGACTTCGTCACCTTCGAGGACGCGCTCGGCGTGCAGTCGGCCGCCTTCCACCGGCCCGACGACCGCACCGACCAGGTGCGCGGCAACCTGGACGCGGTCCTGCTCGCGGCCCACGTGGCGCCGCTGACCTCGCACATCGGCCTGGTCCCCACGGCGAACGTCACCCACACCGAGCCGTTCCACGTGGCCACCGGCATCTCCACCCTCGATCACGCGAGCACCGGCCGGGCCGGCCTGCGCCCCCAGATCGCCTCCCGCGCCGCCGACGCCACCCACTTCGGCCGCCGTACGACGCCGCAGCTCACCGACGACGACGTGCGCGACCCGGAGCGGATCGGTCGGCGGCTGCGTCCGCTGTTCGGCGAGGCCGCCGACGTGGTGGAGGCCGCCCGCCGGCTGTGGGACAGCTGGGAGGACGACGCGGAGATCCGGGACGCGGCCACCGGCCGCTTCATCGACCGTGACAAGGTGCACCACATCGACTTCAGGGGCGAGTACTTCGGCGTCCGGGGCCCCTCCACCGTTCCGCGGTCGCCGCAGGGGCAGCCGCCGGTGATGAGCCTGGCGCACGCCTCGGTGCCGTACGAGTTCGCGGCGCGCTCCTGCGACGCCGTCTGGATCACACCGCACGACCGCGCCGGAGCCGCGGCCGTCCTCGCCCAGGTGGACACGGCCGTCGCCGCCGCCGGCCGGGACACCCGGGCCCGGCCGCTGCTCCGGTTCGCGGAGCTGCTCGTCTTCCTGGACGCCGAACCCGGCGCCGCCGCCCGCCGCAAGGACCGCCTCGACGCCCTCGACGGCGCCGTGCTCGGCTCGGACGCGGAGGTGTTCACCGGCACCCCCGGTGAACTCGCCGACCTGCTGCTGGACTGGCGGGAGGCGGGGCTCGACGGCTTCCGGCTGCGGCCCGGCACGCTGCCGCACGACCTGCTGGAGATCACCCGCGGCCTGGTGCCGGAGCTACAGCGGCGCGGGGTGTTCCGCACCGCGTACGACGCGACGACCCTCCGCGGTCACCTGCGGCTGCCGCGTCCCGGCAGCCGCTACGCGCGGACCGGCTGACCCCGCGCCGCCGCGCGCGGGTACGGACGGGTCCGGGCCGGCCGGGTCCACCCCGGCCGGCCCGGACCCGTCCGCGGGGCCAAGGGCCCCGCGGACGTCAGGTCTGGTCGTCGTCGTCCGCCGCGTCCTCGTCCGCCTGCTTCGCCTGCACCTCCGGGTCCAGCCCGGTGGCACCGGTGCCGTCGACGGAGCTGAGGCGGGGTGAGTCGGGCACCTCGGTCGCGGCGGGCGGCTCCACCAGCCAGTCGGGGTTGGCCTGCCGGTCCCACCACTTCCAGGCCGCGAAGGCGCCGCCCGCGACCAGGGCCAGCAGCCCCAGCCCCTTCAGGGCACGGCCGGTCCGGCACCGCCGGGCGTTGCGCCGGGCCAGCTTCTGGATGTCCTGGGCCGAGACCTGGCCGCGCAGCGCGGCCAGCGCGGCGGCACCGCGCGCGGCGGCCTCGTCCCGCACGGGGACCGTCGCGGCCACCGCCTGTTCGATCCTGGGCCGTGAGTACTGGGCGGCCTGCCGGGCGGCCTTGCGGGTGCGGACGGCGGCCTCCTGCGCGGCCAGGTCCACCTTCGGCGGCACATGGGTGAGAGCCTGCTCCAGGCGCGGGGCGAGCCGGGCGTCGTACTGCACGCGGGCCTGTTCGGCGGCCTGCGACACCACGGGCGCCAGCCGTACGCGTGCCTCCTGCGCGTAGTACGCGGCACGCTCCTTGGCCGTGTCGGCGTAGGGCGCCACCACTTCCGCGGCGTGCAGCACGCTGTCCTTCGCCGAGCCGGTCGCGGCGCGCACGCTGTCGATGCGGGTCACGGGTTCCTCCTCCTCGGTGGCGTACGGTATTTCGACTTTCCACCCTTTTACGGATCATGCCTGCCGGGAGCCGGTGCGGCACGCCGGGATGGCATACGGGTGCCGGACGCCTTCTCCGGCGCGGTTCCGGGCGCGGGGGCCCGTCGTCGACATTGCCACGAAACCCTCCGTCGCGCCCCCCGCCCGGCCCGGGACGCGCCGTGCGCCCCCGCGGATGTCGCGGCCGCCCGGCGACGCGCGGACCGGACCGTGGAAGGATCGGAGGGAGGCGGTGGACGACGACGACGGAAGGCGGATCGTGCCCGAGCAGCTGTACGCAACCCTGAAGACCACCCTCGGCGACATCGAGGTGCGGCTCTTCGCGCGGCACGCTCCGGTCACGGTCCGGAACTTCGTCGAACTGGCCCGCGGCGAACGCGAGTGGACCCATCCCCGCACCGGCGAGCGGACCAGGGACCGGCTCTACGACGGCACGGTCTTCCACGCCGTCATCGGCGGCTTCATGATCCAGGGCGGGGACCCCCTGGGCAACGGCCTCGGCGGCCCCGGCTACGGCTTCCAGGACGAGTGCCACCCGGACCTGGCCTTCGACAGCCCCTACCTGATGGCGATGGCCAACGCGGGCCCGGGCACCAACGGCTCCCAGTTCTTCATCACCGTCACCCCGAGCACCTGGCTGAACGGCAAGCGCACCATCTTCGGCGAGGTCACCGGCGCGGCCGGCCGGAAGGTCGTCGACGCCATCGCGAGCGTGCCGACGGGACGCAACGACCGGCCGCTGTCCGACGTCGTGCTCCGCACGGTGGTCGTCGAGGCGCGCGAGGAAGCGCGCGAAGAAGCGCGCGAAGCCTGAGCCGGCCGGCCCGGTACCCGGGTCCGGCGGGAGCGGAAGGACACGCGGGGAACCGAACGCGCCGCTCGTCCGTATGGATGAGCGGGGCAGGATAGTGCCGTCAGGCAGGACACGACGAGCAAGGGGAACCGATGGACCAGCCCGCAGGGAGCGCGCAGGACGCCCGCAGCGCGCCCGGGTGCTACCGGCACCCGGACCGCCCGAGCGGCGTGCGCTGCACCCGCTGTGACCGGCCCATCTGCCCCGAGTGCATGGTCAGCGCCTCGGTCGGTTTCCAGTGCCCGGAGTGCGTCCGCGGCGGCTCCGGCGAGGGGCCCGCGCCGCAGGCGTCCCGGCCGCGCACGCTCGCCGGCGGCACGGTCACGGCCGACCCCCGGCTGCTCACCAAGATCCTGATCGGGATCAACCTCGCGGTCTTCATCGCGATCCAGGCCGACCGCTCGCTCCTGGACGACGTGGTGCTCTACGGCGCATGGCCGCCGAAGCCGTTCGCGCCGACCTCGGGTGTCGCCGGCGGCGAGTGGTACCGCTTCGTGACCTCGATGTTCGCGCACGAGGCGTACTGGCACATCGGCTTCAACATGCTGAGCCTGTGGTGGGTCGGCGGCCCGCTTGAAGCGGCCCTCGGCCGGGCCCGCTACCTCGCGGTCTACTTCGTCTCCGGGCTGTCCGGCGGCGCGCTGACCTATCTGCTCGCCTCCCCGACGGACGGTTCGCTCGGCGCCTCGGGCGCGATCTTCGGGCTCTTCGGCGCCACCGCCGTCCTGATGCGCCGGCTCAACTACGACATGCGGCCGGTCGTCGCCCTGCTCGCGATCAACATGATCTTCACCTTCAACCCGGCGATGAACATCGCCTGGCAGGCGCACATCGGCGGGCTCGTGGCCGGTGTCGTCACCGGGTACGCGATGGTGCACGCCCCCCGCGAGAAGCGGACGCTGGTGCAGTACGGCACCTGTGCCGTGGTGCTCCTGCTGGCCCTGGCCCTGGCGCTGGTCAGGACCGCTCAGCTCACCTGACGGGGCGGGGGAGACACGGGGAGGACGCGGGGGAGACACGGGCGAACACACTCGTCCCGAACCGTTGTCCACAGCGTGTGCCCGATCTTGTGCATAGGGTGCGGACACAGCTGTGCCCCCTGTCGCTCGGATGCGTTTCCGCAGGTCGGACAGGGGGCGAACGAATGTCTGACGGTCACGCGGCCAGTCACACCGGCGTCAACATCCCACGGGTTATCCACAGATCGTCGTTCTTTTTCCCCACTGTGGAAAACGGCTGTGGATAACTCGGTGGACAGCCCTGGGCAGAGCTGCCCGCCGGGCCGTTCCCCGGGCTACTTCCACTGCGTGGAGACACCGAACCCGGCGGCGATGAAGCCGAAGCCGACCACGATGTTCCAGTTGTCCAGGCTGTCGACCGGCAGCGAGCCGTCGGTCACGTAGAAGACGACGATCCAGGCCAGGCCGACGAGGAACATCGCCAGCATGACCGGTGCGACCCAGGCCCGATTGGTCAGCCTGATGGCCTGCGCCTGCTTCGCCGGCGGCGGCGTGAAGTCGGCCTTCTTGCGGATACGTGACTTCGGCACGAGGGTCTCTCCTGTCGATGCGCTGCGTGGCCGCGCAGGGAACTGGTCGGGCTCGGGGCAGCGTACAAGGGGCCAACATGACGACTCTGTGTGCTCCCCCGGGCGTCCGTTAGCGTAGTGCTTCCGTGGCGCCGAAGGAGATAAGGGTACGTTGAGCAATTCTGCCGACTCCCCCGGGACGGGATCAACGGGTCCGGGTCCGGCCCGCAGGTCGCGTCCGCGTCCCGTGCGGGTCCTCACCGCGGCCGTCTTCGCCCTGGCCGGGCTGATCTTCTTCACCAGCTTCGACACGGCCAAGGGCACCGACATCCGCCAGGACGGCTCCCTGCTGAAGCTGTCCGACCTGATCCAGCAGCGCAGCCGCAAGAACAAGGAGCTGGACGAGTCCAACGCGGCCCTGCGCGGCAGCGTGGAGTCCCTCGCCGAGAGCGACGACGGCAGCACCAGGGCCGAGGACCGGAAGCTCGGCGGTCTGGAGAAGAGCGCGGGCACCCGGCGGCTGACCGGCGAGGCCGTCACCGTCACCCTGAACGACGCCCCGCCCGACGCCACCGCCAAGCTCCCCGGCTATCCCGAGCCGCAGCCCGACTACCTGGTCATCCACCAGCAGGACCTCCAGGCCGTGGTGAACGCGCTGTGGCAGGGCGGCGCCAAGGGCATCCAGGTCATGGACCAGCGGCTGATCTCCACCAGCGCGGTGCGCTGCGTCGGCAACACCCTGATCCTCCAGGGCCGCGTCTACTCACCGCCGTACAAGATCACGGCGGTCGGGGACCCCGGCCGGCTGAAGCGGGCGCTCGCGGACAGCAAGGCGATCCAGACCTACATGGTCTACGTCAACGTCTACGGCCTCGGCTGGAAAGTCGCCGACGACGGGCCGGTGACTCTGCCCGGTTACTCGGGCACAGTGGATCTGCGCTACGCGAAGCCAGTGGAGTAGCCGGGCCGGCGGGCAGGCCGGCCGGCAGGTCTCGGTCGGGAGCCGCCGGTGCGGGTGATCGTCAGAACGGCCAGCGAACTGTGCATCACCGTCGGCGCCCTGATCGTGCTCTTCGTGGGCTATGCGCTGTTCTGGACCGGCGTGCGGGCCGAGGGCGCGATGAGCGACCAGATCGACCGGCTCCAGCGGCAGTGGGCGCGGGGGAGCGTGCGGCCGGCGGACGCCCCGGGCGGACGGACTCCGGCCCCGCCGGAGCCGGCGCCGTACCGGGCCGGCGAGCCCTTCGCGATCATGTACATCCCGCGGCTCGGTGCCACGTGGAACAAGCCGGTGCTGGAGGGCACCGGCCGGGACGTGCCGGCCCGGGGACTCGCCCACTACCGGGGGACCGCGCGGCTCGGACAGCGCGGCAACTTCGCGGTCGCCGGGCACCGGCGGACCTACGGCGACCCGTTCAAGGACTTCCCGCGGCTGCGGCCGGGCGACGCGGTGGTGCTCACCGACGGAACCACCTGGTTCACGTACCGGATCGACAAAGGTCCCTACAAAACCGTGCCGACCGACGTCGCGGTGGTCGATCCTGTCCCGCGGGCTTCGGGGTATCCGCGTCCGGGCCGGTACCTGACCCTGACCACCTGCGATCCGGAGTGGGGGCACAGCCACCGGCTGATCGTCTGGGCGCACCTGGACGCCACGCGACCCGTGGAGACAGGCGAACCGGAGGCTCTGCGCCGCTAGTCTGGTGACGTACGGCGTGGGTCTGGTGCCGTAGGGGACACGGAAGGGACGGCAAGGGACGGCATGTACGGCTGGATCTGGCGGCATCTGCCGGGCAACGCGTGGGTGCGGGCGCTGATCTCGCTCGTACTGGTCCTGGCCCTGGTCTACGTCCTGTTCCAGTACGTCTTCCCGTGGGCCGAGCCGCTGCTGCCCTTCAACGATGTGACGGTGGACAACCAGTGAGTGCGCGGATTCTCGTCGTCGACAACTATGACAGCTTCGTCTTCAACATCGTCCAGTACCTGTACCAGCTGGGCGCGGAGTGCGAGGTGCTGCGCAACGACGAGGTGTCGACCGCGCACGCCCAGGACGGCTTCGACGGGGTGCTGCTCTCCCCCGGGCCGGGGACGCCGGAGCAGGCGGGCGTGTGCGTGGACATGGTCCGGCACTGCGCGGCCACCGGGGTGCCGGTCTTCGGGGTGTGCCTCGGCATGCAGTCGATGCAGGTGGCGTACGGCGGTGTGGTCGACCGGGCGCCCGAGCTGCTGCACGGCAAGACCTCCCCGGTCGAGCACGAGGGCAAGGGCGTCTTCGCGGGCCTGCCCTCGCCCTTCACGGCGACCCGCTACCACTCCCTGGCCGCCGAACCGGCGACCGTCCCGGCGGAGCTGGAAGTGACCGCCCGCACCCACGACGGCATCATCATGGGCCTGCGCCACCGGGAACTCCCGGTCGAGGGCGTCCAGTTCCACCCGGAGTCGGTGCTGACCGAGCACGGGCACCGGATGCTGGCCAACTGGCTCGCGGAGTGCGGCGACCACGGTGCCGTGGCGAGGTCGGCGGGGCTCGCCCCGGTGGTGGGCAGGGCCACGGCGTGACCGCGCTGCGCCCCGAGCGCGAGGACATGTACGGCGGCGGGAGACCGTACGAGTCCTCCGGCGGTGCGCGGCGGTACCCCGGACGCCGGCCGGACCCGCCGACGGCGCCGCTGCCCCGGCTGACCGGGGACGCCCTGCGGGCGCCCGCGCCCGCCGAGGACCGCACGGCGCCGCTGCCGCGCGTGGAAGCGGAGACGATGGGTCTGCGCGTCCCCCAGCCGCAGCCGCAGCCGCAGCCGCAGCCGTTCGGGCGGCAGGGCGTGCCCCCGGGCGCCCCTGGGCCTCCCCCGGCGGCTCCCGCCGCGGGAGCCGCGCCGGACGGCCGCGCGGCCGGGAGAAAGGCCGCCAGACGGCGCGGCGGGGGCCGGCAC
>NZ_JOCB01000162.1 GCF_000718775.1 Streptomyces sp. NRRL S-31
GGCGGTGAACTGGGTGCAGTCGTTGGTGTTCCCGCCCGTGACGGTGAAGGCGAGTGGACGTCCCAGGGAGTCGCACGCCAGGTGAATCTTGCTGGTCAGACTGCCTCGGGAGCGTCCGAGCCCCGGGGGACGGACGCTCCCTTTTCGTGCCCCGCGGCATGCTGGTGGGCACGGACGACGGTGGAGTCGACCGACACGAGCCAGTCGATGTCCCCGGCCGCGTCCGCCCTCGCCTGGGCGGCCTGGAGCATCCGCTCGAACGTGCCGTCCAGAGCCCACCGACGGAACCGGGTGTGCAGCGTGGCCCACGGTCCGTACCGCTCGGGCACGTCCCGCCAAGCGGTCCCGGTACGGAACTTCCACACGATCCCGTTGAGCACCGTGCGGTCGTCCAACCGCTTCCTGCCCCGCAACGACTCGGGCAGCAGCGGCCGGACGAACTCCCACTCCGCATCAGACAGTTCATGGCGACGTATCGCCTGACCATGATCCACCACTCAAGATCATTTGAAGACACCGCCTAGCGCCGCGGCGGTAGAGATCCCCGTAGGACCGGTACCGCGGTCGGCGGGGCCGGGGTCAGGGCGGTGACGCGGTGCGGCCCGAGGGCAGGAGATACGGGACGGGCTCGTCCAGGTCGTCCTGCCCCCGGGGCTTGACGACGACCGTTCCCGCAGCGGCCCCACCACGCCGATCAGGACCCGAACCCCGAGCCCGGTCTCCGCGCACCGCTGCTGAGCGGCCGGCCGGACCAGGCACGCCCGGTCCGGCCGGCCCTCACCTGTCGGCGGTGACCTGGTCGAGCGCGGCGAGCGCGTCGACGGCCTCCGCCTGGCGCGGGCTCCTCAGCGCGGCGAGGGCGTCGCGGGCGGCGAGCAGCGTCTGCCGGGCCTCCGGGTGCCCCATGGCACCGAGCACGCGCCCCAGGTCGAGCCGGGCCTGTTCGGCCCAGGCCGGCATCTGCCGGGCCTCGAAGGAGGCGAGGGCCTGCCGGAGCGACGGCTCGGCCTCCGACCAGCGCTCCAGGGCCGCCAGGTCGTTGCCGATCTGCTGCCGGGCGACCGCGTGGTACAACGCGATCAGCTCGTCCGCCCGCCCAGGAACCGCCTCCCGGCAGATCTGTTCGCTGCGGCGGTGGATCTCCAGGGCCTCCGCCGGCCGGCCCATCAGGCGCAGCAGGGTGCCCAGCGTGTTGAGGATGGTCAGCTCGGCCAGCCTGGCCGGGTGGGAGTCCTGCGCGGCGAGGCAGTCGGCCGCCTCGCGCAGCCGGGTGTGGGCCTCCTCCGGCCGGCCCAGCCGGTGGAGCGCCCCCGCGCCGTAGCCGAGCGCCCAGCCCTCCTGAAGCCCGTCCCCGCTCTCCCGGGCCGCCACGAGCGCCTCACCGGCGGACGCCAGAGCGGCCCGGGGATCGTGGACGCAGAGGTTGTAGGCCCAGGCGAGGTAATTGAGGTGGACCGCCTCCTCCTGCCTGCTGCCGAGTGCGCGGGCGGAGCCGGCGGACCGCTGGAACACCTCCACCCACTGCTCCCAGTGCTGGTTGAGGTCGGAGAACCAGTGCATCGCCGCCGCCGTGTCGAGGACCTCCCGGTGCCAGCCGGTGTCGTGGGCCCGGCGCAGCGCGGCGAGCCACTGGGCGCGCTCGGCCTCCAGCCAGGCCCGCGCCTCCTCCCGGCCGGCGGGCGCCCCTTCCGGATCCGGATCGCCGCTCGGCGCCGTCCGGTCGTGGTCGACGTCGAAGTGCAGCGCGGCGGCGGTCGCCCGGCGCAGCATCCACCGCGCGGTCCGGTCGAGCGCGGCGTCCCGGGCCTCGGGGGCGTCCTCGGCCTCGACCTGCTCGGCCGCGTAGAGCCTGAGCAGGTCGTGGAAGTGGTACCGCTCGGCGGCGGGATCACTCTGGAGCAGTCCGGCGTCGGTCAGTTCCTCGGCGCAGGCCATCGCCTCGTCGTAGGACAGCCCGGCCAGGAGCGCGCCGGTCTCGGGACTGAAGTCCGGCCCGGCGGCCAGCGCGGCGCGACGCAGGAACGTCCGCGAGCCCGCGGGCAGTTGCCGGTACGAGAGCGCGAAGGCGGCACGCACCCGCAGGCTTCCGGCCTCGAGGCCGTCCAGCCGGCGTCCCTCGGCGGCGAGCCGGGCGACGAGCTTGCCCAGCCGTTCGTGGGGCCGGCTGAGCAGCCGTTGCCCGGCGATCCGGACGGCCAGTGGCAGGTGCCCGCACAGGTCGGCGAGGTCGCGTGCGGCCTGCGCCTCCGCCCGCACCCGCTCCGGACCGAGGATGCGGGTCAGCAGTTCCACCGCCTCCTCGCGCCGCAGCAGGGCCAGATCGCAGCGGTGCACGGACTCCAGACCCGCCAGGGCGTTGCGGCTGGTCACGATGGTCAGCGACGGGCCGGTGCCCGGCAGCAGGGGGCCGACCTGCGACTCGTCGACGGCGTTGTCCAGCAGCAGGAGCAGCCGCCGGCCGGCGGCCAGGGACCGCCACAGGCCCGCCCGCTCGTCGGTGCCGGCCGGTATCGCGGCGTCGTCGATGCCCATCGCGCGCAGCAGCCGGGCCAGCGCGTCCCGGGGAGTGGTCGGCTCGGCATCCATGCCGTGCAGGTCCAGCGCGAACTGCCCGTCCGGGAAGTGCGGGGCGAGACGGTGCGCCGCGTGCACCGCGAACGCGGTCTTGCCCAGACCGGGCTGCCCGGCGACCACGGTGACCACCGACCGGCTCGGACCGGCGTCCCGCGCCAGCTCCAGCAGCCCGGCGAGGGCCGCGTCGCGCGCGGTGAAGTCCCGGATGTCCCGGGGCAGGGTCAGGGCACCCGGGGCGGCCGGGACGGCGTCCGTCCGGGGACGCGGACGGCCCAGGGCGGCGGACTCCTCCAGGGCCGCCGCCTCGACCTCGTCCAGTCCCAGCGCTTCGGCCAGCGCCTGAACCGTACGGCGCTGCGGTCCCCGGGTACGCCCGCGCTCCATGTCGGCCAGGGCCCTGACGCTCACTCCGGCGGCCTGCGAGAGAGCCTCCTGGCTCACTCCGGCACGCGCCCGCAGAAGGCGTAACCGCTGCCCGAAGTCCCCTGGGGGAGGCGTGCCACCGCGCACCGTCGGCGTCTCCGATCGTCTGGCCCGTCCGAACGCGAGCATCCGGCAGAAGTATGGCGCACGGTACTTCTGCCGGTGGAACCGCCTGGGCAACGAAGATCGCAGGTGGTCGACTGGATACAGCGCGGGCGGCCCCCCCTCGGGGCGGACCGGGCCGGGGTGGCCGAGCCGTACAGAACGGATCCGTCGGGGGACGGACTCCGTGCGGCTCGGGAGCACCCCGGACCAGCCGCCCGCCGCCCGACGACCACCGAAGACCTGCCGTAGAACACGAAACGGGGACAGCTCGCATGAACCGCAGCGACGAACCGGCCACCGGGACCTCCGGACGGAGCGTCCCGGCGGCCGGCGCGCTGACCGCCGCCGTGGCGTACCGGGCAGGCCGGTCCCTCGAGCACGCCGACCCCCACGGGTCCCTCTCCACCCCGCCGTCGGGCCACCGGCCCGGCACGGGCAGCTGAGAACCGCGCTACACCACCTTCCGACCAAGGCCGACGGCACCGGTCCGCGGCCCCGCACCAATCACGGGGACATCTCCATGAACACTCTGCGCAACCACTCCGTCCTGCTCGCCGCCGCGGGCACGGTCCTCACTCTGTCCCTCACCGCCTGCCAGAGCGAGGGCAAGGCCGATTCGGCCCCCAAGGCGACCGTGGCGGCCACCGTCGCGGCGACCGGCAAGGCGGCCGACGGCAAGGACACCAGCGCGTCCGGCACGACGGACGCGGCCGAACCGGCGCGTTCGACGGAGTCGAAGAGCCCGAGGGACTCCGCCGCCGGCTCCGCGGGTACGACCGGCGAGCAGGCGTCGGCCGCCGCCCGGGTCTGCACCGCGCGGGACGTCCGCGTCACCGCCGCCACGCAGGACGGCCCGCCCTACACCCACATCGTCCTCACGGCCAAGAACACCTCCGGCAGCTCCTGCCGGCTGGCGGGTGCGCCGCACATCCAGTTCCTGGAGAGCCACAAGCAGGACGTCCCGGTCGTCGCCAAGAGCAAGCCGGCCTCGCCGGTCGTGCTGACGCCGGGAGCCCCGGCCTACGCGCTGGTGAAGCTGTCGGACGGCGGGGTCGACGAGGAGAACGAGCCCGTATCGGCCTTCTCCGTCATGCTCGAGGGCGACTCCACGGTCATCGCCGTCTCCGCGCCCGGCAGCGGCATCGCCGTCGACCCGGCGAAGGCCCTCACCGGCTACTGGACCCCGGAGCTCCGCAACGGCGCGGACGACTTCTGAAGGCTCCGCCGCGTGATCTGACGGCGGGGGTCCGCCCCGCTGTCAGGGGTGGGGGAGACGAGGTGCCCGGACGAGCCGCCGGGCACCTCGGCCGTGCCACGACCAGACCGGGGGCAGCAGCACCACCAGGAGCACTGCCACGATGATGATCAATCCGATCACCATCCACAGCGGCTTGTCGCCCCGCCGCCTGCCGGCGCGCACGTCTTCCGGCCCTCCGCCTCGCGGGCGGTCCTCCGCGAGTTTCGGATCAGCCGGGCGGGCATGTGTGCAGAAGTCGTCGCCCGCCATGTCGCGCCCCCTTTCCGCGCGACCACCGAGTGCCCCCGCAGGACGAACGCTCGCGCTGTCCGAGCAGGCGAGGGACCCGGTCGCGGTGTCACCGTGGGCGGCCCAGCTCGCGCAGCACCGCCGCGGCGAAGGCGTCGACGTCCCGCTCCGTCGTGTCGAAGGAACACATCCAGCGCACCTCGCCCGTGCCGGGATCGCTCATGTGGAAGGGCTGCGTGCGCCGTAGAGCCGCGATCACCTCCGGCGGCAGGCGGACGAGGACGGCGTTCGACTGCACGGGACGGGCGGGAGCGACCCCGCAGGTGTCCCGCAGCCGGTCGGCCAGCCGCCGCGCCATGGCGTTGGCGTGCGCGGCATTGCGGTGCCACAGGTCCCCGGCGAGCAGGGCCTCGAACTGCACCGACAGGTACGTGACCTGGTCGGGGCTGTCCGAGGGGGAGAAGAAGCCCCCGGTGCCCCCGAACTTGATCCAGTCGGCGCCCAGCCGGGCCTCGCCGCGGACCGCGCGCAGGATCTCGGACTCACGGTCGGCGAGGAGCCCCACCTCGACCTCCGGCCTGCTGCCCAGCGAGGCGCTCACGTCCCCGTGGGCGCCGCGGGCGGAGATGATGTGCGGGGCGATGTGCAGGCGCGACCCGCTGACGGCCCCCGCCTCCGCGGACTCGCGCACGGTGACCACCAGCGGCTGCGGCAGCGCGCTGCCCATGGTGCGTACGGTGGTGAAGCCGTTGAGCAGCAGCGTGCGCAGCGCCGTGACCAGGCAGAGCGGCCGGCGAGGTCTGACCAAAATCGGATGAAGGCCCGTTCACGTGTCTTCCCGGCCGCGCGGCACGTCCGTGGCAGCGCGCGACGATCCACCGTTCGTCACCTCCCCGTAGATTCGGTTCGCGCACACTTCACCTGTCCGAACTGGTGTGACCGCCGCGGTTGTTGGTGCCCTGGAGGCGCACATGATCCGGACTTCTTCAGGGGGCAGTGGGATATGCGCAGGACCACGAAGACCAGGATTATCGGAATACCCGCCGTCGCCATGGCGGCGCTGGGGGCCGTCTGCGCCGGAGCCGCCGCGTACGCGTCCCAGCCGGCCGCCGCCGCGTCCGACGCTCCGGGCGATGTCTACAAGGCCACGGCGGTGCGCTCCATCGGCACCACGGACACGCAGGTCGTCGCTCTGTCGCTCCCCGCCGGGACCTACACGGTGACCGGTTCCGCCCTCGTGGTCTACGCGGACAAGGGCCAGTGCAGGATCACCGGCGGTCCCACCATGGCCACGCCCCGCGGCAGCGGCTACAACGAGGCCTCGCTCACCGGCACGGGGACCGTCACCCTCTCCCTCCCGGGCAAGGTGCAACTGCTGTGCGGCAGCGAGAAGGTCCTCGCCGTACCGCAGGACCCCGCCGCCAACGGCACGCTCGTCGCCACCAGGGTCGGAGTCTTCCACGACCAGGGAACAGGCGCCTCGTGACGCGGACGTGACGCCGGGCCGCCTCCCGCCGTGCCCGCGTTTGACCTTGACACGGTGACAAGGTCTTCACTGCGGCCGAGGAGGTGGTCCCCATGACCAAGCCGACGAAGGACGCGCACTCGGAGCGCATCCTCCGGGGCCTGGAACACGACGACTCGTCGGTCCGGTTGCGGGCGGCGCTGGCGGCCGGTACGCATCCGGACCCGGAGCACATCGGCAAGCTCGTCGAGCGGTGCGCGACCGAACCGGAGTTCCACGTACGCGAGACACTGACGTGGGCGCTCACCCGGCACGCGGCACCACTGACGGTGCCGTTGCTGGTGGACGAGGTCCGCTCGGGCGGCGACGTCCGCCCGGAGCGTGCGCGGGCCCGGAGCCAGGCGTTGCACACCCTGTCCAAGATCGGGGATCGGCAGGCATGGCCGGTGATCACACCGGCACTGCTGTCCGACCCCGACGACGAGGTGGCCCGGAGCGCCTGGCGGGCCGCGGTGGTGCTCGTACCCGAGGGCGAGGAGCGCGAGTTGGCCGTAGGGTTGGCGGCACAGCTCGGGCGCGGCGAACGCGGGACGCGGCTGAGCCTCAGCCGGGCGCTGATCGCGCTCGGGGAGGTGATGCTGCCGGTACTGGGCGCCGCGACGGCCGATCCCGACCCCCGCGTGCGCGCGCACGCGCTCGCCACGGAACAGCTGTGGCACGACCCGGACGCGGGCTTCGCGCCCGCGATCGAGGAGGCGAAGCGCGTCGTGGCCCTCGGCGGGGCGGGCGGGGAGGGACGGTAGGCAGTGCTGATCGGCGACGTCGCGCGACGGTCCGGCGTCAGCGCCCGCATGCTCAGACATTACGAGTCGCTCGGTCTGGTGCGGCCGACGGGCCGTACCGGCTCGGGCTACCGGGAGTACTCCGGCGCGGACATCCGGCGGATCTTCCACATCGAGAGCCTGCGGTCACTGGGGCTGTCGCTGCGCGACGTCGGCCGCGCGCTCGACGACCCGGGCTTCGCGCCCGCGGAGCTGGTCGACGACCTCATCCGCCGGACACGAGAACGCATCGCGACGGAGACGGAGCTGCTCACGCGACTGTGCCGGATCGGCGCGGCGGAACCCGCGGGCTGGGAGGACGTCCTGAAGACCGTCGAGCTCCTCCAGGCGTTGCGGTCGACGAACGCGGGCGCGCGGCAGCGCGCCGCCCTGGCCGCGGTCGAGGAGGCGCCCGTACCGGTGGAGGCACTGGTCGAGGCCGTGCTGACCGAGTCGGACCCGAACGTCGCCGGGGCCCTTCGCTGGGCTCTGGCGCAGTCGGGCGGGGACGGTCCGGCGCTCCTGGCGGAGGGTCTCGCCTCTCCCGAGGCCGAGGTGCGGGAACGGGCCGTCCGGACCCTCGCCGAGATCCCGGCCGCTGAGGCGACCGGACCGCTGCGGGACGCCCTCGCCCACCCCGACGCCGTGGTCCGCGGATACGCGGCGCTGGCGCTCGGGACGCGTGGAGTGGCCGACGCGGTCCCGACGCTCATCGGCATGATCGTCGAGGGGCGGAACGACACCGACGCGGCCGATGCGCTGGGCACGCTGGCGAGTGATCCCGCGTCGGCGGAGCAGATCGCCACCGGGCTCGTCGACCGCCTCGCCCACCGCGCCACCGGATCGTCGGCACGCCGACGGCTGACACAGGCGCTCGCGGACATCCCGGGGGCCACGACGTCCCGCGCCCTCGCGGATCTCTCTCAGGACGAGGACCCGGCCGTCGCGCTCACCGCGCGGTACCTCCTCACGCTACGCGTCGCACGCTGACGAGAACCTCCCCCGAAGTGCCGCGCACCGTTGGCCAGTTGCCGCCGACGGGCCAACGGCCCGGCGCCGAGAGGCCCCCGGCTCGCCGCCCGCCGCCGAGCCGGCTCACGGTCCGTCGTCCACCGCCCACAGGCCAGCGGCCGGACTCCGGCCCGGACGGACACCCCGTCGGCACGGGAGCAAGCCGGCCGTGGGCGCCGCGCACGAGTGGCGTGCCGCGGCCGGCCCACCGGCCCGGCCGCGGCACGCCAGGGCCCTCGGCATCCCGCCCACCAGCTTCGTGGACCCGGCGCGTGACCATGCGCCCCACGGCCTGACACCGCCCGGGGCCCGGTGGCCGCGCCCTGCGGAACGGGGTCCGCACCGTGCCCCCGGCCCGCGCACACGCGTGCGCGCCCACAGGCATGGCAGGGCACCCCACCCGGCGGCCGGGCGGTCAGCCGAGAGTGACGGTCGGTGACCACCACAGCTTCTCCGCAGCTCCCGCCTCGATGTAGGAGCGGGCCCGCACCGTGTGCCTCTTCTTCCCCGTGCGGGTCTTGCTGTAGCAGACCGACCGCCCGGTCGGCCGACGCTCCGGGTGGTCGCCGGTCGAGCAGTTCCTCAACCAGGTGAAGGTGCCCGCCTCGTAGGACTCGGTGACGCCGTAGACCCTCGTGGCCGAAGCGAGGCTGATGATCGTGGCGCCCTGATAGGTCACGCCGTCGGACGACTTCACGACGCAGGACTGGGCCTGGAACCCCTGCCTGATCGTGACGGTGGCCCCGCAGTGCCACCGTGAGTCGGTTCCGGAGTAGCCGTTCCAGCTCGTCGTGTCGGCGTTCGTGGCGCTGGACGAAGTCGCGGTCGCCAGTACGAGGGCCGGGGCGGCCAGTAGGGCCAGGAGCTTCCTCACGATTCCTCCGCGGAGTGAGCGATGGGGTGGTGGACGAGGTCCGGTCACCAGTTGTGCTCGAAGGCGGTACCGGCTGTCCGCCAGAGGCCGCAACGCCACTCGTACGGCGCAGCGGTTCTCCCCTGCGGGGTGAGGCGGGAGCCCTCGGAACCGCCCGCGGATGCCCGTCGCCGACGAGGGCCGGCGGCGCACGGGTGCCGTCGGGGACGACGTCGCCGGGGCGGTGCGGACGGGGGCGTGCGGGCCGCCGGAAGGCGTTTTCCCCGGGGTGGCGGGTGATGAGGCCCATAGGACCCATATCACGTCCTAAGCGGCACCGTAGACGCACACTGCGACAAACAGGGGCAATGGCGACCATATGACCGATTTGCGTGATTCCTTCTATGTCGCGTAGTAGGTCACATTCTTGCCCTGGCCTGGGTGGGCCGCTAACCATGGTGGTCGTTGCCGTACGCCGCAGGGCGCAGCCCGGTGTGGACCACCGGACCGTTCCTGCGGCGTCGTGCAGACAGGGCCTCGACCATGACGCCCTGCGGGCCGCGACCGGGACATCCGGCCGGCGCCTCGAACGACGCCCTCCAGGAGAGTTCCTTCCCCATGCTCGCGTTCACCGCCACCCGCCGCCTCGCCCGCCTGCGCTCCCTCGCCCTGACGGGTCTCGCCACGACCGGCGC
>NZ_JOCB01000163.1 GCF_000718775.1 Streptomyces sp. NRRL S-31
CCCCCGGACCCCCGCCGTCGCCTGCGCCTGCGCCTGTGCCGACACCCTCCTCGCCGACCGCCCCGACGCCACCGTCGTCCGGCACGCCGACGCCGTCGCCAAGGCGCACGCCCCGGACACCGACCCCGCCGCACTGGCCCTCCGCGTCGCCGCGGCCGCCCGCCTCCCGGACGTGTTCCTGCCCCCGCTCACCCCCGCCCCGGCCGTACTGCGCGACCGCCCGGTCACCCTCTGGCCGTACGGCGCCCCCGTCGACCCGGACGATCCGGACGCGGCCCCCTGGGAGGCGGCCGGCACCCTCCTCGCCCGGCTGCACCGCGCCCCGGTCCCGCCCGGCCTCCCCCCGATGCGCGGCCCCGCCAAGGCCGCCCACGCGCTCGACCGGCTCCGCTCGGCCCGGCGCACAGCGCCCCACGCGCCGGCCCGCGCCGCCGCCGAACCCGTCCTGGCAGCCTGGGCCGCCCTCCCCGCCTGGGCCCGGGCGACCGCCCCGATGCCCGGCCCGGCGGCCCTCTGCCACGGCGACCTGCACCTCGGCCAGCTCGTCCGGCACCCCCTCCCGGGCGGTCCGTGGAAGCTGATCGACGTGGACGACCTGGGAGCCGGCGTACCGGCCTGGGACCTCGCCCGGCCCGCCGCCTGGTACGCCTGCGGACTCCTCCCGCCCGACGAGTGGGCCCGCTTCCTGGCCGCCTACCGGCGGGCGGGCGGACCGGCCGTCCCCGCGGACGGCGACCCCTGGCCCGCCCTCGACGTCCCGGCCCGCGCGCTCACCGCGCAGACGGCCGCCCGGGCGATCACCAAGGCGCTCGCGGCGGACCGCCCGCTGGACGAGGTGGAGCAGGCCGTGGCCGACGCCTGCGCGCGCATGCCCGCCGTCCCTCCGAGCCGGACACCCTGAGTCCCGCGGGGGCCTATCGTCCGGTCCGGGCCGGCACCCCGGCCGACCCGGTGCGGAACAGCGGGTCCTAGGCTGCAACCGCCCCGGCCCGGACGGAGTCTGTCCCGGGGGGAACACGAAGCACGACCGACCGGCGAGGAGTTGAGCCGACCATGCAGTGTCCGAAGTGCCATGCGCCGATGCACACCTACAACCGCAACGGCGTCCAGATCGAGCAGTGCAGCGGCTGCCGCGGCATCTTCCTCGACTACGGCGAGCTGGAGGCGCTGACCCGCCTGGAGGCCCAGTGGGCGCAGCCGGCCCCGCCTCCGCCCGCCGCCCCGCAGGCGTACCCGGCGGCTCCTCAGGCGTACCCGGCGGCTCCGCCCGCGCCCGCCTGGGGCGCTCCGCACGGCGGCCACCACGGGGGGCACGGTCACTACGACCACCACCGCCACAAGAGCTTCGGCCGCATGCTCTTCTCCAGCTGAGCAGACGCGGAAGCCCCCGGCCGTTCGAGACGGCCGGGGGCTTACCGATGTGTGGACGATACTGGGATTGAACCAGTGACCTCTTCCGTGTCAGGGAAGCGCTCTCCCGCTGAGCTAATCGTCCGCGGACCGTGACATTCGAGTCACGGGCAGTGCGCGATACTGGGATTGAACCAGTGACCTCTTCCGTGTCAGGGAAGCGCTCTCCCGCTGAGCTAATCGCGCGGGGTGGGACCTTCGAGAAGATCCAGGATCCGAAGATCCAGTGGACGATACTGGGATTGAACCAGTGACCTCTTCCGTGTCAGGGAAGCGCTCTCCCGCTGAGCTAATCGTCCTTGGAGGTGGAGACGGGATTTGAACCCGTGTAGACGGCTTTGCAGGCCGTTGCCTCGCCTCTCGGCCACTCCACCAGGAGTGTAGGGGATCGGGATGACCCCTTCTTCCTTCGAGCGGACGACGAGGCTCGAACTCGCGACCTCAACCTTGGCAAGGTTGCGCTCTACCAACTGAGCTACGTCCGCCTGTCGTTTCGGTCCGCTTGCGCGTCCCGGCGACGTGTTGAACTCTAGCGGATTCCCGGGCCAGTACAAAAACGCGTTTGCGCAGCGTGCTGCGGTGCGCCCGGCGGACCCGCCGGCCTGGGCACCCTCCGGGACATCCCCGGGCCACCCGGCGGACACCCGACCTAGACTCGACCATGTGCTCCACCACCCTCCTCTGGCCCGCTTCGGCGACCGCGTCGCCACCGGCCTCCTCGACGTCACCGATGATCCGGCGGCCCTGGACTCCACCGGCTTCTGGGCCGTCTGCGCGGACTTCGAGGGCCGGCTGACCTGCGCCCGCTTCGCGGACGTACGGGAGGAGCCCGTGCCCGCCCCGGTGCCGGGCCGCTGGCGGGGCCCGGCGGCGGGGGAGTGGACCTCCTCCCTGGACCGCGCCGCGTACACGGCGGCCGTCCGCCGCATCCGCGAGCACATCGCGGCCGGCGAGGTCTACCAGGCCAACCTCTGCCGGGTGCTCACCGCGCCGGTCGCCCCCGACGCCGACGTGGACGCCCTGACCTCCCTGCTGGCCCGGGGCAATCCCGCGCCGTACGCGGGAACCGTCCGCCTGCCCGGGCACGGCGTGGAGATCGCCACCGCCTCGCCCGAGCTGTTCCTGCGCCGGGACGGCCGTACCGTCGAGTCCGGGCCGATCAAGGGCACCGGGCGCACCGAGGCCGACCTGCTGGAGAAGGACTACGCCGAGAACGTGATGATCGTGGACCTGGTCCGCAACGACATCGGGCGCGTCTGCGCGACCGGCAGCGTGACCGTCCCCGACCTGTGCGCCGTGGAGAAGCACCCGGGGCTCGTGCACCTCGTCTCCACCGTCCGCGGCGAACTGCGGGCGGGCGCCGGCTGGCCGGAGCTGCTGGCCGCGGCCTTCCCGCCTGGCTCGGTCACCGGCGCCCCCAAGTCGAGCGCCCTGCGGATCATCGAGGCGCTGGAGACGGCCCCGCGCGGCCCGTACTGCGGCGGCATCGGCTGGGTGGACGCCGACCGGGGCACCGCCGAGCTGGCCGTGGGCATACGCACCTTCTGGATCGACCGCGCCGACGGCGTCCTGCGCTTCGGCACGGGCGCCGGCATCACCTGGGGGTCCGACCCGGAGGGTGAGTGGCGGGAGACCGAGCTGAAGGCGTCCCGGCTGCTCGCGGTGGCGTCGGGGGAGTACGAGGAGACGGAGGGGCTGCCGGGATGAGGATCTGGCTGGACGGCGGGCTGCGGGAGGCGGAGTCCGCCCGGGTCTCCGTCCTCGACCACGGCCTGACCGTCGGCGACGGCGTCTTCGAGACGGTGAAGGCGGTCGACGGCCGGCCGTTCGCGCTCACCCGGCACCTTGACCGGCTGACCCGCTCGGCCCGCGTCCTCGGTCTGCCCGAGCCCGACCACGACGAGGTGCGCCACGCCTGCACGGCCGTGCTGGAGGCCAACCCGATGCCGCTGGGCCGGCTGCGGATCACCTGCACCGGCGGTCACGGCCCGCTCGGCATCGGCCGCGGTGAACACGGCCCGACCCTGGTGGTGGCCGTCGGCGCGACCACCCGCCGCCCGGACTCCACCGTGGCGGTCACCGTCCCCTGGACCCGCAACGAACGCGGCGCCCTCGCCGGGGTGAAGAGCACCTCGTACGCCGAGAACCTCGTCGCCCTGGCCCGCGCCCACCGACTCGGCGCCTCCGAGGCGCTGTTCGGCAACACGGTCGGACGGCTCTGCGAGGGCACCGGGTCGAACGTCTTCGTCGTCCTGGACGGCGAGGTGCACACCCCGCCGGTCGCCTCCGGCTGTCTGCCCGGCATCACCCGGGCCCTGGTCCTTCAGTGGACGGGCGCCAGGGAGACCGACCTGCCGCTGGACGTCCTCCTCCGCGCCGACGAGGTCTTCCTCACCTCCAGCCTGCGGGACGTACAGGCCCTGCACCGGATCGACGGACGCGAACTGCCCGGCACGCGGGGGTCTGTGACCGCCGAGGTCGTGCGCGTCTTCGCCGAGCGCTCCCGGCAGGAGCCGGACCCGTGAGCCGCCGCCCGGCTGACGGCGGGGGCCGGCGCGCACGGGCGGCGACCGCGGGCGGACCCGGGCGGAATGCCGGAAAACGGGCTGACACCTCCGGCCGCCGCGGGTAGAACACCTGTGATGACCACGACCCTGCGGCCGGCCGAGCCGCTCCGGCAACACCCCGACGGAACCCGCTCGCGGCGCTACGCGGTCTGCGTGAACAGCCGTCCCGTCGGCGAGATCCGCCTCGGCACCTCGCCGTCCCTCGGCGATTCGGTGGCCCGCGTCGTCGACCTGCGGATCGCCGAACCCGACCGGAGGCGCGGCCGGGGCACCGTGGCGGCGCTCGCCGCGGAGGAGGTCGCCCGGGGCTGGGGCTGCGTGCAGATCGAGACCGTGGTGCCGGTCGCGGCCGAGGCCGCGCTGGGCCTGTTCGGCGTCCTCGGCTACACCGAGCGCAACCGGCGCATGGAGAAGCGCCTCGGCGCCACCCCGCCCGAGCTGCCCGCGGACAGTCACGCGCGGCCGATGACCGGGGCCGAGTTCGACGCGTGGCGGGAGGTGGAGAGCGAGCACTTCGCGCGGATGTGGATCGACCGGGGCGTCCCCGAGGCCGCGGCCCGGGCCAAGGCCCGCGGCGTCCACGTGCGGCTGCTGCCGGACGGACTCGCCACGGACCGCATGCTCTTCAGCGTGCTGGAGCACGCGGGCAGCCGGGTGGGCACCCTGTGGGTGGCTCTGGAGGAGGAGATGGCGTTCGTCTTCGACGTGCGCACCGACGAGGACCACCGCGGCCGGGGACACGGCCGTACGCTGATGCTGCTGGCCGAACGCCAGGCGATCGGGGCGGGCCGGGCGGTCCTCGGCCTCAACGTGTTCGCGGGCGAGACCCCGGCCGAGCGGCTGTACGCGTCACTCGGCTACGCGACGGTGACCCGCTCCCTGAGCAAGCCACTGATCTAAGGGTGCCGTCCCGGGGGCCGATACGCCTTCCCGGGGCCGGGATGCGCCGCCCCAGCGTGGGGCGTGCCGTCCCGGGGCCGGACGTGCCGTCCCGGGGCCGGACGCGCCGCCCCGGGCTCCCGGGACGTGGGCGGCTCGCGGGCCGCTCAGGACTCGCGGTCGTCCTGGTCGGCCAGCAGGCGGTCCGCGATCTCCTCGATGCGGGCGCGCAGTCCCTCCTGGCTCTTGCTGCCGTCGAGGCGTTCGCCGCCGATGACGTACGTCGGCGTGCCGGTCACACCGATCGCCTTGCCCTCGGCATGGTCGGCGTCGACGATCAGGATGTGCCGGCCGTCGATCAGCGCGGTGTCGAACTCCTCGGCGTCCAGGCCGAGTTCACCGGCCACCTCGACGAGGAAGGGTTCTCCCCGAAGGTCCAGTTCCGCCCCCCGCTCCAGTACGGCCTCCACGTACGGCCAGCCCTTGCCCTGCTCCAGCGCCTCCTCGGCGGCCTGCGCGGCGGCGAAGGAGTGCCGGTGCTTCTCCAGCGGGAAGTGCCGCAGCCGCAGCTCCAGCCGGTCGCCGTAGCGGGCCCGGAGCGTACGGATGTCGTCCAGGGCGGTGCGGCAGTCGGGGCACTGGAGTTCGCACCAGACGTCCAGGACGAGGGCGTCGGCGCGTGCGGGGGAGGAGTCGCTCATGCCCACCAGTCTTCCAGGCGGGGCGCGGGCGACCCAATCGGAGCCCCGGCGCCCGGTGCGGCCCCGACCGGTGCTCCCGTAGGACCCGACCGGTGCTCCCGTAGGAGAGGACCCGGAGATGTCCCCGATGTGCGGCGGGAGCATGGCTTCGCGGCCGTCCCGCGGTGCACGATGGAAGCGACGGACCGAGCCCGCGAGGAGGACCGGATGATCGCCGAGACAGTCTGCTCCGCCGTGTCCGCGGCGGGCCTGGGTATAGCCGTGGTCACGGCCTACCGCAAACGATTCCTGACGGCGGCCCGCCTCGCGGCCTACTCCCTGGTGCCGGTCGGCCTGGTGATGACCGGTGTCGTCGGCTGGCTCGCCGACACCGCGCTGAGCCCCACCGCCTGGGCGGGCTTCGGCGTGCTGGGCGCGGCCTGGCTCCTGTTCGCCGGTACGCGTGCCGTGGAACGCCGGCGCGCGGGCAGCGGCGCCGAGCGCGAGACGGCCCGGCGGACGGAGCGGGGCGCGGTGGCGCCCGCGGCCTCCGCGCCCTCGCCGGGCGGGCCGACCGGACCCGGGGCACGCCCCGCCACCACCCGGTCCGCCGCACCCCGCGCCCCGGACCCGGCGGAGGACTTCAGCGACATCGAGGCCATCCTCAGGAAGCACGGCATATGACAGTCACATGACTCGGTGAACCGACACAGTGGGTCGGTCGGCGTCCGGAATCGTTCACCAGCCGAACGAGACCTCGCGGTATTCGGTGACTCCCGCAAGATCCGTGCGTGCTGATCGCGGCCGGGGCGCGGCGTGCGCCATGATCTGCCGCGAGATGCTGGACACGACACAGAGTGAGGCCGCGCCGCCGAAGGACGAGCCTCGCGGGTGCCTCTTCGCCCTCTCCCAGCCACCGCTGATGATCTTCCTTGCGGTGATCGGGTGTCTGATCCTCATGGCTGCGCTGCACGACCTGCTGCTGCTGTGAGGCGTACACGTCCGTCCCGGCGCCACCCGCCGGGACCGACGTCGCACCAGCCGCCGTCTCCGTCGCCCGCCGTCTCCCTCGGCCGCCGCTCCCCTCGGTCTGCCGCCCTCTCAGCCCGTGGCCTCCTTGCGGCGGGCCCGGTAGGCGGCGACGTGCAGCCGGTTCCCGCAGGTGCGGCTGTCGCAGTAGCGGCGCGAGCGGTTGCGGGAGAGATCCACGAAGGCGCGCCGGCAGTCCGGTGCCTCGCAGCGCCGCAGCCGTTCCCGCTCCCCGGCCACCACGAAGAAGGCGAGCGCCATCCCGCAGTCCGCGGCCAGGTGGTCGGCCACGGAGGCGCCCGGCGCGAAGTAGTGCACGTGCCAGTCGTAGCCGTCGTGGTCCGTCAGCCGGGGCGTGGTGCCCGCGGCGGCGACCAGCTCGTTGATCATGACGGCGGCGGACCGGGAGTCCGGGGCCGCGAAGATCGCCGCGAAGCGCCCCCGGACCCTGCGCACCGCCGAGAGGTCGAACTCCGACAGCACGCCGACGTCGCTCATCCTGTGGTTGCGCGCGAAATCCGCGAGCGCCTGGACATCGGGCAGTCCGTCAACCGCCGTGTCGTCCTCGGGCGCGGAGTTCACCAGATCCACCACGGTGTCGAGGGCACACCGGGTGTCGTGGGTGATCAGCACGTGTCGCTCCCTGGCCTGGGGGTCGGGCGGGCGCCCGCCGATGCTGGCCGATCGTAGCGACAACCGCGCCGACCGTACGCGTCCTTGCCCGACCCCGGTTCACCGGTGGAACGGCTCCGTGGGCCACCTGGTTCCCCGAGGCGTCGCGGCGGCCGCCGGGAGCGCCCACGGGACCGTGCGCACGGCGTATCCGCCCGTGCGCGGGCCGCGACAGAGGGTGACGTGCCGACGCCGCCCCGCGGAGTCTCACGGTGACGGCGTCGGCTCATGCCGTATGCGGTTGTCTTGGCCCGAGCCGTCTCCCCGAGTGGACGGCGCCGGGCTGCTTCGAGGGGCCGCGGCCTAGCTCTCCGCCAGGATGTGCGACAGCTCCTGATCCAGGTCGAAGTGCCGGTGCTCCGTGCCGGGCGGCACGGCGGCGTCGGTTCGCTTCAGGAAGGACTCCAGGGCCCGCGCCGGGGCCTCCAGCAGGGCCTCCCCCTCCGGGGAGCTGAGGGCGATGCACACGACGCCCTGACCATGACTGCGCGATGGCCAGACGCGGACGTCGCCGGTGCCGGTGGGCCGGTGCAGCCCTTCGGCGAGGAGGTCGCGGGCGAACACCCACTCGACGGTCTCCTCGGCTCCGGTGTGGAAGGTGGCGTGCACGGCGTAGGGGTCGGCCGTGTCGTACCGCAGGCCTGCGGGGACAGGCAGGGAGGACTCGCTCGACACAACGAGGCGCAGGTGCAGCTCGCAGCTGACCGTGGTGTTCATAAGCGCCAGGGCCTTTCGCTCAGTGTGCGCTCGGGGATTCGCACGTCGGCGAAATCGACATGCCACCTACGGTGCCGTTGTAAACCCCTCTGAGGGTTTTGCGTGCCTTTACGTAACTCTTCCGGCCGAGAACTCGTACCGGATCTACGGCCATTACGGTGACTGGATTCACTCGGGTAGGGTTTGTCTGTATGAATACGGGGAGTGACGAATCGAGCGAGGCCGTCGTGGCAGCGGACAGGGTGAACGGGGACCGGCCGGAAGGCGGCGACGGGGCCGGGGACGGCCTCGGCTCGCGGGCGCCGCGATTCGTCCAGTCCCGCCGTCTGCTGCACCTGAGCTGGCAGGTCGGGGTCTTCGTGCTGGGCCTCGCGGTGGTCGTCGCGGGCATCATCATGCTGCCACTGCCCGGGCCCGGCTGGGTGGTGATCTTCGGCGGCATGGCGATCTGGGCGACCGAGTTCGTCTGGGCCCAGCTCGTGCTCCGCTGGACCAAACGCAAGGTCACCGAGGCGGCTCAGCGGGCCCTCGACCCCAGGGTGCGCCGCCGCAACATCACGCTGACCGTGATCGGCCTGGTGATCATCGGCGCCCTGGCCGGGATCTACCTGTGGAAGTTCGGCCTCGTCATGCCCTGGAAGATCAAGGACCAGTGACACCGGTACCGGGCGGGGCGGCGCCCACCGCCCCGCCCTGGTCGGAAGCACCCCCTGACATGGGGTAATGTTCTTCCTGCGCCCGGGCGATTAGCTCAGTGGGAGAGCGCTTCGTTCACACCGAAGAGGTCACTGGTTCGAACCCAGTATCGCCCACCCGGACCGACGGCCCACCTGCGACCAGCAGGTGGGCCGTCGGCGTCTGCGCACCCCGGCCGTCGGCTCGACACGCGCCGCCGCGACCGCGACCACCCCGGCGGCCCCCGGCGGACCCCGGTCCCCGACCGGCCGCGCCGTCGGCGTCCGCGGCGGCGCGGTGGACCGTACGCCCGAACGGGTTCCAGGGGGTCCGTGACGCCGGCCGCCGCCCTCCGGGCGCTCGTCGTGGCTCCACGGCGTGCGGCGGCCTCCGCGGGCCCGTGGCGACCGCTCCCGCCCCCAGGACGGCGCGGAGCCCCGACGGCGCTCACCGGACTTGACGACGTTCATCACCTCCGGCGACGCTCACCGCCCCCCGACGGGGCGCACCGGCCCTGCCGACGAGGCTCGCCGCTGCCGACGGGGCTCACCGGCTCCGACGGGGCTCACCGGCCCCGGCGGGGCCGACGGCGGGGGCGGGGGAGCCGACGGCGTCGGCGCGGCCGGGAGGTGGACGGTGTGGTCGCGAGGCGGCGCGTTCGGCGGACCGGCGGCGGCCCGGACGCGGGATCACGCCACCCCGGCC
>NZ_JOCB01000164.1 GCF_000718775.1 Streptomyces sp. NRRL S-31
GTGACGACCAGTGCCGGCGGCAGGTCCCGCAGGCTCCCGGCGGTCGCGCGCAGCGGGGAGACGGTCTCCTCGGCCCGGGTCCGCGGGTCCGGCGCGTACAGGGCGGCCGGGCGCCGGCGCCGGAGGCGACTGCACCGACACGAGTGACCAGCCTGGGACGAGTCGAGCGGGCGAGGGCACCAGCGCCGTCCTGATCCTTGACATTGCGTGCACACTCGGCGGCCGCCGAGCGGTGCGGCGCTTCCGCGGTTCGCCATTTGTGAGGGCCGCGCTGGTCACGGTCACGCTGGACGCACCCGAGGCGCGGGCCCTGGCCGTGCTCCTCAGCCGACGTGACGCCCTCCCCCGACAGGCGCCGCCATCGGGTTCCGAGAGTGCGGCGGTGCTCCCTCAGGCGAGCGGCGAGGAAGCGCAGGGCAGAGCTGGACACGTCGACGCCGGACGGGTAGACAAGCAAGCGAAGCCTCTGGTGGACACGGTTCTCTTGGTCGAAAACCCATCTACCAGGGGCTTCATCTGTCTGTCATCCCAACTTCTCAGCTCACATGGGAGGTTGGAAAGAGCCTCAGTGGACCTGGAGGAGCTCGTTCCGCTAACCTGCATCGCGCTACGAACACAAGACCTGGGGCCCACGAACGGAAGCCGTGGCAGTCGAGGCAGGCCGGACACAAACCGACCTCGAAATCGAAGCCCGAGTGGAACTCGCTTGGAAGCGTCGCGCAACAAGTCCTGAATTGCTTGTCCGGATCTCGACGCCCTTATTCGTGCCGCGACTGCAATTTGCGACCGGAGGCGCACCAGTACAGAATAAGCGGGTCACCCCGCCCCTGACGGAGTGTCTGTTTCATTAGTTGACTTCCAACGTACCGAAATCCGCCTTAGGTGGATGCACTCAGCGTGGTGCGTCAAGTGTGTCCGTGGCTCGCCTTCCCCCCCGCAAGCATTTCGGAGATTCCCATGGCATTGTCACGCCGTACCTTCATCACTGCTGCCGCCAGCGGTTCGGCTGCCCTTGGCCTGTCCTCGCTCGGCCTCGGCGCCGGCACTGCACTCGCCGCCAGCGCTCCCGGCGATGTCGTCGGCAAGGTCACCGTCGGATACCAGGGCTGGTTCGCCTGCCCCGGAGACGGTGCGCCGATCAACGCCTGGTGGCACTACAGCGCCAACGGCAGCCAGCACCCGTCGCCGTCGAACACCACCATCGTGGCCTGGCCGGATGTGCGGGACTTCACCCACACCTACCAGACCGGTTATGCGGCCCTGGGCAATGGCCAGCCCGCCAAAGTCTTCTCGTCCTACGACCAGCAGACAGTCGACACCCACTTCCTGTGGATGCAGCAGAACAACATCGACACCGCCGCCCTCCAGCGGTTCAATCCGGTCGGCGGCGAGGGCCCGACCCGCGACGCCATGGCAGCCAAGGTCCGCAGCGCGGCCGAGTCCCACGGGCGGAAGTTCTACATCATGTACGACGTCAGCGACTGGACGGCCATGCAGTCCGAAATCAAAACGGACTGGACGAACAAGATGAAGGCTTACACCGCATCACCGGCCTACGCCCTGCAGAACGGCAAACCGGTCGTCTGCATCTGGGGTTTCGGCTTCAACGACGACCAGCGCCCCTTCAGCGCTTCCGCCTGCCTCGACGTCGTCAACTGGTTCAAAGACCAGGGGGTGTACCTCATCGGCGGTGTGCCCACGTGGTGGCGAACCGGCGACCGCGACTCGCGCACCGGATTCCTCGACGTTTACCACGCGTTCCACATGCTCTCACCATGGATGGTCGGCCGGATCGGTAACGTTTCCGACGCCGACAACTTCTACAACGTCGCAACGATCCCTGATCTCGCGGACTGCGCCGCGCATGGGATCGACTACCAGCCCTGCGTGCTGCCCGGCGCGGTCACACTGCGCCAGCGTGCCCACGGCGATTTCATGTGGCGACAGTTCTACAACCACGTGCGAGCCGGAGTGCAGAGCGTTTACATCTCGATGTTCGACGAGTTCAACGAGGGCAACCAGATAGCGAAGACAGCCGAGAGCCAGGCATGGGTGCCCACCGATTCCGGCTTCCTCGCCCTCGATGAGGACGGCACGGCCTGCTCCTCGGACTACTACCTGCGTCTCACCGGCGACGGCGGCCGCATGCTGAAGCGTCAGATCCCACTCACCCCCACCCGTCCGACTCAACCCATGACCGGCGCAGGCGGTGGCACAAGCACGGTCATCAGCCTGCGCGCCCGAGCCAACAACCAGTACGTCACCGCAGAGAACGCCGGTGCTGCACCCCTGATCGCCAACCGGGCGGTGGTCGGCCCCTGGGAACAGTTCGACCAGGTCGACGCCGGCGGCGGCAACATCGCACTGCGCGCCCACGCCAATAACCAGTACGTAAGTGCCGAAAACGCCGGCGCGGCAGCACTGGTCGCCAACCGAACTGCCGTCGGTGTGTGGGAGACCTTCCGACTCATCAGAAATGCCAACGGCACTGTCAGCCTGCGCGCACTGGCCAACAACCAGTACGTCAGCGCAGCCAACGCCGGCGCGGATCCGCTGATCGCCAACCGGACAGCCATCAGCACGGGGGAGCAGTTCGATCTGATCACCGCATGACCACAGCCATCGACGCGATTGCACTTAAGGCACTGCCTGCGAGGGACCAGGAGAGAAGCGAATCGACTCTAGGATCGGATCAGGTGTCGAAAGCGCCTATCTGCGGTCCAACTCCTCCCTGCGGAAGTGAGGCACCACCGAGCGCTGCTCTGGCGGAGTTCTGCCGGATCGGGTGTCGGCTGCCTGCAAGGGGAGTCGGTTCGCCGCACAACTGCTGAAGCGAACAAAGGCCCCGTGCCCCCAGCATGACGGCCGGACTCTACGAAACTCGGGGCAGCTCACCCGCTGAACGAGCGCCGCCGCACCGCGGGCGGGGGGCCGCGCGGGCGCGGTGCCGTACACGCGGGGTGTTCCCGCGCCGGCCGCTCTCCGAGAGACGCCGTGCTCCTGGGGCCGCCGACGGCGGCCGCCCGGGAGGGGCGCCTTGCGGCCGGGGGCGGCCCGTCGCCCAAGACGTTGTTCCACGCACTTGCCGGTGCTCTGCCGGCTCTGGTGATTCTCGCCCTGTCCGGCTGCTCTTCCCACTGGGACTGCACCGACACGACCGCGGAGCGCGGTGAGGCCGGTGTCAGGGTGCGGGTCGAGGACACGTCCGGGTGGCCTCTCGGCGTCATCGCCGAGGTCGTCGACTGGCGCCTTGAGCCCCACCCGCAGGTGTCCGACGAAGGAGACCAGGTCCCCTTCCACTACCGCTTCGGCGTCGACGAGGGATCCGGCCCCGCGGTGGACGCCTGCGCGGTCGATGAGGAACGCGTGGCGTTGGGGTGCCGGACGGGCTACTCGGCCGAGGCTTTCGACCCGGACGGTGACCACATGGGCGGCGACTGGCTCACCGTCGAGCGCCCTGACCAGGTTGCCGGAGTCCTGTTGATCCCCAACGACCAGTCCTGCGACGGACGCGCCTGCGAGCAGGACGTCAAGGACGGTGGCGGACCGCATCCTCCGGAACCGGCCGGCGTGGGGGACCGACTGTGAGATGCGGTGCCACCCGGCCGGTGCCGGCCCGCCGGCCGTCCCTCAGGACGTGGCCTCGTCCAGGAGTTCCAGGACGTGCCGGTAGGGGTGGCCCGTGGCCCGGGTCATTCCCAGCTCGCAGGTGCGGTTGCAGGAGGCGTACGCGTCGTACGTGCCCGCGTTCAGCTCGGCGGCCTGGGCGGCGACGGCGGACGCGGTGATCTCCGGGTGCAGCAGGCCCCGGTCCCCGGCGAACGCGCAGCAGCCCCAGTTGTCGGGCACGGTCACCTCGTCGCTCACCGCCGCGGCCACGGCGCGCAGGGCGGTCTCGATGCCGAGGTGCACCGTGGAGCAGGTGGGGTGCAGGGCGAGGCTGCCCAGGCGCCGGGGTGCGGGCAGGGCGGGCAGCAGGTGCTCGGCGGCGAAGACGACGCTGTCGACGAAGCGCAGGGACGCGAAGCGGGCGCGGTCGGACTCCGGCAGGGCTTCGCGCAGTTGGTCCAGGCCGTGCGTGCAGGACGAGGCGTCGCACACCACCGGCAGCCGGCCGTGCCCGCTCGCCTCCCACAGCGCTTCCAGGGTGTGGGCGGCCATGGTGCGGTACCCGGCCGTGTAGCCCTTGGACTGCCAGGGGGTGCCACAGCACAGCCCGTCCAGCCCGGCGGGCACGGTCACGGGAACCCCGGCCCGTGCGCACAGCCGCAGGAAGGCCCCGGCCGCGCCGGCCGCTCCTCCCGGGCTTCCCCCTCCGCCTTCCTCCGGTGCGAAGAGACTGCCGATGCACGCGGCGAAGAACACCGCGCGGGCCCCGGCCGGGTGGTGGGAGGCGGGGCGGGCGGGGCCGCCACGGGGGACGTCGTCGGACCAGGCCGGCACCAGCTCGCCCGCCCCGAGCCGGCGGAGCGCCCCGGTGGCGGAGCGCAGGACGGGGGAGGGGACGGCGTGGGCGGTGTTCAGGGCGGCGCGCACGGCCTTGACCGTGGTCCCCCAGTGCCGGGCCACCGTGTTTCCCGCGCGCTGGGCGACCGCGCCGTGCCGGTCGGCGCGCAGGCGTTTCATCACCGCCCCGGTGTCGATGGTGACCGGGCACGCGGTGACGCACAGGCTGTCGGCGGCGCAACTGTCGACGGCCGCGTAGCCGTAGTCCTCGGACAGCGCCCGCCGTCGCTCCTCGTCACCCGCCGCCGTGGCCAGCGCGATCTCGCGGCGCAGGGCGATGCGCTGCCGCGGGGTCGTGGTGGCGTCGGCGGTGGGGCACACCGGCTCGCAGTAGCCGCACTCGACGCACGCGTCGACGGCGGGGTCGACCTCCGGGATGCTCTTGAGGTTGCGCAGGTGCGCGCTCGCGTCGTCGGCCAGGAGCACACCCGGGTTGAGCACCCCGTGCGGGTCGCACAGCCGTTTCAGCTCGCGCATGACGTCGTACAACTCGTCGCCGTACTGCCGGCGCACGAACGGTGCCATGGCCCGCCCGGTGCCGTGCTCGGCCTTCAGCGTGCCCCCGGCCTCCAGGACGAGGTCGACCATCGCGTCGGTGAACCGGGCGTAGCGCTCGACCTCGGCGGCGGAGTCGAAGTCCTGGGTCAGCATGAAGTGCAGGTTGCCGTCGCGGGCGTGGCCGAAGATCACCGCGTCCTGGTAGCCGTACCGGTCGAAGAGCCCGGTCAGGCCCTCGCAGGTACGGGTCAGCCGGTCCATCGGCACCGCGATGTCCTCCAGCAGCGCGGTGGTGCCGGGGCGGCGCGCGCCCGCGACGGCGGTGTACAGGCCCTTGCGCAGGTGCCAGAGCCGGGCCCGCGGGCGCGGGTCGGCCACGAGCACGGTGTCGCTCACCGTGGGCAGCCGGTCCAGGGCCGCCCGCGCGTCCGCCACCCGCTGCGCCAGCAGCCCGGGGTCCTCCTCGGCGAATTCCACCAGCAGGGCCGCGTGCTGCTCCACGCGCAGGCCGCGCACCTCGTCGACGGGGTCGGGGGACTGCTGGGCCACCCGGAGCGACGCCGCGTCGAGGAGTTCGGCGGTGCGGGCGCCGGCGGCGAGCAGCGCGGGCAGGGCGTCGGTGGCCTCCGCGAGGCCGGGCAGCACCAGCAGACCGGTGGCGGTGTGCGGCAGCAGGGGGACGGTGCGGAAGACGGCCTCCCCGACGAAGCCGAGGGTGCCCTCGCTGCCGATCATCAGGTGGGCGAGGATGTCGGCCGGTTCGTCGTGGTCCAGGAGCGAGTTGAGGCCGTAGCCCATGGTGTTCTTCATCGAGAACAGCCGCTCGACGGTGGCGCGGGACCGGGCCGAACCGCGCACGCGGCTCCGCAGCCGCAGCAGGCCCGCGTGCAGTTCGGGTTCGCGGGCGCGCAGCGCCTGGTCCGCGTCGGGGAGCGCGGTGTCGACCACCGTGCCGGAGGGCAGCACGAACTGGAGGGATTCCATGGTCCGGTAGGCGTTGTCCCGGGTGCCGCAGTTCATGCCGCTGGAGTTGTTGGCGACCAGGCCGCCGATGGTGCAGGCGGACTCGCTGGCCGGGTCGGGGCCGAGCCGGCGTCCGTACCGGGCGAGCCGCGCGTTCACCTGCCGCACGGTCAGCCCCGGCTGCACCCGGACGCGCAGCCCGTCGTCGAGGACCTCGGCGCGGCGCCACGCGCTGCGGACGTCCACGAGGATGCCGTCGCCGCCCGCCTGCCCCGCGAGGCTGGTGCCGCCCGAGCGCAGGGTGAGCGGCAGCCCGGCCGCGCGGGCGCCGGCCATCAGGGCGCCCACCTCGGCCGCGGACACGGCACGCACCACCGCGCGCGGGGTGAACAGATACGGCGAGGCGTCGTGGGCAACGGCGACCCTGCGGGGGACGTCGGTCGTGACCCTGGCCGGGTCGTCGACGCACGCGGACAGCAGCTCGGCCAGGCGGTCGGGCCGGTCCGGCGGGAGCGCGGCGGCGGAGGGGGCGGCGGAGGGGCTCATGGGTCCTCGGGTGGGCTCAGACGATCCGCAGCAGGTGCGGCGGCTGGTCGACGGGTGCGGGCAGGCGCAGCGGCGCCCGGCCGGGGGTGATGCTGCCGAGCAGCGTGGCCCTGGCGGCGCCGGTGGCGGAGGGGTGGGTGCCGGGCAGGCCGTGGACCGTGAGGAAGCCCAGGACGGCGAAGGCCAGGGCCTCCTTGGCGTCGGAGGGCAGCCCGAGGTCGTCGCTGCGGCGCACCGGTACGCCGGGCAGCTCTTCGCCGATCATGCGCATGAGCACCGGGTTGCGGGTGCCGCCGCCGGAGGCGACGAGCTGGGTGACCCCGTGGGCCCGGCAGGCGTCGGCCACGGTCACCGCGGTCAGCCGGGCCAGCGTGGCCAGGACGTCGTCGGTGGCGGGCGTGGGTACGGCGTCCAGCGCCCGCAGCAGGTACGGCAGGTGGAAGTGCTCCTTGCCGGTGGTCTTCGGGGCGGGCCTGCGGTAGTAGGGGTCGGCCAGCAGGAAGCGGAGCAGTTCGGGGCTGACGTTTCCGGCGGCGGCCCGGCGTCCGTCCGCGTCGTAGGCGGCGCCGTCGCCGGTGAAGTGCCGTACGGCCGCGTCGAGCAGGGCGTTGGCGGGGCCGGTGTCGAAGGCCAGCGGCTCGGCGCCGGGCGCGACGACGGTGACGTTGGCGATGCCGCCGAGGTTCAGCGCCGCCGGGGTGCCGGGCAGGGCGCGCAGCAGCAGGGTGTCGGGCAGACCGACCAGCGGGGCGCCCTGACCGCCGGCGGCGACGTCCCTGCTGCGCAGGTCGGAGACGACGGGCAGCCCGGTCCCCTCGGCGATCCAGGCCGGCTGGCCGAGTTGCAGGGTGCCGCGGACGATGCCGTCCTCCACCCAGTGGTGCAGGGTCTGGCCGTGCGAGACCACCAGGTCCGCCGCCCCCGCGCACAGCTCCCGCAGGGCACGCGCCGCCGCTCGGGCGAAGGTCTGCCCGATGCCGCTGTCCAGCGCGCAGACGGCCTGCGTGGTCGTGGCGGCCGGTGGCAGCGTGGCGGCGATCAGGGCGCGCAGGTCGTCGGGGTAGGGCACGGAGAGGTGTCCGAGGGGCCGCAGGAGCAGACTGTCGCCGTCCAGGGTGAGGTCGGCGGCGGCTGCCTCGATGGCGTCGTACGACGTGCCGGACATCAGCCCGATCACCCGCATGGCCCCTCCGGGACCGTCCACCGCCGGCTCGGCGGACGCGGTGCGCTGCGGCTGGGACATGGTGCGTGCCTCCGGGAAGCGTGAGGGAAGGGAGTGGGTGCGGTCCTCGGTCGCCGGCCGGACTCAGTCCTGCCGGACGGCCGCCGTGACCCGCCCCTGGCCGGGGCCGGGGTCGCCGTCGGCCGGCCGGTCGTGCCCGGGTTCGGGGGCGCGGTGGAACAAGCTCATCAGACCGCCGACGACCAGGGTGACCACCACGCCGATCGGCACCAGCCACTGCGCGGCGATGGCCGTCGGCAGGGTGGCGCCGCCCACGGTCACGTCGATCTTCACCTCGCGCACGATGTACGTCATTACGCCGACCGTCACCAGGAACGCCACCACGGAGTCGGCCTCCTTGGCGCGCCGCACGATCCGGCCGAGCAGGAACGCGCCGAGCAGGGCGCCGTAGGTGTAGCCGGCGATGGTCAGGCCGGTGAGGTAGACGTTGCCCGTGCTGGTGCTGAACGCGCAGGCGAAGACCGCCATCAGCGCCGCCCACACCAGCGTCATCACCCGGGCGAGCTTCAGCAGGGACGCCTCGGACGGCGTCGTACGGAAGAAGCTGTGGATGATGTCGGCGACGGTCGAGTTCGACATGGAGTTCAGCGCCGAGGACAGCGAGCCCATCGCCGCGCCGAGGATGCCGGCCACGAGCAGGCCGGAGACCACCACGGGCAGCCCGTGCAGGATGAAGTCCGGGTAGAGGTTGTCGGAGCTGGCCAGACCCAGCTCCTTGAAGCTCTTGCCGTCGTTGTACGCCCACAGCAGCGCGCCCACGAGGGAGAACGCCGCGAACTGCACCGTGACGAAGACACCGGAGGCGATCATCGCCTTCTGGCCGTCGCGCAGGGAGCGGGTGGCCAGGATGCGCTGGACGATGAGCTGGTCGGAGCCGTGACTGGCCATGGCGAATATCGCACCGCCGATGATCGCGGTGGGCAGTGCGAACGGGCTGGTCAGGATGTGCGCGAGGGTGAAGTCCGTGTCGAACAGCTTGAACTCGCCCGCGTGCAGGGCGCGGGAGAAGCCGGCGCCGCCGACGTGCGCGGACAGGACGGCGATGGAGAGGACGGCGCCGCCCAGATAGAGGCCCATCTGGATGGCGTCGGTCCAGATGACCGCCTTGATGCCGCCGAGGTAGGTGTAGACGACGGTGATCACCGTGAGCACGATGATGATGACGCGGTAGCCCGCGTGCACGCCGAACTCGTCGAGCAGCAGCTTGATGGGGATCGCGGAGGCGAACAGCCGCACGCCCTCGGCGAGGAGCCGGGTGAAGACGAAGGTGACCGAGGCCAGCCCCTGGAGTTTCAGCCCGAATCTGGTCCCCAGGTACTGGTAGGCGCTGACGAAGCCGCCCCGCTTGTACAGCGGGATGAGGACGGTGGCGACGACGACGCGTCCGATGACGTAGCCGAGGGCCAGTTCGACGTTGCCGAAGCCCTGCCCGCTGTAGGCGCCGCCTTCGACGTCTTCTGTCGGCCGGCCAGGCGCAGTCCGATCACGGCGATCGCCACCAGGTAGACGACGATCACCACGAGGTCGAGTTGGCGCACGCTCTCTCCTATGCGAGGGCCGGCGGGGAGACCGGCGGGGTGGGGACAGGGGGGAAGGGAACCGTCCGCCGGACGCGGACGACATGGGGCTCGTGCGGCCTGCGGACGTCCAGAGCCAGCAGGCGCGCGCCGTCCAGCGGGTCGCCGAGCGGGGACCGCAGCCGCAGCGGGCGCGGGAAGGCGGCGAGCGTCGAGCGCAGCGGCCCGAGCAGCGGTTCACCGAGGCCGGTGAGTCCGCCGGTGACGGCGACGTCGAGGCCGTCGCCGCCGATCCGGCGGGCCGCAGCGAGCACGGCCTCGCCGAGCGCGGTCCCGGCGTCCCGGACGATCGCCGAGGCCGCGGGGTCGCCCGCCGCGGCCGTGCGCGCGACGTCCGGTGCGAAGGACGCGGCGGTACGGGCGGGATTGCCGTCGCGGCCCAGGGCCAGCGGCAGCCGGTCGGGGTCGCCGAAGCGCTCGGTGGCGGCGGCCAGCAGCGCGGTGTCCGGGCCGCGTCCGTCGTGGGCGCGCAGCGCGGCCCGCAGCCCGGCGGCGCCGATCCAGGCGCCGCTGCCCTCGTCGCCGAGCCAGGGACCCCACCCGTCGACGCGGGCGAACGTGCCGTCGTCCCCGATGCCGACTGCCACCGAGCCGGTGCCGATCGCGAGCACGACGCCGGTACGGCCGCCCAGGGCGCCGGCGTGGGCGGTGACCGCGTCGCTGGTGACGGCCACCTCCTCGGCGGACAGGTCGTCCAGGAGCAGCCCGGCCAGGGCACGGGTCGCGTCCGGTGCGGCGGCGGCTCCCGCCGCGCCCACGCAGACGGCCGACGGCCGGACGGACGGCTCCCGCGCCAGGAGGGGCCGTACGGCGGCGAGCACGGCCGCACGGGCCGTCGTCACCCCGTCGTCGGTGGCGAGCCCGGGGGCGCCGGGCACCTCGTGGACGTCTGGGGCAGGGCCGGCGCCGTCCCACAGCACGGCACGGCAGCCGGTCTTGCCCAGGTCCACCGCGACTGCTGCTGTCATGCGGCACGCCTTCGTGTGTCCAGGGGATCCGTCACGTCGAACGGTCACAGGGTGGCCAGGAGGCCAGTGGCCGGCGCGGATCGCGGTGCAGCGAGTATCAGAAGGCGAACCTCCGGATGTCAATAAGTAACCTCATCGGGTGAGGGCCGTAAATTTTTGACGTACCTTGCGGGGCCTGGTTACTGTGGCGCCACCCAGACGGGCGTTCACCCAGGAGGCAGCGGTCCATGACCGGCCACAAACCACCCCGCACCCCGGCCCGGCCGGCGGACGAATCCCCCGCCGGGACCCTGGCGCGCATCCGCGCGGAACTGCCCGCCATGGCACCGTCGGAACGACGGGTGGCCGACGTCGTCCTGGCCGATCCCGCGCAGGCGTCGGAGCTGTCCATCAGCGCGCTCGGCCGGCGGGCGGACACCTCCGTGGCCACGGTCATGCGCTTCTGCCGGACGATAGGCATCACCAACTACCCCCAGCTGCGCCTCGCCCTCGCCGCCGCCGCGGCCCGCGAACACGCCCTCGACGGCGAGCGCCCGATGCCGAGCACCGACATCAGCGCCACCGACACGCTGAGCGAGATCGTCGAGAAGATCGTCTACAACGAGGTGCGGGCCCTGGAGGACTCCGGGGCCGGGCTGGACATCGACGTCCTGGGCCGTGCGGTGGACGCCGTGGCGGGAGCGCGGCGCATCGACATCTTCGGCGTCGGCGCGAGCGCCTTCGTCGGCCAGGACCTGCACCAGAAGCTGCACCGCATCGGCCACATGGCGTTCATCTGGACCGACCGGCACGCGGCCCTCACCGCGACGGCCCTGCTCGGACCCGGCGACGTGGCCCTCGCGATATCCCACTCCGGGGAGACCGAGGACACCGTGGAGCCGCTTCAGGCCGCCGCCGCACGCGGCGCCACCACCATCGCCCTCACCAACGTCCCCCGCTCCGCGCTGGCCCGCGGCGCGGACCTCGTGCTGACGACCTACGCCCGGGAGACGCCCTTCCGGTCCGGCGCGACCGTCAGCCGCATCGCCCAGCTCGCCGTCGTCGACTGCCTGTTCGTCGGCGTCGCCCAGCGCGGCTTCGACGCCGCGACCGCGGCGCTGCACGAGACCTACGAGGCCGTCCGCCGCCGCAAACCCCCGCAGCCAGGGCGCCGCGCGCAGACCACCGACTGACGACACGCCCGCGCCTTGTTCCGCAACCCCCACCAGCACTCCGGCTCCGCCCCCGCCGGGGGCGCACCCGCCCCTGCCCCCGAGCCCCCGGCTCAGACCCCGAGCCCCCGGCTCGCCCAAGAACCCGCGTACCGCCCAGGAAAGGAAAAGCCGCCATGGACCTCAGCGCTCTCGGCACCGAGACCCGCAACGAGCGGACCGCCGACCTCGACCGCATGCCGGTCGGTGAACTGCTGTCGGTCATGAACGACGAGGACCAGACCGTCGCCCTCGCGGTACGCGGCGCCCTTGCGGAGATCGGCACCGCCGTGGAGGCGATTACCGCGTCCCTGCGCCGGGGCGGACGGCTGATCTACCTCGGCGCCGGCACCAGCGGCCGTATCGGCCTGCTCGACGCCGTCGAGTGCCCCCCGACCTTCGGCACCGCCCCGGAACAGGTGGTGGGCCTGCTCTCCGGCGGCCCCGGCGCGTTCGTCGTCGCGGTGGAGGGCGCCGAGGACGAACCCGAGCGGGCCGCCGCCGACCTCGACGGGATCGGCGTGGATGACCGGGACACGGTCGTCGGGCTCGCCGCCAGCGGCCGTACCCCCTACGTCGTCGGCGGCCTGAAGCACGCCGCCGCCAAGGGCGCGACGACGGTGTCGGTCGCCTGCAACCGCGACGCGGTGATCAGCCGCTACGCCGACATCCCCATCGAGGTCCCCACCGGGCCCGAGATCCTCACCGGGTCCACCCGGCTGAAGGGCGGCACCGCCGAGAAGATGGTGTGCAACATGCTCTCGACCGCCTCCATGGTCCGCCTGGGCAAGGTCTACGGGAACCTCATGGTCGACGTCCGGGCCAGCAACGAGAAGCTGCTCGACCGCGCCCGCCGCATGGTCGTCCAGGCGACCGGCGCGGACCCCGACGCCGCCGCCGAGGCGCTGCGGGCGGCGGGCGGCCACGCCAAGACCGCCATCGTCATGCTCCTCGCCCACTGCACCGCCGAGGAGGCCGCCCGGCGTCTGGAGAAGGCCGGCGGCGACACGCGCACGGCCGTGGCGCAGGCCTGAACCATCACGGAATTGCCTGGATCCGGAGCGGTCGCGCGCCGTGGGCACCGTACGGCGCCGACCCCCGACACCCCCGGAGCCCAGGGAGCAGGCGTGAGGCGTCATCTCACCGCACTAGGGCACGTGGAGGTAGTTACACCGTGTTCCGTCGGTGGGCTCTGGACGGCACGTTCGAGCGGATGCTCCAGGCCGCCCAGGCGAGGGCGGACTGGGCCGGGGACATCGACTGGCTCGTGTCGGTCGACTCCACCGTCGTCCGTGCCCACCAGCATGCTGCGGGGGCCCGAAAAGGGGGCTCCGTCCCCGGGGGCTCGGACGCTCCCGAGGCGGCCTGACCAGCAAGATTCACCTGGCGTGCGACTCCCTGGGACGTCCACTCGCCTTCACCGTCACGGGCGGGAACACCAACGACTGCACCCAGTTCACCGCC
>NZ_JOCB01000165.1 GCF_000718775.1 Streptomyces sp. NRRL S-31
CGGCCGTGCCCTGGGCGGGTACGGCGGCTCCGGGAGCCGGCGGGACGGGAGCCGGAGTCCCGGCGGGCGACTGTACGGCGGGCACCCCGGGCGTCCCGGGCACCCCGGGCACCCCGGGCGTCCCGGGCGTCCCGGGCCCGGTGGGGACGGGGACGCCCCGCCCGTCCGTGCCCCGCGCCGGGACGCCGTGCGCCGCGGGTCCCTGGCCGGGGACCCGCGGTACGGCCGCCTCCGCCGCTCCCGGCGGGACCGGGCCGGGTGCGCCCGGCACCGGGAAGGACTGCGGCGGGACCTGGCCGGGTGCCGTCCCCGGCGCCACGGCCTGGGCCGGCTGGGCCGGCTGGGCCATGGCCCGGCGCCGGCGGCCGGTCGGCGCGCTGGTGGGGTGCGGCTGCGGCGGCGTGTGGTCGTCGGCCTGGTCGAGCGGTACGGCGTCGTGCCGGCCGTCGTCGCCCGGAAGACCCCCGGCGGGAACACCGGGAGCACCGGGAGCCGGGGGCACCGGTACGGCCGTACCCGGAGCCGCGCCAGGAGCCGCGACCGGGGCCGTTCCGCTCGCCGGTGCGGGTGCGGGTGCGGGTGCGGGTGCGGGTGCGGGGGCCTCGGGGGAGCGGTCGGCCTGGGCAGGCGGCAGGGCGAACACCGTCCGCGCACCGCCCGCCTCCTGCGCCGCGGCACGCTCCGCCGCGGCGGCCAGCGCCCGTCGGCGCCGCTCGCCCGGCTGTCCGCCCTCGCCGGCGTCCGCCTCGTCGCCCTGTGCCGGAACCGAGGTCACGCCCTGCGCGGGGACCGCCGCCGTCCCCTGTGCGGGGACCGCGGTGGCGCCCTGGGCCGGGGCCGTCTCGCCGCCCTGCGCCGGAAGGGCCCGCGCCGGGAACCCCTGCGCGCCCGGAACACCCGGAGCCGGCATGGCACCGGCCGCGGGGAGGGCCGGCGGCAGCGCGGCCTGCGGGGCGTCCGGGTCGCGGCGGGCACGCCGGCCCGTCGGCACGGGCACGCCCTGCGGCGGCACGGTGCCACCGAGCCCCGTGCCCACGGCGGCGGCGCCCGCGCCCTGCTCGGCCGAGGTCATCACCGCACCCTCGGACACGCCCTTGCCCGCATCGCTGCCGGCGTCCGGAATCTCCGGACCGTCCGCGCCGTCCGCGCCGTTGTCGGCGGGTCGCCCGCGGCGCCGCCCGGTCCCGCCGGAGGCGCTCTCCGCGCCCTCGGCCGGGAACACGGCGTCCTCCTCGGCGGGCGCCCCGGCCCGCCGCCGGCGCCGGCCGGTCGGCACCGGCGCGTCCGCCTCACCGGCGTCCCCGCCGGTCAGGTCACTCTCCAGGAAGGCGTCCGTGGAACCCCGCCGGGCCCGCCGCCGGCCACCGGCCTGCTCGGCCGCGCCGGAATCGTCCACGGCGGCCACACCGGTGTCCGCCGGCCCCGCGCCGGGCACGGTGTCCGGGAGCCGCGCGGCGACCGCGCCCGCCCCGCCGCCGAGCGGCACCTCCAGCACGTACGCGCTGCCGCTCATGCCCGGCACCTCGTGCGTCTGGAGCACACCCCCGTGGGCGCGCACGATCCCGCGCACGATCGGCTCGTGCACCGGGTCTCCCCCGGCGTACGGTCCGCGGACCTCGATCCGCACCACCTCACCGCGCTGGGCGGCGGCGACCACGACGGTGTTGTCCAGGTAACCGCCCGCCGACACGGGCGTGTTGCCGGTGGCGTCGACCCCGGCGACATCCGCCACGAGGTGCGCGAGGGCGACGGCCAGCCGCTGCGCGTCGACCTCGGCCTCGATGGGCGGCGCGTGCACGGCGAACTGCACGCGGCCCGGTCCGATCAGCTCGACGGCCCCGTCCACACCGGCGGCGACGACGGCGTCCAGCATCACCTTCGTCCGGGTGATGTGGTCGCTGCCCGCGTCCAGCCGCTGGTAGCCGAGGACGTTGTCGATCAGGGTGGTGATCCGGGAGTACCCGGCGGACAGGTGGTGCAGGACCTGGTTGGCCTCGGGCCACAGCTGCCCGGCGTCGTCCGCCGCCAGTGCGGACAGCTCGCGCCGCAGCTCGTCCAGCGGTCCGCGCAGCGACTCGCCGAGCAGGGTCAGCAACTGCTCGTGCCGTCCGGCGAGGGCCTCGTACCGGTCCTTCTCCCGTTCGGCGAGCGCGGCGTACCGCTCCTCGCCGGCCGCCAGCTCCTCCGTGTGCGCCTCGCGCAGTTCCTCGGTCTCGGCGACGTGCCGCTGGCGCAGCGCGGTCAGGTCGGAGGCGTGTTCCTCGGAGAGTTTCTCCAGCTCCTCGGCGTGCGCCTGCTCCAGCGCGGCCTTCTCCTCGACCAGGGCGTCGTACGGCCGCCGGTCGGTGAAGGTCATCACGGCGCCGACGAGCTGGTCCCCGTCCCGCACCGGCGCGGTGGTCAGGTCGACCGACACCTTCCGGTCGCCCTTGGACCACAGCGTCTGCCCGCGCACCCGGTGCTTGCGCCCCGAGCGCAGGGTGTCGGCGAGCGGCGACTCCTCGTACGGGAACGGCGATCCGTCGGCACGCGAGTGCAGTACGAGGGTGTGCAGCTCCTTGCCGCCCAGCTCGCCGGCCCGGTATCCCAGTATCTGGGCGGCGGCCGGGTTGACGAGGACGATCCGCCCGTCGGTGTCGGTGCCCACGACGCCCTCGGCCGCGGCGCGCAGGATCATCTCGGTCTGCCGCTGCGAGCGGGCCAGCTCCGCCTCGGTGTCGACGGTCCCGGACAGGTCCCGGACCACGATCATCAGCAGCTCGTCGCCGGTGTAGCCGTAACCGTCGTACGCCTGCTGGCCGTTCTCCAGGTTCGCGCTGGTGACCTCGACCGGGAACTCGTTGCCGTCCGTGCGCCGCGCGACCATCCGGGTCGGCTTGGTCCGCCCCCGGGGGTCCATGTGGTCGGGCCGCCGCATCGACCCCGGGATCAGTCTGGAGTCGAACTCGGGCAGCAGATCGAGCAGCCCGCGCCCCACCAGGGCCGTACCGGGGGCCTCGAAGGCCTCCAACGCGATGGTGTTGGCGTTGACGACGGTTCCGTTGGCGTTGACCAGGACCAACGCGTCCGGCAGCGCGTCCAGTATGGCTGCGAGGCGAGCAGCGCCCCGGGATGGCCTGCCGCTCACGAGACGCCTTCCTCCCTGTTACCGCACCTTGCCGACAGCTCGGGCCATCTTGCCAACCGGCCCGCGACGTGTCACGCGAGGGAGTCTAAGGGCACGGGTCGTGCGCGCGGTGCCGGATGGGAGGGAGGTCCCACGAGGAAGTGACGGCGAACGGGTGACGCGTGGTCCGGCACCGCGATACCTCCGCCGGACCTTTACGGAACCGGTGCGTCCGCCCCCGGCCCCGCCGCCACCATCCCCGGCCCCGTCGCCACCTCCCCCGGCCCCTCGGCTACCGGGGCGCCCCCACCTCCGGCAGCAGGGGCACCAACCGGTCCCACCGCCCGATCTCGCACCCGTTGCCGCGGTCGAAGGAGGCGTCGACCGGGCGCCCGGCCCAGGTACCGGTGACCCGGGCGGTGGCCGGGCCGCCGTGCTGCATGGTGCAGGTGGCGCCGGGGTCGACCGGCGCGAAGGGGTCCCGGCCCCACTGCGTGCGCGTGTCGAGCGTCCGGCAGGCCCCGGAGACGTCGGGGTGGTGCCCGGCCTCGGGATGGCAGTACACCTCGTACCTCCCGTCCCGTCCGGCGCCGGCGTGCCGGACCACGACGGTGAGGTGGTCGCCCCGGTCGTCGGGCCGGACGGGCGGCGGCAGGGCCCCGGCGGGGGCGGCGGTGAGCGGGACGAGGGAAGCGGAGGCGGCGGCGGCCAGGGAAGCCAGGAGGAGGCGCCCGGGAACCGGCAGGACGAAGACCATGCCCTGTCCAACGCGGGACCCGCCGGAACGTGGCGCCACCCGCCGGAACGTTGCTCCGCCCGGCGGAGCGTCTCGCGGCCCCCGCCGGGCGAAGCCCTTTGCCCTGCGGGGCGACTGCCTAGTACCGTGGGGGGCGATTGGTGACAGGGCACTCACCTGTGTCATCATCTGCACGCACCATTCGCGCGCTCGCGTGAGCGGTTGTGCTGGAGGCGTCGCCTAGTCCGGTCTATGGCGCCGCACTGCTAATGCGGTTTGGGTCTTACAGCCCATCGAGGGTTCAAATCCCTCCGCCTCCGCTCCATCTCGAAGCCCCGGTCCCCAGGACCGGGGCTTCGGCGTTCCCCGGCTTCCCCCGCCCCCGCCTGCGCGTTCCCACCCGTCCTCTGGGCGTTTTCGCAGGTCACAAGGGGTGTGGGGAGCGGATTTCACATGACGGCGGCAGTCATGTAATGTTCTTCCTGTCGCCGGGAACGGGCCGAAAGGGCCGGGAACGAAGACGAAACAAAAGAACAAGCACTCGTAGCTTAACGGATAGAGCATCTGACTACGGATCAGAAGGTTGCAGGTTCGAATCCTGCCGAGTGCACACAGATGAGAGGCCCCGGATTACTCCGGGGCCTCTCGCGTTTCAGGGGCGTACAGCAGCGAAGTGCAGCAACCGCGTCAGCCGGCGCCGCCCATGGCATCCGACAGCTTGCCGAGCGCGGCCCGCACCTCTTCCTCGCTGGCTTCGGCGTAGACCTCCATCGTCATGGCGATCTGGGAGTGCTGCAGGATCCGCTGGGCGATCTTCGGATGGATCTTGAGTGCGACCAGGAGCGAGCTGCACGTGTGCCGGGTGTTCCGGAGCGGGATGACGCGGACGCCGGCGCGGCGGGCCCGCAGCGCGAACATCCGGGTGAGGTTCCCCGGCTCGATCGGGGTGCCGTACTTCGTGGTGAAGATCAGGTCGTGCGTGCCCTGCCACAGCTCCCCGGCCGCCTTCCGGTCTCCGCTCTGCTGAGCCCGCCGCATGCGGAGGGCCTTGAGGCACAGCGCCGGGAGGGGAAGGAAGTCGTCCGACTCCGCGGTCTTGGTTTCCCGGTGGAGGATCTGCCGCCCGGCCCGCTGGATCTGGTGATCCACGTAGATCTCACCTGCGTCGAAGTCCACCGACTTCCAGGTGAGCCCCAGGACCTCGCCCCGGCGCAGGCCGAGGCAGAGCACGAGCATCCAGGCCGCGAAGAGGTGATCGTCCCGCGCGGCGCAGTCGGCGAGGAACCGGCCCGCCTCGGCGACCGACCAGGGCTTGATCCGGCGGCGGCGCGGTTTGGGGACCTTCACCAGTGAGGCGACGTTCTTGCCGATTTCCTCTTCGGCCACGGCATGGGTCAGGGCAGCACGGAGAGCGTCACGTGCGGCCTGGATGACGCGCCGGGACGGGAACGCTTCACAGCACTCTCCGACCGCGCAACACCGCTGCCGTGCCTTGGCCCGCCTGGCGTCCTTGCCCTGGGCCCAGCACGAGCATCTCGGCGACTTCGGCCGTGGTGTGCCACTTGCGGGTGATGGTCACCGTTGTCATGGGGTGGGCTCTCCTTCCGTGCCGGGGGCGGGTTCGAGGGATGCGGCAAGCCAGGTTTCGGTGTCGGACAGGCCGGTGCCGGCGAAGACCCAGTGGGCGAGGACGTACGTCGTGTCTGCCGGGCGTTCGTCGGTTGCTGCCTGGGCGCGGCGCCATTCGGCGCGGGTGTCGCGGAGGGCGCCGAGGGTGGAGTAGCGGCGGGACTTGGTGGAGAAGCGGCCGCGGAATCCGAGCATGTGGGCCCAGGCGCGCAGGCGGAGGTGTCCAGGTCCTTGCGGGCGCCGAGGGTCCAGGCGGTGCGGATGAGGCGGCAGGCGTGGTCGCTGATGTCGAGCTGGGCGAGTTCGGCGGCGAACTTGAGCGGCCGGTCGAGGGCGCCCGTCGCTACAGCCCGGGTCTGGGGGCTGAGGTGCCCAGAATTCCCGGAAGAAGTGAGCCGGGCCCGCCGCTGGACCCGCGACATCCTGCGCGGATTACCTGTGGCGGATGACGCCGCGCTGATCGTTCGACGCCTGCTCGGCACCACAGGCGGACCGTTGGGTATCGGTCGCCCTCCGAACGATCTCCCCGGCCCTGGACGCGGACGCCTCCGACGAAGCGTGGCAGTGGCTGTACGCGGGCCGCATCAAGGGCAGCGGGCATCTGTTGTCGGCCTAACGACCCGGCACGGCCTGACAGTCGGGCTGGTGATACGTCGTGACTAGATCGCAGCGTGCACTGCACGTGGTGTCGCGTACGTTTTCTCAAACCCCTACATCATTCGAGTGGTCGTTAGACGACTTTGGTACTCAAGCCGACGCGTCATAGGGGCACCGCATACAACCGTATGCATCCTTGATCCGCCGTGTCCAATTGGGCATCGGTCGCACGTCGGTAACGCTGTACGGGAGGCTTTCTTGCTTAGGGCGACATTGCATCTCCAGCGTTGGTGGCATGCCAAAAATCTGGTGCCGAAGCGTACGCTGGCTTGCTTTACAGGATTGACTGTGACAGGGGTCGGGTTGCTTTTTGGGGCGCCGTCTGTACAGGCTGCCCAGATTACGTCCTGTGGCCCCTCGCCCGCAGCGACGCATTTCATCGATGAAGTTCAGCAGCCGCCGGTTGCAGCGCCGGACAGGAAGAACCACTACACGCTGAAGGTGGGTGTGCACAACACTCACAAATTCAGTAGTGAGTGGGGGACGACGAAGACGCTGGGATATAGCACGGCTAACGCCACCGTGGACTACCTCGGACCGACCATCGTCACCCAGCAGAACCATCCGATCAAGGTGCGGGTCATCAACAACCTGCCCGCAGCGGGAACACCTGTTTTCCCGTTCGACCAGCCCAACAACAACACCATCACCACACATCGCCACGGCGGTCTTCAGTCGGTGGCAAGCGACGGCGTCCCTCTGCCCAACGGAGTGGAAGTCCCGCCAGGTGGATCACAGACGCAGAGCTATCCGAACAGACAGGCTGCGGCGCCCTTGTGGTACCACGACCACGCGGACGCGCATGACTCGTACCATGTCTATGAGGGCTTGGCAGGGCTGGCGCCCAACACCGACAAGCTCGAGCCGTCGTTCGGGCTGCCACGGGGGCGTTTCGCCAGGTCCTACGTGCTCCAGGACAAGTCGTTCAACGCCGACTATTCGCTGTGCTACACGCACGCCGACCCGGAGTTCTTCGGCGACGTCCCCGTGATCAATGGGACCATCGCACCCAAGCAGAAGGTGGAGCCGCGACGCTATACCTTCACTCTGGTCAACGGTTCGGACTCGCGCTTCTACCACCTCAGCCTCCGACAGGTCGCCGGTTCCCCCTCGGCTGCGCCGGCCATGACCGTGGTTGGAAATGACGAGGGCTATCTGCGGCATCCCACGCGGGTCAACGACTTGCTCATCTCGCCCGGAGAGCGCTACAAGGTGGTTGTCGACTTCACTGGCCACAACGGGCAGAAGTGGGTGCTGGCCAACGATGCTTCTGCGCCCTACCCAGGACCTAACGTAGCCCCGCTGATCCCTGAGCTTATGCGATTCGACGTTTGCCCCGAGGTGACGTCTCCGGATCACTCACGGGTACCGAAGACGATCCGGGAGACCAACAACGCTGAGCCACTCGCTCGCAAATTGGCGCGGGCTCGTCTCCGAACGGTCCAAGCCGGCGAAAATACGCCTGGTGTGCCCCAGCTCGGGGACGAGAACCAGCTGCTCAACTACTTCGACCCGCCTACCGAGACGCCTCAACTCGGCTCCACGGAAGTCTGGGCCATGCGCAACCACAGTCCCGACGCGCATCCCTTCCATGAGCACATCGTCGAACTCCAGCTGATCGGAAGATGGCACGTCGGTCAGTGGGACGCCAACGGCAAGCCCGTACCTGGGACTGTCGGACCCTTCGAGCCAGCGAAAGCCTATGAATCCGGGCCTAAGGACACGTTTGTATCCCCTCCGGACTACATCACGGCCTGGGTTGGCACGTACACCATTCCGGGAACCTCAGTCTGGCACTGCCACATCCTCTCCCACGAGGACGGTGCTTCGACCGGCGGTGCCATCGAGATGATGCGCCCCCTGGCCGTTGGTTCGAAGCCGCAACTCCAACTGCCCCGAGTGCTCACGCAGAAGCGACTCGACCGGCTGGTGCGCCAGCCGTAGACGATGCCACCAGAGGTGGGGCGCAGCTCGGTCGCGGTACAGCAACGCAATACAGCAACCCGAGCAACCGCCCCTGTCCCCCAGCGTCCTTCCAGGACCACGGCGCGACCGGTATGACCGCCAGCGACCGATCCCTATGAAGCTACGGATCAGAAGGTTGCAGGTTCGAATCCTGCCGAGTGCACATGAAACAGAGGCCCCGGAGAGATCCGGGGCCTCTGGGTTTTGCCTTGACGGCAGTGTTTGACGGCAACCGCCTCCGAGGGTGGGAGCAGGACCGATCAGACGGCCACGAGTACACCGGCCGGGCCGTTGTCATCGGCACCGGGGCCCTGACCAGGGATTCCGCGACCGGGCCCCCTGAATGCTGTCCAGGCGGAGGGGTGGTCCGGTCTTCTGCTTGGGGGTCTACGGCTCAGCTCAGGGCCTTACCGACCTCGTAGATCGTGGGCCTGCCCTCGGGCGCCGGACTGAGCATGGCGTCGATCAGTTCGCCCAGCTCGCCATGCACCTTCCCAGGCCGGCGGTTGCCACTTGCGACGGCTTGTCTCTGCTCGGGGCGCGGTGCGTCGTCCGGGTACTCGACGGCCCGCCAGCCCGTGGCGGAAATGCGCAGGGACGCGCCGAGCGCATAGATGTCCGCTTCCGGCGTAGGCTGCGCCTCTCCGGTCGCAAGCACGCTGCGCGCGATCTCCGGCGCCTGGCGCCTCGTAGTGGACGAGGCAGCCGCGGAACGGGAAGTCGTACCCCTCGGGGACGTGTCCGCCCCACGCCAAGGCCAGGTCGATGAGGTGCGTGCGATCCGGGCCGATGATGAAGTGTGCGGGCTGCACGTCGCCGTGGGCCCAGCCCTTGCCATGCAGCTCGGCCAGCACCTCTACGCAGCCGAGGGCGGCACCGGTGTGAGGCTCCATGCGAGAGTCCGGCTCACGACAGGGCCTCCACAGCTCGTACAGGTCGGGCCCCTCGTGGCGGCCGGCGGCTGGACTTAGAACTCCTAACGAAATGATCTTCGAGGTGGTTGGATCAGTTCGGAACTGGTGATCCGGGGGTGTGGGGTGGCTCGGCCGAAGCCGTGGGAAGTC
>NZ_JOCB01000166.1 GCF_000718775.1 Streptomyces sp. NRRL S-31
GAGGTTCTGGAAATCCTCCAGAGTCGGCTCCTGGGCCTGGAGCATCGTGCCCATCGCTCCATCGGCGACCACCACACGCGTGGCGAGCGCCTCTCGGAGGGCGTCGGCACGGCGTGCCTGCCCGGTGCTCATGACGCGCCCGCGAGGAGCGGCTCCAGCTCGGCGGCCGACGCCCGTCCGTAGGTCTGGTCGATGCGGGCGAGGAGGTCCGCCGGGAGGAGCTTGTACTCCTGCGTGCCGACGGATTCGAGGACGGTGGTGGCGAGGGCGCAGCCGAGTTCGGCCGCTCGCCGGAGGGGCAGTTCCCAGGCGAGCCCGGCGAGAAAGCCGGCGCGGAAGGCGTCCCCGACGCCGGTCGGGTCGGCGATGCGTTCGGAGGCCACCGCGGGCACGTCCATCCGGTGGGTGTGACCGGACAGCAGGGTGACCCCGTCCGCTCCGCGGGTGATCAGCCAGGTGCCGACCCGGTTCTGCACCTCGCGTTCGCTCCAGCCGGTGCGCTCCTGGAGCAGGGCCGCCTCGTACTCGTTGGTGAACAGCCAGCGCGCCCCGTGCACCAGCCGCCTGGTCTCCTCGGTGTCGAGGCGGGCGAGCTGCTGGGAGGGGTCGGCGGCCACGTCGATGTCGAGGTCGTGCGCGGTACGGGTGTGCCGCAGCATCGCCTGCGGGTCGTCGGCTCCGACCAGGACGAGGTCGAGGCCGCCCACGGCGCCCCGGACGGCGCCGAGGTCGATGTGCCGGGCCTCGTTCATGGCGCCCGGGTAGAAGGTGGCGATCTGGTTCTGGTCGGTGTCGGTGGTGCAGACGAAGCGCGCGGTGTGGTGTTCCGCGCTGATCCGGACGGTGGAGGTGTCCACGCCGGCCGCGCGCAGGCGCTCGTCGTAGTCGTCGAAGTCGATCCCCGCCGCGCCCACGAGCACCGGGCGCAGGCCGAGCCGGCCGAGGCCGAGGGCGATGTTGGCGGCCACCCCTCCGGTGCGTATCTCCAGTGCGTCGGCGAGGAAGGAGAGCGAGACGTGGGCGAGCTGGTCCGGGATGAGCTGGTCGGCGAAGCGGCCCGGGAAGGTCATCAGGTGGTCGGTGGCGATGGACCCCGTGACAGCGATACGCATCGGTTGGCTCCTATGGGTGCGAACTTCTCGGCGTGCAGCGTCTCCTCAGGCGCTCGCGGCGTCCTTGAGCCGCTGTGCGCGGTCGGTGCGTTCCCAGGTGAAGTCGGGCAGCTCGCGGCCGAAGTGGCCGTAGGCGGCCGTCTGCGCGTAGATCGGCCGGAGCAGGTCGAGGTCCCGGATGATCGCGGCGGGGCGCAGGTCGAAGACCTCGTCGACCGCCTTCTCGATCTTCTCCTGGGCCACCGTGCCGGTGCCGAAGGTCTCGATGAACAGGCCGACCGGGGCCGCCTTGCCGATGGCATAGGCGACCTGGACCTCGCAGCGTTCCGCCAGCCCGGCGGCGACGACGTTCTTCGCCACCCAGCGCATCGCGTAGGCGGCGGAACGGTCGACCTTGGAGGGGTCCTTGCCGGAGAACGCGCCGCCGCCGTGGCGGGCGTAGCCCCCGTACGTGTCGATGATGATCTTGCGGCCGGTCAGTCCGGCGTCGCCCATCGGGCCGCCGACCTCGAACCGGCCGGTGGGGTTGACCAGCAGCCGGTAGCCGTCCGTCTCCAGCTTGATGCCGTCCTCGGCCAGTTGCCGGAGCGCCTGTTCGACGACGTGTTCGCGGATGTCGGGGGTGAGCAGGGTGTCCAGGTCGATGTCGGCGGCGTGCTGGGTGGAGACGACGACGGTGTCGAGGCGCACCGGCCTGGAGCCCTGGTACTCGATGGTGACCTGGGTCTTGCCGTCGGGGCGCAGGTAGGGGACGGTGCCGGTCTTGCGGACGTCCGTCAGCCGCCGTGCGAGCCGGTGGGCCAGCTCGATGGGGAGCGGCATGAGGGTGGGTGTCTCGTTGGTGGCGTAGCCGAACATGATGCCCTGGTCGCCGGCGCCCTGGCGGTCGAGTGCGTCGTCGTCGCCCTCGACACGTGTCTCGTAGGCGGTGTCGACACCCTGGGCGATGTCGGGCGACTGTGCCCCGATGGACACGGACACGCCGCAGGAGGCGCCGTCGAAGCCCTTGGCCGACGAGTCGTAGCCGATGTCGAGGATCTTCCGGCGCACCAGCTGTGCGATGGGCGCGTAGGCCCCCGTCGTCACCTCCCCGGCGATGTGCACCTGGCCGGTGGTGATCAGTGTCTCGACGGCGACGCGGGAGGCGGGGTCGTCGCGCAGCAGCGCGTCCAGGATCGTGTCGCTGATCTGGTCGGCGATCTTGTCCGGGTGGCCCTCGGTCACCGATTCCGAGGTGAACAGACGACGGGACATGGCTCTCCAAGTGGCGGTGGGATGCGGGGATGCCGCGACGTCCACGACAGTACGCAGATTCACGTACGGAGAGAATGTGGCGGAGGTGAACCGGGGAGACTTTGGCAAGTCCGGGCGCGGTGGCTCCACTTGTGCGTACGACGGCCCGGCGCGGCCCGGCCGCGGCGGACTTCGGTGTCCACCGCGGCCGGGTGCGCCGGGCCGTCGTCAGGTCGCCCGGAGTGCGGCCGGACGGCGGGCGGGGAGCCGGGCGGGGGATTTCCGGCCCCCGGGGCGCCCGCCGTCCGGGGTTCAGCGGGCCGCGAGGGCCTCTTCCTCGCTGCCCGGCGCGGCGGTGACCGCGGGCGCCGTCTGCCGCTTCAGCAGGAACGTGACGAGGAGGCCGACGACCATGCCCGCGGCGGTGAGCAGCACCACCAGGAACTCGCCGTCCGCCTTGGCGGCGGTGAGCGCGTGGCCCGCCTTGCCGTCCGTGCCGATCTCGGCGATCACGGTGAAGACCGCCAGGCCGATGGCGTTGCCGATGTTGAGGGCGGTGGAGGCGATGCCGTTGGCCACGCCCTGCTCCTGCGGGGCGGTGCCGGTCGCCGCCGCGATCCACATCGCGGTCCAGACGATGCCCTGGCCGATGCCGGAGACGATCAGACCGGGCACCAGCAGGCCGTAGCTCGCGTCGGCGTCGAAGCCGAAGGCGAGCGCGACCGTGCCGACCACGCCGACGACGAAGCCGATGATCAGGGTCGTGCGGGTGCCGATCCGGCTGGCGAACCGCTCGCCGAGCTGGGTGCCCGTGGCGATCGCGACCGACGGGATCAGGAAGCCGAGGCCGGTCTGGAGGGCGCTGTAGCCGTGCACACTCTGCATCAGGACCGTGAGGAAGTACGGCAGGACGCCGAAGGTCGCCATGTAGAGGAAGGTGACGAGCATGCCCACGGTGAGGTTGCGGTTGTTGAACAGCCGGAACGGCATCAGCGGGTCGGAGCTGCGTGACTCGACGACGGCGAACAGCGCGAGCAGCAGGACGGCCGCGACGAACGCCCCGACCACGAGGCCGTCGCCCCAGCCCCGCTCGGGGCCTTCGACGAGGGCGAAGACCAGCAGGGTGGCGCCGCCGGTGACGCTGAGGGAGCCCGGGAAGTCGAACTTGCGGCGCGTGGTGCGGGCCGGGTCGCGCGGGATGACGAACAGGGCGCACAGGGCGACGAGGCCGCCGAAGGGCACGTTGACGTAGAAGACCGAGGGCCAGCCGAAGTTCTCCGTCAGGACCCCGCCGAGGAGCGCGCCGATCGTCAGGCCGCTGGCGCCGGCGCCGCCCCAGACCGCGAGCGCCCGGTTCCGCTTGGGACCTTCCTCGAAGAGGGTGTTGATCAGGGAGAGGGTGGACGGCAGCAGCAGGGCGCCGGCGATGCCCTGGACGGCGCGGGCCACGACGATGACCTCGGGGCTCGGCGCGAGACCGCCGGCCAGCGACGAGACGGCGTACAGGGAGAGGGCGAGGACGAACATCCTGCGCCGGCCCAGCAGGTCGGCCGCGCGCCCGCCGAACAGCAGGAAGCCGCCCGCGAAGACGACGTAGGCGCTGACCACCAGCTGCTGGGTCTGGCCCGGGAAGCCCAGGTCCTGACCGATCTCGGGCAGGGCCACGAACACGATGTTCAGGTCGAGGCCGTAGAGCAACTGCGCGAGGGCCAGCAGCGTCAGGATCCAGCCCAGATGGCGTGGGGCGCCGTCCGGGCTCCCCCGGTGCAGCGCTGATGTAGTGGACATGACAGTCAGGCCCCTTCTGGGTCCGGTGGAGTGGTTCGTGGAGCTGTGGAGCTGTGGAGCTGCGTGAAGCTCGGACGGGACCTCCGGCAACCCGGGGTCGCCGCATCATTACGACTGTTCGTATTCTTACGTACGTCGCATCGTTCGGCAACCTTAGTACAGTCGAACCGTCGTGCCCCGCCGACCGCTCCGCCCCGCCCAGGGCGCGAGGCACCGGTCCGGCTCGCCACGGGCGCGGGAAAAAGGGAGACGCATGTCAGACGACACACCGCGGAAGGGGGCACCGGGCCACCGCCCCGCCGCCCCGCGGAGGGCGCACCACGGGCCCGGAGACGACCGGAGGATGGAAAGTATGAATGTCGCGGTACTGTGGGATTATGAGCCGCCATCCAGACCGCGACCAGATTCGGATCGAGAGCGTGCTGTCCGCGCTGGGCAGCCCCGTACGACTCGCCGTCGTCCGTGTACTCGACGCGGGCGGGGAGCACAACTGCGGCAGCGTACTGGGAATCCTGGGGATCACCGCCAAGTCCACGATGACGCACCACTGGCGCGTGCTCCGCGAGAGCGGCGTCATCTGGCAGCACCCCTCCGGCAGGGAGAACCTGCTGTCCCTGCGCCGCGAGGACCTCGACGCGCGTTATCCGGGACTCCTGGACGCCATCCTCGCGGGGGCCGCGGAGGACGAGGTGCTGGAGAAGGCCGCGCGCGCCGTCTCCGCCGGCGACCGGACCCGCTCCGCCACCTGACCCGCGCATCCGGGACCTGCCCGGCCCAGGCCTCCCCCGCAGCGGGTGCGCGGTACCGCGATCTGTCGTCACCGCCACACCCGTGAGGAGCCGCACCATGCAGTTCGGGATCTACAGCGTCGGCGATGTCACCCCGGACCCGACCACGGGCCGCGTCCCGACCGAACACGAGCGCATCAAGTCGATGGTCCGCATCGCGCTCAAGGCGGAGGAGGTCGGTCTCGACGTCTTCGCCACCGGGGAGCACCACAACCCGCCGCACGTCCCCTCGTCCCCGACCACCCTGCTCGGGTACATCGCCGCGCGCACGGAGCGGATCACCCTCTCCACCGCGGTCACATTGATCACGACGAACGACCCGGTGAAGATCGCCGAGGACTACGCCTTCTTGCAGCACCTGGCCGACGGGCGCGTCGACCTGGTGCTCGGCCGGGGCAACACCGCGCCCGTCTACCCCTGGTTCGGCAAGGACATCCGGGCGGGCATCCCGCTCGCCCTGGAGAACTACGCGCTGCTGCACCGGCTCTGGCGGGAGGAGGAGGTGAACTGGCACGGCAGGTTCCGTACGCCGCTGACGCAGTTCACCGCCACCCCCCGGCCGCTGGACGGCATACCGCCGTTCGTCTGGCACGGCTCGATCCGCAGCCCGGAGATCGCGGTGCAGGCCGGCCACTACGGCGACGGGTTCTTCGCCAGCAACATCCTGTGGCCCAAGGAGCACTTCCAGGACCTGATCGCGCTCTACCGGCACCACTACGCGGAGAGCGGGCACGGCCGGCCCGAGCAGGCCGTCGTCGGGCTCGGCGGGCAGGCGTTCATGCGCGCCAACTCCCAGGACGCCGTACGGGAGTTCCGGCCGTACTTCGACAACGCGCCGGTGTACGGGCACGGCCCGTCGCTGGAGGACTTCATGGAGATCACCCCGCTCTCCGTGGGCAGTCCCCAGCAGGTGATCGAGAAGACCCTGCGCTTCCGTGAGTACTTCGGCGACTACCAGCGGCAGATGTTCAACATGGACCACGCGGGGCTGCCCCTGAAGACCGTGCTGGAACAGCTGGACCTGCTCGGCGAGGTGGTGCGGGTGCTGCGCGAGGAGTTCGCCGACCGGCGGGCCCCGGGGGTCGCCGAGCCGCCGGTGCACCCGGCCGCGGCGGCGCGGGAGCGGGAGGGCGCGGCCGACTAGACGGCGTTCCGCTGCCGGGAGCACACCGGCGCCGCCGGTCCTCGGACCGACGGCGCCGGTTCCCCGGGTGCGGCGCCGCCGGTGTCGGTGCCGGGGGCCGCTCCCGCCGCCCCGCCGGCCGTCCCGGTCGCGCGGTTCCCGCGCCACGCGAGCGGCCCCCAGGACCTCGACGGTCCTGGGGGCTGTCGCCGCGCGGGCCGGGGAAAGCGGCGCGGCACGTGGGACGGCGGGGCTTCGCGGACGGCGGTGGCGTCAGGGCTTGCGGGCGACCAGCACGCCGTTGGCTCCCTGGCCCTCGAACGGGGTGACGCCTTCCGGCTTGAGCCCGAACTCCTCCATCCAGGCGGAGTACTCGGCCGCGGTGTAGTTCCGCCCCCACGTCTCGACGAGCATGTTCAGGCTCATCAGCGCCGCGGGCGCCGGACCCCGCTTGTCGTCGGCGACGAAGGACTCGGTGATCAGCAGGACGCCGCCGGGAGACAGCGCCTCCGCGCACGACCGCAGGATCTTGCGCGCGTCCTCCACACCCCAGTCGTGCAGGATGTTGGAGAGCAGGATCGCGTCGTACCCGCTCGGCACACCTCCGACCTGGAAGAAGTCGCCGCTGGCGAAGGAGATCCGGTTCGCGAGCCCCGCCTTCTCCACGCGCGGCTTCGTCAGTTCGCACACGAACGGCAGGTCGAAGACGGTCGACTTCAGGTGCGGGTAGCGGTTGCACAGCTCGATGTCGTACGCCGCGCCACCACCGCCCACGTCGAGCAGCGTCCTGACGGTGGTGAAGTCGAAGTGCTCGGCGAGCTGACCGGCGGTGTAGGCGGACAGCGAGTGCATGGCGTCCCAGAAGTGCTCCTTGACGACCGGGTCGTCGGGCTGGAACAGCGACTTCTGGTTCTCCACGTCCCAGGTGTAGGGGCGGTTGCCGCGCAGCGAGTCGAGCATCTTGATGTAGGCGGGGTACTCGTGCTTGTCGACCAGCGTGACCCAGCCGCCGAAGTACCGCGGCTTGCCCTTGACCAGGAACTCCTCGGAGAGCGGGGTGTTGTGGTAAGTGCCGTCGTCCTCCAGCCGCAGCAGGTCGAGGGAGACGAGCGCCGTCAGCAGCAGCTCCGCGGGGCGCTCGTCGATCGCGTGCCGTTCGGCGAATTCGGCGAGGGTCGTGCCGCCGCCCCCGGCGAGCTGGGTGAACAGCTCCAGCTCCGTGGCCAGTCCGAGCGCCTTGAAGGCATAGACGCCGAGGGTCAGGTCCATCAAAGGGGTGGGGGTGAGGGGCGAAGTCATGTAGGTCCTCCGTTGCTCATCGGTGGCGTGGAGCTCGACTCACTACGACAGTACGAGGATTGACGAACATTCTCCAGCGGGCGCGGGCGACCCACGACGACTTTGGGAGGTAACGCCGTGGCGCTCACCTCGGCTCCGCCCGGGCCGCCCGGTCGACGGCGTCCAGGACCCGGGCGGTGCGCACGATCTCCCGGGCCGTCGGGGGCTCCCACCGCGGGTCGCCCCGGAGCTGGCCGAGGAACGCCTCCAGCGCGGCCCCGGCCCGGAGCCTCGGCTCGACCGTCACGCCGGCCCGCTCCCCCTCGATGTGCAGGAGCATCCCGCCCGGGCGGGACGTCCAGCCCGCCTGGAGCGTCACCGGCACGCCGCCCCAGGACAGGACCGCCGCGCCGCCCACGTCCAGCTCGGTCCCGGGACGGCCCCGATACGAGGCACCGCACACCCGCAGACCGGCCGACGGGTCCAGCCACTCCAGCAGGTCGACGAGATGGACCGCGAGGTCGGCGAAGGCACCCGCCGCGCCGTGCCGCTCGGCCAGCATCCAGGCCGCGGACCCGGTGAAGACGCCGTCGAGCAGACCGGGATGGGTGAACCGCAGGTGCACACCTGCCAGTTCGCCCAGGGCCCGCTCGGACAGCCGGGCGCGCACCGCGCGCAGTTCGGGCGCGCATCTGAGGAACATCGCGGTCGTGACCGGCCGTTCGGCCGCCGCGAGCAGCGCCGCCAGGCGGCCGGTCTCCTCCGCCGAGGCCGCCAGCGGCTTCTCGACCAGCGCCGGGACGCCGGCCTCGACGGCCTGGCGCAGCAGCGGGCCGTGCTGTGCCGTGGTGGAGACGATGACGGCCGCGTCGGCCCCGGCCAGCGCTCCGGCCGCGTCCGCCGTCGGCCGTACGCCCGCCACGGGTGCCCGTCCGCCGCTGTACACGGCGGCCAGCACGACCCGTGGGTCGCGGGCGACCACCTCCAGGTAGTCCGGCAGGTGCACATGGTCCGTGCCCAGCACCGCGAGCCGGACCACGGCCGGGACCGGGGCCGTGGTCATCTTGCCGTGGCCAGCCGGTCGTTGGGCACGGGGCGGCCGAAGGCGCGGTCGCTGTAGACGAGGGGCGCGCGGTCGCCCGCGCGGGTCGCCTCGACGCGGCCGACGAGGATGCTGTGATCGCCTCCGTCCAGGATCTCGTGGGTGGCGCAGGCGATCCGGGCCGCCGCGCCGGGCAGTCCGGGCAGGCCGAGTTCGCAGGGCGCCATGTCGCCGGCCGCGAACCGGTCCACGCCGGAGGTCGCGAAGCGCACGGCGACATCGCCCTGGTCGTGGGCGAGCACGTTGACGAGGAAGTGCGGGGCGGCGGTGAACGCGCCGTGCGTGCTCGCGCCCTTGTCCAGGCAGATGAGCACGAGCGGCGGGTCCAGGGAGAGCGAACAGAAGGAGCTACCGGTGAAGCCCCACCGCCGCCCGGACGCGTCGGCCGTGGTGGTCACGGTGACGGGGGCGGGCACGCGGGACAGGGTCCGGGTGAAGGCGAGGCGGTCGACGGGCATACGGTCATCCGTTCTGTGCGGGGCGGGGACGGGGCGCGGGTCCGGCGGTGGGCGGGCGGTCCGGACGGCCGGGGCGGGGG
>NZ_JOCB01000167.1 GCF_000718775.1 Streptomyces sp. NRRL S-31
GTCGTCGGGGGCGCTGCGGTCGGGGGCGGCGCGGGCTTGGTGGCGGGCCCGGGCGTCGGCTGTGGCGTGGTTGCCGGCGTGGGCGTGGCAGGCGGCGCCGGGGTGCGTGCCGGGGACCCGGCCGGCTCGGGGACGTCCGCGACGGGCTTCGGCGACCGCCTGTGCGGCGCCGACGGGGGCGCCGTCGTCGGGGGCGCCGGGGTCCCGGGCCGTACGACCGGCGCGGACGGCGCGGACGGTGCCGGCGCGGCGGCCTCCCCCGCGGGACGGCTGTCGTTCACCAGGGCCAGCGCGACCGCCGCGGCGGCCACCGCGACCACACCGGCCGCGATACCCGCCTTCACCGGCGCTCCCATTCCCTCGGAGGCCGCGGCCCCGCCCGCGCCGCCGGAGGAGCCACCGGCCCCGGCCGCGGCTGCCCCGGCGGCCCCCGCCCCGGCGCCGCCGGCCACGATCCCGAGCGCCTTGGCGTACCCGGCGGCCCCGAACCAGCCGATGACCGCGACCGGGACGACACCGGGGATGCCGCTCGCCACCTCTTCGATCTGCGCCACGGCCAGCCGGCACCGGGCACACTCCGCCAGGTGCCGGCGCAGCCCCCGCTCGGCCCGGACGCGCAGCTTGCGGCGGGCGTAGGTGCCGAGCCGGTCGGCGTAGCGCGCGCACTCCTCGTCGTCGGCGAGGGCGTCGCTGACGTGCGCCTGGAGGTAGGCCTGCCGCAGTCCTTCGCGCGCGCGGCTGGCGAGCACCCGGGTGCCGTTGGCGTCCAGTCCGAACAGGACGGCCACCTCGCTCGGGGACTCGTCCTCCACCTCGGTGTGCCACAGCACGGCCTGCCAGCGTTCGGGAAGGGAACGGAAGGCCCGCACGGCCATGGACTGCTCCGCCTCGTGCAGGGCGCGCACGTCGGCACCGGCACCGGCCCCGAGGGAGTCGTCGGACGTGTCCGGGGCTTGGTCGGCCTGCTGGGCGAAGAGGGCGAAGTCGTCGACGAGCTGCTCGCGCCGGGCGGACCTGGTCCAGTGCGCGGCGACGCGTCGAACGGAGGTCAGCAGATAGGCCCGTACGGCGTACTCGGGCCCGGAGCCGCCGCGTACCGCCTGGAGCATCCGGGCGAAGACCTCCGCGGTGAGGTCGTCGGCGGTGTGGCCGTCCCGGCAGCAGGTCCGCGCGTACCGCCGTACCGCGGCGGAGTGCCGCCGGTACAGCTCCGCGTAGGCGGAGTCGTCACCGGCGCGCATCCGCTCGATCAGCTCGCCGTCGGCGGGTGGCGCCTCACCTGCCGGCGGCAGCCCGCCGTCGCGCTGCGCGGGCACGCTCGCGGCGGCGGGCCGCCGGAAGGAAGCCGGGCGTCCGCCTTGCTCGGGTACGAAGGGGGAGGCCGGCCCGCGCGTCTCCGCGTCCCCGTCGTCCACGCGCGACTCGTCCCACCCGTCAGCGCCCATCGCGGAAAGCCCCCGGAACCGGCCCAGCCCAATCCGTCACCGGCTCAGCCTGCCACAAGCCCGTCCCGCCCAGGAGTCCTCGCACACCCCGTCCACTCGTCCGAGCGGACTTGCCCACCGAACTCCCTCGTACACCGCCGGCCGCGTGCCCCACGGGGGAGCAACGGCCCTTGCCCGGAACGCACTTCACCGTCGGCGGGCGCCGGCCGGTCCGTCCGGCGGCCCACCCGCACCCATCCGCACCCACCCGCATCCGACCGGAACAGCCGCACGGGCGACACGGCGACACGGGTGGCACGGGTGGGAACGCGCTCCCGCCGGCGGCGAGGCGCGGGGCCGGCGACGACGGACTACGCCGGCCGGGACCGGAGCCCCTCCAGCAGGATGTCCAGCAGCCGCGCCGACGCCGCCGCCTGCTGCGCCGCGTCCGGCAGCGACGGCGCCGCCGTGGCGATCACCAGCAGCACGTCACCCACCGACACATCGGCCCGCAGCGTGCCCGCCGCCCGCGCCCGCTCCACCAGCTGACCGACCACGTCGAGCAGGGCCCCGGCCCCGGTGTCGTCGGCCACCGCCGTGGCCCCGGCCGCCACCAGCCGCAGTTCCCCGCCCCCCGACTGCGCCCGCTGCTGAGGCACCCGGGCCCCCTCGGCGAGCACGACCGAACCGGCGGGGTCCTCGTCGGCCGGACCGGCGGAGCCGACCCGCAGCACCTGCGGCGGCAGCAGCCGCCCCGCCCCCGACGCCACGGACGTCCGCAGGAACCGCGACAGCGCCGACCACGGCTCGTCCTCCTGCCCGAGCGCCGTGCGCGCCTGCTCGGTCAGCCGCGCCGTCTCCTCCTCGGCGATCCGCCGGACCAGCACGTCCTTGCTGGGGAAGCGCCGGTACACCGTGCCGACCCCGACCCGGGCCCGCCGCGCCACGTCCTCCATCGGCGCGCCGTACCCCAGCTCGCCGAACACCTCACGCGCCGCACGCAGCACGTGCTCCAGATTGCGCTGTGCGTCCACCCGCAGCGGGGTCGACCGCGCCGTGTCCGCGCGTCCGCTGCCCATCGCCGCGTTCATCGCCTTGCCGCCCGGTGCGATGGCGGCAGCAGATGTCCAATGCGTGTCCTGAACATGCATGTGTTCCCCCGGTAATGACGTCTCCCCCCGGAGACTCTCCCCGCCACTGAATACGAAGTGCGTGGAAGCGGCATCGGTCCCGACCGGACCCGCCCGTCGCGGACCCGTTCGACCACAGTCCCTACACCCCGTCGTCACACGAACATAGTTGAGCGGAAGTCAATTCAGAAGGGGCAGGTTCCGCACAGTGCGCCCCTCGATCGGAGTACGGGGCGTGTACATCCCGATTGCCTCCCTTCACCCCCTGTCGCCCGCCCCTGCTGACCTGCCCCCTTTCGTCCCACGGGGACACCGCGGCCGGCCCCGCGCGCAACCGGCCGCCGGTCACACAAATTGTCGGGGCTGTGGACAAACAACGGCGCCGGGTGCGTCATGGGATGGTGAAGGAACGTGCGCGCATTCTGGTTGTCGGCGGCGGCTACGTCGGGATGTACACGGCCCTGCGCCTCCAGCGGAAGCTGAAGGCCGAGCTGAGGAGAGGCGATGCCGAGATCACGGTCGTCACTCCGGACCCGTACATGACGTACCAGCCGTTCCTCCCCGAAGCCGCCGCGGGGTCGATCTCCCCGCGCCACGTCGTCGTACCGCTGCGCCGCGTCCTGGACCACTGCCACGTCGTCGTCGGCGAGGTCACCGCCGTCGACCACGCCACGCGCACCGCGGCCGTCACCACGCTCGCCACCGCCGAGGAGGGCGGCTCCTCCGAACTCGTCGGCTACGACGAACTCGTGCTCGCCCCCGGCTCCGTCTCCCGCGCCCTGCCCATCCCCGGCCTCGCCGAGCACGGCATCGGCTTCAAGACCGTCGAGGAGGCCATCGGCCTGCGCAACCACGTCATCGAGCAGATGGACATCGCCTCCTCCACCCGCGACCCCGCGCTCCGCGACGCCGCCCTCACCTTCGTCTTCGTCGGCGGCGGCTACGCGGGCGTCGAAGCCCTCGGCGAACTGGAGGACATGGCCCGCTACACCGCCCGCTACTACCACAACCTCCGCCCCGAGGACATGAAGTGGATCCTGGTGGAGGCCACCGACCGCGTCCTCCCTGAGGTCGGCGCCGAGATGGGCCGTTACACCGTCACCCAGCTGCGCCGCCGCAACATCCAGGTGCTGCTCGGCACCCGTCTGGAGTCCTGCACCGGACGCGTCGCCGTGCTCAGCGACGGCCAGCGCTTCCCGACCCGCACGCTCGTCTGGACGGCCGGCGTCAAACCCCACCCGCTGCTCGACGCCACCGACCTGCCGCGCACCGCCCGCGGCCGGCTGCGCTGCACGGCCCAGCTGGCCGTCGACGGCACGGAGCACGCCTGGTCCGCGGGCGACGCCGCCGCCGTCCCCGACGTCACGGCCGCCGATCCCGGCGCCGAGACCGCGCCCAACGCCCAGCACGCGGTCCGCCAGGCCAAGGTCCTCGGCGACAACATCGTCCGCTCGCTGCGCGGCGAACCCCTCCGGACGTACTCCCACGCGTACGTCGGCTCGGTCGCCTCCCTCGGTCTGCACAAGGGCGTCGCCCAGGTCTACGGGCACAGGCTGAAGGGCTACCCCGCGTGGTTCATGCACCGCCTGTACCACCTCAGCCGGGTGCCCACCTTCAACCGCAAGGCCCGGGTGCTCGCCGAGTGGACCCTCGCCGGGCTCTTCAAACGGGAGATCGTCTCCCTCGGCTCGCTCGAACACCCTCGAGCGGAGTTCGAACTGGCGGCCGGTGGAAAGCCTCCCCACAGCCCTTCCGGCGACCCGAAGGGGTCGTCCTGACCTGATCCAGGAACTCCCGGGAGCACCGGGGCGTCTGACGGTTGTCCCTCGCCTCGGCCCGCTCCCTGCCAGACTGCCCTACGACGTCGGACGGGTATCCGCCCGCCCTAGCACCCATGAGGCCTTCCCCACAGTGAACTTCACGCGCTGGAGCGCCCGGCTCCCCGGAACGCAGCGCCGCGCCGCCGCGCGGACCGAAACGGCGGTCTCCCCGGACCGGCGGGGGGAAGGCTCCGTGCCCGCGGCCCGCGCCGGACGGTCCGCCGACGGCGCATGCCCGGCGGCCGCCGTCGACGAACTGCCCGCGCGTGACGTCCTGGACCGTGTTCCGGCGCTCGTCGCCCTCGTCCACGGCCCCGACCACCGCATCGGCTACGTCAACGACGCCTACACCACGGCCTTCGGCACCCGTCCCGTGGGCGCACCCGCCCGCGACGCCCTGCCCGAACTCGCCGAGCTGGGCCTGCTCCCCCTGCTCGACCAGGTGCTGCGCAGCGGAAGACCCCGCACCCTGAAGTCCCGCAAGGCGGTGGACGGCCGCTCGTACACCTTCACCTGCACCCCCGTCGCCGAGGACGGCGACCGCGACGCGGGCGTGCTCGTCTTCGCCACCGACGTCACCGACCACGCCGAGGCCGCCGAGCGGCTGCGCGCCAGCGAACGCCGCCAGCGCGAGACCGCCGTCACCCTCCAGCGCTCCCTGCTCCCGCAGGAACTGGAGCAGCCCGACGACCTGCGCATCGCCGCCACCTACCAGCCCGGCGGCACCGAGGCAGCGGTCGGCGGCGACTGGTACGACGTGATCACCCTCGGCGGCGGTCGGACCGCCCTCGTCATCGGCGACGTCATGGGCCGCGGAGTGCGGGCCGCGGCGGTCATGGGCCAGCTCCGCACGGCCGTGCGCGCCTACGCCCGCCTCGACCTGCCCCCGCACGAGGTGCTCCAGCTGCTCGACGGCCTCGCCACCGAGATCGACGCCAACCAGATCGCCACCTGTGTATACGCCGTGCACGACCCGAACGAGGGCCGCCTGGTGTACGCGTCCGCCGGCCATCTGCCGATCCTGGTCCGCGACGAGAACGGCACGGTCACCCGCACCGACGAGCCCACCGGACCGCCGCTCGGCACCGGCGGCTGGATGTACTCCTCCGGCTGTGTCGCGCTCGGGCCCGGCGCGACGGCCGTCCTCTACACCGACGGGCTGGTGGAGCGCCGGGACGCGGACCTGGACGAGGGCATCGCCGCCCTCGAAGGCGCCCTCGCCGGCGCCACCGGCAGCCCCCAGGTCGTCTGCGACCGGCTGGTCCGCTCGGCCGGAGTCACCGCCGACCACGACGACGACGTGGCCGTCCTGGTCCTCCAGCACCCGGCGCGCACGGGCCCCGACGGCGACCTCTTCCGCAACGCGGCACTGGAACTCCTCGGCGGCGTCGAGGCGGCGCCCCGGGCGCGTGCGTTCGCCTCCGGCGTGCTGACGAGCTGGCGCTTCCCGGCCGAACTGCACGACCTCGGCGTCCTCGCCACCAGCGAGCTGGTCGCCAACTCCCTCCAGCACGGCACCCCGCCCATGCGGCTGCGACTGCGCCGCACCGACCGCCGCCTGATCATCGAGGTCACGGACGGCGACGACCACCTGCCCCGCCGCCGGCGCGCGGAGCCGGGGGACGAGTCCGGGCGGGGCATCGCCATCGTGGCGACGATCGCCTCCGGCTGGGGCTCCCGCCGGACACCCGGCGGCGGCAAGGCGGTGTGGTGCGAGTTCCTGCTGCCGAAGAGCGGATGAAGAGCCGGAGGGTCCCGTCCGGACCGGGCCCGGGACGGGCCTGATCCGAACGGGACCCCGCGCCGCGAAGGGCCCGGCCGCCGCCCGCACCCCTATGGGCGGCGGCACCAGGTGCCCTACGCCTCCGCCACCACCGGCTCCGGCTCCGCCGCCGCGCTGCCGCGCGTGACCACCCGGGTCCCGCGCGCCTGCCACGGCCGGTCCTGTACGGCGGTGAGCCGCCGTCCCAGCCGCAGCGCCAGCACCGTGATCCCCAGCGAGAACAGCAGGAAGGTCACGATGTACGGCCCGGGCAGGGACGCGCCCAACGGACCGCCCACAGCCGGCCCGACCGCCAGCGCCAACTGCTTGACCAGCGCGAACGCCGAGTTGTACTGCCCGGCCATGCCCTCGGGGGCCAGGTCGGCGACGAGCGGGGCCACCGTCGGCGACAGCATCGCCTCACCCAGCCCGAAGAGCGCGTACGTCGACACGAACGCGGCCGTGGCCATCTCCTGGCTGCCGTGCCCCAGCCCCGCGTACCCGGCGGCCAGCCAGGCCACGGCCCAGATAAGCCCGACCGCGGCGATGACCCGGGAGCGCCGGCGCCGCTCCACCAGCTTCAGCACGGCGAACTGGGCGATCACGATCATCAGCGTGTTCGCGGCCAGCGCCGTCCCGAGGGCGGAGGTGGAGATCCCCGCCGCCTCCACGCCGTAGGCGCTCAGCCCCGACTCGAACTGGCCGTAGCAGGCGAAGAACAGCACGAAGCCCAGCACGGACAGCTGCACCATCGCCCGATTGCCGAGCAGCTGCTTCCAGCCGCCCTTCGCCGACCGCGTGGGAGCCTCCTCCAGCCGCGGCGAGCGCGGCATCCGCGCGGTCGCCAGCACCCCGACCAGCAGCAGGAACATCGCCGCCTCGATCGCGAACAGCAGCGTGAAGGACGACACGCGCGTGGTGTCGACGAGATGACCGCCGATGAGGCCGCCCACGCCGAGGCCCAGGTTCTGAAGGAAGAACTGCGTCGCGAACGCGCGCGAGCGCGTGTCCGCGCTGGAGCAGTCCACGATCATCGTCGCCAGCGCCGGCTGCATCACGGCCTGCCCGGCGCCGAGCGCCGCCGCGGCCAGGAGCACGGTCACCGCGCTGCCCGCCAGACCGAGGCCCAGCGCGCCGAGGGCCGCGGTCACCAGGGCGGCGAGCAGGACCGGCAGCGGGCCGCGCCGCACGATCGCCCGGCCGGCGAACGGCAGCACGATCAGCGCGGCCACCGCGAAGACGGCGAGCACGAGTCCCGCCGTCATGGCCCCCAGTCCCCGCACCTGCGCCACGTAGACGTACAGGTAGGGGACGGTGAAGCCGAGCCCGAACGCGCTGAGTGCGTTGCCCACGTGGATCCGGCGCATCGCTGCGCCCATCGCCCTGGTCACGTTCACCTCTCTCACTAGTTAGACCTGAAGACTTCAAAGCTAAAGTTCAAGGCTAAAGAGTACACAGTCAAGGACTTCAAAGCAAAGGGGTCGCGTGCGATACTGCGGCCATGGCCGACACTCCCGGCGTCACGGAGCCGACACTCGAAGAACAGATCGCCGCCTACCAGCGCGAGTTCCAGGACCTGGACCCCCAGGTCGAGAAGATCGTGTCGGCACTGTCCCGGCTGAACCGCCGCATGAACGTGGCGTACGGCCGCCAGACCGCCGACCTCGGGATCAGCAACGCCGACTGGGAGGTCCTCAAGGCACTGGTCCTCTCCGGCGCTCCCTATCGCATGGGCCCCGGCGACCTGGCCAAGCGGCTCGGGCTGACCCCGGCGGCGATGACCCACCGGATCGACCGCATGGTCACGGAGGGGCTGGTCACCCGGGAGCGCGACGAGTCCAACCGGGTCCGGGTCATCGTGGAGCTGACCCCCGAGGGCCGCGAGAAGTGGCTGGAGGCCATGCGCCTGGCGACGGTCTTCGAGGAGGACCTGCTCCAGGACCTGACCCCCACCGAGCGCGCGGTGCTGGGCGAGGTGCTGACCCGGCTCCTGCGCAGGGTGGAGCACGCGCAGCCGGACGCCGGCGGCCGGCTCAGCGACCTGGACTGAGGCCGCCGCCGGGGCCGCGAGAAAAGATCTTGACAGGTCCTGGCGGAGGGGTGTTGACACGCCCCCGCCCGTTCCGTAAAGTTCTTCGGGTTGCCACGGAGCCGTAACGGTTCTCCGGCAGCACCTCAGCCGCCATGAGCGGCACCCCCTCACACCAACAGCACGATCCCCGATCGGGTTGTTTTCGGCGTGCCCGAATTCAATTCGAATGGGAGCCCGGTGGCCCGATTGGGAATCGCCGAGCGGATCCGCTAAGGTTTGAGACGTCGGAACGGCCCAACAGCCGGGAAGACAAGCCCCCCTGACTGGGAGTCAGACGCCGAAAGGATCTGATAGAGTCGGAACCGCCGGAAAGGGAAACGCGAAAGCGAAGACCTGGAAAGCACCGAGGAAATCGGATCGAGAAAAGATCTGATA
>NZ_JOCB01000168.1 GCF_000718775.1 Streptomyces sp. NRRL S-31
GGGGGTGGGGGCCTGTGTCGGGGCCGGGTCGGGGGTCGCGGGGGGTGGGGTGGGTTCGGGGTCCTGCGGTGCGGCCGGGGCCGGTCTGGTGTCCGACCAGCCCAGGTACGCGCCGCAGTTGCCGCAGAAGTCGTCCGTCAGGCCGTTGGACGCCCCGCACGAGGGACACGCGCGCATGGCGTCACCTCCCTTCGCCGGCGGGTGGGCCGGGCAGGATCTCCACCCGGCAGACGGTGTGTGCCGGGCACATGGCCCGGACGATCTCGTGGACCCTGTCCGGGTCGACCCGGCTCCCGTGGTCCGGCCACACCCGGACCAGGGGCCCGGTGGCGGGCTCCGGCGGCGGCTCGGCACCGGGGATGTTCGACCAGACCGCGCCGCCGTCCCCGGTCACCTCGGCGTGCACGCCGAGCGCGAGCCGCAGGCCGTCCACCAGACCGCGCCGGGTGCCGCGCCACCGGTGCAGCTCCACCGCGCGGACGACCGCCTCCCGGCGCGCTCCGTCCGGTCGGGACGGGTCGTCGGCGACGCCCACCCATGACGCCAGCCAGGCCAGGAAGTCGGCCGGCGCCACCCGGGGGTCGAGGTAGGAGGACAGGTTGTCCAGGGTCAGGAACACTGGGGCGAGAACGGTGTCCAGGCCGGCGGTGAACCGCTGCGCGAAGTCGTCGTCGGCGTACAGGGCCGGCAGTTGTTCGCCGATCGGGTACCTGCTCGGCAGGCCGGGTACGGCGGCGCGGCTCATCCCCGTACCTCCGGTTCGACGGGTGTGACGACCACCTGGTGCTGGTACGAGAAGACCAGGGCACCCGGGGACACGTCGATGCGGTCCGTCGGGGCGCCGCGCCGGCCGGTGATCGGATCGGCCGGGAACAGCCGGATGTCCTCCACGAGCGCCTTGCCCGCGGCGCGTTGCAGCACGCCGAACACCTCCCCGTACTGCACCGGCCGCCCGAACGGCCATCCCGTGCCGTCCGGGCCGCCGTGCAGCGGGTTGAGGTGCCGGAACAGCGCGGCGAGCGCCGCGTCGCGCACCCGGTCGACGTCGCCCGGCGCCGCGGCGAGCCGGGCCACCACGGTGACGCCCTGGTAGACCGGCGGCTCCACCACCAGGCGGGTACCGATCAGGCGCCGCTCGTCGAGGCTCGCGGTGATCGTCCGCAGGACCTGGTCGGAGGGGATCAGCTGCTCGAAGCGGAGCCGGTCGTCGCCCTCGTCGGCCACCGCGTCCGGCACCACCAGCACCCGTACCGCGCCCTCCGTGGCGGGCAGGCAGCGGACCCGGCGCACCGAGGGCGCCGCCTGGCGGCTGATGATCTCGTAGTCCTCGGCGGTCACCGCGCGCTCCTGCATCCGCAGCGCCTCCGGTGCCCGCAGCTTGGCGTTCTCGACGGTCTCCCCGGCGACCCCGCCGCGCGCCGCCTCCCGGTTGGTGACCCGGGCGACGTACGGGACGGAGCTGCGCAGCACCGAGATGGCGCCGCGGGCCACGTTGCCGGCCGGGCCGCCGCCGGTGCGGTAGCGGGCCACCCGCACCTGGGCGCCCTTGGGCGGCACGGCGCCGCACTGCCGCAGTGTGCCGTCCGGTTCACGCAGGGCCGGTGGGAAGGCGAACTCGCCGGTGGTGGCGTCCACCCGGACGTGCCGGTCGGCGGGCCCGGAGCGGCCGAAGTGCTCGACCAGGTCCCAGCGCTGCCAGCCGTCGGCCGAGGACACCTCCACCACCGGGGGCTCGCCGTCCAGGAGCACGGGCGGGCGGCCGAGCCGGAACGTCTGCCCGGCCACGCCCTCCGAGGTGCCGAGCGGTACGTCGGTCACGGTCTCGGCGTGCTCGACGGGCATGGTGCCGCCCACGGTGAACACCGCCGCCTCGCGCACGGTCGGGGACTCCGAGTAGAACGGCTGGCCCGGCTCCGGTTCGGTGACGCGGCAGCGCAGCCAGCCGGCCCGCGTCCCGCCGATCACCGACGCCGTGTGCCCGGCCGGTACGTACACGACGACCTCGCCCGGCCGGTTGAGCCCGCCGGTGGTGTCCGTGCCGGTCTCGCACACCCGCCAGCCGCCGCCGTCCCACGCCTCCCACACGAGCGGGGGCTGGCGCGGGTCCACGCCGACGCCCTCCACCCGGCTGTCCAGGCGTACCGCGACGATGCACCGGGGCACCGCCGTCGGCAGGCCGAACAGCAGCGCGTCCCCCGGCTCCGGCGCGGCCTGGAAGCAGGGGATGTCACGGCCCTCGGCGAGCGTCCCGGTCCGGTCGGTCTGCTCGCCGCCCCGGTGGGCTGTCACCAGCCGCGTCAGCTCGCTGGGCAGGATGTGCAGGGAGTCCGTGGTCGTGAACACCACGGTCTCGTCGGCCTCTCCGGGTGTGGTGGTCACCTCGGTGCCCGCGGGCAGCACCACCGTGTCGGGCTGCGGCGCCGACAGCCAGAAGTCGACCTCGGCGCCGGCCGCGGCGGGCGGGAACAGACGGATGCCGAGCAGGTCGAGGAAGGCGGTGTAGTTCTTGTCCGGGACCCGGTTCAGCCGGTACAGCAACTGGTCCACGAGGTAGGCGAAGGTCTCGATCAGGGTGACGCCGGGGTCGGAGACGTTGTGGTCGGTCCACTCCGGGGCGCGCTGCTGCACGTACCGCTTCGCCTCGTCGACGAGTTGCTGGAACCGCCGGTCGTCCAGGTTCGGGGAGGGCAGGGCCATCAGTCCGCGACCACTTCCTCGGCCCCCTCCTCGGAGGGGATCGTGTAGAAGGGGAACACCAGGTTGCGCCGGTCGTTGGTGGAGCGCACCGTGTAGTGCACGTCGATGTAGAGGGTTCCGTCCTCCACCGCGTCGAAGGCGACCACCACGTCTTCCACCGCGACGCGCGGCTCCCACCGTTCGAGGGCCTCGCGCACCTGCTGCGCGATGCGGCCGGCGGTGGCGCCGTCGCCGGGGGCGAAGACGTACTCGTGGATGCCGCAGCCGAACTCGGGGCGCATGGGGCGTTCGCCGGGCGCGGTGCCCAGCACCAGGCGGATCGCCTCCTCGATCTCCCGTTCCCGTTCGACCATGGCGATCCCGCCGGTCGGCCCGACCCGCATCGGGAACGCCCAGCCGCGCCCGATGAACCGCTCGCTCATCACAAGCCTCCGATCAGGACGTTCGGGGCGCCGGTGAGGATCGTCGCGCCGCACGCCGTCTTGTCGCGTGCCCGCGCGGCCGGCAGTCCGCCGATGAGGACCCTGCCCGTGGCGATCCCGGCCGGGTTGGGCAGGATCACGTTGGCCGGGCCGGTGGCCGCGTGCGGCGGCACCGGGCAGGTGTGCAGGCTGCCGACGACGGCGGCGGGCTTGCCGCCGATCAGCACGCGGGCCACGGCCGCGGCGGCGCCGGGCGGCGGGGTGGCGATCACGCCGCCGTGGTCGGTGGGGTCACCGCTACGGGCTGCGGCCGGCATGGCTTGCTCCTCGGGAAGTCGCGGAAGTCGGAGAACGGGGACGGTGGTCAGGGTCGTCAGGGTCGGGGGTCAGGGACGGGGTCCAGGGACGGAAGTCAGGGACGGGGGCCAGAAGTCAGGGAGTCGGGCGTCAGGCGTCACGCGTCGGGCGTCGGGCGTCGGGCGTCGGGCGTCAGTTGATGCGGATCTCCCCGGCCTTCAGGATGCCCAGCCGGCCGCCGTCGACGTTGACCTCCGAGCTGCCGTTGACGCGCACCGTACGGCCGCCGATCTTCACGTCGACCCGGCCCTGGATGTCCACGTTGCGGCCCGACACGCTCACGTCGCCCCGGCCCGCGTCCAGGGTGATGCCCTTCCTGTCGAGTACGACGGAGCTGAGCGGCTGCCGGCCCCTCCCGGAGTACACGGTCAGTTCGATCCGGTCCCGCCGGTCGTCCAGGAAGACCTCCAGGCGCTGGTCGCCGGTCCGGAGCCGGAGGCCGGACGGACCCGGTGCCCGCGCGTCCAGCAGCTCCACCCGGTGCCCCGAACGGGACACGAAGGAGCGGCGGTTGACCCTGCCGGTGGTCGAGTCGATCAGCGGTACGTCATGGGGTGACGGGTGGTCCACGCCGTTGTACAGCCCGCCGATCACGTACGGGCTGTCCAGCAGGCCCTGTTCGAAACCGACCAGGACCTCGTCGTTGACCTCGGGGCTCACCACGCCGCCACCGCCCTTGCCGCCCCACTGCACGGAGCGCACCCAGTCGGTGGTGTACGTGTCGTCCAGCCAGGGGAACTTCAGCTTCACCGCGCCGCTCTCCGCGCCGCCCGGCTCCCGTACGTCCGTCACCACGCCGATCGCCAGCCCGGGCATGCGCGGCCCGCGGCTCGGCGCGTTGGCTCCGGTCACCAGGCCCGTCAGCGAGCGGTCCGGGCTGGCGCTCACCCACACCGTCGTCCGGTAGCCGCCGTGCGGCTCCAGCACGTGCTGCACGGCGGTCGCCGTGTACTTGCCCGAGAACGCCGGCCCGACGTTGCCGAGCGCCACCGGTTTGCCCGCCCGCAGCCGCGGATTGCCCTCGGCCACCGCCTCCAGCTCTCCGAACCCCGCGCTGACCTGGGCGGCCGTGGCCTCCGCGACCGCCGTCGTCTCCGCCTGGGTGCGGTACGGGGTGTCCGTGACGGTCAGCTTCGACGACCTGCCGAACCGGGCGGCGAACGCCGGGCTCAGGCCCGGCACCACCGTGTCGCTCTCGACGGAAGGGTGCCGGGCCACCAGGGGCCGCTTCGTGGTGACGTCCCAGCCGCGCACCTCGACCTGTGCCGCGCCGTCCGCGGCCGACAGCGCGGCCCGCAGCGCCAGCAGGTTCCGGCCGTACTCCAGCACCATCGGGTTCCGGGTGGCCGGGGTCCACGGCGCGGGTGCCCCGGACGCCTTCGTCGGCCGGGTGAACTGGAGCAGCCCCTTGTCGTCGACGCGCACCTGCGCGCCGCTCTCGGCCGCCAGGTACTGGAGGAAGTCCCAGTCGGAGACGTTCGCCTGCGAGAGCTGCCGGTAGGTGACCGGTGCGGCCTCCACGGTCCCGCAGTCCAGCCCGGCACCGGCGGCCACCTTGCGGACGATCGCCTCCGCCGTCATGTCCCGGTACGCGACCACCTTGCGGCCCCGCTGGAGGCGGTGCGCCTTGGAGAAGGCGCGCACCACGGTGAACGAGCCCGTGCGGTCCCGGTCCACCTCCAGGGCCGTCACCTCGCCGTCGAACAGCCGCTCGCGGGCCTGCCCGGAGACGGTCACCACCGACACCCTGAGCGGGGTGCCGATGGTGATGCCGACCGCCCGCAGCAACTCGTGGTCGGGGTCGCGGAAGGTGAGCTGGGCCGCGTCCGGCAGGCCCACGCTCTCGTCCACCACGCAGCTCACCAGCTGGGCGGCCCAGATGGGCGGGAGTTCGCCGGGGGTCTCGACGATCGGGTCCGCCGCGAACGACCGGCCGCCCCGTGCCTCGGGTGTGGTCACCGCTCCTCCTCACCGCCCGCGTCCCGCAGCCCCGGCACCACCAGTTCGGTGCCGGGTACGAGCGCCATCGGGTCGTCGATTCCGTTGGCCTCCGCGATGACCCGCCAGGCCGTCGCGTCGCCGTACTCCCGCCAGGCCAGCAGGGCGAGGCTGTCGCCCGCCACCACGGTGTGCGTGCTGCGGGCGGCCCGCGCGCCGGACGTCGGGTTCTGGCCCGGCGGGTCGACGCTCGCCTCCTCGATCGACAGCGCGCAGGTGGCCCGCAGGGGCGTGCCGTCCACGTCGAACAGGGTGTACGTGACCGACAGGCTGGAGAGCACCCCGTCGAACGAGGTCGTCCGCGCGGTGCCCCACTCGAACCGGACCCAGGGGCTGGCCGGCTTCTTCCGGCCCAGGCTGACCGGGGTCGGCACGCACGCCTTCATCAGCTTCTCCACCGCCTGCTCCACGGAGTCGTCGTGGGTGGCGGTGGCGTCCAGGAACACCTCCAGGCTCAGCTCGCGCGGGCCGCTGCCGACGAACTCGGGCAGCGCCGACTGCCCCGCCATCCGGGACGGGGTGCGCCGCCACTCGGTGGTCTTGCGCAGTTCCAGGGTGGAGGGGTTGAACTGGAGGTCGAGCGTCTCGATCGTCCCGCCGGGCTTCGCACCGACCGAGGCGGGGGGCTCTTTCAGGGTCAGCTGGGCCCTGGCCCGGCTGGCGCGGATCGCCGAGGACATGCCGGGGCCTCCTTTCCGGGAGCGGTCACAGTGGCGGGACGGTTGGCGGGGGCGGTTCGGGGACGGTCCGTTGATGGGCCGGGGCGGATCGGGATCAGGACGGGCGCAGGCCCTCGTGGGCGATCTCCAGGGTCTCCACCGCCGGCTCGGAGCTGGCCGGGTCGAACGAAGGCCCCTGCCAGCGCACCGGGACGATCCCGAACACCTGCCAGCTGATGATCGGGGTCAGGTCCGGTTTCAGCGCCACGATCTCGCCGTCCTTGGGTTCCACCCGCTTCAGCGTCTCGTCGAGCCAGCGGCCGATCTTCGCCGTGTCGGCGGTGACCGGCCGGGTGAGCGTGATGTTCGACCAGGTCACGCGGCCGGGGAGCTGCCAGGTGAAGCCGTTGTTGCCGCCCTCGGCGTAGCTCTCCACCTCGACCTCGGCGCCCATGCCCGAGCAGGTGTGGAAGGCGCCCAGGTCGTTGCCTCCGATCGCGAGCCGGAAGAACACGCTCGTCGCGAAGATGCTGTCCGTCATTCGTCCGTCATCCGTTCCCTGACCTCGTCCCTTGCTGCCTCGGCCCTTGCCTGGCCTCGTCGTCCGTTCGCCGGTCTCGTCCGTTCGCCGGTCTCGTCCGTCCCGTGGCGCCGGCGTCAGCGGCGTCCGTCGTGGGGGCGGCCCGTGCGCTCCCGGCCACGGCGCAGTTCCGCGCGCAGCAGCCGGGCCACCGGGTCGATCAGACGGCGTGCCAGGTCGTCCAGGTCGGGGACGGGGCCGGGATCCTGCGGTGGACCGGTGTGCCGGGACGCGCCCTTGCCGGTGGCGGACCGGGAGGCCGACCCGGACGCCGGCCGCGGGCGGTCACGCGCCGGCACCCCCTTGGCCGGCCCTCCGGAACGCACACCGTCACCGGAGCCGGAGCCGGAGCCGGAGCCGGCACCGGTGCGCTGCACCCGGGGCGCCGCACCGCCGGTCGTACCGCCCGGCGCGGCCTTCTTCAGCCGCACCACGGGTACGGACCCCTCCGGTGCCGGCGCCGACGTGGCCGAGGGGCGGTCCGTGAGCGGCGGCGCCTGCGGGGCGGTCACCGGCAGGGGGCCCGCCGGTCCGGCGGCGGACGGGGCGGACGTCCCGGAGCCCGGCGTCTGCGGACGGGGCGGTACGGGACGGACGACCGGGACGCGCTGAACGGGCGCCGTGTCGCCCGTGGTCGGGATCCGTGGCACCCCCGGCGCTCCCGGTGCCCCCGTCGGTACGCCCGGCAACCGCGGTCCGGGGCGGACGGCTGCGGCCCGCTGGACGCTCGGCGCCGCCGAGGCGGATGGCACTGACGGCGCGGGGGCGTACGAGGAGGCGACCGGCCCGCCGGAGGGGGCGGCGCTCCGTGTGCCGGAGGGGGCGGCGCTCCGTGTGCCGGAGGGCGCGGCGCTCCGTGTGCCGGAGGGCGCGGCGCTCCGTGTGCCGGAAGGAGTGGTCGCCGGTCCGCCGGGAGGGGTGGCGGTCCGTGCCCCGGAAGGGGCGAGGTTCGGCTGTGCCGGGGCGGAGCGGGTGGCGGCCGGTGTGCCGGGCCAGCGTGCCGCCACCACGGGTCGGCCGCCGGAGCGGACGGCGGCGGGCGCCGCCCCTTCCGGGAGCCGGGTGTTCAGGACGAGCGGTCGCGCGGCGAGCAGGGAGAGCGTGCGGGGCGCCGTCGGCGCGGAGCGCGCCGTGGCGCGGGTCGCGGTGGGAGTGGACGGGCCGGACGGGCCGGACGGGCTGGACGGGCTGGACGGGCTGGACGGGCTGGACGGGCTGGACGGGCTGGACGGGCTGGACGGGCTGGACGGGCCTGCCGGGCCCGACGGGCCGGTGGACCGCGCGCCCGGGGCTCCGGGGGTGCCGCCGGTCACGGACCGGGCGACGACGACCGGGACCGAGGCAGCGGGGTCCAGGTGCCGCTGCCCGCCGGAGTCCTGCCCGCCCGAAACCTGCCTGCCGCCGGACGCCGTGCCGGTCCGGCGTGCGTGTCCTGTCCCGCCCACGCCCGTCTCGCGCACGGCCTCTGCCGGGCCCTGGGCCGCGGTGGCCGTCGACGGCGTCACCAGCGGCGTCGCGGGTCCGTCCGTCGAGTGCGCGGGGGCGGGCCGCGCGGCACCCGTCGAGCCGGTGGAGCCGGTGGAGTCGGGGGAACCAGTGGAGCCGGTGGAGCCGGTCGCGAGGCGGCGCTGCACCTCACCCGTCCCCAGCAGGGGTCCGCCGTGGGCGGTGCCGGAACGGCCGCGGTTCCGCGGTCCTGTCCTACCGGGGTGCGTCGGCCGTCCCGGCCCGACACCGTGGCACCCGGCGATCCGGCGCTCGGCAGTCCGGCGCTCGGCGGCAGTGCGGGCAGCGGCGCGCCCAGGCCGCCGCGCGCCCCCCGTCGAGCCGGTGGAGCCGGTGGAGTCGGGGGAACCAGTGGAGCCGGTGGAGCCGGTCGCGAGGCGGCGCTGCACCTCACCCGTCCCCAGCAGGGGT
>NZ_JOCB01000169.1 GCF_000718775.1 Streptomyces sp. NRRL S-31
CAGCGGGAACTGGGCATCGCGTTCGTCTTCATCGCCCACGACCTGGCGATCGTGCGGCACTTCTCCCAGCGCGTCGCGGTCATGTACCTCGGCAAGATCATCGAAGTGGGGGACCGCGACTCCCTCTACACCCGCCCGCGCCACCCCTACACCCACGCCCTGCTCTCCGCCGTGCCGGAGGTGACCCTGACCGGGGAGGACGCGGCCCGGCGCGAACGCATCCGCCTCGCCGGCGACGTGCCGTCCCCCGTCTCCCCGCCCTCCGGCTGCCGCTTCCGCACCCGCTGCTGGAAGGCGCGGGACAGGTGCGCGAGCGAGGAGCCCCCGCTGGTCCGGCCGGCCGGAAACAGGGAGGGCCACCTGACCGCCTGCCACTTCCCGGAGGAACCGACGACCGAGGCCCGCGACCAGGACATCGTGCTGGACCCGGCACTGGCGGCCCTGGAGGAGGATCAGGCGGACTAGGGGGTGTCCCGGCTGTGGGGCTTGGGGGCTTCGCCGCTGCTCGTAGACTCACGGCGTGGCATTCATGAGCACCCCGCACTGCTGCTTCCTGTGATCGGAAGGCGTTGAGGGCGATGCCGGACGGCATCGCCCTCCTCGGTGTGCCTGCCGCCTGAACCGCGCTCCCCGCGCTGCCCGTACCTCGCTGGTCCGGTGGTGCTCCGAGCGCGCGCGTGCAGGCACGGTCCCTTCCCCTCACCCCGTGCCAGGAGTGCCTCGTGCCCGTGTCGCTTCCCCCTGCCCTCGAACTCTCCCTCGACCTGCTGCGCTGTCCGACGTGCCGGACGCGCCGACTGCACCCCGGCCGCGGCGCACTGCGCTGCCCGGCGGGCCACACCTTCGACATCGCCCGCCACGGCTACGCCGGCCTGCTGACGGGCGCCCGCGCCACCAGCGGAGACGACGCGGCCATGGTCCAGGCCCGGGACCGGTTCCTGTCCACCGGCGCCTACGCGCCCCTCCGCGAAGCCGCGGCCCGGCTGGCGGCGGGTGCCGCGTCCGACCGGGCCGCGGTCGTGGACGTGGGCTGCGGCACGGGTTACTACCTGGCCGGCATACTCGACCGGCTGCCCGGCGCCCGTGGCCTGGGACTGGACACCTCGGCACGCGCGCTGCGCTCGGCCGCCCGTGCCCACGACCGGGCCGCCGCGGTGGCCTGGGACGTCTTCCGGCCCTTCCCGCTGGCCGACCAGGTGGCCGACGTCGTGCTGGACGTGTTCGCCCCGCGCAACCCGGCCGAGTTCCACCGCGTACTGCGCCCGACCGGCCGGCTGATCGTGGTCCGCCCCACCGACCGGCACCTGGCCGAGCTGCGCGGCCGGCTGCCCGCGATGGTCACGGTCGACCCGGCCAAGGAGCAGCGCCTGCACCGGGCGTTGGGCCCCTTCTTCGAGGCCGTCGTCACCGAACAGGTGGAGTATTCCGTGACCCTGGCCGGGCCGGACGCCCTGGACCTGGTGGCGATGACGCCGAGCGCACGCCACCTGAGCCGCGCGGAGTCGAACGGTGACGGCGTGCTGCCCGGTCAGGTCACGGTCTCCGTGCTGGCCACCGCCTACCGGCCCCGGTGACCACGAGCGGACGCACGCCCCGCCGGCCGACCAGCGGTGGGCACGCCACGCCCCGCCTCCCCCACGCCACGGGGGAGGCGGGGCGGCCGTTCGCCGGCCGTCGTCACCGGGAGCCGCGTTCAGGAGCGGGCCAGGGCGTTCTGCGGGATCCGGCGACCGGTGACGGCGTCGATGAGCACATCACCGCTCTCGACACCCATCATCCACACGGGGCGCCACCCCTTCCCCTTCACCTTCTGGGCCAGGAGCAGCGCGCCCCGGACGGGGTGGCCCGTGTACTCGCGCGCGAGCCGCACCGCCTCGCCCTTCGCAACGGCACTCTCGGGCAGCTCGGGGTCCTTCACGGAGCGAGCGGTGAAGTGCATGATGCGTCCGCCCGAGGTCACCGTGACGTTCAGCCGCATGGGCATCATCAGCCCCTTGCTGTACCGGCGGTATACGAACATGTAGACCGCGCTGTCGCCTGTTCCGCTGACATGGACGGTTTGTTCGGCTCCCCGTACCTCGTCAGGGAACCAGCGCCGGACGAAACGGGTCGACACTTCCTGGGCCTGGTCCTGATTCAGGGAGCCGGTCTCGGCCCTGTTGTCCGTGGAGGCGGCTTCCGCCAGCTTCTTCTCGGGCCACCACCCGGTGATCTCACCCCGGTTGGTTCTCGCCGTGACCATTCCACTGTGTTTCTCGATGACGGTCTGCTTGACCCGCGTTCCCTTGCCGAAGACATATACGGCGGCCTCGGCGATCCATGTGTCCGCGCCCTCGACGGCCCGCTGGTCGGCTGCGAATTCCGGGCGCTCCGTCAGAGGAACGTAAGAAGTGACGGAGGAGCGAAAGGTGGCGACCAGTGCGACGGAGCCCGTGACGGCGACGGCCGCTCCCCAGAGCACATCACGCCTGACTCTCCTGGTGCCCTGCCCTGAACGCCACGACCAAACGGTTCCCGCCGCTGCTCCGAGCAGGGCCCCGGTCGTGTTGGCGACGATGTCCGTCGCACTGCACGAGCGCCCCGTCGACCCTTCCGCCTGGACGAGTTCGATCAGGCCGCTTCCGGCCGCCGCCGTCGCGATGGTGGTCAGGGGGCGCCGGAAGGCGAGAGTGGCGAAGAAGGGGGCCGGGATGAACAGGGCGATGTTCAGCAACGCGCTGGAGGAAGTGACCACCTGAGGAAGAGGTGGACTCAGATCGCACATCGCTCCGTCCCCGACGGGTCCACCGTCCGTCGGCAGCAAGGTCACGGCGAGGACGCCGGCGAGGCAGACGGCCAGCAGCACGCGCACGGTGATCGGTTTCCGGCGCGCACGCGCGATCAGCCCGGCCGGAACCGCCAGGAAGAAAGAGATCAAGCCGAACCAGAGGAGGAGTCCGGGAACGGCATGAAAGGACGCGTCGATCACGTGGGTGGCGGCCCTCTCACTGATGGGGAACGAGCATGAGAACGGGGAAGGAGTCCGCTGTGTCGGACTTCTTCCCCGTGGAACCGACGGATGGATCAGCAGAAGGTCATCGGCGGCGTGTAATACGTCCCCGTGGTCGCGTCCATCCGACCTGTCGCGGTGCAGTCCGGGGCGTACTTGGCTATGGACTGGGCGCCGAACGAATGTGAAACCTTCTGCCCCTTGGACACGGATTTCTCCGTGTCCTTGAAGACGGCCTCACTCGTCTCCATCTTGAGAGTGACGTGCACCTTGTGGCCGCCGGTCTTCTCGTACTGGGTGGCGCTGTAGAAGACACTCGAGTTGCCGCTGACGACGGAGCCGTTGCGCGCCTCGAAGCTCAGCTTGCCGTTGGACAGTTTGGTGCTGGTGGTGCCTCCGGTACCGGCGGAGGCCGCCGTGGTACTCCCGAGGACCAGCGCCGTGGATAAGGTGGCGACGGTCACGATACGGCTGATAGGCATGATGATTCCGACCCCCAAGATCATTGTCTGATCAAGCATGAGTCTCGTTGGTCAGGCAGTTTAGTCGAATACCCAACCCGGTTATGCCAATCGCTATTAGTGTGTCGATGATATGAATTACAGTCGGTTTTGGCGGTGGTGGGGTGGCGTGTCATGGCGCCGTTCGTACACCGTCACCCGCCGGCCGCGGACGCACCGGTCCGCCACCTGCGTGAAGTGCCGCCTCAGCACCTCCGCCTTCGCCCTGTCCCGTGCCGAGGACACCGGTGGTGCCACCTCCGGGGCGTCGGTGACCAGCAGGATCCGGCGCTGCGCCAGCATCGCGGCCCGTATCCGCGCCGGACCGGCCTCCTCGCCCCGCAGCGTGCCGGACTCCACGGGGTCCCGCACCAGCGCGACGTCCCGCAGGCCGGCGAACTCGGCGGGGGAGACCTGTGCGGTGTCGCGCCGGTCCGCGGGCAGGAAGACGACCGCGTCCCCGGCCCGCTTCAGGCTCCGCACGTGCCCCGCCACCGCCAGCACGTCGTCCACACGGCTGGCCGGGGACCGCTGGGCCAGCGACTGGGGCAACAGCGCCAGCACCGCCAGTACGGTCGCCACCGGTACGGTCCAGGGCGCGGCACGCGGCAGGCGCGGGCGCAGGGCCCGGTCCGCCGCCCCCAGCGCCGCGCCGATCAGCAGGGCCAGCCCCGCCATGCCGAAGAGGACGTACCGCTCCAGGAACAGCGGGTGGACCAGGGAGACGCCGAGCAGGGCGAGCTGGGGCACGGCCAGCAGCGGCAGCCCGACGGCCGCCACCGACAGCCGGCCCGCCCGCGGCCGGTCCAGCAGGGCCCCGAGGGCGCCGAGCGTCAGCAGCACGGCGGGGCCGATCAGCGTGTGCCAGGTCAGCGGCGGGATCCAGGCCACCTGGTGGGACTGGGTCCGGCTGAACAGGACCAGCGGCAGCGCCCCCAGGACCGCGGCCACCGCGGCCGCCGCCCAGCGCGCGCCCGCCGCCCGTCCGGCCCGCGCCCACACCAGGGTGACCAGGTGCGCGGGCAGGACGAGCAGCGACAGCCAGTTCAGCAGCGCGCACACCAGGACCGTGCTCCCGTACACCGCCCAGCGCCCGCCGCGACCGTCTCCCCGGAGCAGGGTGACGAGCAGCAGGGTGGAGATCGCGGTACCCGCGGCCACGAGCGCGTACGGGCGGCCGTCCTGGAGGGAGAACTGCACCGCGGGGAGCAGTCCGAAGGCCAGCCCCGCGCCCACCCCGGCCGGGGCGCCGGCCAGCCGGTGGCCGACGCGGGTGACACAGCCCGCCGCCACCGCCATGGCGAGGACGGAGGGCAGCCGCAGCGTCGTGGTGCTCGCTCCGAAGCAGCTGAACAGGGCGTGCATCAGCAGGTAGTAGAGCCCGTGCACGGCGTCGACCCGCTCCAGCAGGTGCCAGATCTCGGGGACGGAGCGCTGTGCCGCCATCCAGGTCGCGGCCTCGTCCCGCCAGACGCTCCGCTGCCGGGACAGCCCCCACAGGCCGAGGGCGACGGTCCACAGGACCGGGAGCAGCCAGACGGGCGGGCGGCGGCGGACGCGTCCGGGTAAGCACATGACGGGGCGGGAACCTCGGGGTGTGGGGTGCGGGTGAACGGGCGCGCGGGAAGCGGTGGTTCGGGGCCGCGACGCATGTCCCGAAAACCTACGCGCGCCCGTGATCAGCGACCAGTGCTCATGTTCATGATCACCATCACCCCCGGCACATGGAACCCGGAGCCCGCTCAGCCCCTCCGCGCCACCGTGATGATCTCCGGTGCCGTGGCGCTGAGCGGGCCCCGGCTCCAGTCGCCGTACTGTTCGGTCACCGTCAGGCCCGCCTCGGCGAGGAAGTCCTCCAGCGTGCCGGCGTCCAGGAAGCGCACCACGCCGTGGCTGACCCGGGGGGCGGGCCAGTGCGGGGCGGCGTAGGTCTCGGTGTAGTACACCCGGTCCCCGCGCGGTCCGTCGCCCTCCACCTCGTGCCAGACCCGCACGGGGGTGCCGTCGGCGGCGGCGGTGTGGAGGACGCGGTCCGGGGTCCAGCGTTCCCAGGGGCGGGCGTCCGGGTTGCGGGTCTCGAAGACGAACCGGCCGCCGTCCCGCAGGGCCGCGCGGACGGCGCGCAGACAGACCCGGACCTCCTCGTCCGTCAGCAGTTCCTGGAAGGCGTGCCCGGTCATGACCACGAGGTCGAACTCCGCCCGCCAGCGCCGCACTCGTACGTCGCCGAGCACCCACTCGATGTCGGGCCGGTCCCGGCGTGCCTGGACGAGCATGGCGGCGGCCGGATCGAGACCCATCAGCCGTCCCCGGTGCCCCTCGGACCGGGCCTGCCGCAGCAGCCGTCCGGAGCCGCACCCGATGTCCAGCACGGACCCGGCCTCCCGCAGCAGGCCGAGGTAGAAGTCGTCACCCGGCCCCCAGGGATTGAGACGGTCGTACAGAGAGGCAAGGGAGAGATCGGCAAATGCGTGAGCCACCACCGCGGCAGTGTGACACACGGCGCTGAACGCCGTGTTGGTTTCCGGCGATCCGCCTGGGGGTGCGACCCGGTGGTGGTCCGGAAGATTCGGCGCCCACATGGCAGAAGCCGGTCCGCACACCGTGCGGACCGGCCCTCAGCGAGATTCGGTGATCAGCGAGATTCGGTGACAGCAGCCGACTCGCTTGTCGTGTCGCTCATTCCGGCGACGGTGGAATTCTCAGGAGATCCCGAGAGGTGGCGCCGTCTCAGATGGTCGGGGTGTCGTCGACAACCGGCCGGTGAATCTCGATGACCGGCTTCCACCCCGCGGAGAACTCGATGAAGTCCGCGCGGGTGGGGTAGGTGTCGATCGCGCGACGGTCCCGCTTGGGGCTGTCGCCCCCCTTGCGTCCCCGGGGAACCTGCTCCTCGAAGATGTCGACCTTCACGTCGGGAACCTCCTTGAGGCCCTGGCGCCAGATCTGCACGATGTCGGCGCCGAACGCCTGCCGGGCCGCGGCGTAAAGGGCCGTGAGGGCCCCCTTGTCCCCACCGGGGACGAAAAGTGCCAGGTCCAGCACGACACCGGCGGACTGGAGGACCTCGATGGTCGCCGGGCCGTTCTCGTCGGCCACGTAGATCCCGGCTTCGTTCTCGTCGTCGGGAAGGCAGGAGACCTCTTCCTGGAATATGGTCCTCGCCGTGATCGAGCCGCCCTCGAAATCCTCACCGGACTTGGTCAGAAAAGCAGGGACATAGCAGTCGGGAAGCTTGAGTTCTGCCGTGTCGGCGGAAACGAAGAGCCTGTCCTTCACGCCGAGCTGCGTCACCTCTTCCAGCGAGAGGCGGCGAGCGGCGATCTTCTCCGTGTTCACGATGTGCCTTTCAGGTTGCACTGTCCCTCCGAACGAGGACGCTACCACGAAACCGGGAGGTCAACTGCCCAGCAATCTTTGGGTAAATGGCCTCCGAAGACCTGCACGGGAGGATGGCGAAGCGAGTGTCACTCGGCCGGGAACACGCATCGCCGGGTAGTGTCCCGCGTCATGGTGTGGGGGATCAACTGGCGGTTGCATTTCGGTGCGTTGGGTAGCGCGAGGAGCTAAAGGAGAGTTTGGGGTAGATATCACCCATATCCCCTTCGGGGAGGTGGTGGCGCTGTAAGGCGATCCATTCGTCGGGCATCTCGAAGAGCGCGGCGGAAACGCACTGGATGGTCCGACAACGCGACAACGGAGTCGGAACGGACGACGCACTACGTCGGAACGGACGACGCGCACCACGCCGAAGCCCTGGGTCCGAGGCGCCCGGTGCCGCGTGACTCCTCACAAGCAGCGAGGGCCCGCACACGGATGTGTGCGGGCCCTCGTCCCCTGGACCGGACGTTCAGGGCTCGGGTCAATGGGCCGGTGAAAGTCCGCTCCGCAAGGGGGCGGCTGACGGAAAGGGGTGTGTCAGGCCGCCGCCTCGGGGTCCTGGGCGTGGCGCGGCGCGGGGACGGTGTCCTTCGCCTCCGGGTAGTGGCAGGCCGTCAGGTGGCCGGCCTTGTTGCCCTCGGCCCGCACCAGCGGCGGCGCCTCCGTCGCGCACTTCTCGGTCGCCTTCCAGCAGCGGGTGCGGAAGTGGCAGCCGGAGGGCGGGTTGATCGGGGAGGGCACGTCACCGGTCAGGCGGATGCGCTCGCGCGGCTCCTCGTCCACCGTGGCCTCGGGCACGGCGGAGAGCAGGGCCCGGGTGTACGGGTGGCGCGGGTTCTCGTACAGGTCCTCGCGGTCGCCGATCTCGACGATCTTGCCGAGGTACATGACCGCGACGCGCTGGGAGAAGTGCCGCACGATCGCCAGGTCGTGGGCGATGAAGACGAACGCGATGCCCAGTTCCCGCTG
>NZ_JOCB01000170.1 GCF_000718775.1 Streptomyces sp. NRRL S-31
ACGGGTGCCCCGCCTCGGACCGGGGCGGCCCCGCGTCCGGCCCGACCACGTCATCGGCGACAAGGGCTACAGCTCCCAAGCGATCCGGGTCTGGCTCAGGCGGCGGGGCGTCGGTCACACCATCCCGGAACGGTCCGACCAGATCCGCAGCCGGCTCCGGCGCGGCCATCGCGGCGGGCGCCCGCCGGCCTTCGACAAGCACCTCTGCAAGCGGCGCAACGTGGTCGAACGCTGCTTCAACCGCTTGAAGGCCTGACATATGAAGACAACTCCTAGCCGTTGCCCGGGCGTCCGCGCCGACGTTCCCGTCACTGTGCCCGTAGGTGCTGCAGGTGAAGAGGTGTACGGCAAGACATCGGGCACCCTGCACGGCGGCGTTGCCTGCTCGGCCCGCGCCGCCGCCCTCCACCTGAAGCTCATGGCCGCGGCCCGGGAGTTGCTGGTGCCGTCCCCCGGCCGCGCCGCGCGGACCTTCGAGCTGGCAGTCCTGAAGGAGCCGGGTAAGGCCGAGGCGCGAGAACTGGTCGGCTGGACGGACTCGCGCGCCAACGCGTTCTTCTTCCGCTCTGGCCCGGCCGCCACCCGCTCGACCTCGGGCACGCCGGCTGCCTGGCCTACGCCACCGCGCGCCGACGCACACGCCGCTTCCCGTGCTGACCGAGGTCCCACACCGCTATTTCCCGGCCCGCTGTCCCTGTCGTCCCGGGGCCGCGCGGGGCCGGTCCGGCTCGTACTGCTCCCCGCCCGCCGCCCGGACCGCGCCGTCCCGGCGCCGCGCCCGCCCGCCGGACCGCTGAAATGCTGCTCGATTTAACTCACCACCCGGTCCCCGGCCCCGTCGCCCCGCGCCCCGGTCCGCCGCTGCTGTCCCGGCCGTGCCCTGCGCACCGCCGCTCCGCCTGCGTCTGCCGCTGTTCCGGCAACCGTCCACAGCCAGCCGCCAGGCCCGTGTCCCGCGTTCCCCGCCCGCCGTGCTACTGCGCCCGCCTCGTGCATCCGTGGTCGGTCCGTCCCGGCTGTCGCCCGTGCCGCCGTGCCGACCGTGCCGCCACCGCGCCTCCACAGTCGCCGAGGTGCCGACCTGGTGTCCCGCTCGCTGAGCGGCTGCGGGCGTGGCCCGGACCGACCAGGTGGATGCGCACCTGCGTCCCCCGCCTACTTGCCGCACACCCGGTGCCGTGGACCCGGACAACCGCGCACACGTGTGGCGCTGCGGGTGTGGGGGAGTGTCGGGACCGGATGGCAGCCCTGTTGCGGCTCCTGCCCCGCCCTTCGTCCGCTGAGGGCGCCCGGCTGGCCGCAGGCGCCGCGCCTCGGGTCTTCAGTAGCGGGCCGGGGAGACGCTCGGCTCCCTCCACAACCGCTGCTGTAGACGCTCCGGTGGCGTCCTCAGCTCCTGCACGCTTCGCATAGGCAGCACTCCGCCCAGACGCTGGGCCGCTCTCTTGCCTTCAGGATCTCAGTTGCCCCCTGCCCGGGGTCCGGGAGTGCCGGGTGGACGGGTCAAGCAACCTGTTAACCATCCTCCCGCGGGGCAGAATCTGGCCACGATCTCTTCCAGGTTGCCTGCTCACATTCTGCGCAAGTGCGAATGAATCGGTGAACCATTTTCACCTGGTGATGCCGAATGTTTACGGTGAACCTTAGCCGGTAAACCGGGCGCCCGGAACGGTCTGCCGGGGATGCTAGCGGATTCCTTCGGGCCTCCGCCGCCCGAAGACGCACCCGGGCCGTTACTGTTTCTGGTTTGCGCATGATTGCCCTGCATGTCCACTGCTCTTGGCATATGCCAAAGGCATCAAATGTTACGAGCAGGGGTCGCTTCCGAGCCAGTCACTGATAGTTTCCGGTAGCACGCAACATCGCTTGACTGTCTCGTTGCCAAGTGACTGCAATGGGCATCCATCAGGCCGCTTCCTCTGCGGCGAACCCACCTGGAAAACTGCAAGGGGAAAGTCCATGCCGGAAATCACGGAAACCACTGCCCGCCTCTTCTCGCATGCCGATATCCAATCCGTCATCGACGGAACATGTCTGGCCGTTCACATCCCGCAATTCATGCCGCGTGTCGTCTTGGAGGCCGTCCGGGGAAAGTTAGTTGAGCATCCCGATCGAGGTGGGCTCAGCCAGGCATCGGAGTTCAAGCGTATAGGTTTCGCATTCTCCGAGATAAGCGACGACGCATCTCGTGACCGGTACTACGCGGAAGCTCGGGACAACATCCAGCGCATGCGCGATCTGTTCGCCCCGTACGCCTGTCCCAGCGACGTCCTGCGGCTGCTGCTGGAGGAGGCGTGGGGCGCCGGCGCCCATCTGCTCCAGCTCGACGGACGCAAGGCGTTCATCGGCATCTGCCGCTACCAGGACAAGGACGTCGACCTCAACCCGCACACCGACGCCCTGGAGCGGAACCTGCCCGCCGAGTCCGGTCACTCGCTCAAGGCACAGCTGTCGGCGAACATCTACATCGACATCCCTGAGAGCGGCGGCGAACTGGAGCTGTGGGGCGTCGAGCCCACCGAGGACGAGTACGCCCGCCTGCGCGGCGAGCGCACCTGGGGCATCGACCGGGACAAGGTCGGACCACCCCGCACCGTGATCAAACCGGCCCCCGGTGACCTCCTGCTGCTCAACCCGCGGCAGATCCACGCGGTGCGTCCCTCCGGCGACCGCCCGCGGATCACCCTGGGCCACTTCATCGGCTTCCACGGCGAAGACCGTCCGCTCGAGCTGTGGAGCTGATACCGATGACCGAGTACACCGTGGACGGACGCACCAAGGCCAGCTTCGGGCAGGCCGGCAAAGAGGCCGACCTGGCCGGCCGCCGGACCATCCTGCTGATCAGCGTGGGCCAGCGCTACCACGAGGGCGACAAACTCCGCGCCACCGTGGAACTGCTCAACCGCAGCGGATTCCGCCACGTCACCATCGCGGTGGCGGACACCCTGCAGCGCACCAACTATCTCGAACTGGAACCCGGGGCGGCGCACCGCCGTGCCCTGCGCGAAGGCGACGAATGGCTGGAGCGTAACGGGAAGATTCTCGGCCGGCTCAGCGTGCCCAATGACGTGCTCCGCTGGGACGAGGCACTGCAAGACCCCGATTACCCCGGCTTCCTCCAGCAGGTGGAAAAAGCATACCGGGATGAGCCTCGCTACCGCGCTGCAGTGGACGCAACAATCCACAGATTCATCGACCGCATGGTGGCAAGGGATCCGGGCGTCGACACCGGCCAGGCATTCAAAGCCTGCCTGGCCTACCTCATCGAAGAATGCCCCATCATCCAGCCGATGTGGGCTTACCAGGGATACGACCATGTCGTATACCCGCAACCGATGACGAACGCCATGGCCGAAACCCATCGGCTGTTCGTCGCCCGACAATACCCGGGTAAGGGAGGGTGGCTCTCCCTGAAGTTCAAGAAACGGGCGGCGGCCTCTCCGGCGGCTGCCTGACCGTATACAATCAATCGGCGTAGAGGACGCACTCCGTGACTCCAGCAACAACTGACCGTAAATGGTGGGCCTTCACCGGTGTGGGCCTGATCAGCTTCCTCGGCTGTATCGACCTGACCATCGTGAACACCGCGGCACCGCGCATCCAGGCCGACCTGGGGGCCTCGGTGGCGGAACTGCAGCTCATCGTGAACATGTTCATCGTCGCCCTGTCGATGTTCATGGTGGCCATGGGGCGGTTGGCCGACGCGCACGGCCGCCGCCGCGTCCTCTACGCCGGCACCGTCATCTTCGGCCTGGCCTCGCTCGGTGCCGGACTTGCTCCCGACATCGGCTCGCTGATCGTCTTCCGGTTCCTCCAGGGAGCGGCGTGCGCAATCCTGTACACGTCCACCGGTGCCATCGTGCAGAACGCCTTCCCATCCGAGCAGCGCGGCCGGGCCATGGGCGCCCTGTACGGCGTCAACGGCTTCGGCCTGGCCATCGGCCCGCTGCTCGGCGGGGTCCTGGTGTCGGCGGCGGGCTGGCGCTGGATCTTCTGGCTCAACGTGCCGCTCGTGGCGATCGCCCTCGCCATGTGCTCCTTCAGCGTCCGCGAGTCACGCGACGAAACGGCCACCGGCCGACTGGACTGGCCGGGTCTAGCCCTGTCCAGCCTGGGCATCCCTGCCGCTGTCCTCGCCCTCACCCTCGGCGGCACCTGGGGCTGGACCAGCCCAGCGACGCTGGGCCTCATCGCCTTCGCCGTCGTCGCCCTCGTCGCCTTCGCCCTCGTCGAGCGCCGCAGCAGCGCCCCGCTGCTCCACCTCGGCCTGTTCCGCAAGCCGGCCTTCGTCGCGGCACTCTCCTCCGACTTCGCGCTGGCCTGCTTCTACACCACCGTGCTCTTCCTCGTCCCGCTGTACCTGAGCACGGTGCGAGACCTGGACGGATACGCCACCGGCACCATGCTGCTGCCCAGTACGGCGGTGATGGCCGTACTCTCTCCGTTCATCGGCCGGCTGATCGACCGCTTCGGACCACGACCGCTGCTGGCGGTCGGCTTCGTCGCCTTCGCCGTCTCCGCCCTGCTCCAGACCCAGTTGACCGCTGACACCTCCCTGACGCGGCTGGCGGTCGCACTCGTGGGGATGGGCATCGGCTGGGCCTGTGTCCTTAGTCCGGCGACGGTCTCCGCACTGTCGGCCGTACCGGAAAGGCAGGCAGGTCTGGCAGTCGGCTCCTCGTGGACCTTCCACAACCTCGGCGGCGCGGTGGGCCTGGCCGTCTCCGTAGTCCTCTTCCGTTCCTTCGCCTCCGACCGGCTGGCGACGGAGCTGGTACGGCACCACCAAGAAGGTGGCGCCTGGACCGAATCCGTGGTCACGAACCCGGAGCACGCCACCAGCGTGCTGGCCCGGGAGACCTCCCTCGCTCCCGCTGACATCGACCGGGTCTTCGGCGCGGTCTTCAGCCATGGCATGCAAGCCGCCATGTGGCTGCTGACCGGCATTTCCCTCGCCGCCCTCGCCGTCATCGCGCTGCTGTCCCGCAAGGCGGCCGGCCGGCCGGCGGACGAGCCGGAGAACGTGCCGGCGAGCCAGTCCGCATAGGCGGAACAGGACGCTCCCCGGGCACGCGGTGCCTCCGGGAAGCGCCGCGGTCACTGGCGGCGTTCACCGCCGCCCGCCCAGCCCTGACACCCACCGCAAGGCTGACCGAACAGGCGCCTGGACCAACGACTCGGTCCCCACCACCGAGCAGTCATTCACCCGTGCCCCGGCCGGCCAGTCCTCCGGGACCGCCGCGTGGCTGCGCCGGGGAAGATCCGACTCGGCGCTCCTCGTCGCGTTGGGCCGCAGCCCACCACCGCGGCCGGACTGGACGCCTCGCAGCAACGCCAAAAGAATTGTGACCCGCGTCACTCGTCATTGATCACCGGGAAGACGGCGCTGCTACGTTCGCAGGCGCGGCGGTCGATTGTCGGGTGCCGAGGGGCTGGCTCGCAATGGCGGATTCGGCCTCCTCGAGGTCTCGAACTCGCCTTGTGGCGCCGATGGTTGTGGTACGTAATGAGTGCCACGTCACAGCGGCCCATCTCAGGGGGATGTATGGGGACGCCCGCAACGCCACCACCGAGACCATCCGAACCACCGGCACCGCCCCGCGCGTACGCGGCCGCAGGCGTGCCCGGGCCGAGCCTCCCGCCGCGCGGTGACCTGGTCATCAGCGATCGGCTGCTCTGGGTGAACAGGGCCGCCTACCCTCTGGAGAACATCACCCGCGTCTACACGTTCGTACTGACCCCGCGTCGCGGAGAGGCGTTCGTGCAGTTCCTGAAGCGCGGCGGGGGCACTGTGGTTCTGATCCTCGTCCTGATGCTCTTCTCGGACATGTCGGGCGGGTCGAGCGACTTCGACTCCTCCTCGGGCGACGACGGCGTGATCCAGTTCCTCCTGGTGCTCGCCGTGCTTGTGCTCATCTACTTCTTCGGCGAGATGGCGTCCGTGGTCTTCGCATCGAGTCATTACACGCTTGCCATCGAGACGAACGGCCGGTCCACGGCCCTGGTGGCGGGAGACCCCCGTCATCTCGACGAACTCGTGGTCAAGATCGCCGAGACGATCGACAAGCCGAACGCAGTACTGAGGGCCAGGGTGGAGACCCTGTCGATCACCAACTACGGCAACTACCACTTCGGCGACTCGGTGAACATCTACGGCGGCTCGGGCCACACGGGGGTACTGAAATGAGCGGCGGGGACTTCCAGTTCGGCGACAGGGTCAGCATCGTCGGAGGTCAGGGCCATCGGGGCATCGTCCACCACAACTACGCCGCCCCGCAGCGCACCCTGGAGGAGCAGCTGAGGGAGGTCGTCCAGCTCGCGCTGGCACTGCGCGGCGACGTACACGACGACACGGACCGCGCCTCCATCGACCACGCGCTGCCCGCCCTCGCGGCCGACGCCTCCGCCGAGCCCCCGGCCCGGCGCCGGTCACTGATGGCGCTCGCGGCCATCGCCGCCACGGTCGGCGCGGTAGGTGAACCCCTGCTCGGTTCCGTCAAGGCCGCGCTCGAACTCCTGGGCCGCTGAGAGCTCGCGCAGATAAGCGTGTGCTCATGGACGGCGGTTCGGGCGGTCGTCCCAGCGGTGGGTCGTCCAGGCCCGGCGGATCAGGCTACGGACGGTGATGGTCGTGTCCGCAAGGTCGAAGAAGGCGTCGATGACCGTTGCGCGGCGTTCGTAGCAGCGGGCGAGCCGGTAGAAGGCGTTCTGCCAGGCGTGGGTGCGCTCGACGTGCCACCGTTGGCTGGCCTCGGCGCCTTCTCACCCTTGCGCGCGATGCGGCCGTACAGACCGCGGGTGGCGAGTTCGGTGCGGGTCTTGTCCGAGTCGTAGCCGGCGTCCAGGTGCACGGTGATGTGGTCGGGCAATGGCCCCAGGTCCTCCAGACGGTCCAGGGTCGCGGTAAGCAGCGGGGAGTCGTGGCGGTTCGCTCCGGCCAGGACCCTGCCGAGCGGTATTCCGTAACCATCCGTCATGCCCGAGCGTTTCCAGCACTGTTTGCCGCGATCGACCGGTGAGCGCCCGGCGGCCTCCCCGCCGCCGGGGGCCTTGGTGATGGAGCCGTCGATGGCGATCTGGTCAAGCAGCAGCCCGACGATCCGGTCGTAGGACTCGGGCGCGATCTGCTTCAGGCGGGCGAGGACGCCGAGTGGGATCCACTCGTCGCGGCGGTTGCGGATGGTGGTCGCCGAGCAGGTCGTGTCGGCGATCGCCTGGTAGAAGCAGCCGAACCGGAGCAGCTGCAGCAGCTTGTCGAAGATGATCCGGTCGCTGATGCGGCGGCGGCGGTGGCAGCCCAGCGGATGGGTCGGGTCGACCGTCGGACGCTCGGGCAGCAGCGCCGCGAATTGACCCCAGAGCGGGTCGGTCAGCCATGATGGCAGGACAGGCACAGGTCTCCCCGGTGATCACAGAGCGTCGCAACTCCGTGATCACCTAGACCTGTGCCTGCCTTGCTGTCATGGCTGCCTTGCGCCGCCTATCTGTGCGGCCTCTCAGGGTGACGGCGGGGACCTCGCTCGACAGTCCACCCGGTCCGGCGGTGCAGGGTGCGGCCGGCCGTGCCCTCAGGCGAGGTGCAGGGCGGTGTGCAGGGTGTCCGTGACCTGGATGCGCGCCGCCCTGG
>NZ_JOCB01000171.1 GCF_000718775.1 Streptomyces sp. NRRL S-31
ACGTCGAAATCGACGGCGCCCCCCACGGCCTGCTCTGGACCCACGCCGACGAGGTCAACAACGCCCTCCTCACCTTCCTCGCCAAGTAACCCGCGCCGGGCGTCGTCCGCTCCCCCGAGACGACGCCCGGTGGCGGGGTGTGCGAACGTGCCGAGGCCGGTGCCCCCGGGGAGCGACTGTAGGCGACTACGCCCGGTGCGTGCGCGCCCCGGGGCCCCGCGGCACCGGCCCGGCGGGGAAGCGCCTGACCGCCTTTTCGACCAATGCCCGGACAAACCGCCGCCGCCACGTCGGCAGCGGCCGGTCCGGAGGGAACTCCGCCCGGCACACGCCACGAAGTGCGGCGGATGAAAGGAATGCCACGATGTCCAACACGTCCACGACCACCGCGCCGATCGGTCTGGTGCTGATCGACACCGTCAACGAGATCTTCTCCGAGCAGGGCAAGGGACACGCCGGCTTCAAGGCCGAGTTCGAGCGGATCGGAACGCTCGGCAACCTCAAGCGGCTGCTGGCCGGCTTCCGCGACAGCGGCTTCCCCGCCTTCTTCTCGCCGATGTCGTACACGGACGAGGAGTACGACAACTGGAAGTACAAGTCGGGCATCCACCACATGATGTTCGACAACCGTATGTTCGAGGCCGGCAGCTGGGGCGCCGAGTTCCACCCCGACCTCACTCCCGGTCCCGGCGACGTGACGATCGCGCCGCACAAGAACCTCGACGTCTTCGCCACCACCGACCTCGACACGCAGCTGAAGCGGCGCGGCGTGGAACACGTCGTCGTGGCGGGCATGATCGGCACGATGTGCGTGGAGTCGACGGCGCGCAGCGCCATGGAGCGCGGTTACCGGGTGACCCTCGTCAAGGACGCCACGGCCCCCGAGGGCGGTCCCGACTCCTACGAGCAGATGCTGCAGCGCTACGCGCTCATCGCGCACGACGTGGTGACCACGGACGAGCTGCTGGCGACGGAGCCGTTCGCGGGTTAGCCCGGTCGGTTCCCCCGCCCTTTCCCAGCGCGGCGCCGCCTCCGACGTCCCGCGCGTCCGGCCGTTGTCCGGCGCCCGGGGCGCCGCCGCCGTGTCCGGGCGCCGCCGCCGCGCCCGGACACGGACCCGGTGGGCACCCGCCGGGAGTCCGGGGCCTGCCATCACGCCGGCTGGACGTCCGTGATCTCGTCGAGGTGGTCCTCGACCCAATACCGCAGCTGCGCCAGGGGCTGCGCCACGCTGCGGCCCAGGTCGGTCAGCTCGTACTCCACGTGCAGGGGCACCTCGGGATAGACGGTGCGGTCCACGAAGCCCCGCTCCTCCAGTCGGCGCAGTGTGTTGGTGAGCACCTTGGGGCTGACCCCCTCCAGGCGGCGTTGCAGCGCGCCGAACCGCTGCGGGCCCGCCTCCATGGCCCCGATCGCCAGAGCCGACCACTTGTTGGCCAGCAGGTCCAGCACCTCGCGGCACGGGCACTGGGCCGCGTACACATCATGGTGGTCGTGGCGTTCCGTCCCGCAGATCGCGGCCATCGGCCCGCGCCTCCCCTTCGCCGGTGTTCTCGTTCCACAGCATACTTCCCATCGGGAAGTATGCTCCCTTGCAGGTTACTACCTCCCCGGGACTACGTTGCCGTGGCAACCGGCGCCCGGTCGCCGTCACCCGAGGAGAGTCTTCATGAGCGAGATCGCCGACATCCCTGACACCATGCCCGCCGTCGCCTACCGCGAGAGCCTGCCCGTGGAGCACGAGGAGAGCCTCGTGGACGTACGGCTCCCGGTGCCGCAGCCCGGCCCGCGCGACCTGCTGGTGCGCGTGGAGGCCGTCGCCGTCAACCCGGTGGACTACAAGGTGCGCCAGAGCAACGACCCCGGCGGTGTGCCGAAGGTGCTCGGCTGGGACGCCGCGGGCACGGTCGTGGCCGTGGGCGCGGAGGTCGAGCTGTTCGAAGTCGGCGACGAGGTGTTCTACGCCGGCGCCATCGACCGGCCGGGCACCAACGCCCGTTTCCACGCCGTGGACGAGCGCATCGTCGGCCGCAAGCCCGCGACTCTCTCCTTCGCCGAGGCCGCGGCACTGCCGCTCACCTCGCTGACCGCCTGGGAGGGCCTGTTCGAGCGCCTCGGCCTGCACGACGGCGCCCTGGAGCGGACCGGGACCCTGCTGGTGACCGCGGCGGCCGGCGGCGTGGGAGCGATGGTGTCCCAGCTGGCGCGCGCGCTCACCAGTCTGACCGTGATCGGCACCGCCTCCCGTCCGGAGACCGTCGAGTTCGCCCGCCGCATGGGGGTGACCCATGTGGTGGACCACCGCGAGCCGCTGGCCGGGCAGGTACTCGCCCTCGCCCCCGACGGCGTGGACCACGTCTTCAGCACCGTCGCCACCGACCGGAACCTGGCCGACTACGCGGAGGTCCTCAAGCCCTTCGGCGGGCTGGTCGCCATCGACGACTTCGGCCCGGTGGAGATCGGTCTGCTGAAGTCCAAGAGCATCTCCTTCCACTGGGAGTTCATGTTCACCCGCTCCCTGCACCGCACACCCGACCAGGCGGTGCAGCACCACATCCTGAACCAGGTCTCCCGCCTGGTGGACGCCGGCATCCTCACCACCACCGCCACCACCGACCTCGGCACGGTCGACGCCGAGCACCTCCGCGCGGCGCACCGCGTCCTGGAGTCCGGCAGGGCCATCGGCAAGATCACGCTCACCGGCTTCTGAGCACACCGTGCCCTCCGCCCGGCGGCGCCCGCCGGGCGGAGGGCACGGTGACGCATTCGCGCCCCACAAGGATTCCACTGCTCCCGCCTACGGTGGAGCCGGACGCGGAAGCCGTAGGGTTCCCGCGCGCACCGGGCGCCGCGGCCGGTGCGCCCGCGCCGCGAGGACCGGTCCCGCGGCCGGGACCCGGCAGGGTCCCGCCCACAGAAACGGAGCAGCGCCGATGCTGTCGATCGATGTCTTCACCAGCGACTACAAACCCATCGCGGCCCCCCTGCCCGGCTGGGACGCACGGCAGCGGGCCACCTGGCCGGCGAGCACGGCGACGCTGGTCCACGGGCGCCGCGAGGCGGTGCTGGTCGACGCGCTCATCACCGAGCGGGAGGCCCGCGACCTCACCGAGTGGATCCGGGCCAAGGACAAGGTCCTCACCACGGTGTACGTCACCCACGGCCACGCGGACCACTTCCTCGGGCTGCCGGTCGTGCTCGACGCCTTCCCCGATGCCGTGGCCGTGGCCCTGCCCGAAGTGGTGCCGTACGCCGAGGAGCAGCTCGCCGGTCCCTACCTGGCGTACTGGGAGTCCCTCTTCCCGGGCCTGCTGCCGGCCCGTCCGGTGGCACCGCGGCCGCTGGACGGGGAGGTGATCGGCGTGGACGGGCACGAGGTGCGGCCGGTGCGCGTGGGACAGAGCGACACCGATCCCTCCAGCGTGGTGCACGTGCCGGACCTGGACGCCGTCGTGGGCGGTGACGTGGCCTACAACGGCATCCACATGTGGCTGGCGCAGACCGACCGCGCGGCACGCGCCCGCTGGCTGGAGGCGCTGGACACGGTCGAGGCGCTGCGGCCCGCCACGGTGGTCGCGGGTCACCGGCACCCCGCCGCCCCGGACGACGACGCGGCCGGCGTCCTCGCGGCCTCCCGCCGCTACCTCACCGACTTCGACGAGGCCGTCGAGGCCGGTGCGGACGCCGCGGCCGTGCTCCGGACGATGACCGCGAAGCACGGGGACCGCGGCAACCCCTACACGCTGTTCGCCTCCGCGACCGCCCAGTACCCGGAGCCGGCGACGCCCGGAACCGGGACCACGGGCTGACCCCTCCGCCGCCCCCACCGGCCGGTGTGACCGTCTTCCGGTCCGCGGCACCGGCTCCCGGTCCGCGGCATCGGCTTCCGGTCCGCGTGACCGTCTCCCGGGCCGGTCCGGGCCGGTCGCGTGGGCCCGGCCGGTGCGCAGCGGTGCGGGAAACACCGGGAGACCGGGCCGCGGCCCGGTCCCGGCCGCGCGCGGCAGCCCACGCGGTGCGGGGCCCGCGCAGCGGCGACCGCGCGGCACACCCGCAGCGGCTCGCCGAGGGGGGCGCCCCCCCCGGTGGCGTTTACCCCCCCCCCCGCCCTACCCCACGCCCGCCCTCCCCGACGACGGGCGGGCGACGACGCCCCCGGCGGGGAAAAGCCCCCCGGCCCGAACCGCGCCCCCCCCCCCCCCCCCCCGTCCTCCGTCCCTACGCACCCGGGGGCCTCGCTCCCCCACCGGGTGCCGGGACGTCCGTTCCCGCGCCCAGCCGGCGCGCCGGCCCGCACGTACCCGCCTCACCGCACACACCCGCCCGGTACCCGACCCGCGGGACCTGTCCGGTGCGCGGCCTACGGGCCGGCCGCCCCGGCGAACGCCCGGCCGGGACCTCCGGCCGGGCGTTCGCCGTACCCGGACAGCCGCGCGCCGCGGCGGCCCGCCCGTCCGTACGCCTCGGGGCACCGGTCAAGACCTGTGCCACAAACATTCCACTGAGGGCGGCCATCCTGGTCCGGCAAGGGTGAATGCCCTGCGCGCCCGGCGGCCGGCACGGCGTCGGCGAGCGGCCGGGGCTCGCTGGAAGCAGCGCCCGGCGCCAGATCCGCACACGGCCCATCAGGGAGAAGCCATGGCCACAGTGACGCACCAGACCGCGCCCACGCAGTTCGTCGAGGCGGACGGCGTCCGCTACGCCTACCGCCGGCTCGGTCCGGAAGGCGGGGTGCCGCTGGTGATGCTCCAGCACTTCACCGGCAACCTCGACAACTGGGACCCCGCCCTGGTCGACGCGCTGGCCGCCGAACGCGAGGTCGTCCTGGTCGACTACGCCGGAGTGGGCTCCTCCACCGGCGCACCGGCGACCACGGTCGCCCAGTCGGCCCAGCAGATGATCAGCTTCACCGTGGCCCTCGGCCTGGAGCAGATCGACCTCCTCGGCTTCTCCCTGGGCGGTTTCGTCGCCCAGGACATGGCTCTGGTCCGGCCGCGTCTGATCCGCCGCCTGATCCTGGCCGGCACCGGGCCCAAGGGGGCCCCGGGCATGCACGGCTGGCGCAAGGACATCGAGACCCACGCCCGCGCCGAGGTCCCCACCGGCGACGACCTCCTCTACATCTTCTTCGCCCACACCGACACCAGCCGGGCCAAGGGCATGGAGTTCCTCGGCCGGTTCACGGCCCGCACCCAGGACCGGGACACGCCCAGCACCCTCGCCGCCCGCGACGCCCAGTACGACGCCGTGCTGGAATGGGGCATCCCCGACCACGGCGCGCTCCAGCGGCTCACCGGCATCCAGTGCCCCACCCTCATCCTCCAGGGTGACGACGACCTGATGATCCCGACCAAGGGCAGCCACCTGATGGCGGGCCTCATCCCCGACGCGCGCATCCGCATCTACCCTGACGCCGCCCACGCGTCACTGTTCCAGTACCCGGCCGAAGCGGCCAAGGACGTCAACGACTTCCTCGCCTGAGACCGACCGCCCCGCCACATCCACAGGAGACACCGTGTCCGACCTGCTCAACACCGTTCTCGACGCCCACGGCGGCCGCACCCGCTGGGAAGAAGCCGACCACATCAGCGCCCGCCAGTTCTTCGGCGGCGCCCTGTGGGGCATGAAGGGCCACCCCGGCGCCCTCGACGACGTGGACGTCACCGTCGGCCTGCGCCGGCAGTACGTACGCCAGGAACCCTTCTTCCAGGACGGCCACCACGTCACCTTCACCGGCGACCGGGTCACGGTCGAGGACACCGAGGGCACCCTCGTGGAAGAACTCACCGACCCCCGCGCCTCCTTCGCCGGCCACGACCTGATGACCCCGTGGACCAGGCTCCAGCTGGCCTACTTCTCCGGCAGCGCCATGTGGACCTACCTCGCCGAACCCCTCTCCCTCACCTTCCCCGGCGTCCGCACCGAGGAGATCGGCACCTGGACCGAGGACGGCGAGAAGTTCCGCCGCCTGCACGTCGTCTTCCCGGCCACCATCGCCACCCTCAGCACCGAGCAGACCCTGTACGTGGACTCCTCCGGTCTGATCCGCCGACGCGACTACAGCGTCGAGATCGCCGGCAACACACCCGCCGCCCACTACATCTCCGGACACCAGGAGGTGTCCGGCCTGGTCATCCCCACCACCCGGATGATCTACAGCCGCGACGAGAACGGCCACAAGGTACCCGAACCGCTCGTCGTCTCCGTACGCCTGGAAAACGTCACCGTCTCCTGAACGCGGAGTACGGCGGGGGGCGTCCGGCTCCCGAAGACCGGATGCATGGGCGCGACAAGCGCCAGAACCACCCGTAAGGCGGGTGGCAGGAACGAGAAAGGCAGCCAACCATGAGCAGCACCTCAGCGGCGTCCTCCGGGACGTTCACCATCGGTGGCGAACTGAAGGTCAACCGGCTCGGCTACGGGACCATGCAGCTGACGGGCCCCGGGGTCTGGGGACCCTTCCCCGACCAGGACGCGGGCGTGCGCGTGCTGCGCCGGGCCGTGGAGCTGGGCGTCACGCTCTTCGACACCGCCGACTCCTACGGACCGGGGACGGCCGAGGAACTGCTGCGCGAGGCGTTGCACCCGTACCCGGAGAATGTGGTGATCGCCACCAAGGCGGGTCTGACCCGTCCCGGTCCGGGACAGTGGCGCTCCAACGGGCGGCCCGAATACCTGCGCAGGCAGGCGGAGTCCAGCCTGCGCAGGCTCGGTCTCGAACGCATTCCGCTGTTCCAGCTGCACCGCGTCGACCCGTCCGTGCCCTTCGAGGACCAGATGGGCGTGCTGAAGGAGCTGCGGGACGAGGGGAAGGTCGCGCACGTCGGGCTCTCCGAGGTGGGTGTCGAGGAACTGGAGCGGGCGCGCGCGATCGTGCCCATCGCCTCGGTGCAGAACCTGTACAACGTGGCCCAGCGCGACTCCGAGGACGTCCTGCGGTACGCCGAGGCGCACGACATCGCCTTCCTGCCCTGGTTCCCGCTGGCCACCGGCCAGCTGGCGCGCCCGGGCGGCCCGCTGGACCGCATCGCGGGCCATCTGAACGCCTCGCCGTCGCAGGCGGCGCTGGCGTGGCTGCTGCGGCGCTCGCCGGTCATGTTGCCGATCCCGGGCACCTCGTCGGTGGCACACCTGGAGGACAACGTGGCGGCGGCGGCGCTGGAGCTGTCGCAGGACGACTTCGAGGCCCTCAGCCACCCGTTCTCCTGACGGACGGGCCCGGAAGGGATCGGGCCGGGACGCGGGACGGGGGTCCCGGCGGCGCGCGACGACCGCCGGGCCGCGGGTCAGGACATCGGACGCGGGGCGCGGGGCGCGGGGCGCCCTCGTCCCGCCCGCGCCGCGGGTGTCCGCGGGCCTCAGACGGCCAGGACGCCGTGCCGTCCCCTCGGCCCGCCGTGCCCGTTGCCACCGGCCGCCGCACAGCCCGACCTGACGGCTCACCTGCGGCCCGGGCCCCGCGACACCTTCCCGCGTCCTCCCCGTACCTCCCCCTCCACACCTCCCCGCGCCTGCCGCCGCGGCGGCACGGAAGGCCGCCGCCGACCGGCAGGCGAAGGGTCTTGACAGAGTCAAGACGACCGGTCATATTTAAATTCACCCCAGCGGCCCCGCCGCGAACGGACGCAGAGTCCGCCGCACGGGTCCACGAATCAGGAGCCAACAAGATGTCCGAGCAGTCCTCGAACCGTCCGTCCGTCGCCGTCGTCTACCACTCCGGCTACGGACACACCGCCGTCCTCGCCGAGGCGGTCCACCGCGGCGCCGCCGAACTGGCCGAAACCATCCTCATCGATGTCACCACCATCACCGACGAGGACTGGGACCGCCTCGACGCCGCCGACGCCATCATCTTCGGCTCCCCCACCTACATGGGCGGCGCCTCCGCCGCCTTCCACACCTTCGCCGAAGCCACCAGCAAGCGTTTCGTCGAAGGCCGCTGGGCCGACAAGCTCGCCGCCGGCTTCACCAACTCCGCCTCCAAGAGCGGCGACAAGAGCAACACCCTCGCCTTCTTCGCCGCCCTCGCCGCCCAGCACCGCATGCTCTGGGTCAGCCTCGGCCTCGAGCCCGGCTGGAACTCCACCACCGCCACCGAACACGACCTCAACCGTCTCGGCTTCTGGGCCGGCGCCGCCGCCCAGACCCCCATGGACGGCGGCACCGACACCGTCCACAAGTCCGACATCACCACCGCCGAGCACCTCGGCACCCGCGTCGCCCGCCACGCCGCCACCTTCAACGCCGGACGCCGCGTACTCACCACCACCCACTGACCCCACCGCACACCCACGCACACACACCACAGCCGGGTCCGGCCATAGGCCACCCGGCACGAGGAGACGCCGTGAAGCTCTCTGCGGTCACGCCCCGCGACACACCCCACACACCACGAGTGCGGACTTCCGAGAGCCCCGGCCCCGGCCGCCCGCTGTCCACCGCCGGTGTCGTCACCGCCTCGATCGCCGTCGCCTTCGGAGCGGGCGCCGGAAGCCCCCTGTTCGTGCTCTACCAGCAGCAGTGGGGCTTCCCCGACTGGCAGTTGACCACGGCGTTCACCGTCTACGCGGTCACCCTCCTGGCCACCCTGCTCGTCGCCGGCTCGCTCTCCGACCACATCGGGCGCCGCCCGGTCCTCATCACCGCGCTCCTCCTCCTGCTCCTCGCCGGCGGCCTCTTCCTCACCGCCGACAGCATCGGCTGGATCATCGCCGCACGCGCCGTACAGGGCATGGCCACCGGAGCGGCCACCAGCACCTTCACCGCGGCCATCATCGAACTCTCCAGCCCCCGCCACCGGCGCACCATGACCGTCCTGACCAGCGCCGCCCCCGTCGGCGGACTCGCCCTGGGCGCCTTCTTCGCCGGACTCGCCGTCCAGTACACGGACCACCCCACGGCCGTCGTCTTCACCACCCTGGCCGTCGTCCTCCTCTACGGCATCGCCTCCGTCCTGGCCGCCCCCGAGACCGCCGCCCGCCGCCCGGGAGCGCTCGCCTCGCTCCGCCCCCGCCTCACCATCCCCCCGGAGGCCCGCAGCTGGTTCTGGTCCCTGAGCCCTCTCACCGCGGCCGGCTGGATGTACTCGGGTCTCTTCCTCGGCCTCGCCCCCTCCTTCGACCACCAGGTCTTCCACATCCACAACAGCGCCGCGAACGGCGCCGTCGTCGCCCTACAGCCCATCTCCGCCGCACTCGCCGGGATGGCCTTCGCCCGCGTCACCGCCACCCGCGCCACCCGCGCCGGCGCCCTGCTCATCCTCGTCGGTGCCCTCCTCACCATCACCGGCGTCGGCACGGCCAGCCTGCCCCTCGTCATCACCGGCGCCCTCATCGGCGGCGCCGGACAGGGCGCCGCCTTCGGCTCCACGCTGCGCATTCTCGGCCCCCTCGCCGACAACGCCCACCGCGGCGGCCTCTTCGCCGCCGTCTACCTCATCGCGTACACCGCCTACGGGGTACCCGTCCTCCTCGCCGGCATCGCCAGCGACCACACCGGACTCGCTCCCACCGTCACCGTCTACGGCGCCACCGTGGCACTCCTCGCCGCCACCGCCGCACTCTCCCTCACCCTGCGGGCCCGCCGTTCCGACAGCCCCCGGACCGTGAACGGAACGTGAGGCATACCCGGCGGACCCGTCCGCTGACGGCAGGCACCACGGCCCTGGCCGTGGTGCTTGCCGTTTGCCGGTGTCAGGGAATGCTCGTGCGGCACCGTACGGCGGTGCGCGTCGCCCGTCGCCCGGGCACTCCTCGAAGCGCGCGGGAGCGCACGGCCCGGTCGGGTGGCACTGTGTCGGCCCGCGCCCGCGCCACCGGTCCCGGGGGCGGGCAGCACGGCCCCGTCCCGCCTGGTCGACGCAGGCAGCCTCCGCGAGGGAGACCACCGGTGAGGGCCGTGACGTGCGGCGGGAACGGAGCGACGGCAGCGGGATGCGGTCCCGGCCCCCTGGCCGACACACGTGTGCCGGCCGGCCGCGGTACGAGTACGTACCGCGGCCGGCCGGCAGGAGAGGTGTAAGTAGGACCGTAAGAGGACGACCGGGATGCTCGAGGCGTCCCGGTCGGCGGCCGGGCCGGCCATGGTGCGCACCGTCGGCCGCCGGAGCGACCGGCACCCGGCGGCAGGCCGTCGTCGTCCTCCCGGATGCCGGTCCCGTCGGTCCCTGCGGGTGGCGCCGGGTCAGCCGCGCCCGGTCGGCACCGCGGCTGACTGCGGCCGTCCGGCAGGGTGCCGGGACGCTCCCGTGACGTTCCAGGCGGCCGTCGCGGGGCGTCCGTGCTCGGTGCCGAGCGCGGCGAGCGACGCGGTGTCCAGCACGAACAGCACGCCGGCCGCGGCGGGCAGCCCGAGGCGCCGGGCCGTCGGCACCCGCGAGGAAGTGCCCGTGGGCGACGAGCGCCACGTCCGCCGCGTCCGGACTGTTCGGCAGCGGCTCGACACGCCTCATGAAGCGGTCGGCCCCGTGCCCGGCCTGCTCGGGCTCTCGCCCCGCTGCCCGTCGCGCCCCGGCGGCGTGCCGCCGGTCCACAGGTTCCAGGCCGGACGGGTGCGGTGGATCTCGGCCGTGGTGACGGTGTCAGACCCGTCGAACCCCCTCCTTCGCGGGGCCGGCGGCGGACGGTGGGCTGGTGCGGCGCAGGACGACGGCGTACATCTTGTCGGGGTCGAGGCGGCGCAGTTCCTCGGCGAGGAGTTCGGAGGTGGGACGCACCTTCAGGGCGAGCGTGCGCGGCGGCTGGCCGGGCAGGGCGAGCGTGGCGAGCGGGCCCACCGGCCGGTCGACGGTGATCTCGCCGTTCCCGGTGCCCAGGCGGACGGCGGTCACCACCGGGCCGGCACTGACGACCCGGTCGACCCGGATGCCCAGCCGGGTCTCGAGCCAGCGTGCGAGCAGCTCCGCGCTCGGGTTGTCCGCCTCGGCCTCCACGGCCGCCGAAGTCACCTCCACCGGTGCCTGGTCGAGTACGGCGGCCAGCGTCGAGCGCCACGGGGTGAGCCGGGTCCAGGCGAGGTCGGTGTCACCGGGCGCGTAGGTGCGGGCGCGGCTCTCCAGGACCTCCAGCGGCCGTTCGACGGCGTACAGGTCGGTGATCCGGCGCTGGGCGAGTGCGCCGAGCGGATCCGCGGCGGGGTTCTCCGGCGCCTGGGCCGGCCACCACACGACGACCGGGGCGTCCGGCAGGAGCAGGGGCAGGACGACCGAGTCGGCGTGGTCGACGATCTCGCCGTACAGTCGCAGGACGACCGTCTCGCCGGTGCCGGCCTCCGCGCCCACCCGTACCTCGGCGTCCAGCCGCGAGGTGGTCCGGGCCCGTGTGTTGCGGGAGACCCGC
>NZ_JOCB01000172.1 GCF_000718775.1 Streptomyces sp. NRRL S-31
CGCCGGGCCGGCCCGGGCAGCCGCCCGCCCGCCGGAACGGCCGGGCGCGGCACCGGCACCGGTGGCACCCGCCCCGCCCGCCAGGCCGCGAGCCCGGTGGTCAGACCGATGAACAGCACCGCGCCCGCCGGCACCGCGCACAGCGCCAGGGTGTGCCCGGGCAGTCCCTGCCACACGCCCACGGCGGTCCCGAGCCGGCCCGGGACCCCGCCGCCCAGCCCCTCGGTGAGGACCGCGCCGATGACGGCGCCGAGCAGGGCGTAGGCCAGGTGCTGGAGCAGGAAGACCCGTACGACCTGGCCGGGCGTGAAGCCGATCGCCTTCAGCACCGACAGGTCCCGCAGATGTCCGCGGATCCGGGTGGCGATCGCCCCGTGCACCGCGAACCCCGCGGCGATCAGGGCGCCCAGCCCGAACAGCCCGAGCACCTGGCCCAGCAGCCGGTTGTCGCCCTGGGCCTCGGCGCGCGCCTGCTGCCAGGTGGACACCTCGCCGACCGCGCCCGCGCCCAGCACGGTCACGGCACGCTGCACCGCGTAGTCGGTGTCGGCCGGGTCGCCGAGCCGCAGTCCGACGACCCGGCCGCCGGGGGCGCGCACCGCGGACGGCAGCGCCCACACCAGTCCCGGCTGGTCGCCCGGTCGGTAACGGGGTTCGGCGCTGTCGGCGACGCCCTCGACGGTCAGCGTGCGGGCGGTGCCGGGCAGGGTGAGGGTGTCCCCCGGCTCCACGAGCAGGGCCCGGGCCAGGCTGCTCTCCAGCACCACGCCGTCCGGCGCGGCCGGGTCCAGCCAGCGCCCGGCGGTCAGCAGGGGCCGGCCGACCGAGGGCGGGCGGGGAGTGGCGCGCAGCTCCACGGTGGCGCGGATGCCGCGGGCGGCGACGACGGCGGTCTCGGTGCGGTAGGGACCGGCGACGGCGGTGACGCCGTCCAGCCGGGCCAGCGCGCGGGCGTCGGCCGAGGGCGCGGTGTGCAGCCAGACGTGCGCCCCGCGCGCCTCGGTGAACGTCCGCTGCCAGGGGTTCGTGGCGTATCCGAACAGGGCGGTGGCGAGCAGCAGCGAGCCGACGATGCCGGCGGTGGCCAGCACCAGGAACAGCGCCTCGCCGCGGTGGGCGCGCAGATCGGAGTGCGCCCAGCGCAGAGTGGCCCGCATGTCCCGGAGATCGAGCACGGTCAGTCCCTCAGCTCCAGCACGCCGGAGATGCCACGGCGCCGGGGCGGTGGCGTGCCGTCCAGGACGGCGTCGTCGGCGATGCGGCCGTCGAAGAAGCTGATCACCCGGTCGGCGGCGCTGGCCAGCCGGGCGTCGTGGGTGACCAGCACGATGGTCTGGCCGCGTCCGTGGAAGCGGGACAGCAGCCGCATCACCTCGCGGGTGCCCTTGCTGTCCAGGCTGCCGGCCGGTTCGTCCGCGAGCAGCAGCGGCGGGTGGTTGACCAGGGCCCGGGCGAGCGCGACCCGCTGCTGCTCGCCGCCGGACAGCTCGCCCGGCATGCTGCGCTCCTTGCCCTCCAGGCCCAGCTCGGCGAGGAGCGCCCGGCGTTCGGCGCACGCCTTCCTCGGCGGGACGCCGGCCAGCAGCGCGGGCAGTTCGACGTTGTCGGCGACCGACAGGTTCGACACCAGGTTGAAGAACTGGAAGACGATCCCGATGGCCGTGCGGCGTTCGACCGCCCAGCGGGCCTCGCTGAAGGAGTCCGTGCACCGGCCGTCGAGCCACACGCTGCCGCCGTCCGGCCGTTGCAGGCCGCCGAGCAGGTGCAGCAGGGTCGACTTGCCGGCCCCGGACGGCCCGGTGATCGCCACGAACTCGCCGCGGGCCACGCTCAGGTCCACCCCGCGCACGGCACGGGCGGGAGCGCCCTCGCCGTAGTGGGTCTTCACCAGGCCCTCGGCCCGCAGAACCGGAGTCTCCTCGCTCATTCCAGTTCCTCCTGGCACCGCTCCAGCCAGTCGAGGTCGGCTTGGAGGTGCAGCATCGCGCCCTCGATCAGCAGCTGGGCGATTCGGTTGTCCCGGCTCTCGGCCGCGGCCAGTTTCGACAGGGTGCGCATGGTGTTCAGGTACTGGCGCCGCTGCCGGTTGATGAGCGCGATCTGGTCGGCGAGGCCGGTCTGCGGGGCGAGGGCGAGCTTCATGAAGAACTCGTCCCGGACCCGCGGTTCGTCCTCGGTCACCTCGAACCAGCCGCGCAGCGCCTCACGTCCGGCCTCGGTGAGGTGGTAGACCTTCTTGTTGGGCCGGCTGGACTGCTCGACGTCCTCCCCCTCGATCAGCCCGGCCTTCTCCAGCCGGCCGAGGGTGACGTAGACCTGGCCGACGTTGGGCTGAGGGTACGCGGCGCCCAGCAGTTGCTCAAGGTCCTGCTTCAGCTCATACCCGTGGGCCGGGCCGCGGGCAAGGAGTGCCAGGAGGGGCAGGCGCACTCGTGCTGTCCTCCCGTCGGCTCCGGCTCCATGTGCTCCAGGCCCTAGTATCGCCCATACCTAACAGGTATACATGGCCTCGCCCCCGGGTGAGGGGCGGGCAAAGGTGCCCGTGTGCCGGTGTACAGGGAGGAACCTATGCGGTGGATGAACGCCGCCGGTAGGGTTCTTCTGGTTTTCGTCGTGATCATGACCGGTTACACAGCCTCCGGCGCCCGCGCCGACGAGGGCGCCTCCGGCGGGCGTGGTCCGCTCACCCTGGCCACCGCCGGCGACCTCACCGGCTATCTCGGCCCGCTGCTCACGGGCTGGAACCGCACCCACCCCGGCGAACGGGTCACGCTCGTCGAGCTGCCGGACTCCGCCGACGAGACCCACGCGCAGATGACGACCGACCTGCGCGGCGGCGACCGGGGCCGGTTCGACGTGCTGAACATCGACGTCGACTGGACCTCCGAGTTCGCGGCGGCCGGCTGGATCCGCCCGCTGCCCCGCGACCGCTTCCCGCTGGGCAGCTTCCTGCCGCCGGTGGTGGACACCGCGACGTACGACGGACGGCTGTACGCGGTCCCGTACGTCACGAACGCCGGACTGCTGCTGTACCGCAAGGACGTCCTCGCCGAGGAGGGCGTGCCCCCGCCGCGCACCTGGGCCGAACTGGAGCGCGACGCGAAGACCATCGCGCCGAAGTACGGACTCGACGGCTACGCGGGCCAGTTCCTGCCCTACGAGGGCCTCACCGTGAACGCGGCGGAGGTCGTGTACTCGGCGGGCGGCACCATCCTCGGCGGCGAGGGCAGACGGGTCACCGTCGACTCGGCCGCCGCCCGCGAGGGCATCGGGTTCCTCGCCCGCGGCTTCCGCGAGGGCTGGATACCGAAGCGGGCGCTGACGTACAAGGAGGAGGAGTCCAAACAGGCGTTCCAGGACGGCCGGCTGCTCTTCCTGCGCAACTGGCCCTACGCCTACGCGGTCGCCTCCGGGGCGGGCTCCAGGGTCGCCGGGAAGATCGGCGCCGTGCCGCTGCCGGGGCCCGACGGGCCGGGGACGAGCGTCCTCGGCGGCTCCAACCTCGCGGTCAACAGCCATGCCCGGTACCCGGACTCCGCCGCGCGTCTCATCGCGTACCTGACCAGCGAGTCCGTCCAGCGCCAGGTGCTCACCCGGGGCGCGCTGCCGCCCGTGCGCGCCTCGCTGTACGAGGACCCCGGGCTGGTGCGGCGGTTCCCCTACCTGCCGACGCTGCGCACCGCCGTCCTGACCGCCCGTCCGCGCCCCAAGAGCCCGCACTACGACCAGGTCAGCCTGGCCGTGCAGGCGGTCGTGCAGGACGCGCTCACCGGGCGCCAGACGCCCGGGCAGGCCGTGCGCCGGCTGGCGCGCGAACTCGACGCCATCGCCCGTCGCTAGTTACCTGTTAAGTAACGCCACCATCACGACTGCGGTCGTCTTGGGGTGTTTTGCCCCGGTATCGAAACCCAACTCGCCAGTATCTTCTGTTCATTTCGTTGACACCTTCGCGCATCGCCTACCTAACATGCATGCACAACAGCCCCTCTTCAGAGACAGGTTCCACTGGGTTGAACAGGCATCATTGGTGGCGGGACGCGGTCATCTACCAGGTGTACGTCCGCAGCTTCCTCGACAGCACGGGCGACGGCATCGGCGACCTGGCCGGCGTCCGCGCCGGACTGCCGTACCTGAAGAAGCTCGGCGTCGACGGCATCTGGCTGAGCCCCTTCTACCCCTCGCCCCAGCACGACCACGGCTACGACGTGGCCGACTACGACGACGTCGACCCGGTCTACGGCGACCTCGCCGAGTTCGAGAGGCTGATGGCGGCGGCCGGGCGGCTCGGCATCAAGGTCCTGATCGACATCGTCCCCAACCACTGCTCCAGCGAGCACCCGCTGTTCCAGGAGGCACTGGAGAGCGCGCCCGGCAGCCCGGCCCGCGCCCGCTTCCACTTCGCCGACGGCCGTGGCCCGGACGGCGCCGAGCCGCCCAACAACTGGCACGCCATGTTCGGCGGCCCGGCCTGGACCCGCGTCGCCGACGGCCAGTGGTACCTGCACATGTTCACGCCCGAGCAGCCCGACTGGAACTGGCGCAACCCCGAGATCGCCGCCGAGTTCGACCGCGTCCTGCGGTTCTGGCTCGACCGGGGCGTGGACGGCTTCCGCATCGACGTCGCCGCCGGCCTGTTCAAGCACCCCGAGCTGCCCGACTCCGACGACCCGGAGGCCGACGCCCGCACCCGCGACTCGGTCAACCCGCTCGCCTGGAACCAGCCCGAGGTGCACGAGGTGTGGCGCCGCTGGCGCTCCATCTGCGAGGAGTACACCGACCGCGACGGCCGCGAACGCCTGCTCGTCGGCGAGGTCTCCGTGCCCACCGCCCGCGAACACGCCCTCTACGTCCGCCCCGACGAACTCCACCAGGCCTTCTTCTTCGACCTGCTCGGCGCCTCCTGGGACGCCGACGCCTTCCGCAAGGTCATCTCCGAGGCCATGCAGGACATCGCGGGCACCGGCTCCACGGTCACCTGGGTCCTCAACAACCACGACCAGGTCCGCACCGTCACCCGCTACGGCGAACCCGCCCCGGCCGGCAGCGGCCTCGGCGCCGCCCGCGCCCGCGCCGCCGCCCTGCTGATGCTGGCGCTGCCCGGCGCCGCCTACATCTACCAGGGCGAGGAACTGGGCCTGCCCGAGGTCGTCGACCTGCCCGACGACGTGCTCACCGACCCGATCTTCCGGCGCACCGGCAGCCGCGCCCGGATCCGCGACGGCTGCCGCGTGCCGCTGCCCTGGTCCGGACAGGCCTCGCCGTTCGGCTTCACCTCCGGTGCGGAGGGGGCCAAGCCCTGGCTGCCGCAGCCGGAGTACTTCGCCGAGTACGCCACCGACCGCGCACTCGCCGACACCCGCTCGTTCTGGCACCTCTACCGGGACGGTCTCCAGCTGCGCAAGTCCCTGCCCCAGCTGGGCGAGGGCACGCTGCGCTGGCTGGACACCCCGCCGGAGGTCCTCGCCTTCACCCGCGGCGACGGACTGGTCTGCGCCGTCAACTTCGGTACGGCCCCCACGCCCGCGCCGGTCTCCGGCACCCCCCTGCTCTCCAGCGGTCCCTGCCCGCCCGGCGTCCTGCCCGGCGCCACGGCGGCCTGGTGGCTGAACGACCTCTGATCACCCGTCTCCCACCCCGATCGAAAGGTCCGTCAACGATGATGCGACGTCGTACGACCCTGCTCACCGGCTGCACCGCCCTCGCCCTCGCCCTCGGCGCCACCGCCTGCGGCGGCGGCGGATCCGTCTCCGCGGGCGGCGGCGACAAGGCGCTCAGCGGCCAGACCGTCACCGTGGCCGGCGTCTGGTCCGGCAGCGAGCAGAAGAACTTCCAGAAGGTGCTGGACGCCTTCACCGAGAAGACCGGCGCGAAGACCCAGTTCGTGTCGACCGGCGACAACGTCTCCACGGTCGTCGGCAGCAAGATCGAAGGCGGCAACGCGCCGGACGTCGTGATGGTCCCGCAGGTCGGCGTGCTCCAGCAGTTCGCCAAGCAGGGCTGGCTCAAGCCGCTGTCCGGGACCGCGCAGCAGACGATCACCGCCGACTACGCGCCGGTGTGGAAGAAGTACGGCAGCGTCGACGGCACCCTCTACGGCCTCTACTTCAAGGCCGCCCACAAGTCGACGGTCTGGTACAGCCCCGACGCGCTCGCCCAGGCCGGCGTCAAGCCGCCGAAGACCTACGACGAGCTGCTGAAGGCCGGGCACACCGTCTCCGACTCGGGCCTCGCCGCCTTCTCGGTCGCCGGCCAGGACGGCTGGACCCTCACCGACTGGTTCGAGAACGTCTACCTCTCCCAGGCGGGCCCCGCGAAGTACGACGCCCTCGCCACCCACCGGATGAAGTGGACCGACCCCTCGGTCGTCGAGGCCCTCACCACCCTCGGCAAGCTCTTCAAGGACAAGCAGCTCATCGCCGGCGGGCAGCAGGAGGCACTGAACACCGACTTCCCGGGCTCGGTGGAGAAGGTGTTCGGGCCCAAGCCCGAGGCCGGCATGGTCTACGAGGGTGACTTCGTGGCCGGTGTCGCGCACGACCAGTTCGGCAAGACCATCGGCAAGGACGCGAACTTCTTCCCGTTCCCCGCGGTCGCCGGCGGCACGGCACCGGTGGTCAGCGGCGGTGACGCGGCGGTCGTCCTCAAGGACGGCAAGAACGCCGACGCCGGCATGAAGCTCCTGGAGTACCTGGCCACCCCGGAGGCGGCGGCCGTGTGGGCGAAGGAGGGCGGCTTCCTGTCCCCGAACAAGAAGCTCGACCCCGCCTCCTACGGCGACGACGTCACCCGCGCCACCGCCAAGTCCCTGATCGGCGCGGGCGACACGGTCCGCTTCGACATGTCCGACCAGGCGCCGGCGGCGTTCGGCGGCACCAAGGGCACCGGCGAGTGGAAGCTCCTCCAGGACTTCCTGCGCGACCCCTCGGACCCGAAGGGCACCGCGGCGAAGCTGGAGTCCGCGGCGGCCAAGGCCTACAAGGACTGAGTGCCACCACCATGACCGCCACCACACTCGTGAAACAGCAGGCGGGCCCGCGGGCCGCCGGCCCGGCGCCCGTCCCCGCCGCCGAGCCGGTCGCCGCGCAGGGCACCGCCGAGACCGCCGTCGGCGCTCCCGCCCAGGCCGCCGTCGTCGACG
>NZ_JOCB01000173.1 GCF_000718775.1 Streptomyces sp. NRRL S-31
ACGGCCCCGGGGAAGGGCCCGCAGGACCCCCGCCGGGAAAGGGGAACGCCCACGGCTGGGGTGAGCGGTGGCCGGGAGGGGGCGGGAGGGAAGGGGCGGGTGGGAGCGGTGGGTCAGGCGTGCCGGTAGGCCACCAGCGAGATGCCGACGTAGTGGACGACGAACGCGGCGAGGGTGAGGGAGTGGAAGACCTCGTGGAAACCGAACCAGCGCGGTGACGGGTTGGGACGCTTGATGCCGTAGATGACGCCGCCGGCGCTGTAGAGCAGCCCGCCCGCGACCACCAGGACCAGGACGGCGATGCCGCCCGTGCGCAGGAAGTCGGGCAGGAAGAAGACCGCCGCCCAGCCCATCGCGATGTAGCAGGGCGTGTAGAGCCAGCGCGGGGCGCCGACCCAGAAGACCCGGAAGACTATGCCGGCCGCGGCGGCGGCCCAGATGCCCCACAGCAGCCACCGGCCCTTCCCGTCGGGCAGGAGCAGCAGGGTCAGCGGCGTGTAGGTGCCCGCGATGATCAGGAAGATGTTGGCGTGGTCCAGGCGGCGCAGCACGCCGTCCATCCGCGGGCTCCAGTTGCCGCGGTGGTACAGCGCGCTGACGCCGAAGAGCAGACAGGCCGTCAGGACGTAGACGCCGCAGGCGATGCGGCCTCTGGTCGAGTCGGCGAGGGCGGTGAGCACGAGGCCCGCGATGAGTACGGCCGGGAACATGCCGAGGTGCAGCCAGCCGCGGAGTCGGGGCTTGACCGGGTGCGGCAAGGAGAGCGCGACGGGACCGCGGCCGGCGGCCGGCGTGTCCAGGGGCGCGTCGGGAACGGGCGCAGTCATGCGCGGCATGGTACCGACGCCACCGTAAGTCGCCCGTCAGCACCCGGGAGTTCGGGTCGTCGGCGAAAGCGCCGGGTAGTCGTCAAAAAACTCTCCGTGACCGGGCAAAAAGTCTTTCAGGCGAAATCAACGTGGACGCAAAGAGTCGTGGCCAGCGTGGGATTCCTCACGCCGCTCACCTGTGATGCCCTCTGGACAGATGGGCACTAGACTCGGATGATCAAATGAGTGCGGTCGGCACCGGATGAGCGGCTACGAAGCATCCGGGTCGCGGCCCCCACGGGGCGGAACCAACAAAAAATCCCTCACTTAGGAGCAATCGTGGCGCGCGACAACGCGGCTCCCACCGTCGTCCCCACCCACCACCGGGAACTGATCTCGTGGGTCAACGAGATCGCCGAACTGACGCAGCCGGACAGCGTGGTCTGGTGCGACGGCTCCGAGGCCGAGTACGAGCGGCTGTGCGAGGAACTGGTCGCCAAGGGAACGTTCAGGAAGCTCGACCCGATCAAGCGCCCGCACTCCTACTACGCCGCCTCCGACCCGACCGACGTCGCGCGCGTCGAGGACCGGACCTTCATCTGCTCCGAGAAGGAGGAGGACGCGGGCCCGACCAACCACTGGAAGGCGCCCGCCGAGATGCGGGAGATCTTCTCCGGTGAGAAGGGCCTGTTCCGGGGCTCGATGCGGGGTCGCACGATGTACGTCGTGCCGTTCTGCATGGGCCCGCTCGGCTCCCCGCTCTCCGCACTGGGCGTGGAGATCACCGACTCCGCCTACGTCGCCGTCTCCATGCGCACGATGACGCGCATGGGCCAGGCCGTCCTGGACGAGCTGGGCGACGAGGGCTTCTTCGTCAAGGCCGTGCACACCCTCGGCGCCCCGCTGGAGCCCGGCCAGGAGGACGTCCCCTGGCCCTGCAACCGGACCAAGTACATCTCGCACTTCCCCGAGTCCCGCGAGATCTGGTCCTACGGCTCCGGCTACGGCGGCAACGCCCTGCTCGGCAAGAAGTGCTACGCGCTGCGCATCGCCTCCGTCATGGCGCGTGACGAGGGCTGGCTGGCCGAGCACATGCTGATCCTGAAGCTCACCCCGCCGCAGGGCGAGTCCAAGTACGTCGCCGCCGCCTTCCCCTCCGCCTGCGGCAAGACCAACCTCGCCATGCTGGAGCCCACCATCTCCGGCTGGACGGTGGAGACCATCGGCGACGACATCGCCTGGATGCGCTTCGGCGAGGACGGCCGCCTCTACGCGATCAACCCCGAGGCGGGCTTCTTCGGCGTCGCGCCCGGCACCGGCGAGCACACCAACGCCAACGCGATGAAGACCCTGTGGGGCAACGCGGTCTTCACCAACGTCGCGCTCACCGACGACGGCGACGTGTGGTGGGAGGGCATGACCGAGGAGCGGCCGGCCCACCTGACCGACTGGAAGGGCAACGACTGGACGCCGGCCGCCGAGACCCCGGCCGCCCACCCCAACGCCCGCTTCACGGTCCCCGCCGCGCAGTGCCCGATCATCGCGCCCGAGTGGGAGGACCCCAAGGGCGTGCCGATCTCGGCGATCCTCTTCGGCGGCCGGCGGGCCAGCGCGGTGCCGCTGGTGACGGAGTCCTTCGACTGGAACCACGGCGTCTTCCTCGGCGCCAACGTGGCCTCCGAGAAGACCGCGGCGGCCGAGGGCAAGGTCGGCGAACTGCGCCGCGACCCGTTCGCGATGCTGCCGTTCTGCGGTTACAACATGGGCGACTACATGGCCCACTGGATCGACGTGGCCAAGGACAAGGACCAGTCCAAGCTGCCGAAGATCTACTACGTCAACTGGTTCCGCAAGAACGACGAGGGCGCCTTCGTCTGGCCGGGCTTCGGCGAGAACTCCCGGGTCCTGAAGTGGATCGTGGAGCGGCTGGCGGGCACGGCCGAGGGCGTCGAGACCCCGATCGGCGTCCTGCCGACCCGGCAGGCCCTGGACACCGACGGCCTGGAGCTGTCCGACTCCGACCTGGACTTCCTGCTCACGGTGGACAAGGAGGTGTGGCGCGAGGAGGCCGCCCTGGTCCCCGAGCACCTGAACACCTTCGGCGACCACACCCCGAAGGAGCTGTGGGACCAGTACCGGGCGCTGGTGGAGCGCCTGGGCTGATCCCCGCCTGCCCCGAGCCCGCGGCCCGGCAAGGCTCCGCGGCCGGTCCGGATGTGCCCTGACCAGCGATCGTCACGACCGGCCGCGGTGAACACCCGCCCGGGGCCCCGCACAACGGCGTGCGGGGCCCCGGGCCTTCAGGTGCCCCGGGCCTTCAGGTACCGCGTGTGCGACTCCTGTCTGCGCCGCTCGGTGTCCCGCAGCGCCGACGCCAGCCGTCCGGCCTCCTCGCGCAACAGGCCCAGCTGGTGCTCCAGGTGCCGCTCCGGTGGTTCGGCGCCGGGGGTCAGGCGCGTCCACCAGCGGGTGCGGACGAAGGCGTCCACGGCCTCGGGGACGTCCTGCCGTACCGCCCGGGAGACGGTGTGCACGCCCTCCGGGTCCCGGGCGAGCGCCTCGGCGACCCGGCCCGGCTCCAGCAGCGCGCCCAGCAGCCCGGTCAGCTCGGCGAGCCGGGCGGCGGCCCCGGGCGGCAGGTCGACGTCCCCGAGGTAGGCGCCGAGCGCGGCGAAGTCGGCGCGGATCCCGTCCAGTTGCTCCGAGGGACCGGGGAAGCCGGGCGGCGCGGGCCGCTCCGGCGGGGCGATCAGCGCGCCGGCGCCGTACAGCCCGGCGACCACGACCGGCCAGTACGGTCCCGCGACCCCGGCGAAGGTCAGCACCAGGCCGAGCAGCCCGCAGGCGCCGCCGGCCAGGTTCTTGCGGGACTCCAGGTAGCCGAGGACCCTGCTGGTAGCCACGGATCTCCTCGAAGGCGCCGTCCAGCGAGCCCTGCCGGGCGTCGAAGAGCTGGCCGCCGGTCAGGTCGGCGATGTGCTCCAGCTCGGCGCGGGAGGAGTCGCCGAACAGGATCGGGAAGACGGGGATCTCCCGCCGGTCGGTGCCGAGCGCGCGGTAGAAGCCGTCGAAGTCGCCGGCCCCGGCGCCGGCGGTTCGCCACGCAGGAGGCGGCGGCGAGGTACAGGGCGCCGGAGTTGGAGGACTCGGGGTCGGTGCTGGAGATGTACAGCGTGCCCGTCAGCTCCCCGTGCGCCCGGGCCCCCTTGAGCTGCTGCCAGGTGCGGTCGTGCCGGACCGCGTCCAGCAGGGCGGCCATCCTCAGCGTGCCCCGGTGCGCGCCGTCGAGCACGGCCAGCCCGTTCGCGGCGAGCACGCCGGCCGCGCCGCGGTGGGCCACGACGACCAGCGGCGAGTAGAACGGCCGCGGCAGCGGCTGCCGCGCGTGGTACTTCCGGGCCAGCTCGTCGGCGGGTGCCTGGCTGGACGGGAAGGCGAAGTCGTAGCCCTTGAGGTCCAGGCCCTCCATGGCCCAGGACCCGGAGGGCTCGGCCTCGACGGTGTAGCCCTTGGCGGCGAGGGCCTGCACCACGTCGGGATCGGCGAAGAAGTCGGCCTTCTCCGATCCGATCACACCCCGCACGGTCTTCGTTGCCGTGCCCTTGTCCTCTCCGTGCCGGCCCGCGACGACGTCGGCCACCACGCCACCGATCAGCAGGACCGCGAGGACGATTCCCGCGATACGTCTCACGTCGGGGAGCGTGCTCCCGGAAACCCACGTTCCGCACGCGAGGAGATGAACGCCGGGTGACGGCCCGTTCCCGGTATGCAACCGGAGGCACCGGGTCCGCCGCGCGGGCCGGACGGGCGGGGCGCGGGCGTGCGGGTGCGTGGGCGGGGCGGCGGGTTCGCCGGCCGGGGCCGGTGTCGGGCGGGGTGTGTGGCGCCCGGTCCGCGCGTCGCTGCGGGTGCACGCGGACCGGGGCCGATCGGGGGACCCCGGGCGGGGTCAGTGTGCCGGGCTGAACTCCTTCGGTCCGGCCGGCTCGGCGGCGGCCGTGGCGGCACCGTGGGCGTCCATCCGCTCGGCGGTGAGGATCGCCACCGCCGTGTCCGCGCGCGAGGCGGCGACCACGAGCGCCCGTCCGGCGAGCGTGTGCGCCCGCCGGTGCAGCACGCCCGGTTCACCGGTCGCGGTGGGGGCCGCCCGCAGCGGGGTGCGCCCGCCGCGCAGCCGCGCCACCTGCGCCGCGAGGCGCTCGGCGGCGGTGTCCAGGTCGGCGGACGGGGTCAGGGCGCGCAGCTCGTCGGTGACCGCGAGCAGTGCGGCGAGGTGTCCGGCGAGCTGGATGTCCAGCTCCTCCTCGCGCGAGCGGTGGGGGAAGTCGGAGGTGGTGCCGGCCATCGTGCTGTGGACCGACTTGGTGCGGATCGGTTCGTACATGGGGGATGGCCTCCTGTGCGCTGACAGGAAGCCATCCTAGCTTAGATTTCGTCTAAAGTTGAGTCGGGTCACGGCCCCCGTCGGCTACGCCTGGACGTACCCGTCCAGGAAGTTCCCGATCCGGGTGACCGCGTCGCGCAGGTCGCCGACGGTCGGCAGGGTCACCACCCGGAAGTGGTCGTGCTCCGGCCAGTTGAAGCCCGTGCCGTGGACAACCATGATCTTCTCCTGCCGCAGCAGGTCCAGGACCAGCCGCCGGTCGTCCTTGACCTTGAAGACCTGGGGGTCGAGGCGCGGGAACAGGTACAGGGCGCCCTTCGGCCGTACGCAGCTCACCCCCGGGATCCGGGTCAGCAGCTCGTACGCGGTGTCCATCTGCTCCTTCAGCCGCCCGCCCGGCAGCACCAGGTCCTCGATCGACTGGCGTCCGCCGAGCGCGGCGACCACCCCGTGCTGACCCGGCATGTTCGCGCACAGCCGCATGTTCGCCAGGATCGTCAGGCCCTCGATGTAGGAGTCGGCGTGGGCGCGCGGGCCGGAGATCGACATCCAGCCGACGCGGTAGCCGGCCACCCGGTACGCCTTCGACATGCCGTTGAAGGTGAGGGTGAGCAGGTCGGGGGCGACCTTCGCGGTCGGCGTGTGGGTGGCTCCGTCGTAGAGGATCTTGTCGTAGATCTCGTCGGAGCAGACGAGGAGGTTGTGCCGGCGGGCGATGTCCGTCAGCCCCTTGAGCACGGTCTCGTCGTAGACGGCGCCCGTGGGGTTGTTCGGGTTGATGACGACGATCGCCTTGGTGCGGTCGGTGACCTTGCGCTCGATGTCGGCGAGGTCGGGCATCCAGTCGGACTGCTCGTCGCAGCGGTAGTGCACCGCCGTACCGCCGGAGAGGGAGACGGCCGCCGTCCACAGCGGGTAGTCCGGGGCCGGTACGAGGACCTCGTCGCCGTCGTCCAGCAGCCCCTGCATCGCCATCACGATCAGCTCGGAGACACCGTTGCCGATGAAGACGTGCTCGACGTCCGTCTCGATGCCGAGGGTCTGGTTGTGCATCACGACCGCGCGGCGGGCGGCGAGCAGGCCCTTGGCGTCGCCGTAGCCGTGCGCGGTGGAGACGTTGCGGAGGACGTCCTCCAGGATCTCCGGCGGGCACTCGAAGCCGAAGGCGGCCGGGTTGCCGGTGTTCAGCTTGAGGATGCGGTGGCCCGCCGCCTCAAGCCGCATGGCCTCTTCGAGCACCGGTCCCCGGATCTCGTAACAGACGTTGGCGAGCTTGGTCGACTGGGTCACCTGCATGTCCGTGAGCTTACGACCCGGTAACGCCTCACGCGTCGTGTTTTCCGCCACGTGAGACGCGGAAGTTTGCCCGGAAATCGCCGTCGGCTGTCTCGGTGATCCCTTGCGTCCCTAGAATCCGCTGACATGTCCACGGAACGGGAGTACGAGGTGGGGGCGGACGGCACCCGGGAGGCGGGCGGCACGCCCGGGGCCGGGCCGAACGTGTACCACCCGCGGCCGGCCGCGGCCCCGGCGTACGAGGAGTACGCCGACCCGGCCGCCGCGCACGGCTGGCAGAGCGCCTACGACGAGACGCGCGAGCTGCCTCCCGTGCCGGCCGGGCCCGCCGAGGGCCGGGCCGGAC
>NZ_JOCB01000174.1 GCF_000718775.1 Streptomyces sp. NRRL S-31
GCGGGTCTCCCGCAACACACGGGCCCGGACCACCTCGCGGCTGGACGCCGAGGTACGGGTGGGCGCGGAGGCCGGCACCGGCGAGACGGTCGTCCTGCGGCTGTACGGCGAGGTCGTCGACCACGCCGACTCGGTGGTCCTGCCGCTGCTGCTGCCGGACGCCCCGGTCGTCGTGTGGTGGCCGGTGAACGCCCCGCTGGACCCGGCCAAGGACCCGCTGGGCGCACTCGCCCAGCGCCGGGTCACCGACACCTACGCCGCCGAGGAGCCGGTGCGCGAGCTGTCCGCCCGCGCCGCGGCCTACACCCCCGGCGACACCGACCTGTCCTGGACCCGGATCACCCCGTGGCGCTCGATGCTCGCGGCCGCCCTGGACCAGATCACCTGCCGGGTGACCGGTGTCGAGGTGGAGGGCGAGGAGTACAACCCGAGCTGTGAGCTGCTGGCGATGTGGCTCGCGGACCGGCTGGACGTGCCCGTGCACCGCTCCCTGTCCACGGGTCCGGGGCTGACGGCCGTCCGTCTGGAGACCAGCCGGGGCCCGATCGTGCTGGACCGCGCGGACGGCTCGCTGGCCACGCTGTCCATCGAGGGCCAGCCGGCTCGCGCGGTGGCGCTGAAGCGGCGGGACACCGCCGAGCTGATCGCGGAGGAACTGCGCCGGCTGGACCCGGACGACACCTACGCGTCGGCGCTGCGCTACGGCGTGGAGCGGCTGCGCACGGTGCCCGAGCAGGCTGCCGCGCCTCAGTCGCCGGAGCCCGCCGGGAAGGCATCCGGGGAGCCGGCCGAGCCGGTCGCGGAGAAGGGTCCCGTCGCGGAGCCCGAGCCGGTCGAGGAGGCCGCGAAGGCGCCCGCGAAGAAGGCGGCGGCCAGGACCGCGAAGAAGGCACCGGCGAGGAAGGCGGCGGCGAAGTGAACACTCCGCAGCTGGTCGTGCACCACGACAAGGAGCTGATGGCGCAGGCCGCCGCGGCCCGCCTGATCACGAAGATCGTGGACGCGCAGGCCTCCCGGGGCAGCGCGTCCGTGGTCCTCACCGGCGGCCGCAACGGCAACGGCCTGCTGGCCGCGCTGGCGGCGGCACCCGCCCGGGACGCCGTCGACTGGGGCCGCCTCGACCTGTGGTGGGGCGACGAGCGCTACCTGCCCGAGGGCAACCCGGAGCGCAATGTCACGCAGGCCCGCGAGGCGCTGCTGGACTCCGTGCCGCTGGACCCGGAGCGGGTGCACGCCATGCCCGCCTCCGACGGCCCGTACGGCTCGGACGTCGAGGCGGCGGCCGAGGCGTACGCGGCCGAGCTGGCGAAGGCGGCCGGACCGGAGAACCACGGTCCGGTCCCGGCCTTCGACGTGCTGATGCTGGGCGTCGGCCCGGACACCCATGTGGCCTCGCTCTTCCCGGAGCTGCCGGCCGTGCGGGAGACCGAGCGCACGGTGGTCGGCGTGCACGGCGCGCCCAAGCCGCCGCCGACCCGGATCACCCTCACCCTCCCGGCGATCCGCTCGGCCCGCGAGGTCTGGCTCCTCGCGGCCGGCGAGGACAAGGCGGAGGCCGCGGCCATCGCCCTGTCGGGCGCGGGTGAGATCCAGGCCCCGGCGGCGGGCGCGTACGGCCGCTCACGCACCCTGTGGCTGCTGGACTCGGCGGCGGCTTCGCAGCTGCCGAGGTCGATGTACCCGCCGGCGTCGCCCTGAGCGGCTGAGGCCCGGACGTGGGGGCGGCGGGATCTTCCCGCCGCCCCCACGCGTCGTCCGGGCCCCGCGCCGTCCGGGCCCATGTCCTGCCGGCTCAGCGGACCACCCGCTCAGCGGACGGCGTTGACCCGGTCGGGGCCGCCGTCGAGCCGGCCTTCCCGCCGCAGCTCGGCGACGTCCGCGGCGAGGCGGTCGCGGATGTCCTTGCCGGTGCGGCGCCAGCCGAAGAACTCGCACGCCTGCTTGATCAGTTCGTCCTCGGTCATGCCCGGGCACTCGACGGCCAGCTCGTACAGCGCCAGGTGGCGCTCGGCCGGCGCTATGTGCACGACCTTGCGCGGTGTGGTGCCCTCCTCCGGCTGCCGCGCCCTGAGCGTCTCGCGGTCGCGGACGTCGTAGAACGGCCCGTCGGTGGTGGCCCGGCCGGACCTGACCAGGGCGAGCGCCACCTCGCGCACGTTGTCCCGGATGCGGCTGCCCGCCCGGCCGACGCCCCACGCCTCCCGGGCCCGCTGCACCAGCAGGTCCTCGTGCACGGGTCCCTCGGTCTCGATCACCTCGGCGAGCAGGCCGCGCAGCTGCGGGCGGGCCTCCTGGGTGTGCAGCTCGGCCTGCGGCCGTACGGAGACGGCGCTGGTCCGGTACCGGGCGCTCCAGCCGCGTTCGGAGGCGATGTCCACCGGAACGCGTTCGAACCCCGCTTCCCCGGCCGGCTCCGCTCCGTCCTGCCGCGGCCGCGGTTCCGTCGGGGCGGACGACGCGGGCGCGGACACCGCCTCGGCGGAGTCGGAGGGGGCGGGGGCGGGGGCCAGCCGAGCCCGTTCAGGACCTGCTCGCGCAGCCGGTCCCGGTCCCGGGCGGCCTTCGAGGAGTGGTACATCGCGCCGTCGCACTCGATGCCGAGCACGTACGCGCCGGGCAGCGCGGGGTGGCGCACGCCGATGTCGATGCGGTATCCGGCCACGCCGACCTGCGGCTGGACCTGGTGGCCCCAGTCGCGCAGCACGGCGAGCACCGACTCCTCGAAGGGGCTGTCCGGCTCGGCGTCGGACTGGACGACGTCACGGGCGAGGACGGAGGGGCCGTTCTCGGCGTACTCCAGGTACCGCTTGAGGTACTGGACGCTCTCGTTGGCGCTGTCCGGCAGGCCGGCGCCGCGGAAGGAGGCGACGACCTCCATGCGGTAACGGGCGCGGGTCACCGCCACGTTGAGGCGCCGCCAGCCGCCCGACTTGTTGATCGGGCCGAAGTTCAGGCCGAGCTTGCCGTGTTCGTCGGGGCCGTACCCCACCGACATGATCATCACATCGCGCTCGTCGCCCTGCACCGACTCCAGGTTCTTGACGAAGAAGCCGTCGAGACGGTCGTCGGTGAAGCAGTGGTCGAGGTCGGGGCGGGCCAGCCGGGCCTGCTGGACGGCCAGGTCGATGGCGGACGCCTGTGCCTGGGAGAGCGCGACGACGCCGAGCGTCCTGCCGGGGCGGGTGTCGAAGTGGTGCAGGACGCGCCGCGCCACGAACTCCGCCTCCGCCTGGTTGTCCCGGCGGCCGCCCCGGTCGTAGACGCCGCCGCCGTCGAAGAAGGCGACGCCGACGTCGTTGCCCTCGTCCAGGGCGCCCGGGAAGGTGATCATCGAGTTGCCGTAGAACTCGCGGTTGCTGAAGGTGATGAGGTTCTCGTGGCGGCTGCGGTAGTGCCAGCGCAGCGGGAGTTCGCGCATGGCGCCGGCCTTGCAGGCGTGCAGCAGCGACTCGAAGGAGTCCGGGACCTCCTCCCCGTACTCGTCGGAGTCGTCGTCCACCGACGAGTCGAAGAAGGAGGTCGGGGGCAGCTGCTTCTCGTCACCGGCGACGATCAGGGCGCGTCCCCGGTAGACGCAGTTGACGGCGTCGCTGGGCCGGACCTGGGAGGCCTCGTCGAAGATGACGACGTCGAAGTGGAAGTCCGGCGGCAGGAACTGGCTGACGGTCAGCGGGCTCATCATGAAGCACGGCTTGACGGCCTGCACCACCTCACGGGTACGGCCCAGCAGTTCCCGCACCGGCATGTGGCGGGTCTTCTTCTCCGCCTCCCGGACGATGACCGCGCCGGAGCCGCCGGCGAAGCTGCGCGGGCGGCGCTTGTTGCACGCCTCGACGACGGCACCGCCCGCGGCGGCGATCAGCCGCCGGTCGGCCGCCCGGAAGTCGGCCACGCGCGCGTCGAGGTCGGCGGCGCGGGTGGTGCGCAGCCGCGGGTCGGTGGCGAGGACGTCGTCGGCCCAGGCGCGCAGCACCGCGTGTTCGACCACGTCGGGCAGGCACCGCGGGTCGAGTCCGCGTTCCGACACGGCGCCCACGAGGGCGTCGGCGCCGTACCGGGCCAGCACGGCGAGACCGTCGCGGTACGCCCGCCACACCTCGGGTCCCTGCGGGTCGGCGCGCAGCGCGCCGAGCACCTGTGCGGCCTGCTCCAGGGGGCCCAGCAGGGCGGGCGAGAGCTGGGTGCGGCGGTCGGCGTCGAAGAGGCCGAGCAGTTCGGTGGCGGAGCGGGTCCAGCGTTCGGCGCGGGCCGTGGCGACCGCGCACCACGCCCCGAGCGACCGGCGGACGTTCTCCGCGAGCAGGGCGGGCAGCGGGTCGGGGTCGGTGCCGTCCGCGAGGTGGGAGACGAGCAGCTCGCGCCGTACGGCGGTGCGGCTCAGCGCCGCGATGCGGTCGGCCACGGCCAGCACGGCGTCGAGGTCCGCGCAGCCTTCCGGGGTGCGCGGGGTGTACCCGCCGAGCAGGCCGGCGTGGCCGTCGGCGAGCCGGGCCACCTCGGCGGCGGACCGCTGCCAGGCCAGCGCCTGGTCCAGGCGGCCCACGAGGGACTTGTCCCAGGCGCCGGTGCGGGTGAGCTTGGCGGCTGCGTCCCGGTCGGCCTTGAACCGTGCCGAGAAGCGGGACATCAGTCCGCGGTGCTCCGTGGCGAAACGCTCCGCGAGGCCGGGCAGATCGGCGTGGTCGAGCACCTGTTCGCCGAAGACGTCGGCCGCCGCCGCGCGGGCGGCCGTCTCGGCGTCCACGGCCGTCCGCAGTTCCCGTGCCGCCGCGTGGGCCCGGCCGAGGACGTCCGGGTCGAACCAGCCGGCCGGCGGCCGGTGGCCGGCCCGGGTCAGGTCGGCCAGCTCGCACAGGTCGAGGGCGGCCTCCGGTTGGTCGGCCTTGGGCATGCCGAGCAGGTCGGCGAGTTGCGCCGCCTGCGCGGAGGCGTCCTCCGGCAGGGCGCCGTCACCGGCGGCCGGCTCCTCGGGGAGCCGGCTCCGCAGGGCGCGCACCAGTTGCTGGACCTCGCGCACCGTGCGGGGTTCGTCCTGGGTGGCCGCGAAGGGCCGGCGGCCGGCCGCCGACAGCAGGCCGTCGAGGGCGTCGGCGGCCTCGGAGACGACGTGGTGCGCCGAGTCGCCGGCCAGTCCGCGCCACGGGAACGCCTCGCCCTCGGCGGCGGGGCGCCAGGCCCGGGCCACGCCCCGTGCGGCGGCGCCGAGTTCCTGGAGGGCTCCGGCGCTCAGCGTGCGCACCGTCGGCACGTCCCCCGCACCGAGTTCGGGGGTGCCGGCCTGCTCCAGGAGGACCAGCCGGCCGAGCACGTCGTGCAGGGTGCGGCCGAGCGGGGCGCGGGTCTCGTTCATGGCGGCGGCGTACGCGGACAGTTCCTCGCGCAGCCGCCGGGCCCGCTCCAGTTCGTGCTCGGCCGCTCCGGTGGCCCGTGCCTCGGTGGTCAGTACCCGGGCCAGCTCGGTGGCCACCGCCTTCTTGCTCGTGTCACCGCTGTGCAGGGCCATGACGAAGTCGCCGAGGCCGACCCCGCGCAACCGGTTGCGCACGACGTCCAGCGCCGCCGCCTTCTCACTGACGAAGAGCACGCTGCGTCCGGCGTGCATCAGCGCGGCGATCATGTTGGTGATGGTCTGGCTCTTGCCGGTGCCCGGCGGGCCGCTCATGACGAAGGACCGCTGGTCGAGGGCGGCTGCGATGCACCGGCGCTGCGAGGCGTCGGCGTCGAGGACCAGCGGTGTCCGCTCGGGCAGCTGGACCTCGTCGATGCGGTCCGCGTCCGGCGGGTCGAAGGAGACCAGGTCGGCGGGCACGTCCGCGTCGGGTCCGAGGGCGACGGCCCGGATCAGCGGATGGGCGAGGATCTGCTCCTCGTTCTGCTGGAGGTCCTGGTACATCGCCTCGCGGTGCGAGGCGAACAGCCCCAGCACCGCGCGGTCGGCCACCGACCAGCCCGTGAGGCCGGAGGCGACGGTGCGGGCGGCGGCGAGCACGCCGGGCAGGTCGGTGACGTCGGTGCCGGTGACGGGGCTCCAGTCGACGCCGAGCCGGTCCAGCCGCACCGCGAGGGCGGGGTTGTGGATGCGCTCCTGGTCCTCGGCCGCGTGCAGGCGGTAGCGGCGATTGCCGTCCCTGCGCAGTTCGACCGGGACCAGCAGCAGCGGCGCGGAGCTGGACTCGTGGGCGTCGGGCTCGCGCCAGTCGAGCATGCCGATGCCGAGCCACAGCACCCACAGACCGTAGTCGTTGTACATCTGCCCGGACTTCTGGCGCAGTTGCCACAGCGCGGCGTCCAGGGACGCCTGGGTGCTCTTGTGGGTGAGGACCGCCGGGCGTGCGCCACGCCCGGCGGCCGGCTCCCGCTCCCCGCCGGTCCGCTCCGGTGCGGTGCCGGCGTCCCGCTCGGCGACCGGCGCGAACTCCCAGCCCCTGGCGAGGTCCGCCAGGAGGGCGTCGGCGCCGGGCGCGGTGATCTCCAGACTCGCCGTCCGGGCGTGCCGGAAGTTGAGCAGGCGGTTGCGCCCGCCCATGTCCAGCAGGGAGTTCCGCCAGCCGTCGAGGACGGCCTGCACGGTGGGACGCTGGTGGGCCATGGACGGGATACCTCCTGAAGCGTGCACAGAGGTGACCACCTGTACCGGTCCCCCTGGAGACATCTGCCTATCAGGTCGCGGGGGCCGATAGAGCGGGGAGTCCCGATACGGTATGGATTTGTTGTGCGAGAAGTGCACGCATGGCGTGTCGCTTCCCCTGTGTCACTTGACCGATCCCGCCATCACGCCCTGCACGAAGTGCCGCTGGAAGGCGAAGAAGACCACGACCGGCACGATCAGCGACAGGAACGCGCCCGGCGCGAGGACGTCGATGTTGCTGCCGAACTGGCGGATCTGGGACTGGAGTTCCACGGTCAGGGGCTGGGCGGAGCTGTCGGCGAAGAGCAGGGCGACCAGCATGTCGTTCCAGACCCACAGGAACTGGAAGATGGCGAGCGAGGCGATCGCCGGGCGGCCCACCGGCAGCACCAGCTGGATGAAGATGCGCCATTCCCCACCGCCGTCCATCCGGGCCGCCTCCAGCATCTCCTTCGGCATCTCCGCGAAGTAGTTGCGCAACAGGAAGACGGCGAAGGGCAGGCCGTAGGCGACGTGGAAGAGGACCACACCGGGGATCGTGCCGAACAGGCCCAGCGCGCCGAAGAGCTTGGCGACGGGCAGCAGACCGATCTGCACCGGCACCACCAGCAGGGCCACCACCAGCAGGAACAGCGGTTCCTTGAAGGGGAAGTCCATCCAGGCGAAGGCGTATGCGGCCAGGGCCGCGATGACGACGACGAGCACCGTGGCCGGCACCGAGATCAGCACCGTGTTCCAGAAGGCCCGCGTCATGCCGGAGTTGCCCAGCAGCGCCGAGTAGTTGTCGAAGGACAGCTGGCCGGGGCTCGCCAGGGCCGTCCACCAGCCGCCCTCCGCCGTCTCCCGGGCCGAGCGCAGGGAGGAGAGGAACAGGCCCGCGAGCGGGGTCAGCCAGACGAGGCCGATCACCACCAGGAAGGCCTGCACCAGGCTGTTGCCCAGGCCCCGCCTGATCGCGTTCATCACTGACTCCTCATCGTTGACTGTTGCGGAAACGGCGGACGTTGAAGACCATCGCGGGGATCACCAGGAGCAGCAGGAGCACGCCGAGGGCGCTGCCGAGGCCCTGGTCGTTGCCGCCGCCGAAGGAGACCAGCCACATCTGGGTGGCGAGGACGGTGGCGTCCTCCTGCACCGGTCCGGGCGCGATGACGTAGACGAGGTCGAAGACCTTCAGCACGTTGATCACGAGGGTGACGAAGACGACCGTCAGGACGGGCGCCAGCAGCGGGACGGTGATCCGGCGGAAGATCTGCCACTCGTTCGCGCCGTCCATCCGGGCCGCCTCCAGCGCGTCCCGGGGCAGCGCGGACAGGCCCGCACCGATCAGGACCATCGCGAAGCCCGTCCAGATCCACAGGTAGGCGCCGATGATCGCCGGGGTGACGAGGGCCGGCCCGAGCCAGGAGACGCCCTGGTAGGGCGGGGCGAAGTTGGCGGCGGGGAGCTTGACGGTGTACGAGCCGTCGCGCAGTCCGGCGAAGCGGAAGGAGCCGTCGGCCGCGGTGGTCGCGCTCGCGACCGTCCTGCCGTCGCGCACCGCCTCGACCTTCATGCCGGGCAGTCCGCTCTCCCCGGCGTCGACCTTGCCCTGCCGGCCTCCGCCGCCGGGGGTGAAGTCCAGGTAGACGACGCCGCGCAGTTCGCCGGGCGCCGCCTTGCGCTCGGCCGCCGCGCGGGCGGGCGAGGCGTCGGCGGGCAGGTCCTTGGGCAGGACGCCGACCATCGGCAGCGCGACCGAGCCGCCCGCGGAGGCCGTCGTCCGGTAGGAGCCGTCCCGGTCCTGGGTGAGCAGTCCGGCGCGGCCGCGGGCCGTCGGGTACGTCGAGGCGTCCTTGAAGGCGTCGTGGACGGAGACGACGGCCGCGTTCAGCACGCCCTTGTCGGGGTCCTCGTCGTAGGCGAGCCGGAAGATGATGCCGGCGGCGAGGAAGGACACGGCCATCGGCATGAACAGCAGCAGCTTGAAGGCCGTCGCCCAGCGGACCTTCTCCACCAGGACGGCCAGGATCAGACCGAGGCCGGTGAGCAGGGTGGGGGCGACGACCACCCAGATGGCGGTGTTGCGAATGGCCTTCAGCGTGGCCGGGTCGCGGAACATCTCGGTGTAGTTGTCACCGCCGACGAACTGCGTGCCGGAGGCGTCGAAGAAGCTGCGGCCGATGGAGAACAGCACCGGGTAGACGACGAGCGCGCCGAGCAGCAGCAGCGCGGGGAAGACGAAGAGCCAGGCGGCCAGCCGGCCGCGCCGCCGGCCGCGGCGCGCGGGCGCCGGGC
>NZ_JOCB01000175.1 GCF_000718775.1 Streptomyces sp. NRRL S-31
CCGCCCGCACCACCCCCCGGGCCGCCGCCGACGACGAACCGATCGCCGTCATCGGCATGGCCTGCCGCTTCCCCGGCGGCATCGGCTCGCCGGAGGAGCTGTGGCGGATGGTCGCCGAGGGCCGGGACGCGGTCGGCGAGTTCCCCGCCGACCGCGGCTGGGACGTGGCGAACCTGTACGACCCGACCCTGGACCGGCCCGGCACCAGCTACACCCGCCACGGCGCCTTCCTGTACGACGCCGCCGACTTCGACCCGGCGTTCTTCGCCATGGACGACGAGGAGGCCGAGGTCACCGACCCCCAGCAGCGGCTGCTGCTGGAGACCTCCTGGGAGGCGCTGGAGCGCGCCTCCATCGACCCCGCCGCCCTGCGCGGCTCCGACACCGGCGTGTTCGCGGGCGTCATGTACCACGACTACTTCGGCAGCTTCGGCTCCGGCAGCGTGGTCTCCGGCCGCGTCGCCTACACGCTCGGTCTGGAGGGCCCGACGCTCTCCGTCGACACCGCCTGCTCCTCGTCACTGGTGGCGCTGCACCTGGCCGCCCAGGCGCTCCGGCAGGGCGACTGCTCGCTGGCGCTGGCCGGGGGAGTGACCGTGATGGCCACCCCGGGCACCTTCGTGGAGTTCAGCCGGCACCGGGGCCTGTCGGCCGACGGCCGCTGCAAGCCCTTCGCGGACGCCGCCGACGGCACCGGCTTCGGCGAGGGCGCCGGCGTGCTGCTGCTGGAACGGCTCTCCGACGCCCGCCGCAACGGCCGTACCGTCCTCGCCGTGCTGCGCGGCACCGCCGTCAACCAGGACGGCGCCTCCAACGGCATCAGCGCCCCCAACGGGCCCGCCCAGCAGCGCGTCATCCGGCGCGCCCTGCGGGCGGCCGGCGTCACGGCGGCCGACGTCGACGTGGTCGAGGCGCACGGCACCGGCACCACGCTCGGCGACCCCATCGAGGCCCAGGCCCTGATCGCCACCTACGGCGCCGAGCACACCGAGGACCGCCCGCTGTGGCTCGGCTCGGTCAAGTCCAACCTGGGCCACACCCAGGCCGCCGCCGGTGTCGCCGGTGTCATCAAGATGGTCGAGGCGCTGCGCCACGAGACCCTGCCCGCCAGCCTCGGCATCGACCGGCCCTCCCGGCACGTGGAGTGGGAGGGGAGCAACGTACGGCTGCTCACCGAGAACCGCCCCTGGCCCGACCCGGGACGCCCGCGCCGCGCCGGCGTCTCCTCCTTCGGCATCTCCGGCACCAACGCCCACGTGATCATCGAGGCGGCGCCCGGCCCGGAAGACGCCGCCGAGCCCGCCGCGCCGCCCGCCGGCACCGTGCCATGGCTGCTGTCCGGACACACCCCGGACGCCCTGCGCGCCCAGGCCGCCCGGCTCCTCGACCACCTGTCCGCCGCGCCGGACACCGACCCGCACCGCCTCGCCGGCGCGCTCGCCCACGCCCGCACCCGGCTCGGCCACCGGGCCGCCGTCCTCGGCCGCACCCGGGACGAACTGACCGCCGGGGTCCGGGCGGTGGCGGAGGGCCGCGCCCCCGAGGGCGGCGCCCTCGCCACCGCCACCGACGGCCGGCTCGCCCTCCTCTTCTCCGGCCAGGGCTCGCAGCTGCCCGGCATGGGCACCCGCCTCGCGGCGGCCTTCCCCGCCTTCGCCGCCGCCTTCGACGAGGTCCGCGCCCACCTGGACCCGCTGCTGGACCGGCCGCTCGCCGAGATCCTGGACTCCGCCGGTCTGCTGGAGCGCACCGAGTACACCCAGCCCGCGCTGTTCGCCGTCGAGGTGGCCCTGTACCGGCTGCTGGAGTCCTTCGGCGTCCGGCCCGACCTGCTCGCCGGACACTCCGTCGGCGAGTACGCCGCCGCCCATGTCGCGGGCGTGCTCGGCCTCAAGGACGCCTGCACGCTGATCGCCGCCCGGGGCCGCCTCATGCAGGCCCTGCCCGAGGGCGGTGTGATGATCGCCGTACGCGCCACCGAGGACGAGGTCGTGCCGCTGCTCGGCGACGGCGTGGGCATCGCCGCCGTCAACGGCCCCGCCTCGCTCGTCGTCTCCGGCCCCGCCGGACCGGCCCGCGCCCTGGCCGCCCGCTTCGAGCGCACCCGGGAACTGGCCGTCAGCCACGCCTTCCACTCCGCCCTGATGGAGCCGATGCTCCAGGAGTTCCGCGAGGTCGCCGCCGCCCTGTCCTACGGCACGCTGCGCATCCCGCTGGTCTCCACCCTCACCGGCGCCCCGGCCGCCCCCGACGAGCTGTCCACGCCCGAGTACTGGGTACGGCACGCCCGCGAGGCCGTCCGCTTCGCCGACGCCGTCACCGCCCTGCACGACGCCGGCGCCCGGCACTTCGCCGAGGTCGGCCCGGGCGGCGCGCTGACCGCCGCGGCCGGCGAGTGCCTGCCCGGCGAACCGGCCGTCGTCCCGCTGCTGCGCAAGGACCGCGAGGAGACCGAGGCCCTGCTCGCCGGGCTCGCCACCCTGCACGCGCACGGCACCGGCGTCGACTGGACGCCCCTGCTGCCCCACCGGGACGGCTCCGCACTGCCCACCTACGCCTTCCAGCGCTCCCGGTACTGGATGACCGGCGACGTGGGCCTGCCGCGCCCGGCCGACGGCCATCCGCTGCTGGGCACCGCCGTGGAACTCGCCGGCACCGACAGCACCCTGTACACCGGGCAGCTCTCCCTCGCCGGCCACCCGTGGCTGGCCGACCACGCCGTCGGCGGAGTGCCGCTGCTGCCGGGCACCGCCTTCGTGGAGATGGCCCTCGCCGCCGGGGAGCGCGCCGGCTGCGCCCTCGTGGAGGAACTGACCGTCACCGAACCGCTGGTCCTGCCCGAGGACGGCGCCGTCCGCCTCCAGTGCGCCGTCGGCGAAGCCGACGCGGCCGCCGCCCGCGCCTTCCGGGTGTTCGCCGCCGCGGCCGACGGCGACCCCTGGACCACCCACGCCACCGGTGTGCTGCGGCCCGCCGAGCGGCGGCCCGCCCACGACCTGACCGCCTGGCCGCCGCCCGGCGCCGAACCGGTCCCCCTGGACGGCGTCTACGACCGGCTGGCGGAGCTGGGCGCCGAGTACGGGCCCCGCTTCCAGGGGCTGCGGGCGGCCTGGCGGCGCGGCGACGAGGCGTACGCCGAGGTCGCCGTCCCGGCCGGCACCGCCGGGTTCGGTCTGCACCCGGCCCTGTTCGACGCCGCCCTGCACGCCGTCGGGCTGCGCGCCGGTGCCGCGGAGCGCATGACGCTGCCGTTCGCCTGGAACGGCGTCGAGCTGTACGAGCGGGGCGCGACCGAACTGCGGGTGCGGATCGCCCCGGCCGGCGACGGCGCGGTGCGGATCGAGGCCGCCGACCCCACCGGCCGGCCGGTGGCGCGGGTGGCGTCGCTGGCCCTGCGGGAGGTGGACCCGGAACGGATCGCCGCGGCCGCCGCGGGCGGCCATGACGACCTGTTCGTCCTGGACTGGGCACCCGTCGCCGTGCCCGCCGCCCCGCAGGCCGGACGGTGGACCGTGCTCGGTGACGGCCGGACGGAACTGGCCGCCGCGCTGGCGGGCGAGGTCGCCGAGGTCGCCGTCGCCGCAGACCTGGCCGAGGCCGCCGGACAGCGCCCCGACACCCTGGTCCTCACGCACACCGGGGGCGCGACGGCGGACGCGGTCCGGGCCGGCGTCGGCGAGTTGCTGACCCGGGTGCGGGACTGGCTGGCCGACGCCCGGTTCGCCGAGAGCACCCTGGTGGTGGCGACGCGCGGCGCCGGCGGCCCCGGGGACGTCACCGACCCCGGCGCCGCCGCCGCGTGGGGCCTGATCCGCTCCGCCCAGTCCGAGCACCCCGACCGGCTGGTCCTCGCCGACCTGGACGACACCGACGCCTCCCGGCGCCTGCTGCCCTCCGCCGTCGCCTCCGGCGAATCCCAACTGGCTTTGCGTGAGGGCGCGTTGAGCGTGCCCAGGCTGGTGCGCGCCGTACGCCTGGCCGAGCCCGCCCCCGCCGGCCTCTCCGGCGCCGTCCTCGTCACCGGCGGCACCGGCGCCCTCGGCCGGCTGGTCGCCCGGCACCTGGTCACCGCACACGGGGCCGAGCGGCTGGTGCTGCTCAGCCGCAGCGGGCCGGCGGCACCCGGCGCGACCGCGCTGACCGAGGAACTCACCGCGCTCGGCGCACGGGTGACCGTCGTCGCCTGCGACGCCGCCGACCGCGCCGCGCTCGCCCGGGTCCTGGACGCCCACCCGGTCTCCGCCGTCGTGCACACCGCGGGCGTCCTCGCCGACGCCGTCCTGACCTCGCTCACGCCCGAGCGGCTGGACACGGTGCTGCGGCCGAAGCTGGACGCCGCCTGGAACCTGCACGAACTCACCCGGGAACGCCCGCTGACGGCGTTCGTGCTGTTCTCCTCCGCGGCCGGACTGCTGGGCAGCCCCGGACAGGCCGGCTACGCCGCCGGCAACGCCTTCCTCGACGCCCTCGCCGCCCACCGCCGTGGCCTGGGCCTGCCCGCGGTCTCGCTCGCCTGGGGCGCCTGGGCGGGCAGCGGCGGCATGGCCGACCGGCTCGACGGCACCGACGCCCGCCGGATCGCCTCCGGCGGCGTGCTTCCCCTCGACGCCGAGGCCGGACTCGCCCTGTTCGACACGGCGGCGGGCCGCGACGAACCGGTCCTGCTCCCGGCCCGCCTGGACCTCGCCCCGCGCGAGGCCGCCCGGGTCGCGCCGCTGCTGCGCTCCCTGGTGCGCACACCGCGCCGGACCGGGCCCGGGGCATCGGCCGCCGCGTCGGCCCTGCGCCGCGAACTGGCCGCGCTGTCCCCCGAGGACGGCACCGAACGGCTGCTGCGGCTGGTGCGGGAGGAGGCCCGCGCGGTGCTCGGCACCGAGGAGTTCGACGACGGACTGCCCTTCAAGGACCTCGGGTTCGACTCGCTGACCGCCGTCGAGTTCCGCAACCGGCTCAACGGGGCCACCGGCCTCAGACTGACCGCCACGCTCGTCTTCGACCACCCCACGCCGGCCGCGCTCGCCGGCCACCTCGCCGCCGAACTGGCCCCGCGCACCGCCGACGGCCCGCGCGACGAGGAGGACACCGTACGGGCCGCGCTCGCCGCCCTCCCGGTGCGGCGGCTGCGCGAGGCCGGTCTGCTCGACAGCCTGCTCGAACTCGCCGGACTGCGGCCCGCGCCGCAGCCGGCCCCGGACGGCGGACCCGGCGGCGCGTCGATCGACGCGATGGACGCCGAGAGCCTGATCAGCATGGCGCTCGACGACCTCGTCGGGGACGACGACGCCCTGTGACGGCGGCGCCCGACGACGCCCCGACGACGCCCCGCGACAAGGAAGAGGACCATGGCCGAGTCCGAGAAGCCGGACACCAGGATGGTCGAGGCCCTGCGCGCCTCGCTGAAGGAGATCGAGCGGCTGCGGGAACGCAACCGCGCGCTGACGGCGGCGGCCCGGGAACCGGTCGCGATCGTCGGCATGGCCTGCCGTTACCCGGGCGGGGTCCGTTCCGCGGAGGACCTGTGGCGCCTGGTCGCGGACGGCGGGGAGGGCATCACCGGCTTCCCCGACGACCGCGGCTGGGACCCCGGCCTGTACGACCCGACCCCGGGCGTACCGGGCCGCTCCTACACCCGTGAGGGCGGATTCCTGCACGACGCGGGCGACTTCGACGCCGCCTTCTTCGGCATCGGACCGCACGAGGCCCTCGTCATGGACCCGCAGCAGCGGCTGCTGCTCGAAGGCTCCTGGGAGGCGCTGGAGAACGCCGGCATCGACCCCGTCTCGCTGCGCGGATCGCGCACCGGCGTGTTCGCGGGCGTCATGTACCACGACTACTTCGGCAGCTTCGGCTCCGGCAGCGTCGTCTCCGGCCGCGTCGCCTACACGCTCGGGCTGGAGGGCCCGACGCTCTCCGTCGACACCGCCTGCTCCTCCTCGCTGGTCACGCTGCACCTGGCCGCCCAGGCACTCCGGCAGGGCGAGTGCACCCTGGCGCTGGCCGGGGGAGTGACGGTGATGGCCTCGCCCGGCACGTTCGTGGAGTTCAGCAGGCAGGGCGCGCTCTCCCCGGACGGGCGCTGCCGCTCCTTCGCCGACGACGCGGCCGGCACCGGCTTCTCCGAAGGGCTGGGCGTGCTGGTGCTGGAGCGGTTGTCGGACGCGCGGCGCAACGGGCATCCGGTGCTGGCGGTGGTGCGGGGTTCGGCGGTGAACCAGGACGGTGCGTCG
>NZ_JOCB01000176.1 GCF_000718775.1 Streptomyces sp. NRRL S-31
GCGCCGGCCCGGGCGGTCCCCGACGGCGGCTTCGAGAGCGGGACCTCGCCGTGGACGGCCTCCTCGTCCACCGTCGTCACCGGCCGCTCGGGACAGGGCGCGCACGGCGGCGCCTCCTACGCCCGGCCCGACGGCACCGGCGCCCTGCGCACCGGCGCCCTCGGCCGGAGCGTGACGACCCCGGCCCGGTGCGGCAGCGCCCTCGACACCTCCGACGGCACCGCCCCGTCCGCCGGGGACGCCGCCCGCACCCCGGCCGCGCCCGCCTACACCGTGAACCTCAGCAGCGACGCCGGCGGCACCGTCTGGACCGGCCGGGAGAGCGTGACCTTCACCAACGCCTCCGCCACCGCGCTCGGCGAGGTGTACCTGCGGCTGTGGGACAACTACCACGGCACCTGCGACGCGATGCCGATCAAGGTCGGCAACGTCACCGGCGGCACGGCCGGCGCCCTGTCGGCCGGCTGCACCGCGCTGAGGATCGACCTGCCGGCCCCGCTCGCCCAGGGGCGGAGCGCCACCGTCGGCTTCGACCTCGGCATCACCGTGCCCAGCGGCGCCGACCGCTTCGGCCACGACGGCGCTTTCAGCTTCCTCGGCAACGCCCTGCCCGTCCTCGCCGTCCGCGACGGCGCGGGCTGGCACCTGGACCCGTACACCGACAACGGCGAGTCGTTCTACTCCCTGGCCGCCGACTTCAAGGTCGTCCTGGACCACCCGAGCGGCCTGCTGGTGCCGGCCACCGGCACGTCCACGGACACCCCCGGCTCCAGCGGCCGTACGGTCACCACGGCCACCGCCGGCCAGGTCCGCGACTTCGCCTGGGCGGCGGGACCGTTCAGCAGGATATCCGGCACCTCGGCGGCCGGCGTCCCGGTGAACGTCTACTCCGTCTCCGGCATCAGCTCCGCCGGCGCCCAGTCGATGCTCAGCACCGCCCGGACCGCGGTCGACGCCCACGCCGCCCGGTTCGGCGCCTACCCCTACGGCGAGCTGGACGCCGTCATCGACAACAACTACTGGTTCGGCGGCATGGAATACCCCGGCTTCGTCCTGGACCTCGTCAGCACCACCGCGCTCACCCACGAGATCGCCCACCAGTGGTGGTACGGCATCGTCGGCGACGACGAGTACACCAGCCCCTGGCTGGACGAGGCGTTCACCGACTACGCCACCGACCTCGCCCAGGGCAAGACCGGCACCGGCTGCTGGAGCGGCGTCTCCTGGGCCTCCAACGCCGAGAAGATCACCAACTCGATGGCCTACTGGGACGCGCACTCCTCCCGGTACTCCACCGTCGTCTACGGCTACGGCAAGTGCGCCCTGCACGACCTCAGGCGGGTCCTCGGGGACACCGCCATGGCCAGGCTGCTGAAGGACTACGCCACCGCCCACTGGTACGGCGTGTCCACCACGGCCGAGTTCAAGGCGGCGGCCCAGGCGGCCACGAGCACGGACCTCACCTCCTTCTGGACCCAGCACCGCATCGACGGGTGACGGCCACCCGCATGGCTTAGACACCGGCCGCGGAAGCCTTCGCCCGGCGCAACCCGGGGTGCGCGACGGCCCGGCCCCGGGTCAGATGGACTCCGTGCGAAACTCCATGTCCCGCATCCGCGGCCGGTCCCCCCGGTGCCTGTTCACCGGTGCCCTGACCGGCCTGCTCCTCTTCCTCTCCGGCCCCCAGGCCGTGTCCGACCCGACCGGGGGGCCGCTCGAGCGCGGCAACGCCTACATGGGCATCGGCGTCCTCGCCCACGACGGCACCTCCGGCACCCCGCCGCCGGTCTCCCGCGCCACCCAGACCGAGGGCGTCGACGTCGCCAGCCACCAGGGCGACGTCGACTGGCGCAAGCTCTGGGACGGCGGCACCAGATGGGCGTACACCAAGGCCACCGAGGGGACTTACTACACCAACCCCTACTTCGCCCAGCAGTACGACGGTTCGTACGACGTCGGCATGGTCCGCGGCGCCTACCACTTCGCCACCCCGGACACGGCCGGCGGCGCCGCCCAGGCCGACTACTTCGTGGACCACGGCGGCGGCTGGTCGAAGGACGGCAAGACCCTGCCCGGCGTCCTCGACATCGAGTGGAACCCGTACGGCGACTCCTGCTACGGCAAGTCCGCGAGCGGCATGGTCGGCTGGATCCGCGACTTCCTCGGCCGCTACAAGTCCCGCACCGGCCGGGACGCGGTCATCTACACGGCCACCAGCTGGTGGTCCGAGTGCACCGGCGACTACGCGGGCTTCGGCGCGGTCAACCCGCTGTGGGTGGCGCGCTACGCCTCGACGGTCGGCACGCTGCCCGCGGGCTGGTCGGTGTACACGATGTGGCAGTACACCTCCACCGGGCCGCAGGTCGGCGACCACGACCGCTTCAACGGCTCCCAGGACAGGCTGCGCGACTTCGCCGACGGATGAGCGCCGCGCGCCGGGTCAGTCCACGTCCACGTCGTCGAAGAGCGCGTGCACGGCGCCGAGCACGCGCAGGCACGCCTCGACGTCCGCCATGGTCACATCGCCGTCCACCCGGCGCAGCAACGCGCGCTCCCGGGCCCGCACGGCACCGATCGCCGCCCGGCCCGGGCCGGTGAGCCGGATGAGCGAGGACCGGCGGTGCGCGGGGTTCGGCACGCTCTCCACCAGGTGCTGCCGTGCCGCGTCGTTCACCATCCGCTGGACGAACTGCCGGCTGAGCGCCTGCGCCCGGCCCATCTGCGGAACCGTCATCGGCCCCCGGGCGCGCAGCAGATCGAGCACCGCGCGGACACCGACCGACAGGCCCTCGATCGGCGCCGCCTCCTCCACCTTGCGGTGCACGCGCCGGTAGAGCGGGCCGACCAGGTCGAAGACCTCGGTGAGGCGTTCGGCCAGGTCGTCCCGGGGCGGCTCGGGGGAGGCGGGGGCGGTGCGGTCGTCCGTCATGGGAACAGGATGACACCTTGGTTGCCAACGTGACGAAGGGTGACACCTTGGTTGTCATGAGTGTCGGTCTGACAGCCCTGCCCGTCCGCTCGCTCCCGACCGCCGACGGCCGCCTCGCGTCCCTCGTCCCCGGCGGGCGCACCGTCGCCGTCCCGGGCACCGCCCACCACCCGAACCTGGCGGACCCGGCCCGCTTCAACGCCGAATTCTCCGCCTTCCTCGAACAGTTGCCGTGCCCCCCCGCGCCGCGGGTGCGCACCCGGGCGGGTGTACCGGCGCTGCGGGCCGCGCCGCACGGGGTGAGACTGCTGGGAGGACGACGTCCGCGGGTGGTGGTGCGAAGGTGACGGCAGAACCGGGCGGGTCGCCGCTGGAGGAGTTCCTGGCCGACCCCGCCAACTGCACGCTGGACCTGACGGCCGCCGTCCACACCTGCGTGAAGTCGCTGGGCCTGCGGCACGCCGTGGTCTACCTCGCCGACCTCCAGCAGCGGCACCTCGTGCCGCTCACCGAGGAGGGCGCCGGCCTGCTGATCGACGACTCGCTCGCCGGCTGGTGCTACCGCACCCAGTCCCTGCGCGTGGAGGAGACCGAGCGGGACGGGATGACGGCGTGGTTCCCGCTGCTCGACGGCGCCGAACGGCTCGGCGTGCTGGCCGTCCACACCCGGACGCTCACCGCGGAGACCCTGCGCCAGTCCCGGGCGCTGGCCGCCCTGCTCGCCATGATGGTCAGCTCCAAGCGGGCCTACAAGGACTCCTTCGTACGGCGGACCCGGACCAGGGCGATGCACCTGCCCGCCGAGATGCTGCGGGCCTTCCTGCCGCCGCGCACCATCGGCAACGGCCACGTCGTCTCCACGGCCGTCCTCGAGCCCGCCTACGACATCGGCGGCGACGCCTTCGACCACTCCCTCACCACCCGCGCCCTGCACACCGTCGTCCTGGACGCCATGGGGCACAACCTGCTCTCCGGGCTGACCAGCGCCGTCGCCCTGGCCGCCTGCCGCAACGCCCGCCGCACCGACGCCGACCTGCGCTCCCTGGTCGACGGCGTGGACCAGGCGCTCAGCCGGTGGCTGCCGGACCAGTTCTGCACCGGCGTCCTCGCCCGACTCGACTTCGACACCGGCGTGCTGCACTGGAGCAACTGCGGCCATCCCGCCCCGCTCCTCATCCGCGACCAGCGGCTGCTCGTCGACGCGCTGGTCCGCGAGGCCGACCCGCCCATGGGCCTGCGGTCCCTGCTCTCCGCGCGGGACCGCCGGGTGCACGAGGCGCGGCTCCAGCCCGGGGACCGGGTCCTGCTCTACACCGACGGCGTCACCGAGGCACGGATGGCCGACGGGCGGCTGCTCGGTCTCGAACGGTTCGCGGACTACGTCATCCGGGCCAGCGCCACCGGCGAGATCGCGCCCGAGACGCTCCGGCGCCTGATCCACTCGCTGCTGGACTCCCAGGACAGCCGGCTCCGGGACGACGCCACGATCCTGATGTTCGAGTGGAAACCGGTCCGCTGAGCGGCCCGGAGCACACGGCGCGGCCGGGCGGGTGAGCCCCTCGGGAGCGGGACGGCGGTGCCGGCGGGACACCGTCCCCGGGCCGCGACCGGCGCCGGAGCGGCCTGCGTCGCGGGGGGATGACCACCGGGGCCGGGAGCGGGTGTCCGCGCACGGCAGGAGCGGGCGGCCGGGTGCCGCCGCGGGCCGCCTCCCGCCGCGGGCGCCGGTGCCACCGGTGGCCGGGTGCCGCGCGACGCCGGTTAGGCTCGACGCGTGCCGCACGTCGAAATACTCCAGCTGCTGGTCTCCCCGGTGCACCGGCTCTCCGGCCGGCCGGGCGAGGGCCTGCCCGACCTCCCGCCCGGGGAACGGGTGACGACGGCCGAGGTGCGCGCGGGCCTCGGCATCGTCGGGGACCGGTACTTCAACCACCCCGCCCACCGCAACGCGTCGATCACCCTCATGGCGGCCGAGCGGCTGCCCGGGCCGTACCCGGCCGACCTGCTCCGCACCCGGCGCAACGTCCTGCTGCGCGGAGTCGACATCGACGCCCTGAGCGGCACGACGGTCTGTCTCGATTGCGGTTTCGGACCGGTGGAGCTGGAGGTGCGCAGCGCCGCCCGGCCCTGCGCCTGGATGGACACCACCCTCGGACCCGGCGCCCAGCGCGCCCTGCGCGGCGGCGGGGGAGTGCGCTGCCGGCCGCTGACCGACGGCGTCCTCGCCGTGGGACCCGCCGTGTTCGAGGTGCGCACCCGCGAGCAACCCGGGAACATCACGCACGGCACCTGAGTACATCGACTCAGGCGGCACACCCCGCCGCCCGGGAAGGCTGGGGGCATGACGACGCCGACGCCCGCGACCCGCCCCCGCCCTCCCGCCCCCGGACCGCCGCCGCGGCCCGCGCCGGCCC
>NZ_JOCB01000177.1 GCF_000718775.1 Streptomyces sp. NRRL S-31
GTCCAGGCCCGCCGCAGCCTGCGCGCGGTCCTGGACACCACCACACCCGCCACCCCGGCCGCCGACCGGGACGAACTCACCCTGCTGCACGCGGCGTTCGCCCTGCTCACCGGCGACCGCGACCCGGCCGCCGCCCTCCCGGACGGTGCCGCCGTCCCCGACCCGGTACGCCGGGCGCGCTCGCTGTGGCTCTGCGCGTACGGTCTGTTCAGCGCGGGTGCCGCCGACAGCGACGAGCTGAACGACCGGGCGCTGACGCTGTTCACCGCCGCGGGCGACCAGTGGGGCACCGCCGCCGCGCTCGGGCTGCGGGCCATGCTCGCGCTGATCCGCGGCGACCTCGCCGGACTGGGCCGGGACGGGCTGCGCGGCGCCGCGCTCTTCCGCGAGGTGGGCGACCGCTGGGGCGAACTCCAGACGGTGTCGCCGCTCGCCGCCCTGGCGGAGATCAAGGGCGAGTACGAGGAGGCGGAGAACCGCCAGTACGAGGGGCTGCGGATCGCGCGCGAACTGGGCCTGGCGGCCGAGGTGTCGGCCCGGCTCTCCGGGCTGGGCCGCCTCGCGCTGCTGGCCCGCGACTGGGACCGCGCCCGCGACCTGCACGAACAGGCCCGGCGCAGCGCCGCCGAACAGGGCTACAAGTACGGCGAGATCCACGCCGAGATGGGCCTCGCGCTCGGCGCCCGCCGCTCCGGCGACCTGGACGCCGCCGAGGCCCACCTGCGCCATCTGCGCGACGGCTACGCGGACGTGTCCTCCCGCGCGGGCGACCACCTGGTCCTGGCCGAGCTGGGCTTCGTCGCCGAACTGCGCGGCGACGCCGAAGGGGCCGCGGCCCACCATCTGCGCGGGCTGGAGGTGGCCCGCGCCCTCGGCGAGCCGCGCGCCCTCGCGCTGTCCCTGGAGGGGCTGGCCGGTGCGGCGGCCCTGCGGGACAGCGGGCCCGCCGCCGGCTGCGCGGCCCTGCTGCTCGGCGCCGCCGACGCGGCCCGCCGCAGCGTGGGCGCACCGCTGCCGCCGGCCGAGCGCGCCGACGTGGACCGGATCACCCGGGCCGCCCGTGCCGCCCTCGGCGACGCCGCCTTCGCCCGCTCCTTCGCCCACGGCGGCCGTCTGACCCCGGACGAGGCGCTGCGCGAGGCCGACCCGGTCCTCGGCGCGCTCACCGGGGGCGGACGGCACGGCTGACCGGGATCGAGGACGTGATGGCGACGCCGCGGGTGAAGTCGGCCCGCGGCACGCCGGTCGCCCGGCGGTAGCGGCGGTTGTCGGTCTGCGCGCCGACCAGTGCCTCGGAGTTGGTGCGAGTCAGGTGGCCGAGCCGGCCGGACAGGCAGGGCAGCTGGCCGCGCCGGGCGCAGACCCGGCCCGGCCGCTTCCCGGGCGGGTTCCGGGTGCGTACCGGGCACGCGCCGCGAACCTCGGTGATCCGCCACCATCGCGCCGGGGGCCGGGCCATCATGGAGCCACGGGCAGTCGGCCGGGACCCTCGGGACCGGCGGCCGTACGGCGGTGCCGCCGCGCCGCCGGTCCCGCGCCGCCCCGGCCCCCGACGGCCCGCCGCACGGACCGCGTTCGTCCACCGGGGCCACCCCGGCAGGGCCACCCCGGCCCGGAAGAGGAGACCGCATGACCCCCGGTGACGGCGCGGACAGCGGGACGAGGGTGCTCGGTCTCATCGAGGAACACCTCGACGGCATCCGCGCCCACCTGACCGACGAGCAGTACCAGCTCCTGCTCACCCGCCTGCGCGCGCTCGCCGGCACCCCGCCGGACGACGCCAGGGCCGTCCGCCGGGCCTTGCAGGGCGTACGGCTCTGCCTGGTGGCGCTGCCGTTCGACCACCCGCTCCGGCAGGCCGTGGACTCCGTCCGGCTCGCCGGCCCCGCGTCCGCCGGCGGACCGGTCGTCCTGCGGACACGGGAGCTGCTGGCCCGGCTCACGGCCGGCCCGCCGCCGCCCCCCGACACCGCGGCCGTCATCGCCGCCGTCGAACACCGGCTCCGCCACGCGCCCGCCCTCTCGGCCACCGAGGTCCGCGCCCGGTACCGGGGCTCGCCGCCACCGCCCGAACTGATCCGGCTCGCCGACCCCGACCACGGCGACCGCTACCCGGAGTTCCAGTTCCCGCCCGGGGGCGGCACACCGTACGAGGTCGTCCTGGAGGTCAACCGGGTGCTGCTCGCCGACGCCGACCCGTGGGGCGCGGCCGACTGGTGGCTGAGCGGCAACGCCTGGCTGGGCGGCGGGCCGCCCGCCGCCCTCCTCGGCGTCCGGCCGGACCGCGAACTGGTGGGCGCGGCCGTGGCTTTGGTGGAGGGCGACTGATGCGCGAGGAGACCCCGTCGCCCTCCGTGTACCGCTTCCGGCCGCACTGGGAGGTGCTGCCCGCCGGCACCCAGCTGTGGCGGCTGCACGCGTCCCGCTTCGCCGCCGGGCAGTTCAAGCCGTTCGACCCGGACGACCCCGCGCCCGGCCGCTTCCACGGCACGCCCGAGGACCCGTACCCCTGTCTGTACGCGGCGACGGACCCGGAGACCGCTCTCGCCGAGACGCTGCTGCGCTCGGTCCGCTTCGACCCGGCGACCAGCATGCGCCTGATCCCCTGGGCCTCGGTGCGGGGCAGGTCGCTGAACGCGGTCCGCACCCGGCGGGAGCTGAGACTGGTCTCCCTGTGCTCCGGCGCGGCCCTCGCCGCCGTCTGCCAGGACCACCTGCTGCTGGAGAACGAGGGGCCGGAGCACTACGCGCGCACCCGGCGCTGGGCGCGGGAGATCCGGGCCCAGGCTCCCGACGCCGCGGGCCTGGTCTGGGGTTCGAAACGGAATCCGTCCCGGCGGGCCCTGGTGCTCTTCGGCGACCGCCTCGCCGGCCCCGCGGGCGGACCGCTCGAAGCCCTGCCGTACCGCAGCATCGCGGACCTCGGCTCCCCGGACGGCATCAAGGAGGCCAACCAGCTCCTGGAACCGCTCCGCTCGGCGATCAGGGAGCCGCTGCACCGCTGAGCGCAGCGCGCCCGCCCACACGGAAGAGACCCCCTCTCACCCGCGATACCGCAGGTCAGAGGGGGTCTCCTGAGAGTGGAGCCTAGGGGAGTCGAACCCCTGACATCCGCCATGCAAAGACGGCGCTCTACCAACTGAGCTAAGGCCCCGTACGACGCACGCCGGCCGGACCGTACGGACTCCGGCGGGTGCCGCAGACCAGAGTACCGGGTCACCCCCCGTATCCCGCAAAAAGATTGGGGGTCCCCGCGGATGACCACTCTCCGTAAGATGCTCGACGTGGTTCGCTGTCGCGAACCGCGGTTTGTCAGGGGAAGCGATGGGGAGACGCAATGGACGCCGCACAGCAGGAAGCCACCGCCAGAGCGCGGGAGCTCCAGCGGAACTGGTACGGGGAGCCGCTGGGCACGCTCTTCCGTAAGCTCATCGACGATCTCGGGCTGAACCAGGCGCGGCTCGCGGCGGTCCTCGGCCTGTCCGCTCCGATGCTCTCGCAGCTGATGAGCGGCCAGCGTGCCAAGATCGGCAATCCCGCGGTGGTCCAGCGGGTACAGCTGCTCCAGGACCTGGCGTCCCAGGTCGCGGACGGCAGTGTCAGCGCCGCCGAGGCGACCGAGCGCATGGACGAGATCAAGAAATCGCAAGGGGGCTCCGTGCTCAGCAACACCACCCAGACCACGGGCAGCTCGGGCGCGCCCACGGTCAAGCGCGTGGTCCGGGAGATCCAGTCGCTGCTCCGCTCGGTCGCCGCCGCGGGCGACATCATCGACGCCGCGGACAGCCTCGCGCCGAGCCACCCCGAACTCGCGGAGTTCCTCCGTGTCTACGGCGCCGGCCGCACCTCCGACGCCGTCACGCACTACCAGTCCCACCAGAACTGAACCACGGGCCGGTCCACCGGAGGGGGCCGGACCGGCCGGGGCACGTAGTTTCACCCACGGGGCTTCACGGGGCCAGGAGGAGGGGCGGCGGCTGCGATGGGCGAGGTCTTCGCCGGCCGGTACGAGCTGGCCGACCCGATCGGACGCGGTGGCGTGGGTGCCGTATGGCGCGCCTGGGACCATCGCCGGCGGCGCTACGTGGCCGCCAAGGTCCTCCAGCAGCGGGACGCCCACTCCCTGCTCCGCTTCGTCCGGGAGCAGGGACTGCGCATCGACCACCCGCACGTCCTCGCCCCGGCCAGCTGGGCCGCCGACGACGACAAGGTGCTGTTCACCATGGACCTGGTCGGCGGGGGCTCACTGGTCAACCTGGTCAACGACTACGGACCGCTGCCCCCGGGGTTCGTGTGCACGCTGCTCGACCAGTTGCTGTCCGGGCTCGCCGCCGTGCACGCGGAGAACGTCGTCCACCGGGACATCAAGCCCGCCAACGTGCTCCTGGAGGCCACCGGCATCGGCCGGCCGCGGCTCAGGCTGTCCGACTTCGGCATCGCCATGCGCCTCGGTGAACCCCGGCTGACGGAGACCAACCTCGTGGTGGGCACGCCCGGTTACCTCGCCCCCGAGCAGATGGCGGGCGCCGAACCCGACTTCCCCTCCGACCTGTTCGCCGTCGGGCTGGTCGCCCTGTACCTCCTCGAAGGTGCCAGGCCGGACGCCAAGGCACTCGTGCGGTACTTCGAGGTGAACGGAACCCCCGGTCCGCCCAAGGGAATTCCGGAGCCGCTCTGGCAGGTCGTCGCCTCGCTGCTCCAGCCGGACCCGGCGCACCGGTTCCGTACGGCCACGGGGGCGCGCAAGGCACTCGCCGCCGCCGCGGAACTCCTGCCGGAGCCGGGTGTCGACGACGAGCTGATCGATGTGTTCGACCAACTCGGCCCGCTTCCACCGGGCTTCGCCCCCGACGGCCCCCTCCAGCAGGCGTCCGGCGTGGCCCTCGACCTCCTCACGGACCCGACCCCGGCACCGGCACCGGTTTTCGGCAAGGCCCCGGCACCGGTATCCGGCAAGACCCCGGGCATGGCGCCGGGGACGGACTCGGAGGCGGACTCGGGGACGGACTCGGGCGGCGACGCCGGTGATGACTTCGGTACCGGGACGGACTTCGGTACCGGGACGGACTTCGGTACGGGCGACTTCGATACGGGTACCGACTTCGGTACGGGCGACTTCGATACGGGTACGGATACGGGTCCCGGCACCGGCTCCGATGCCGACGCGAGCGTGAGCCCGGCCATGAGCGCCGACGCGCGCCCGCGCCCGGATCAGGGCCCGCACAGCGCCCCCACCCCCACCCCCACCGGCTCCCTGTCGGACACCGGAAGCTTCCGTCTGCCCCCGCCCACGCGGCCCCCGGCGCCCACCCCGAACC
>NZ_JOCB01000178.1 GCF_000718775.1 Streptomyces sp. NRRL S-31
GCCCGGTGCCCCCGTGACCGGCCGGCCGGCCGGTCACGGGGGCACCGGGCTGGGCGCCATGCTGCTGCCCTACGGCGAGGACCGGTACGGGCGCGGCCCGGACATGGACGGGTACGGCTCCGACGCCGAGCTGTCCGGCGCGCAGGCCACGGCCCTGCGCAAGCGGTCACTCGCCGAGGTGCCCCGGTCGCGGCGGCGGCTGCTGGAGCGGCAGATCGACCGGAGCCCGGTCAAGGGCATGGCGATGCGCAGCTATCTGAGTTCCGCGCGGGTCGGCGGCGAGGAGGCCACCTCCGGCGAGGTGTTCGCCCTGGAGATCGTGCTGAGCCGGATGGACGAGCGGACCGTGCGCTCCATGACGGCCTACCAGCACGAGTTCGCGGAGGCGATGAAGGTCTTCCGCAAGGGCCCGGCCGTCGAGGGGCACGAGGACACCGCCTGCTTCCTGCCGCCGACCGACAAGGAGGAGCGGCTCGACATGATGGTGTGCTCCGGCTACGTCGGCGACGTCCTGGTCGTCGCCACCGCGACCGCGGTCAAACCGCTGGACGAGAACGGCGTGGTGGAGATGGTCGCCGCCCAGCTCGACCGCATCAAGGACCCGGGGAAGGCCATATGACCGAGCAGGCGCGGACGCGGACGGAAACCGAAACGGAGACGCGGACGGGACCGGAGACGCAGACCGAGACGGAGCGGCCGGAGCGGCCGGCCCCGGAACCGGTGGCGCCCGCGCTCCCGCCGCCGCCCGCGGACCCCCCTGCCGTACCGCCCCCCGCCCCGGCGGCCCCGGCGAAGGACCGCGGGGCACTGCGGGCGGCGCTGCGGTGGACCGCCGCCGTCGCCGTCTTCGCGGTGGTCGGAGCCGGCACGGCGTACGGGATCACGCGGCTGGACCGGACGGACCTGCCGGGCCTGGCCACCGCCTCCGACGGGCGCTGGGACTACCCGGAACTGACCAGGCCGCCGCTGCCGGCCGGCAGCCCGGGTCCGCTCGCGGCGGCGAACCGGACCGGAACGCACTACGCGGACCTGCGCGCCCTGCTGCTGCCCGCGCCCGAGGGCGCCACGGCGGACCCGGCACCGCGCGCCGCGGACGGCTGGCTGGCGACGAAGGACTTCCTCGCCCGGTACACCGGCGAGGACAACCGCCGGGAGCTGGGCCAGAAGCTCACCGACCACGGCCTGCGGCACATCGCGGCGCGCGGCTGGACCGCCCCGGACGGCACCCGCACCCGGATCGAGCTGCTCCAGTTCGACACCGCCGCCGTCGCCGACGACCTGCTGGAGAACAACCTCATCGGTGCCGCGGCCCCCACCTACGTGGTGCGCGGTGCCGACTACTACGAGCTGGACGAGACGTTCCCGTCGAAGGCACGGGTCGAGGGCGTGACGCTCGCCCCGTACGCGGAGACCGAGCCGTACGGCGCCGAGCAGGTACGGCAGGCGTACCTCGCGGCCGGGGACACCGTCGCGGTGATCACCCAGTCGCGCCGGGGCGGTGCCGACGCCGTCCCGTTCCGGCAGACCGTCACCTTGCAGACCGAGCTGCTCGGCTGAGCGGACCTCGTCAGGAGGGCCGGGACCCGGCCGCGTAAGCTGGGCCCCGGCTCTGTCGTACGCCCACTTCCGCTCAAGGAGCACTCCGTGGAGACCTTCTTCGAAATCCTGCTGGTCCTGGTCTGCGTCGGCGTTCTCGCCTTCGCCGGCGTGACCGTGAAGAAGCTGTACCAGGGCCAGCGCTGACTCCCCTCTAGGAAAGCCTCCGCTCATGATCGAGATCCCGTCCGACCTGCACAAGGACCTCGTCCCGCTCGCCTTCCTGCTCGGCAAGTGGGCCGGCGCGGGCGTGCACGACTTCCCCGGCTCGGAGAAGTGCAACTTCGGGCAGGAGGTCAGCTTCACCCACGACGGCCGGGACTTCCTGGAGTACCGGTCCCACACCTGGGTGCTGGACAAGGACGGCAACAAGGTCCGCCCGCTGGAGTCGGAGTCCGGCTTCTGGCGGATCGACGCCGACCGCAAGGTGGAGGTCACGATGACCCGCGACGACGGTGTCATCGAGATCTGGTACGGCGAGATGGCCGACAAGAAGCCGCAGATCGACCTGGTCACGGACGCCGTCGCCCGCACCGCCGACTCCCGGCCCTACAGCGGTGGCAAGCGGCTGTACGGCTATGTGAAGAGCGACCTGATGTGGGTCGGCGAGAAGCAGACCCCCGAGGTCCCGCTGCGCCCCTACATGTCGGCGCAGCTGAAGAAGGTCGTCACCCCGGAGGACGTGGAGCGCTGGGCCAAGGCCCTCCCGGACGACATGCCGGACGACGGCATCGCCTTCTTCAAGTAGTCCTAGACTCGTCGGTGTGGTGAGCATCGACTGGAAGAGCGACCTCAGGCAGCGCGGCTACCGGCTGACGCCGCAACGGCAGCTTGTCCTCGAAGCCGTGGACACCCTGGAGCACGCGACCCCCGACGACATCCTCGTGGAAGTGAGGAAGACGGCGTCGGGGGTCAACATCTCCACCGTCTACCGGACGCTGGAGCTGCTGGAGGAGCTGGGCCTGGTGAGCCACGCCCACCTCGGGCACGGCGCGCCGACCTACCACCTCGCCGACCGCCACCACCATCTGCACCTGGTGTGCCGGGACTGCGAGGACGTCATCGAGGCGGACCTGGAGGTGGCCGCGGAGTTCACCGCCAAGCTGCGGCGGCAGTTCGGGTTCGACACCGACATGAAGCACTTCGCCATCTTCGGCCGGTGCGAGACCTGTTCGGCGAAGGGTTCGAGTACCACGTCGTAGGCTTGCGGTATGAAGAGCCCCCTGCTGTCCCTGCCCGGCGCCGTCCCCGCCGAGGGCGTGGACGAAGGTGTCGCCGCCCACTACGGCGACCTGTTCCGCGAGCAGCGCGCCCTCGCCGACGGCACCGGCTTCGTGGACCTGTCCCATCGCGGTGTCGTCACCGTCACCGGTGCGGACCGGCTGAGCTGGCTGCACCTGCTGCTCACCCAGCACGTCAGCGAACTGCCCCCCGGCGAGGCCACCGAGGCCCTGATCCTCTCCGCGAACGGGCACATCGAGCACGCCCTGTACCTGGTGGACGACGGGACGACCGTCTGGGCGCACGTGGAGCCCGGCACCCAGGACGCGCTGATCGCGTATCTGGAGTCGATGAAGTTCTTCTACCGGGTGGAGGTCGCCGACCGGACCGGTGACATCGCCGTGGTGCACCTGCCCGCCGGTTCCATCGCCGCGGTGCCGGACGGGGTCGTCGTACGCGAGACGGCGTACGGGCGGGACGTGTTCCTGCCGCGTGACGAGCTGGAGTCCTTCGCCGCCGCCCACGGTCCCGCCGCGGGCCTGCTCGCCCACGAGGCGCTGCGCGTGGAGCACCACCGGCCCCGGCTCGGCTTCGAGACCGATCACCGGACCATCCCGCACGAGCTGGGCTGGATCGGCTCGGCCGTGCACCTCCAGAAGGGCTGCTACCGGGGCCAGGAGACGGTCGCCCGGGTGCAGAACCTGGGCAAGCCGCCGCGCCGGCTGGTCTTCCTGCACCTGGACGGCAGCGAGGTGCACCTGCCGGCGCCGGGCACGGAGATCCGCGTCGCGGACGAGGGCCCCGAGGGCCGCAGGATCGGTTTCGTGACGACGTCCGCCCGCCACCACGAGCTGGGCCCGGTGGCCCTCGCCCTGGTGAAGCGGAACGTACCGCTCGACGCGCGGCTGCTGGCCGGTGAAACCGCGGCCGCGCAGGAGGTCGTGGTCGAGCCGTAGCCGCGCGGGCGCCCGGCTCAGATCTCCAGCAGCACCGTGAACGGGCCGTCGTTCGTCAGCGACACCCGCATCCGCGCGCCGAAGCGCCCGGTCGCCACCGTCGCGCCCAGCTCCCGCAGCCGGGCGACCACCTCGTCCACCAGGGGCTCGGCGACCTCGCCCGGGGCCGCCGCGTTCCAGGTCGGGCGGCGGCCCTTGCGGGCGTCGCCGTAGAGGGTGAACTGGCTGACCACCAGCAGCGGCGCGGCGGTGTCGCTGCACGACTTCTCGTCCTGGAGCATCCGGATCGTCCACAGCTTCCGGGCCAGCTGCGCCGCCTTCTCCGCGGTGTCCTCGTGGGTGACCCCGACGAGGACGCAGAGTCCCTCGCCCTCGATCTCGCCCACCGTCTCGCCGTCGACGACGACGCTCGCGCCGTCCACCCTCTGCACCACCGCACGCATGCGGACATCATGCCCGCTGCCCCGGGCGCGTCCGCACGGGGCCCGGACCGGACGCGTCACCCGTCCATCTAGGGCCGTTCGGGGGCACTCGGTCACATAGCGGCCGGTCGGGGTGGCACGATGCTTGCACACGGCGGTCGAGGGGACGGTCAGAAGCAGATGAGCACACCGAGTTCCGGCGGGCGGCTGGGTACGCAGGGGGCGCACCGGCCCCCCGCGCAGCGCGCCGACGGCCCCGCGGACCCGGCGCCGGATGCCGGGCCCGACGAGGGCGACCTGGCCCGGCTGAGCCTGCCCGAGCTGCGCGCCCTGCGCCGTGACGCCCAGCGGGACGAGGCGGACCTCAGCTATGTGCGGCGGCTGCTCCAGGGCCGTATCGACATCCTGCGCGCGGAGCTGGGCCGGCGCGGCCGGGCGTCCGTGCCGGCACCGGTGGACGGCTCCGTGGTCGACCGGCTCCCGGAGATCCTCCGGGACGCCCCGGCCCGGCAGCGCTCCTCGGCCCGGCACGTCACGCTCGGCACCCCGCACAACGAGGAGTACCGGCGGCTGGCCGCCGAGATGCTCGGCGAGGTCGAGCTGTCCGACCTGACGGCCCGCACCGACCTCGAACTGAACGCGGCCATGGGCCGGTTGGTCGGGTACGAGCAGGAGATCTCGGGCTGCCGGCAGCGGCTCCAGCGCACGACCGACGCGTGCAGCGGGGAGATCGCGCGCCGGTACCGGGAGGGCGAGGCCCAGGTGGACGACCTGCTGGTGTGAGCCGGCGACCCGCTGGTGCCGGAAGACGGCCTGCCGGGCCGGCCGCCGTCGTGGAGCCGGCCGACCGGCCGCTCGCCCGTCTCGGTGTCGCCGTGTCCGCCGCCAGGTCCCCGCGCGCGGACGGCGAGCCGACCGGCCGGCCGGCCGGGGACCTCCTCGGCACCGCCGTGGCCGCCGTGCGCGACGCCCTCGGCGGGGAG
>NZ_JOCB01000179.1 GCF_000718775.1 Streptomyces sp. NRRL S-31
CCTCTGTACGCAGCGGATTGATCTCCGAGACGGCACCGACGAACGTGGTCTTGCCCACGCCGAAGCCGCCCGCCACCACGATCTTCGCGGAGGTGGTGGAGCGGGAAGGACCGCCGCTAGAGCTTGCGAAGTCCACTGAGCACCCTTTCGAGCAGTGTCACGTCTGGCTGGCCGCCGGCGTTCTCGTCGCCGCCGGGCTGATGGATGGCGACCAGGCCCGCCTCCGCCAAGTCGGCGACGAGAATCCTGGCCACGCCGAGGGGGATCGTCAGCAGGGCCGAGATCTCGGCCACCGACTTGATCTCCCGGCACAGGTTGCAGATCCGCTGATGCTCGGGCAACTGACCCTGCATCTGGTGCGGAGCGGCGGTGGTGTGCACCAGCGCCTCGATGGCGAGCTGGTAGCGAGGGCGCGTCCGGCCGCCGGTCATGGCGTACGGACGCACCAGTGGGTTGTTGGCCGCCGCGGCCGGAGCCGGCTCGGGGCGGCGCTGTGGCTGCACCGGCTGGATCCGTGGGGGCGGAGGCTGGTCGTACGGTGACGGGCCGGGGCCCTGCGGGGCGTAGGGCTGCTGGTGGCCGGGGGAGGAGGGGAAGTCGTACCCGTGCGAGCCGTCGCCCGGTCCCTGTGCGGGACCGTACGACCAGTCGCCCGAATACGAACCGCCTGGGGGTGTTGCCACTTTCTCCTCCTCCGACCGCGCCGGGCACCCATCCCTGTGGAGCCGCGTCCCGAAACCTTACGACTCCGGGGCGTGAATACGCACCGTTCGTCTGTCAGTTGAGAAGGCTTCCCTGGAGCTCCGCGCGGAGGTCCGGGGTGAGGACCGTGCCCGCGCGGTCCACCAGCAGGGCCATCTCGTACCCGATGAGGCCGATGTCCGCCTCCGGGTGGGCCAGCACCGCGAGGGACGAACCGTCGGAGATGGACATGATGAAGAGAAATCCTCGCTCCATCTCCACAACCGTCTGGTTCACGCTGCCGCCCTCGAAGATGCGCGAGGCACCGGCGGTCAGCGAGGTCAGACCGGAGGCGACGGCCGCGAGCTGGTCGGCGCGGTCGCGGGGAAAGCCTTCGGACATCGCCAGAAGGAGTCCGTCGGCGGAGACCACCACCGTGTGGGACACCCCCGGGGTGTTGTCCACGAAGTTGGTGATCAACCAGTTCAGGTTCTGTGCCGCCTGGCTCATCGGGCTCACATCAACGCTCCTGGTCGTAGGTGCTGTCAGGACCACCGTGCTGATGGGTGGTGGCCTGGCCGTTCGTTTCACTGCCTGCGCTGCGTCCGCGCTGGACGCCCCGACGCAGGTTGCTCAGCCTGCCCCGGATGTCCTCCGGAGCACGGGAGACCTGTGGGCCTCCCTGGGGGGTGGTTTCGGCGGAACCCTCGACCAGGTTGGCCTTGGGCACCCGCCGCGGCAGACCGGAGGCGGTGACCCCGCCTGCCTTGGGCTTGCGGAGCTGCGAGGCCTGCTGCCACCGCTCGTCGTTGGCCGAGCGCCAGTCGTCGCCGCCCGCACCCGGCGTGCCGCCCGGTGCCGGGGACGGAGTGTCCTGCCGTACGTGGGGCGTGCCGTTCGCGGCACCGGCGCCGTTCGGACCGGGCGCGGCGGAACCGCGGCGGGGCAGCCCGGCGTCGGTCAGCGCGTGCGCGGCGGCGGGGGCCGGGTCCGGACGGTCGAAGCCTACGTGGTCCGGCTCGCTCGCGTCAGCGGCCTGCGGGGAATCCGTTTCCGGAGCGTACTGGCCCTGGTAGCCGTTCCGGTAGCCGTCCTGCTGGGGCCAGTCGTCCTGGTAGGACGGCGCGGGCGCGGGCTCGGCGTACCCGGCCGCCTGGGGCTCGGCGTAGCCGCCCGCCGGGGCGAAGCCGTCGGGCTGCGGGACCTCACCGGTCGGCGCGTAGTAGTGCTCGTCGTACGGCTGCTCGTACGAGGTCTGCCGCTGCTCGTCGTAGACCGGTGCCTCGAACGCCTGCTGCGGCTGCCCGTCGTACGCCTGCGCGGGCTGCTGCTCCGCGTACGGCTGCTGCGGCTGCTCCGCGTACGGCTGCTGGGACTGCTCCTGGTAGGGCTGCTGCGGCTGTTCCTGGAACGGCTGTTCCTGGTACGGCTGCTGCTGTCCGGTGAACGGGTCCGGGTACCCGGCGGGCGCCTCGGCGGCCTGCTGCGGGTCCTGGTCCTGGCCGTGCGACTGCGCCTCGCGGGCGGCCCGCCGCCCCTCCCGCATCAGGGAACGGCCGACGGGGTCCAGCCCGCGCGCGTCGTCCGGGACCTCCGGGAACCGGCTGTCGTCGAAGCCCAGCTCGGCGGCGGTGCGCAGGGGCTGCGGCCGGCCGAAGTCCTCCCCCTGGAACTGCTGCTCCGGGATGATCTGCGAGACCGTGAACTCGTCGCGGTCCAGCGGACCCTCGCCGCCACCGCCGTGCGTGATCGCGTCCGGCAGCATGACCAGGGAGGTCGTGCCGGCCTGCTCGCCCGAGGGGCGCAGCTGGACCCGGATGCCGTGCCGGTCGGACAGCCGGCCGACCACGAACAGGCCCATGCGCTGGGAGATCGCCGCGTCCACGGTCGGCGGGTTGGCCAGCTTGTGGTTGATGTCCGCGAAGTCCTCGGCCGTCAGACCGATGCCCTTGTCGTGGATCTCGACCATGACGCGGCCGTCGGGGAGACGGGTCGCCGTCACCCGGACCTTGGTCTGCGGGGAGGAGAACGTGGTGGCGTTCTCCAGCAGCTCGGCCAGCAGGTGCACGAGGTCGGTGACCGCGCGGCCGTGGATCTCGGCCTCCGGCACACCGGACAGCTCGATGCGCTCGTACTGCTCCACCTCGGAGGAGGCGGCGCGCAGCACGTCGATCAGCGGCACCGGCTGGTCCCAGCGGCGGCCGGGCTCCTCGCCGGCGAGGACCAGCAGGTTCTCACCGTTGCGGCGCATACGGGTGGCCAGGTGGTCCAGCTTGAAGAGGTTCTCCAGCTGGTCCGGGTCCGCCTCGTTGTTCTCCAGGTCGGTGATCAGGGTCAGCTGGCCCTCGATCAGCGACTGGTTGCGGCGGGAGAGGTTGGTGAAGATCGCGTTGATGTTGCCCCGCAGCAGGGCCTGCTCGGAGGCGAGCCGGACCGCCTCGCGGTGGACCTGGTCGAAGGCGCGGGCGACCTCGCCGATCTCGTCCTTGGTGGTGATCGGGATCGGTGCGACCCGGGTGTCGACACGGCCGGGATCGGTGCGGGACAGCTGGTCGACCAGCATCGGCAGGCGCTGCTCGGCGATGCCGAAGGCGGCGTTGCGCAGCTGGCGCATCGAACGGCTCATCTGCCGGGCCACCAGACCGGCCAGGAGGAACGCGGCCAGCAGGGCGACGACGACCACGGCGCCGGTGGTGAAGGCGGAGGTCCTGGCGTCGTCGGCGATGCCGGACGCCTCGGTCACCGCCTTGTCGGCCAGGTCCGACTCGATCTGGCGGTACGCCTTGTACTTGAGGCTGTTGACCGCGAACCAGTTGTCGGCGGTGATGCCCCTGGCGGCCAGCTCGTCACGGGTGAGGGCACTGGTGTCCTTCATGGTGGCGAGCGCCGCGACCATGGCGTCCGGGTCGGACGGCGGGGCGACGTACTTCGGGTTCTGCGCCGCGGCCTCCTTGGCCTGCGCGGCGGCTTCCGACTCGATCTTCGCCCGGGCGTCGTCCAGCTTCTGCGCGTCGGCCTCGGTGCCACCGCCCTTGTACTCCTCGACGGCGATGCGCTCGAGGTAGGCGTAGGAGGACAGGGAGACCCGCTGGGTCGCCAGGTTCGGGGCGTCCGGACCGGGCTTGACCAGCAGGTGCGTGCCGATCGACCGCTCCAGCGACAGCGCGGCCTTGGTCAGCGAGATGGCGTAGACGGTACGGCCGTAGGAGGTGATGTTGCCGGTGCCCAGACCCAGCTCGTTGGCGAACTCCATCAGGGGGTGGGAGACCGCGACATAGCCTTCCTCGGTCTGCACCCCGGTCTTCCTGGCGGTGTAGGCCTCCCGCCGCAGCTGGGCCAGCCCGGGCTCGGCCTCCCGGAACAGCTTGAGCCGGCGGCTCAGGCCCGGCTCGTCCGGCGCGCTCTTGGCCGCCTCGGTGAAGGCGGCGGCGGCCTGGTCGGTGGCCTTGCGGGCACCGTCGACGACCCGCTTGCTCTGCGCGTCCTTCTTCTTCAGCAGCAGCGGAGCCGCGGTGACGTCCCGCTCGTTGTCCAGGGCGTCGGCGTAGGTGAGGGCGGCGCGCACCAGACGGGCGGTGTTCTCGGCGTCGCGGGCCTGCTGCCAGGTGTCGATCGAGCTCTTCACCTGGAAGCCGCCCATGACGAGGCCGACCATCACGGGTATGAGCAGGATGGCGTTCAGCCGGGTCGGCACCCGCCAGTTCCGAGGGGAGAGACGGCCGCCGCCGGGCGCGGGAGTGGCCGTCGGCTCCGGACCGGAGACAGGGGCGGGTGCAGCCGCGCGCGGCGGCGGCGTGAAGTTGCCCCGCGTCGACGGCTCGGGACCGTTCTTGCTTCGCCTCACTCGACCAACAACCTCTCGGCGGTCGGCACCTATGCCGTGCCGCAGTCTCTCAGAGCCCGGTTCGCCACAGACCACTACGGAGTACGTCTTGGACCGATGGGCAGTTCAGGCATTCCAGCACGGGGACCAGTGCACTTCCAAACAGTGGAGAGCCGGTGAGGGAGCCGTTGTAAACGCCAGATAAAACGGTCATAAAGAGCGAGCGTCGTCAAAAGGCGGAACGTTCGTGCGCGCAGCGGCACCGGATGACCGCGTCGCGTGGCGATTCCGGGCGATTCCTCTGCCGAACTGTTATGAATGCCGGAGCCGACCGTGGCAAAGGCCACAGCCGGCTCCGCTCCGCGTGCGGCAACTGCCGTACGGCTCGTCGTACTTGAGCGCTACTTCAGCCGCGCCATCAGCGCGTGTTCCACCAGGGTGATCAGGGCGCTCTTGGCGTCCGAACGGTGGCGGGCGTCGGTCGTGATGATCGGGGTGTCGGGACCGATCTGGAGTGCCTCGCGCACCTCGTCGGGGGTGTATGCCTGCTGGCCGTCGAAGCCGTTGAGGGCGACGACGAAGGGCAGGCCGCTGTTCTCGAAGTAGTCGACCGCGGGGAAGCAGTCGGCGAGCCGGCGGGTGTCGACCAGGACGATCGCGCCGATCGCGCCGCG
>NZ_JOCB01000180.1 GCF_000718775.1 Streptomyces sp. NRRL S-31
GGCTTCCGCGTACGTCGGGGATGCGGGGGCGGCGGAGGGGGAATTCCGCCTAGGGCCGTACGGAGCGGTCGTACGGCGGCCGACCAGGGTGCTCATGACACCGGTTCCGTCAGTTCGCGGTCGAGCGGGATCTCGGCGGTGACCGTCACGGCGGCCGGTTCCAGATCGGCGGGGGCCGGCATCACGCTGCCGGGGAGCCGGACCGCGGCGGCGCCGTGGGCCACGGCCGAGGCGAGGGCGTCGGGGCCGGAACCGCCGGCGATGAGGAAGCCGGCCAGGGAGGCGTCCCCGGCGCCGACGTTGCTGCGGACGGCGGACACCCGCGCGCTGCCGAACCAGGCGCCGGCGTCCGTCACCAGGAGCTGGCCGTCGGCGCCCAGGCTGGCGAGTACGGCGCGGGCGCCCAGCGCGCGCACCTCCTCGGCCGCCTTGAGCGCGTCGCCCACGGTCGTGAGGGGGCGCGCGACCGCCGCCGCCAGCTCCTCGGCGTTCGGCTTCACCACGTCGGGACGCGCGCGCAGCGCCTCCAGGAGGGCGGGCCCCGAGGTGTCCAGCGCGATCCGCGCGCCTCCGGCGTGCGCCCGCGTGACGACATCGGCGTACCAGGAGGGTGCCAGTCCCCGGGGCAGGCTGCCGCAGCACGCGATCCAGTCGGCCTCGCGCGACTGCTCGCGGACGGTGTCCAGGAGCAGTTCCTGTTCCGCGGCGGACAGTTCGGGACCCGGCGCGTTGATCTTCGTGAGGACCCCGTCGGACTCCGCGAGCGCGATGTTGGAGCGGGTGGCTCCGGCGACCGGGACCGGTGCCACCTCGATGCCCTGGGCGTCGAGCAGGTCGGCGACGAGTGCCCCCGGCGCACCGCCCAGGGGCAGGACGGCGACCGTGCGCCGTCCGGCGGCGGCGACGGCGCGCGAGACGTTCACGCCCTTGCCGCCGGGGTCCATGCGCTCGCCGGTGGCGCGGACGACCTCGCCGCGCTCCAGGGCGGGGACCTCGTAGGTGCGGTCCAGGGACGGGTTCGGGGTGACGGTGAGGATCATGCGCGCACCACTTCCGTGCCGCCGCGCTCGATGGCGGTGGCGTCTTCGTCGCTCAGCCCGCTGTCGGTGATCAGCAGGTCCACGTCGCCGAGCCCGCCGAAGCGGGCGAAGTGCTCCTGGCCGTGCTTGGCGGAGTCGGCCAGCAGCACCACGCGGCGGGCGGCGGCGATCGCCGCGCGCTTGACGGCGGCCTCGGCGAGGTCGGGGGTGGTCAGACCGTGCTCGGCGGAGAAGCCGTTGGCGGCGACGAACAGGACGTCGGCGCGGATCTCGCCGTACGCGCGCAGCGCCCAGGCGTCCACGGCGGCGCGCGTGCGGTGCCGCACGCGCCCGCCGATCAGGTGGAGCTGGATACCGGGGTGGTCGGCCAGGCGGGCCGCGATGGGCAGGCTGTGCGTGGCGACGGTGAGGGAGGACTCCAGGGGGATGGCGGCGGCGAGGCGGGCCACCGTCGTGCCGGCGTCCAGGATCATCGTCCCCTCGGCCGGCAGCTCGGTGAGGGCCGCCTTGGCGATGCGGTCCTTCTCGTCGGCGGCGGTGGACTCGCGCTCGGCGAGGTCGGGCTCGAAGTCGAGGCGGCCGGCCGGGATGGCACCGCCGTGCACCCGGCGGACGAGGCCGGCGCGGTCGAGGGCCTTCAGGTCGCGGCGGATGGTCTCCGCGGTGACCTGGAACTCCTCGGCCAGCGACAGCACGTCCACCCGGCCGCCGTCCCGGGCGAGCCGGAGGATCTCCTGCTGCCGCTCCGGTGCGTACATGTCCGTCCGCCTCCACCTCATGCCCGAACGTGTGGTTTCACCGCGAGGCTACGCCCGTATGTCGGCAAAGTAAACAGGTTCAGACTTGGATCGGGCACGAACGGGCAGCGGCTCGCCCATGGGCCACCGCCCGGCGGAGACTGGCGGGCGAGCCGGGCAGCCGACAGGGCCCGGCACCGCCTCGGTGCCGGGCCCCGCGTCATACGGCCTGGTCAGTGCACCAGCTCGGGCTCTTGATCCGTCGCCGGCTCCTCCTGTCCGGCGCCCTCCACGTGCTGCGCCGGACGCTTCGGCAGCGCGGTCATCAGCAGGAGGATCGCGCCCATGATCGCGGCGACGTACCACAGGGCGTGCTGGAAGGCGTGTACGAAGGCCGGCCCGACCTGCGCCGGGGCGAGTCGGTCGCCGATCTGCCCGAAGAAGACCACCGACACCAGGCCCAGGCCCAGCGCGTTGCCCATCTGCTGCACGGTGTTGATCAGCCCGGACGCGGAACCGGCGTGCTCACGCGGCACCTCCGAGAGGACCGCGTCGGTGAGCGGGGCGACGATCAGCCCCATGCCCAGCCCCATCACGACCAGCGGCAGGGCCATCTGCCAGGAGGCGATGGCGAGGCCGTAGTGGTGTGCCTCCCACAGGTAGAGCAGCACGCCCAGCCCCATCACCAGCGCACCCGCCTGGAGCACCTTCCGGCCGAACCGCGGCACCAGCTGCTGCACCGACAGCCCGGCCGCCGTGGACACCGCGATCGAGAACGGCACCCCGGTCAGCCCGGCCCGCAGCGGGCTCCAGCCCAGGCCGATCTGCATGTACAGCGTCCAGACCAGGAAGAAGATGCCGAGCGCGACCCCGAAGACGGTCTGCACGGCGATGCCCGCGGCGAAGCTCTTCACCCGGAAGAGGGACAGCTCGATCAGCGGGGAACCGTCCCTGGCCGCCTTCCGTTTCTCGTATGACACCAGCGCCGCGAAGACGACGAGCGCACCGGCCATGCAGAGGTGACCCCACAGGGGCCAGCCCAGCTCACGGCCGCGGGTGAGGGGGTACAGCAGCATGAGCAGGCCCAGCGAGACCAGGGTCACGCCGACGAGGTCCAGCTTCAGGGCCTTCGGCGCGCGGGACTCGGTGATGAACCGGCGGCCGAGGAGGAGAGCCGCGACACCCACGGGGAGGTTGATGAGGAAGATGGGCCGCCACTCCAGCCCGAAGAGGTTCCACTCGGTCAGCAGCGCGCCCAGCAGCGGCCCGGAGACGGCACCCAGCCCGACGATCGCGCCGAACAGACCGAAGACCTTGCCGCGTTCGTGCGCCGGGAAGGTGGCGTGCACGATGGACAGCACCTGCGGCACCATCAGCGCGGCCATACCGCCCTGGAGAATCCGGGAGGCGACCAGCATCTCCGGGTTCACCGCGAATCCGCACAGGGCGGAGGCGAGGGTGAAACCACCGATACCGACCAGGAACACCCGCTTGCGGCCGTGGATGTCACCGAGCCGGCCGCCGGTGATCAGACCGGCGGCGAAGGCGAGGGCGTAGCCGGCGGTTATCCACTGGATCTGGCTGAGCGAGGCATGGGCGCTGCGCTGGATGGACGGAATGGCGATGTTGACGATGGTCACGTCCACCAGGTCCATGAAGGCGGCCGTCATGACGATGGCGAGCGCCAGCCAGCGGGCGCGGTCGGGAAGCGGTTGGGGGTTGGGCGTCATGGGAGGAAAGTAGGACACCACTAGGCCAGATGGCGTCCTATTTCTCCGGCATCCTCGTACGCATGACGACCGACACCCCGGCCCGGCTGCTCCAGCTGCTCTCGCTCCTCCAGACGCCCCGTGAGTGGCCCGGCGGCGAGCTGGCCGAGCGGCTCAGCGTGTCCCGGCGTACCGTGCGGCGGGACATCGACCGGCTCCGGGAACTGGGCTATCCGGTGCAGGCGACCAAGGGCGCGGACGGCGGGTACCGGCTGGTCGCGGGCAAGGCGATGCCTCCGCTGGTGCTGGACGACGAGGAGGCGGTCGCGATCGCGGTCGGGCTGCGGGCGGGCGCCGGGCACGCCGTGGCGGGCGTGGACGAGGCCTCCGTGCGGGCCCTCGCCAAGCTGGAGCAGGTGCTGCCGTCCCGGCTGCGCCACCGGGTGTCCACGCTCCAGGCCGCGACGACAGCGCTGACCAGCGGGGACGGGCCGAGCATCGCGCCCGAGACGCTGACCGTGATGGCGTCCACGGTGGCGGGGCACGAGCGGCTGCGGTTCGCCTACCGCGACAAGGACGGCAGCGCGTCGCGGCGGCTGACCGAGCCGCACCGGCTGGTGTCGACGGGGCTGCGCTGGTACCTGGTCGCCTACGACGTCGACCGGGCGGACTGGCGCACCTTCCGGGTCGACCGGGTGAGCGAGCCGTTCGCGACCGGTGTCCGGTTCGCGCCGCGGGAGCTGCCGACGGGGAGCGCCGCCGAGTACCTGCGCCAGTCCATCCGGCGGCGGCAGGAGACGTACGCCTTCGAGGTGCGGTTCGCCGCACCGGCGGACCAGATATCCGCGCGGGTGCCGGGCCGGCTCGGGGTGCCCGAGGACGACGGCGAGGGCGGCTGCGTCCTGCGGGGCAGCACGGGCGATCCCGCGCAGTGGCTGGCGGTGCGGCTGGCGATGGCTGGGTGCGAGTTCGTGGTGCGGGAACCGGTGGAACTGGTGGAACGCGTACGGGAGCTGGGGGGACGGCTGAGCCGGGCGGGCGGCTCGGCGCCACCGGACCCCGGCCCGCGGGGTGCGGCCGATCAGTGACCGCGCCACCACCGGGTTACTGAACCCACTGGGTCCCTGAACCCACCGGGTCGCACCGGGTCGCTGAACCCATCAGGCCCGGGGCGCGGTACCGGAGGAGGACGGCGAGGGCGGTGCGTCCTGCGGGGCACGACGGACGACAGGCGATCCCGATCCCGCCAAGGCCCGACCGCCCCCGGACGCGGCACCCGAGGGCGACGGCACGGGCGGCTGTGCCCTGCGGGACACCCACGGGCGATCCCGTCAGGCCCGCCCCCGGGCGTGGCGGTGCCCCGGTGACAGGACCTGCCGTGCAGGGGGTTTCGTTTGGATCAGGTCGGATCAGGCCGCGGCGTCCGGTGCGGTGCGTCGCAAGGCGGAGGATCACCCGCGTACTGGGCGTACTCGGGTGGTCCGACAACGCGGCGTGGGGGTCCCCCCGGCCGGAGGCTGGGGGAGTGCCGTGCC
>NZ_JOCB01000181.1 GCF_000718775.1 Streptomyces sp. NRRL S-31
CCCGGAAACCGGCTCGGACATCAGGGCCGCCCGGGCCGGGGCCATCGCCGCGTACCGCGCGGGCGCCCGCGCCGCCGCCCGGGGGCAGGAGGCCGAGCAGACCCGGCACCCCGCCCTGCCCGGCGCCCGCCCGCCCGCCGACGGCGACACCGGGGCCGTCCCGGAGGCCGGCGCGGCGCGGCCGTCGTACCCCTCGGACACGGGCGGTACGACGCCGTCCGGCCGGATGGCCGACCCCTACGGGGTGCGCGGCACCCCGTGGCACGGCGCCGCACCGCGCACCGGGTCCGGCGGCACGCCCCCGGCCCTGGACGGCGGCACCCGGCCCCTCGGCCTGCCCCCGGCTCCCGGCCCCACCACCGGCTACGGGGAACCCGACCAGGCTCCGGAGCCGGGCCGTGCCCCCGGCGCCGCCCCCGGTTTCAGGGGATCCGGCCACGCTCCGGAGCCCGGCCGTGCCCCCGGCGCCGCCCCCGGTTACGGCGGACCCGGGTACGCTGCCGAGCCCGGCCGTGCCTCCGGTTTCGGGGGACCCGGGCATGCCCCGGAGCCCGGCCGTGCCTCCGGTTTCGGGGGACCCGGGCATGCCCCGGAGCCCGGCCGTGCCCCCGGCGCCGCCCCGGGTTACGGCGGACCCGGTCGCGCTCCCGGCCCTCGTTCCGTCCCCGGTCCCGGTCCCGGTTCCGGCCATCCCCCCGGCCTCACCCCCGTCGTCCCCGCGCAGTCGGCGTCCGGCTGGGGGGAGTCGGCGGGCGGGCGGCGCGGGCCCGGTGGCGCGCTCGCCGCCGAGCGGGCCCGGCAGGTGCGGATGACCGTGGTGGGACCGGTGACCGAGCGGTGGGCTCCGGAACAGGCCGGACCCGTGCACGAGAACTGGCAGTTGGCGGCGCCGATCGGCCCCGCCACCGATCTGTGGGCGCTGGGCGCGCTGCTGTTCCGGGCCGTACAGGGGCACGCGCCGTACCCGGAGGAGTCGACGGCCGAGCTGGTGCAGCTGGTGTGCGCCGAGCCGCCCGCGTTCGCCGAGGAGTGCGGCCCGCTGCGTCCGGTCGTGGAGTCGCTGCTGCGCCAGGACCCCACCGAGCGGCCGGACGTCGAGGAGCTGAGTGGTTGGCTGCGGTCCCTGGTGCGCTCCGCGCCCGAGCCGGACGCCGGCGCCCACGTCGTCTCCGTGCCGCCCGCCGACCCGCGCCGGCTGCCGATCATCCGGCGGCGCGGCGAGCTGGTACGCAGGCGGCGCGCCCGAGTGCCCGCCGCCTCTCCGCACGGCCGGCACAAGCGGGGCCGGGAGGACGGCCGTTCGCCGCGCAGCCTCGGCCGGACGCTGCTCCTGCTGGTCCTGCTCCTGCTGGCCGGCGCGATCGCGTACGCGATGCTCTTCATGCCCAAGGACACGGGCAGCGGCGCGGCGGGCGGGGACCGCGCCGGCGGCGCCGGACGGACGGCGCCCGCGCCCTCGCACACCCGGCCGCCCTCCGCCGGACAGAGCGCGCCGGAGGGCGGTGCCTCCGCGCCCGCGACCGAGACCCAGACCGGCGGGGACCCCGCCGTCCCCGACGGGTTCACCCTGCGCAAGGACTCCGCGGGCTTCCGGATCGCCGTCGCCGAGGGCTGGGACCGCACCCCGAAGAACGGCAGCGGCCAAGTGGTCTACGCACACGGCGACTTCGAGCTGATCGTCGTACCGGGCCGGGACGGCGCGTCCGGCTACGGCAGCGATCCGATGGTCTACCAGCGTGACAAGGAGCGGGAGACCCAGCCGTACCGCGACTCCAGCTGGGCCACGGCGTCGGGCCTGCGGACCACCGAGGTGGGCGGACGGACCATGGCCGAAGGGCAGTTCACCTGGACCGACGGGCAGGGCCGGGACCGGTTCGTGCGGAACATGGCGCTGTTGCTGAACGGGCGTTACCACATCGTCCAGGTACGCGGCCCGGAGGCCGAACGGGACGAGGTGACACGGCTGTACGAGGAGGCGACCGCGACCTATCGCTACACCGGCTGAGCAACCTGCGCACAGGGCGGCCAACGGCCGGTCCGGTTCCCTTTCCGGCGCGGAAATGACCATCGTCACAGTGCGGATTCCTTGGTACCCCGCTGGTTCCCTGGGAGTGGACCGGTCCTTAGTCTGACCCTGTCAAGAGCATTGCGGGGCAACGTGAATCAGATGCAAGGCCTGCTCCTAGCAGGCCGCTACCGGCTCGCCGACTCCATCGGCAGCGGCGGCATGGGCCGGGTGTGGCGCGCCCACGACGAAGTGCTGCACCGGATGGTGGCCATCAAGGAGCTGACCGCCGCGCTCTACGTCTCCGACAGCGACCAGGCCGTGCTGCTCGCCCGGACCCGAGCCGAGGCACGGGCCGCCGCGCGCATCAACCACTCCGCCGTCGTCACCGTCCACGACGTCCTCGAACACGACGGCCGCCCATGGATCGTGATGGAGCTGGTCGAGGGCCACTCGCTGGCCGACGCGGTCAAGGAGCAGGGCCGCGTGGAGCCGGCGGAGGCCGCGCGGATCGGACTGTGGGTGCTGCGGGCGCTGCGCGCCGCGCACTCCGCCGGCGTACTGCACCGGGACGTCAAGCCCGGCAACGTGCTCCTCGGCACGGACCGCCGGGTGCTGCTCACCGACTTCGGCATCGCCCAGATCGAGGGCGACACCACCATCACCCGCACCGGAGAGGTCGTCGGCTCGGTCGACTACCTGGCGCCCGAACGGGTGCGCGGCCATGACCCCGGCCCGGCCTCCGATCTGTGGGCGCTCGGCGCCACGCTGTTCACGGCGGTGGAGGGCCGCTCGCCGTTCCGGCGCACCTCGCCGCTGACCACCATGCAGGCGATCGTCGAGGAGGAGGCGGGCGAGCCCGGCCACTCCGGTCCGCTCGGACCGGTCATCGCCGCCCTGCTGCACAAGGACCCGGCCCAGCGGCCGAGCATGGAGGAGGCGGAGCAGATGCTGGCCGAGGCGGCCGAGGGCCGCCGGCCGCACACCGCGCAGGCGTTCATCCCGACCCAGAGCTCCGGCGTGCACATCTCCGGGGCGGTCAGCCCGGGCCACGGCCCCGCCGGTCACCCGGCCGGTGCCTCCCTCCCCGGCGTGCCGGCGGGCGCGGGCCGGCCCGCGCTCGGGACGACGACCGTGGCGCCGGTGCCGCCCGGCGTGGCGCCCGGCCCGGCACCGAGCAGACCGCGGCGCCGGCTGCGCACGCTCGTGCTCGTCGTCGCCGTCGCGGCCGTGCTCGGCGCCGGCGGAGCGGTGGCCGTCCAGCGGTGGGGCGGCGCGGAGCGGAGCGGTGGCACGGGCGCGAGCCAGGCCACCACGTCACCGGACGTACCGGGTCCCGACGGCACGGTCCCCGCGTCGTGGCGCCGGTACGACGACGAGTGGGGCTTCAGCCTCTACCTGCCCAAGGGCTGGTCGCGGAACGTCGTCGGCGAGCCCGGCAAGCCCGGCGCTCCCCGCGACCTCCGGCAGGTCGACTACACGCCCGACGGCGGCGAGCACTTCGTCCGCATCGCCATGGACACCTCGCCGGACTTCAGGGACGGCCACACGCACCAGCTCGACCTGGACGAGCAGCTCAGCGAGCGGCTGGTCGACTACCACCGGGTCCGGCTGGAGCGGAACGTCTACCGCGACCTCGGCGGCTCCGTCTGGGAGTACACCTGGAACGCGCAGCCGAAGGACACGCCCTTCCCGGGGCCGCGGCGCGCCATGGAGGAGACGTACATCTCCCGGGACGGTACCGAATACGTGATCTACATTTCCTCCCCCACGGTGGACTGGGAGACGACGAGGAGGCAGTTCAAGGCGGTGCTCCAGGGCTGGCAGCAGCCGCGCTGAGGCCGCCGCGGACGCCCGCGGGCCACGACCGGATCTCGAGGACCCGGACGCCCGCTGCGGCATGATGGGGCGCATGGGGACCGAGGGAGCCGGCTTCCGGCTGATCGCGGGCCGTTACCGCCTGGAGGAACGCATCGGGCGCGGCGGCATGGGCGTCGTGTGGCGGGCGAGCGACCGGGTGCTGGGCCGTCAGGTGGCGGTCAAGGAACTCCTTCTGGACGAATCGCTCCCGGACGAGGACGCGCGCCGCCGCCGCGACCATACGTTCCGCGAGGCCCGGGCGGTCTGCCAGCTGCGGCACCCGCACATCATCGTCGTGCACGACGTGGTGGAGCAGGACGAACGGCCGTACCTCGTGATGGAGTTGATTAACGGCGGTTCGCTCGCCGAGCGGATCGCCCGGTCCGGCCCGGTGGACGCCGCCGAGGCCGCGCGGATCGGCATCGCCCTGCTGAGCGCGGTGCACACCGCGCACGAGGCGGGGGTGCTGCACCGGGACATCAAGCCCGCGAACGTGCTGATCGAGTCCGGCACCGACCGGGTCGTCCTCACCGACTTCGGCATCGCCCAGGTCGAGGGCGCCACCACGCTCACCGAGACCGGCTCCTTCGTCGGCTCGCCCGAGTACACCGCGCCCGAGCGGATGTCCGGGCTGCGCACCGGGTTCGAGTCCGACCTGTGGTCGCTGGGCGCGCTGTTGTGCACGGTGCTCAGCGGCGAGTCGCCGTTCCGGCGCGACTCGCTCGGCGGCATCCTGCACGCCGTCGTCACCGACGAGATCCGCCCGCCGGCCGAGGCCGAGCCGCTGCTGCCGGTCGTACGGGGCCTGCTGGAGCGCGACCCCGAACGGCGGCTGGGCGCGGCGGACGCCGAGCGGATGCTGCGCACGTACCTGGCGACCGGCCGGACACCTGCCGCGCCGGGCGGCCAGGACACGGCGGCGCACGGCGGCGGACTCATCCACCGGATCGGCGCGGGCCGTACGCCGAAGACCCCGGCGCCCTACGCGCCGACCCAGTCGGACCTGCCGCACGGCGGGCCGCCGCCGTCCGCCGCGGCCCTGCCGCAGCCGCCCCCGGCCCGCCCGGCCCCGCGGGGCGTGCTGGTGGCGGCGCTGCTCGTCGCCGCG
>NZ_JOCB01000182.1 GCF_000718775.1 Streptomyces sp. NRRL S-31
CCGACCGGCGTGCCCGGGCGCACGTCCCGCCCGGCCGCACGGCTCCGGTCGCGCTGCTGGACGCGGCCGCCGTACGGTCGCCACGGCGGCCGCGTCCAGCAGCGCGACCGGAGCCGTGCGGCCGGGCGGGACGTGCGCCGGGGCACGCCGGTCGGTGCCGAGGAGCGCGGTGGTGACCAGCTCCTCCCAGGTGATCTCCGGCGTCGTCGTGCCGTCACCGGTCGGTGCCCCGCTCATGGCGTCCCCTTCCCCTCACTTGTCAGTACGCGCGCGTGGGTGTCCGTACGGCCGCTCAGCACAGCGGAACCGCCTCGTCCGCCCCTTCCGGCCAGGCCGTGAGCGGGGTGAAGCCGAGGTGGCCGCACTCGCCGAAGACGGTGACGGGGGCGCCGCCGGACAGGGCGACCAGCCGCCACAGACCGGGCCGGGAGCGGGCGGCCCGGGTCAGCGGCAGAGCCGTGTCCGTGCCGGCGTCGGCCAGCTGCCACCGGTCGCCGTCCGGGACCGGCACCACCCGGTCCAGGGTCACCGGGACCGACTCCAGCCAGGGGTCGTCGCGCAGCGCCTCGCCGTACCGGGCCACCGCCTCGGCGGTGGTCGTGCCCGGCGGGCGGAACGCGGCCGGTTCCGGCGGGGTGAACCGCTCGCCCAGGGCGGCCCGGGTCCGCCCCACGCCGGCGTACGCCGTCACCTCCGCCTCCAGGGCCAGGCCGACCGGCAGGGACAGCTCCGGCGCCCGGCCCGCGGCGCCGTAGGACAGCAGCAGCCGGGTCCCGCCGGAGCCGGCGCCGTGCAGCCATATCCGCCGCGTCGTCAGCTTCGGGTCCACCGAGTCGTACTGGGCGAGGACCAGCCAGCGGTCGCGCACCGGCGGGCCGTCCGGCGCGGCGGGCAGGCCGACCCGGGAGCGGACCGTGGCCGCGAGGCCGTCCGGCAGCCGGTCGCGGCGCAGCCAGCCCTGGTCGAGCAGGTGCAGCAGCGCGCACTCCTCCAGCAGGCGTGCCGGCCAGCCCGCGCCGGACGCCGCGATCGCCCCCAACTCCCGCACCCGGGCCGCCAAGCCGGGGGCCTGGGCGTCGACCATGCGGGCCGCCGTCTCGTCCCACAGTCCGTACCCCGCCTGTTCGGCCGTGGCCAGGCCGCCGCGCAACAGGTCCGCCAGCCGCTGTTCCAGCTCGGCCGCGCCCGCCGTGACCCGATCGGCCCGGCGCTCGGCCCGCCGCCGGGCCGCCTCCGGATCGGCGGGCGCGGCGCCCGGACCCCGCTCGGACCGGGTCTTCCCGGCCTCGGCCCGGCCACGCCGTCCGGCGAGCCACTGCCCGGCCCAGTCCGGCGGCACCGCGCCGCCCGGCACCGCGCCGTCGTCCGCCGCCCAGAGCAGGAGCAGGCCGAGCGCGTGCTTGCACGGGAACTTACGGCTCGGGCAGCTGCACTTGTACGCCGGCCCGGTCGCGTCGGCCAGGTCCACCACCGTCTGGTACGGCCTGCTGCCGCTGCCCTTGCACAGCCCCCACACCGTCCCCTCTCCGCTGCCGGTCCCGGACCACGGTCCGGCCACTCCGAGCTTGCTCCCCGCCTTGCGTGACGCCGCGTCAGGCGCCAGTGCCAGCACCTGGTCCGCGGTCCGGCGCACCCCCTGCTCAGTCATGCCACCGACGGTAGGTCCCGCCACTGACAATCGGCCCGGTGAGCGCGTTAGCGCAGGTCACAGCGATTGTCAGTGGCGTGGTGCACGGTGGATGCCAGATCCGAACCGGCCGAGCTGGAGGGGGCCTCAGCCATGACTGTGTCCGTGCGACCGACGACCGCCGAGACCGACCGCACCGAGACCGCGCAGGCGTCGCGACCGCGTGCCGAGCAGGCCTTGCGCCCGCATGCCGAGCAGGCGTTCGCGGCCGAACTCGCCGCGCTCGCCGCGCAGGACGACCGCCCACGCCCGGCCCGCTGGAAACTGTCACCGTGGGCGGTGGCGACGTACCTGCTCGGGGGCACCCTGCCGGACGGCACGGTGATCACACCGAAGTACGTGGGTCCGCGCCGCATCGTCGAGGTCGCCGTCACCACACTCGCCACCGACCGCGCCCTGCTCCTGCTCGGTGTCCCCGGCACCGCCAAGACCTGGGTGTCGGAACACCTGGCCGCCGCCGTCAGCGGTGACTCGACGCTGCTGGTGCAGGGCACGGCCGGCACCCCGGAGGAGGCGATCCGGTACGGCTGGAACTACGCGCGGCTCCTCGCCCACGGCCCGAGCCGCGACGCCCTCGTGCCCAGCCCCGTCATGCGGGCCATGGCCGAGGGCATGACGGCCCGCGTGGAGGAGCTGACCCGTATCCCGGCCGACGTCCAGGACACGCTGATCACGATCCTGTCCGAGAAGACCCTACCCATCCCCGAGCTGGGCGAAGAGGTCCAGGCGGTCCGTGGCTTCAACCTCATCGCCACCGCCAACGACCGCGACCGCGGGGTCAACGACCTCTCCAGCGCGCTGCGCCGCCGCTTCAACACAGTGGTGCTGCCGCTGCCGGAGAGCGCCGACGCGGAGGTCGACATCGTCACCCGCCGGGTCGAGCAGCTCGGCCGTTCCCTCGACCTGCCGGCCGCGCCCGACGGCATTGAGGAGATCCGCCGGGTCGTCACCGTCTTCCGCGAGCTGCGCGACGGCATCACCGCCGACGGCCGCACGAAGCTGAAGTCCCCGAGCGGCACCCTGTCCACGGCGGAGGCGATCTCCGTCGTCACCAACGGCCTCGCGCTCGCCGCCCACTTCGGCGACGGCGTGCTGCGCCCCGGAGACGTCGCCGCGGGCATCCTCGGCGCCGTCGTCCGCGACCCGGCGGCCGACCGGGTCGTCTGGCAGGAGTACCTGGAGGCGGTCGTCCGCGAGCGCGAGGGCTGGACCGACTTCTACCGCGCCTGCCGCGAGGTGAGCGCATGACCGGCACCGACCGGAGCTCGCCGTACGGCTCCGGGCCGCTGCTGCTGGGCGTACGGCACCACGGGCCCGGTTCGGCGCGCGCGGTCCGGGCCGCGCTGGACGCCGCCCGCCCCGACGTCGTCCTCGTCGAGGGTCCGCCCGAGGCCGACGCGCTGATCCCGCTGGCCGCCGACCCGGGTCTGCGGCCTCCGGTCGCCCTGCTCGCGCACGCCGTGGACGAACCGGGCCGGTCGGCCTTCTGGCCGTTCGCCGAGTTCAGCCCGGAGTGGGTGGCCATCCGCTGGGCCCTGGAAAACGGCGTCCCGGCCCGCTTCATCGACCTGCCGGCCACGCACACCCTCGCGTGGCAGGACACGAAAGAGGACGAGCAGAAGGGGGACGAGGAGGAGGGGGAAGAGGAGAGCGATCAGGGGTCTGCCGGGGCCGCGCCACCCGCCGCGGTCGCCCCTCACCCGCCCGGTCCCGTCACCGGCGACGACCAGGTCCGTGTCGACCCCCTCGCCGTCCTCGCCGAGGCGGCCGGGTACGACGACCCGGAGCGCTGGTGGGAGGACGTCGTCGAGCACCGGGGGCCGGGCGCGCACGACCCCTTCGCGCCGTTCGCCGCGATGGCGGAGGCCATGGGCGCGCTGCGCGAGCGGTACGGCGTCGGCGGGCGCCCCCGGGACCTCGTCCGCGAGGCGCACATGCGGCTGCGGCTGCGGGACGCGCGCAAGGAGTTCGGCCACGCCGTGGCCGTGGTGTGCGGGGCCTGGCACGTGCCCGCGCTGCGGGAGAGGACCACGGTCACCGCCGACCGGTCCCTGCTCAAGGGCCTGCCCAAGGTCAAGACCGATCTGACCTGGGTGCCGTGGACGCATCGCAGACTGGCCCGGGCCGGCGGGTACGGCGCGGGCATCGACTCGCCCGGCTGGTACGGACACCTCTTCCACGCCCGGGACCGGCCGGTCGAACGGTGGCTGACCAAGGTGGCCGGGCTGCTGCGGGAGGAGGACCGGATCGTCTCCTCCGCGCACGTCATCGAGGCCGTCCGGCTCGCGGAGACCCTGGCGGTGCTGCGCGGGCGCCCGCTGCCCGGCCTGGGCGAGACCACGGACGCGGTGCGCGCGGTGCTGTGCGAGGGCTCGGACGTACCGCTGGCACTGGTGCACGACCGGCTGGTGGTCGGGGACGACCTGGGGGAGGTGCCGGAGTCGGCGCCCGCCGTGCCGTTGCAGCGCGACCTGGCCCGGCGGCAGCGCTCGCTGCGGCTCAAGCCCGAGGCGCTGGAGCGCGAGCTGGAGCTGGACCTGCGCGGTGACACCGACGCCGGCCGCAGCAGGCTGCTGCACCGGCTGCGGCTGCTCGGTGTCGGCTGGGGCGAGCCGGTCCGGTCCCGGGGGAGCACGGGCACCTTCCGGGAGACCTGGCGGCTGCGCTGGGAACCCGAGCTGTCGGTGCGGGTCGCGGAGGCGGGCGTCTGGGGGACGACCGTCCTCGCCGCCGCGCGGGCCAGGGCGGAGGCGGACGCGACGGAGGCGCGCACCCTGGCCGACGTCACCGCGCTCGCCGAGCAGTGCCTGCTCGCCGGGCTGCCGGACGCGCTGCCGTTCGTCATGCGGGTGCTCGCCGACCGGGCCGCCCTGGACACCGATGTCGGCCACCTCGCCCAGGCCCTGCCCGCGCTGGTCCGCTCGCTGCGCTACGGCGACGTCCGGGGCACCGACACCGGCGCGCTGGCGGAGGTGGCGGCGGGCCTCGCCGAACGCGTCTTCGTCGGCCTGCCGCCGGCCTGCGCCGCGCTGGACGCGGACGCGGCGGAGGAGATGCGCGGCCATGTGGACGCCGTGCACACGGCGGTGGGACTGCTGACGGAGAGCCTGCCCGCCGCGTCCGGCGGCGTCCGGGCGTCCACAGGGGCCACCGTCACAACCGCCTCCGGCACCGGTACCGGCACTGTCCCCGGCCCCGGCACCGCCCCCAGAGCCGGACACGGACCCGAAGCCTGCCCCGCCCCCGCCCCCGGCCCCGCCCCCGGAG
>NZ_JOCB01000183.1 GCF_000718775.1 Streptomyces sp. NRRL S-31
GGGTGGGGTGGGGTGGGGTGGTGCGTGGGGGAGGTGCGTGTGGACGTGCGTGTGGACGTGCGTGGGATGGGTGCGTGGGGGAGAGGCGGGCCGGCCGGCTCCCGCCGGACCGGGGTCGGCTCGGCGGGAGCGGGCGGACTCCGGTATCAGGCCAGGGACTTCTGCGACGGCACCACGACTCCGTAGAGGTCCTGGACCGTGGCGAGCGCGGCTTCGTGCAGCTGCTCGGCGGGGATGCCGTTCGGGTTCCCCTTCAACGGCAGCGGCCGGGTGGCCGAGGCGTCGGCGACCACGGTCGGCTGGTAGCCGTTGAGGAAGGCGCCCTGGGCGGTGAACAGGACACACATGTTGGTCATGAATCCGGCGACGATCACCTTCTTGTGCCCGGCCTTCTTGACCTTGTCGGCGAGATCGGTGCCGTGGAAGGCGTTGGGCACGCTCTTCTCGACGACCTGCTCCCCCTTGGCGGGCTTGAGCGCGGGGATGATCTGCCCGGCCTTCGACTTCAGGTCGTAACCCTTGTCGACGATGTGGATGACCGGGGTGTCCGCCTCGCGGGCCCGCTTCAGCAGGGCCGCCGCGTTGTCCACCGCGGGCTGCCATCCGTCGAGTTCCATCACACCGTCGGTGTACGTGTTCTGGTAGTCGACGAGGATGAGCGTCGCGTCGGACAGTCCGGCCGGGGTCTCGTCGAAGCCGTTGAGCTTCCTCAGGGTCGTGGTGCCGGCGGCGACGTTCGTCCCGGTGCCGGCGGTCGACGCCGAGGCGGAGGCCGACGGCCCGTCCTCATGGGAGGCGGCCTCGGAACTCCCGCCGCACGCGGCGACGGTGGCCGCGAGAGCGGCGGCGGTGCAGAGCGCGAGGGCTGAACGCAGTGGCTTCATCGGTCGAGGTCCTCCTCGGACGTGACGACGACCCCGTACAGGTCGGCGATGGTGGCGAGGGCGCCGAGGTGCACCTGGCGGGCGTCCGGCTCCGTACCCACGACCGGCAGGGAGCGGGTGGCGTCGGCGTCGGCCACGACGGTGGGCCGGTTGCCGGGCAGGAAGGCTCCCTGAGCGGTGAACGCCACACACGTGTGGGTCATGAACCGGGCGATGACGAGATCGCTCCTGCCCGCCTCGTCGACGAGCCGGCCCAGGTCGGTGCCGTGGAAGGTGTCGGGGGCCTGCTTGACGACCACGGGCTCGCCGTCGGCGGGCGCCACGTTCGGATGGATCCGGCCGATCTCCGCCCGGATGTCGTACGGCGTGCCCTCGCCGCCGTCGTTCACGACGTGGATGACCTCGGCGCCCTCCCGGCGGGCGCGTTCCGGTAACCGGGCGGCGGCGTCGAGGGCGGGTTGCCAGCCGTCCAGCTCCATGACGCCGGTCGTATAGGTGTTCTGATAGTCGATCAGGACCAGGGTCGAGTCGGCGAGCTTCGCGGGCGTCTCGTCGAGGCCGGTGAGCTGACGCAGCGTCGTTCCGGGCATGGAACACCACCTGTGGGTGAGGGAGTTGGGAGTGGCAGGCGGTCGGTGCGACGACCCGCACCCATGACGCTATGGCCCGGCACGTACGGCAGCAATGTCATCTAGCATGCAGAAAATGACATCGCCGTCGCCGGCCAGGGGGGCTTGTGAACACCGTCGAACGACTGATCGTCATCGTGCTCTTCGAGGGCGTCGACCTGCTCGACGTCACGGGGCCGCCGGAGGTGTTCTCCCTCGCGCGACGCGAGACGGAGGAGGCGGCGGGCTACGAGGTGGTCCTCGCCGCGCGGACCATGGACCCCATCGTCACCGCCGCCGGGGTCCGGGTCCTGCCCGACGCCACCTTCGACGAGCTGATGACGAGGAGCATCGACACACTCGTGGTGCCCGGCTCGGTCGAGGTCGACAGCCGTCGCCGTGTGCACGCGCTGGTCGACCCGGACGTGGTCGAACAGGTACGACGGCTCGCTCCCCGGACCCGGAGGATCACCTCCGTCTGCGTCGGCGCGCACATCCTCGCCGCCTCCGGGCTCCTCGACGGCAAGCGGGCCACCACGCACTGGTCCACCGCCCAGCAGCTCGCCGCCGACCATCCCGCGGTCGAGGTCGACTCCGACCCGATCTTCATCCGCGAGGGGAACGTGTGGACCGGAGCGGGGATCAGCGCCTGCCTGGACCTGTCGCTCGCGCTCATCGCCGACGACCTCGGCGAAGCCGTCGCCCTGCGCGTCGCACGGCAACTGGTGATGTACCTCAAACGGCCGAGCGGACAGAGCCAGTTCAGCGTCCCGCTGGAGCAGGTCTCCACGACCCGGCGCATCGAGGAACTCCGCCACCACATCCTGCGCCACATCGCCGAACCGCTCACCGTCGCGCACCTCGCCGAACAGGCCCACATCAGCGACCGGCAGCTCGCCCGGATCTTCAAGAACGAACTGGGCATGACACCGCACGCCTACATCGAATCGGTCCGCGTCGAGCGGGCCCGCAACCAGCTGGAGACCACCGACAACACCCTGGATCGCATCGCCACCACCTGTGGCTTCGGCACCGTCGACACGCTGGTCAGAGCCTTCCGCCGCCGACTCGACACGACACCGACCGAGTACCGGCGCCGGTTCCGCACCAGCGCCGACTGAACAGGGCGGCCCCTGCCACGATCGGCCGAGTTGTGCTACTGTCTTGGTGTTGCAGTTGTGGTACCCATGAACCTATGTGCGCCTGACGGGAATGTTTCTCTCAGGCGCATTATTTGTTTTTCCGGCGTCTCCGGATGGGGCCTCTGCCTACAGAAGGAGAAGGTCATGGCACAGGGAACCGTGAAGTGGTTCAACGCCGAAAAGGGTTTCGGCTTCATCCAGCAGGACGGCGGCGGTCCCGACGTCTTCGCCCACTACTCGAACATCGCGACGCAGGGATTCCGTGAGCTCCAGGAGGGCCAGCGGGTCTCCTTCGACGTCACGCAGGGCCAGAAGGGCCCGCAGGCGGAGAACATCGTCCCCGCCTGATCGCCGGACGCGTATCCGCACACCGGGGTCCGCACCATCACGGTGCGGACCCCGGTGTGCGCTGTTTCCAGGAAGGCAGAAAACCGCATGCCCCGCAGGCCCCAGAAGCCGAACCGACGCGCCTCCTCACCCCGGCCGTCCGAGTCGTCGCCCAGGGAATTCCGGTTGCCGGAAAGCACCACCCCCGCACTCCCCGCCGTCGACGACTTCGCCGCTCTGGACATGCCGGAAGGGCTGCTGAAGACCCTCACCGCGCAGGGTGTGACCACCCCTTTCCCGATCCAGGGCGCCACCCTGCCCAACTCGCTGGCCGGCCGTGACCTGCTGGGACGGGGACGCACCGGCTCCGGGAAGACCCTCGCCTTCGGGCTGGCGGTGCTGGCCCGCACGGCCGGACTGCGGGCGCGGCCCACGGCACCTCTCGCCCTCGTGCTGGTGCCCACCCGGGAACTGGCCCAGCAGGTGACGGACGCGCTGGCCCCCTATGCGACGGCGGTGAACCTCCGGCTGACCACCGTGGTCGGCGGGCTGTCCATCACCAAGCAGGCCGCTGCGCTCCGGCGCGGCGCCGAAGTGCTCGTGGCCACTCCCGGCAGGCTCAACGACCTCGTCGACCGCGGGGACTGCGTGCTCGACGACGTACGCATCACGGTGCTGGACGAAGCCGACCAGATGACCGACATGGGCTTCCTGCCGCAGATCACCAAGGTGATCGAGAACGTACGGCCCGACGGTCAGCGCATGCTCTTCTCGGCCACCCTGGACCGCAACATCGACCGCCTGGTGCAGCGGTTCCTGACCGACCCCGTGGTGCACTCCGTGGACCCCTCCGCCGGAGCGGTGACCACCATGGAGCACCACGTGCTCCACGTCCAGGACGAGACCGACAAGAAGGCCGTCACCACGCGCATCGCGGCCCGTGACGGCCGGGTCATCCTCTTCCTCGACACCAAGCGGTCCGCCGACCGGCTCGCCAAGCAGCTGCTGGCCGTCGGTGTCCGCGCGGCGGCCCTGCACGGGGGCCGCTCCCAGCCGCAGCGCAACCGCACCCTGGAACAGTTCAAGAACGGCCAGGTCACCGCGCTGGTGGCGACGAACGTCGCGGCCCGGGGCATCCACGTCGACGACCTCGACCTCGTCGTCAACGTCGATCCCCCCACCGACCACAAGGACTACCTCCACCGGGGCGGCCGTACGGCCCGCGCCGGCGGCTCCGGCAGTGTGGTCACGCTGGTCCTGCCCACGCAGAAGCGGGACGTCACCCGGCTCATGTCGGACGCGGGCATCCGCCCCCGGACGGCCCGCGTCACGTCGAGCGACGCGGAACTGGCCACCATCACCGGCGCCCGCGAGCCCTCCGGCGTGGCCGTCACCATCGAGGTGCCCCAGCAGGCGGCGCCGAAGGCGTCCCGCCCGCAGGGCAACTCCGGCACCGGCCCCGGCAGGCGATCCGGCCGCCGGCGTCGTGGCGGCGGCGGTGCCGAGGCGGCGACGGGCGGCGCCACGAGGGCGGACGGCCGGGGCGGCGAGCGCCGGGCCGCGGCCGGGGGGACGG
>NZ_JOCB01000184.1 GCF_000718775.1 Streptomyces sp. NRRL S-31
GACGCTGCACGTGGACCGGCCGTCGTCGAAGGTGGACTGGGAGTCGGGGCGGGTGCGGCTGCTGACGGAGGCGCGGGAGTGGCCGGCGGTGGACCGGCCGCGCCGGGCGGGTGTCTCCTCGTTCGGCATCAGCGGCACCAACGCCCATGTCATCCTCGAACAGCCATCGGCCGAGGAACCCTTGACCGAGCACCCCGCACCCCAGGGCCCCACCGCCCCGTGGCTGCTCACCGCCAAGACGCCCGCCGCACTCGCCGGCCAGGCCGCCGCGCTCCTCGGCCACCTCGACGCACACCCCCACCAGGACCCCTCCGACATCGGCTGGACGCTCGCCACCGGCCGCGCCCACTTCGCGCACCGCGCCGCCCTCACCGGCACCGACCCGGCCGAACTGCGCGGCGCGCTGGCCGCGCTGGCCGACGGCACCGCCTCCCGCGCCCTGGTCCAGGGCACCGCGCCCGGCCGCGCCCGGCCCGTGTTCGTCTTCCCCGGCCAGGGCTCCCAGTGGTCCGGCATGGCCACCCGGCTCCTGGAGGAGTCCCCGGTGTTCGCCGCCCGGATGGCCGAGTGCGCCGCCGCCCTGGCGCCGTACACCGACTGGGACTTCCGCGCCGAACTCGACGGCGACCTGGACCGGGTGGACGTCGTCCAGCCGCTGCTGTGGGCCGTGATGGTGTCCCTGGCCCACACCTGGAGCGCCTACGGCGTCACCCCGGCCGCCGTCATCGGCCACTCCCAGGGCGAGATCGCCGCCGCCTGCGCGGTCGGCGCGCTGACCCTCCAGGACGGCGCCCGCGTCGTCGCGCTGCGCTCACGGGCCATCGCCGAGCTGCTGTCCGGCTCCGGCGGCATGATGTCCGTCGGCGAGGGCGCCGACGCGGTCCGCGCCCGGCTCGCCGCCTTCGACGGCCGGCTGTCGGTCGCCGCGGTCAACGGCACCGCCTCCACGGTGGTGTCCGGCGACCCCGACGCCCTCGACCGGCTCCACGCCCTGCTGCGCGCCGAGAAGGTCCGCGCCAAGCGCCTGCCCGTGGACTACGCCTCCCACAGCGCCCACGTCGAGACCCTGCGCGAGCGCCTCGCCGAGGTGCTCGACGGCATCGCGCCGCGCGCCACCCGCGTGCCGTTCTACTCCACCGTCACCGGCGGCCCGCTCGACACCACGGAACTCGGCGCCGCGTACTGGTACACCAACCTGCGCGGAACCGTCCTGTTCGAGCAGGCGGTCCGCGCCGCCGTCGCCGACGGACACCGGCTGTTCATCGAGTCCAGCCCGCACCCGGTGCTCACCGTCGGCATCCAGGAGACCGACGACGCCGTGACCGCCGTGGGCTCCCTGCGCCGCGACGATGGCGGCCGGGACCGGCTGCTGACGGCGCTGGGCGAGGCGTTCACCCACGGTGCCACCGTCGACTGGACCGCCGTCGCCGAGGGCCGCCGCGCGCGCCGCGTCCCGCTGCCGGGCTACGCCTTCCAGCGCGAGTGGTACTGGCTGGACAGCACCGCGGGCGGCGCCGACGTCACCTCCGCCGGCCTCGCCCCCACCGACCACGCCCTGCTCGGCGCCGCGGTGGTACGGGCCGACAGCGAGGGCGCCGTCCTCACCGGCCGCCTCGCCCCGGGCACCCAGCCCTGGCTGGCGGACCACCGGGTCGGCGGCCGGCTGCTCTTCCCCGGCACCGGGCACCTGGAACTGGCCCTGCGCGCCGGCGACCAGGTCGGCTGCGGCGACCTCGCCGAACTCACCCTGCACGCGCCGCTGGTGCTGCCCGAGCACGGCGCCGTCCAGCTCCAGGTCGTCGTCGGCGCGCCCGAGGGGGAGACCCGCCCGGTCACCATCTGGTCCCGCCCGGAGAGCCCCGACGAGGAACCGCCCTGGACCCGGCACGCCGACGGCCTGCTCGCCCCGACCGGCACCCTGCCCGGAACCGCCGAACCGCTCACCGTGTGGCCCCCGCGGGACGCCGAGCCCGTACCGCTCGACGGACTGTACGACGAACTCGCCGCCCTCGGCCTCGGCTACGGGCCGCTCTTCCAGGGCCTGCGCGCCGCCTGGCGCACCGCCGACGGCCTGTACGCGGAGGTCGCCACCGACGCCGTACCCGACGGCTTCGCCCTGCACCCGGCGCTGTCGGACGCCGCCCTGCACACCGTCGGCCTCACCGACGCGGCGGGTGACGCGGCGCTGCTGCCGTTCGCCTGGTCCGGGGTGCGGCTGCACGCCACCGGCGCCACCGCGCTGCGCGTCCGCGTCCGGCCCGCCGGGGAGGGCACCGTCGCCCTCGCCCTCGCCGACCCCACCGGCGCGCCCGTCGCCACCGTCGACTCGCTCGCCCTGCGCCCGCTGCGCACCGAGGCGCTGGCCGCCGCCGCGCGGTCGGCCCGCGCGGGCGCGCTGTACCGGGTCGACTGGGTACCGGCACCGCCGGTGACGGCGACCGCCCCCGCACCACGGGAGGTACGCGCCCCGGCCGGAGTGGACGCCGCCGCCGCCCGGACGGCCGTCGACACGGTCCTGGCCGAACTGCGCACCGGGCTCGCGGAGGACGACCGCACCCTCGTGGTGGTCACCGGCACCGACCCGGCGGGCGCCGCCGTCGGCGGCCTGGTCCGCTCGGCCCAGTCGGAGAACCCCGGCCGCATCGTGCTCGTCGACGCCGCCGGACCTGAGCCGGACTCCGGACGGCTGGCCGAGGCGGTCGCCACGGGCGAGCCGCACCTGGCGTTCCGGGACGGCGCCTGGCTGCTGCCCAGGCTGGCCCGCCTCACCACCGGTGAACCCGGCGACGCCGCCGGCACCGGGCTGGGCACCGGCACCGTCCTGCTGACCGGCGCCACCGGCGCGCTCGGCCGCGTCCTGGCCCGTCACCTGGCCGCCGAACGCGCCGTCCGGCACCTGCTGCTGGTCAGCCGCGGCGGCGCCCCCGACGACCTGGTCGCCGAACTCACCGGGCTGGGCGCCGGGGTGACGAGCGTCGCCTGCGACGTCGCCGACCGCGCCGCGCTCGCCGCCGTCCTGGCCGCCGTACCCGCCGACCGGCCGCTGACCGCCGTGATCCACGCGGCCGGCGTCCTCGCCGACGGCGTGCTCACCTCCCTCACCCCGGAGCGGCTCGACACGGTGTTCCGGCCGAAGCTGGACGCCGCCTGGAACCTGCACGAACTCACCGCGGACCTGGACCTGTCGGCGTTCGTGCTCTTCTCCTCCTCCGCCGCCACGCTCGGCTCGCCGGGCCAGGGCAACTACGCCGCCGCCAACGCCTACCTCGACGCGCTCGCCGTCCACCGCCGGGCCCTCGGACTGCCCGCGCACTCCCTGGCCTGGGGCCTGTGGGCCGAGGCCGGCGGCATGACCGGCACCCTCGGCGAGACCGACCGCACGCGCATCGCCCGCGGCGGCGTCGCCCCGCTGGAGACCGAGGACGGCCTCGCCCTCTTCGACGCCGCCCTGCGCGGGCCCGACCCCGCCGTCCTGCCGGTGCGGCTGGACACGGCCTCCCTGCGCGCCCAGGGCGAGGAGCCGGCCCCGCTGTTCCGCGCCCTCGTGCCCGTGCGCCGGGCCGGCGCGGCCACCGGACAGGGCACGACCGGCGGCGCCGACGCGCTGCGGGAGCGGCTCGCCGGACTGCCGGAGGGCGAGCGCGAGCCGTTCCTCACCGCACTCGTGCAGAGCCACGTCGCGACCATCCTCGGCTACCGCTCCGCCCAGGACGTCGGCCGCACCCTCGCCTTCCGGGAACTCGGCTTCGACTCCCTGGCCGCCGTCGAACTGCGCAACCGGCTCACCGCGGCGACCGGCCTGAAGCTGCCCGCCACCCTCGTCTTCGACCACCCCACCCCGGCGGAACTCGCCCGCCACCTGCTCGCCGAACTCACCGGCGCCCTCGCCGAGGTCCCCGCCCGCACCACCCCCCGGGCCGCCGCCGA
>NZ_JOCB01000185.1 GCF_000718775.1 Streptomyces sp. NRRL S-31
ACGGTGTCGTAGGCGTCGGCGAACGCGGGGTAGGCGTCGTACAGTTCACGGCCCATTCCGGCGCGCTGCGCGCCCTGGCCCGTGAACAGCACCGCCAGCTTCCGGTGCCCCTCCGCTCCGGTCACCGTTCCGGCCGCCGTGGTGCCCGCCGCGAGTGCCGCCAGACCCGACACCAGTGAGTCACGGTCCGTGCCCACGACCACCGCGCGGTGCTCCAGTGCCGGGCGGCGGGCCAGTGCCAGGGCGGTGTCCCGGAGGCCGGGCGCGTCCGGTTCCCGGACGAAGGCGAGCAGCCGTTCCGCCTGCGCCCGCAGCGCCTGCGGAGTCCGCGCCGACAACTGCCAGTCCAGCACCGGCAGTCCGGGCTCCTCACCGGCCGGCTCCATGAGATCCTCGGCGGGCGGCTCCTCGATGACGACGTGGGCGTTGGTGCCGGAGACGCCGAAGGAGGAGACGGCGGCCCGGCGCGGGCGGCCGGTCTCGGGCCAGGGGCGGGCCTCCGTCAGCAGCTCGACCGCGCCCGCCGACCAGTCGACGTGCGGGGTCGGCTCGTCGATGTGCAGGGTCTTCGGCATGACCCCGTGCCGCATCGCCATGATCACCTTGATGATGCCGGTGACGCCGGCGGCCGCCTGGGTGTGACCGATGTTCGACTTCGCGGACCCCAGCCACAGCGGCCGGCCGTCGGGGCGGTCCTGGCCGTAGGTGGCGAGGACGGCCTGCGCCTCGATCGGGTCGCCCAGCCGGGTCCCCGTGCCATGCGCCTCCACCAGGTCGACGTCGGCGGGGGAGAGACCCGCGTCGGCGAGGGCCTGGCGGATCACCCGCTGCTGCGAGGGGCCGTTGGGGGCGGTGAGCCCATTGGAGGCGCCGTCCTGGTTGACGGCCGAGCCGCGCAGCAGCCCGAGCACCCGGTGCCCGTTGCGCCGGGCGTCCGACAGCCGCTCCACGAGCAGCAGCCCCGCCGCCTCCGACCAGCCGGTGCCGTCGGCCGCCGCCGCGAACGCCTTGCACCGGCCGTCCACGGCGAGCCCGCGCTGCCGGGAGAACTCCACGAAGCCGTCCGGCGTGGCGAGGACGGTCACACCGCCCGCCAGCGCCAGCCCGCACTCGCCGTCGCGCACCGCCTTCGCGGCGAGGTGCAGCGCCACCAGCGACGACGAGCAGGCGGTGTCCACCGTGACCGCCGGCCCCTCGAAGCCGAAGGTGTACGCGACCCGGCCCGACAGCACGCTCGGCTGGTTGCCGGTCGCGGTGTAGCCCTCGATCTCCTCCTGGTCAGCGCCGATCGCGTACCCGGTGTGGAAGGCGCCGACGAAGACACCGGTACGGCTGCCGCGCAGCCCGTGCACGTCGATGCCGCCCCGCTCGAAGGTCTCCCAGGCGGTCTCCAGGATCACCCGCTGCTGCGGGTCCATGGCCAGCGCCTCGCGCGGGGAGATCCCGAAGAACGCCGCGTCGAACCGGTCGGCGCCGCGCAGGAACCCGCCCTTGAGCGAGTACGTCCTGCCCGGGGTGCCCGGCTCCGGGTCGTACAGGCCCTCGATGTCCCAGCCGCGGTCGGCGGGGAAACCGGAGATCGCGTCACGGCCCTCGGCGAGCAGCCGCCACAGCTCCTCCGGCGAGTCCAGCCCGTCGGGGAACCGTCCGGCCATCGACACGATGGCGATCGGGTCGTCGTCCAGCGCGGCCCGCGCCGCGGCCACCGGTGCCACGGCGGTCGTGGTGCCCGTCACCTCGGCGAGCAGATGGTCGGCGAGCCGCTGCGGCGTCGGGTGGTCGAACGCCAGCGTCGCCGGCAGACGGACGCCGGTGGTCGCGCCCAGGCGGTTGCGCAGCTCCACGGCGGTCATCGAGTCGAAGCCCAGCTCCTTGAACGACCGGTCCGCGGTGATCGCCGCACCGGAGTCGTGTCCGAGTACGGCCGCCGCCGCCTCGCACACCGACTCCAGGACGAGCGCGGCCCGTTCGCCCTCCGCGAGGGCGGCGACGCGCTGCGCGAACGAGCCGCCCGCACCCCCGCCCGTGGTGGGCGCCGGGTCCTCGCGCAGGGCCTCGGCCACCTCCGGCAGTTCCCCGAGCAGGGCGCTGGGCCGGGCGGCGGTGAAGCCGGGCGCGAACCGGGACCACTCCACGTCCGCGACGACGACCGTCGTCTCGCCCCGGCCGACCGCGCGCAGCAGTGCCGCCGTGGCCGGCTCCGGGTCCATCGGCGGCACGCCCAGGCGGCGCATCCGCTCGGCCGCACCGTCGGCGGCGCCCATGCCGGCCCCGCCCCACGAACCCCAGGCCACGGAGGTCGCGGTACGGCCGAGGGCGTGGCGCCGCTCGGCGAGCGCGTCCAGGTAGGCGTTGGCCGCCGCGTACGTGCTCTGGCCACCGCCGCCCCACACACCGGCGCTGGACGAGATCAGCACGAAGGCGTCCAGCGGCTGGTCGCCGAGGAGTTCGTCCAGGTGCGTGGCGCCGAGCACCTTCCCGGCGAGGATGCGGTCCATCTCCGGCACGGTGGTGTCCGCCACCGAGGTGAACTGCCCGACGCCCGCCGCGTGCACCACCGCGGTCAGCGGCCGGTCGGCGGGAACGGCGTCGAGCAGTGCGGCCACCGAGGAGCGGTCCGCCGTGTCACAGGCCACGACCGTCGCCTCGGCACCCGACTCGCGCAGCTCGGCGACCAGTTCGGCGGCGCCCTCCGCGGCCGGTCCGCGCCGGCTGCTCAGCAGCAGGTGCCCGGCGCCCGCGCGGGCCAGCCGACGGGCGATCCGCGCCCCGACACCACCGGTGCCGCCCGTGATCAGCACCGTGCCGCGCGGCGACCAGTCGCCGGCCGTGCCGTGCCGCGGGGCACGCGTCAGCCTGCGGGCGAAGATCCCGGACGCCCGGACCGCGAGCTGGTCCTCGCCCCGCGGGCCGCCCAGCGCCATGGCGAGCCGCCGCAGCGCCCGCCGGTCCAGGCCGCCCGCGGCCGGCACGTCGACCAGACCGCCCCACAGCCGCGGGAACTCCAGCGCCGCGGCCACACCGAAGCCCCACACCAGGGCCTGGGCGGGGTCCTCCACGACACCGTCCGGGGAACCGGTCACGGCTCCCTGGGTCAGCGACCACACCCGGGCCGCGGTGCCGCTCTCGGCCAGGGCGGGCAGCAGGTGCGCCAGCGCGGCCAGACCGCGCGTCACCGCCGGGTGCTCCGGATGCGGGCGGGTGTCCAGGGCGAGCAGGGACAGCACTCCGCGGATCCCGCCCGCCTCCGCCAGCGCCGCCCGGAGCGCCGGGCCGTACGCCTCCGGGTCGGTCCCGGCCTCGTACACCGTGAACTCGGCGCCCTGCGCCCGCAGTCCGTCGAGGATCGCCGCGCTCTGCCCGGCCGCCGCGCCCGCGGGCACCACCGCCAGCCAGGTCCCGTTCGGATGCGCCCCGGTGTCCTTGGCGAGCCGCTTCCAGGTGATCCGGTACGTCCAGGAGTCCAGGGTGCCGCGCAAGCGCTCGCCGCGCCGCCAGTCGGCGAGGATCGGCAGGGCCGCGCCCAGCGAGGCGCTGTCGTCGCTGCCGAGAGTCGCGCCCAGGGCGTCCAGGTCACCGCTCTCGACGGCGTCCCAGAACGGGGAGTCGTCGGTGTCCGTGCCCCGGCCGTCGCGCGGTACGCCGGTCCGGTCGGACCCGTCCAGCCAGTAGCGCTGCCGCTGGAAGGCGTACGTCGGCAGCTCCACCGGCCCGCGTCCCTCCGCCACACCGAAGAACGCCCGCCAGTCCACGGGGACGCCCCGGGTGTGGAGCGTGGCGAGGGCCAGGGCGGCCGTCCGCACCTCGCTCTGGTTCCGGCGGAGGGCGGGGGTGACGAGGCTGGTGGTGTCGTCGTCGAGGGTTTGGCCGGTCATGGGGGTGAGGGCGGCGTCGGGGCCGAGTTCGAGGTAGGTGGTGGTGCC
>NZ_JOCB01000186.1 GCF_000718775.1 Streptomyces sp. NRRL S-31
TCGGCCGTAGTCCGGGCATACTCCTCGCCACGTGTCCGCAGCGCCTCGGCGACCTCCCTCACCCCACTCCACCACCGCGTCGACGCCTCGGCCGCGTCGACGCCGATACCCATCCGAGCCCGGCCCGCGCCCTGCCGGATCTCCAACGCCCGCCGCACCACCCCCGAATCAAACTCCGCCAGCAACGGCTCCTCCCGCACCGCCGCCTCGAACTCCGCGTCCACGCCGACGGAGCCCGGACCTGCCGGGCCACCGGCCGGGGCGTCGACCGATTGCCGGGCCGACGTCCCGGTTCCCTCCTGTTCGATGCCCACCGGTCCGGCCGGGGCACTGCGCAGATTGGGATCGCCGAATCGGTCGTCCTCGGGCACCCGGGCCGTGCCGCGTGCGTCGACCGCGGTCTCGGCCTCGGCCTCGGTCGTGGGGACCTCGGCGGCGGACCCGGCGGTGCCGGCTGCCTCGGCTGCGGCTGCCTCCGCGGTGAGGGGGACGGTGATGAGCATGGCCTGGTCGGTGGCCGCCTCCTCGTCCGGGACGAGGACGAGGCCGTCCGGACCGGGTGTGAGGTGGTACCAGACCTCCGTCTCCAGGGTGGAGCGGAGCGTCTCGGCGTTGTCCGGGCGGCCGATCCAGCCGCTGTCGCCGCGCAGCAGGTGCAGGGCGGCGTCCGGGTGGTCCAGGACGAAGTCGTGGCCGTAGGGCACCCACGGTCCGGGGGGCAGTTCGGTCCCGTCGGGCAGGCTGATCCGGCCGTCGCTGTGGACGCGGTAGGAGAAACCGGTGCTGGAGTGGGGGTGCGGCTGTGTGATGACGTGCCACTCGCCGGGCCGTCGGGCGGCGTCGGACATGGCGGGGACCCGGTCCGCCGGGACGCGGGCGGGCGGGGTGCCGTCGGTGCGCGGTCCGGAGGAGGTGAAGGAACGGCCGAGGGGCCACTGTTCGGCCAGCGGGTCGGTTCCGGCGTCCCGGCTGCCGCCCAGCATCGCCGCCAGCGAGGAGCTCTGCGTCCGTCGGCTGCCGGTCAGGACGGCACCGGCGTACCGGACGGCGGCCTGGTGGGCCTGTGGCGACGACGGATCGTGGCCGTACGACTGGAAATAGGCCTGGTAGGTCGTCAGGGCCTGGTACTCGGAGACGTTGCCGCGCACGTCCGGGGCGAGCGATTGCATCACGGCTGTGACGGCAACGGTCTCGGCGGGCGTCGCGGGACGTCCTAGGGCGGAGCCGAGCGCTGCCGCGGTGGTGATCTCCGCTGCCGTCGCCGGGCGCCTGAGGCCGTTGTTGAGCGCCGTGACGGTTTGGAGGTGGGCCTGTGCGTACTCGGCGGCGGCGAGCACGTCCTCCAGCTGCCGTGCTTGCTCGGGTGTCGTGGTCTCGGCGAGGGCCTGCCGCGTGCGCTGCGCCAGTGCCCCCATCGCCTCCTCCACACCAGGCGGCAGCGGGCCCCCCAGAGCGAACGAGGCCACCATGGAGGCGAGTTGCCGCACCTCGGTGCCGGGCAGCAGCTGGACCGGGGCCTGGCGCCCGGGGACGGGCACGTGTACCTCCGCCGTCCGCTCGAACACCGCCGTGAGCACGGAAACGAGCGGGTGGTCCAGGACCACGCCGGGGAAGGCGGGGTCCGTCGCGGCCTGGCCCCGCAGGCGCCCCGCCTCCTCGTACGCCTGCCGCGCGACCTGCGCGAGGCGGTCGAAGGCCGTGCGCACCTCGGCGTCGGTCTGCTCGTTCTCGTCTCCCCCGAACTGGCGCAGTTCCAGGAGCACGAGCCCCTCGGGGAACACGCCACCGTGGGTGTCGAGCCGGTAGTCCCGCATGCCGACGCCGTCGTACTGGCTGACCTGGTCCTCTGCGGGTACGTCGTTGAGCATCGTGGCGAGGTACTCGCCCAGGGTGCGTTCGCCGGGGCCGGTGAGTACGTCATCCAGGACGTGCCGCGTGCCGTCCACTCCCCGCCTGGCCGTGTTCCGCCGCCGGGCGAGGAAGTCGTCGAACTCGGTGAGGAAGAGGTTCACGACCTGCTGGCCCGCGTGGGCGAGGAACGCCCGCAGGTCCGGGTGGAGGGAGGACCGGATCAGCGCGAAGGAGTTCCGCGACGCCGCGACGAGCATGTTCTTCGTGAGGATTCCCGGGTGCAGCCTTCTCTGCGCCGGGGCGGCCGCGCCGTGGGCGTAGAGCAGCCAGCCGTAGCCGCGCAGTTCCTCCAGCCCCGCTACGGACGAGGCGAGGAACGGCACCTGCCCCGGCGTGACGGGACGCCCGATCCGAGCCTCGGCGTAGACGGCCGCCAGCCGGTCCGCGAACCTGCGCGCCGAGTGCATGAGGGGCGCGAGCATCGGATAGGTGAGATGCTCCAGGGCGGTCTCGTGCACGCCCGCCAGCGCCGCGACCGGCACACCGATCGTGAACTGGGTGTAGGTGCGCTCCTCCGCCCCGCGCACGGTGTTCCCCATGTAGATCCGGCGACCGGCGTCCGTGACCGTCCACCGGGGCGGCAGGACGGAGGCCAGGGACACGGGCCTGCCCGACACGGAGGGCGCGGCGTTCCTGAGGGCCTGCTGGACCTCCTGCAGCAGCCGCATGCCGTCCTCGGCCGCCACGCGCGAGTGTTCCCCGGGCAGGACGCCGAGCGGCGGCAGGACGATCTCGGGGATGAACAATGTGACCGTACTCGCCTGAGCGGCGCCCTCGCTGCCCGGCAGGTACAGCCGTCCCGCCCGCTCGCGGACCGCGCTCACCTCCATGACCACCGTGGCGCCCGAAGGGTGTTGCGCCAGCACCGTGCCCGCCAGGAGTTCGGGTCCGTTGGTCACGATGAGCTGCCGCAGCAGTTCGGTCTCGGCGCTGTTGGCGCCGCCGAGGAACCTCACCTTGTCGCCGGTGAGGAGGAACTGCGCGATCTCCTCACCCCGTTGGCGCAGCGTGACGCGCCCGGGCCGCTCGGGCAGGATGCCGGCGGCCATGCGGATGTCGGCGTCGGTGGGCGGGGGCACGATGCCGTCGGGGTGGAGGGTGCGGAACTCGCGCCGCACCTCCTCGATCAGGAAGCGGTCGTCCTCTCGTGCCGGAGCCGCGCCGCGGGAGCCGGCCACGCTCGCCTCGGCGGACGTCTCGGTGGCGAGGGGCGTGGCGCCGGACGCGGCCGGGGGCGCCTGGGTGGTGGACGTGTTGGTGGCGAGGAGTGCGGGGGCGGACATGGTTGCGGGCCGGGCGGGGGCCGTCCGGGTCTGGGCGGGTGGGCCGGGGCGTGTCTCGGTGTGGATCCATCGGGCGACGGCTTCGGCCTGGTGTCCCGGTGACATGGCGTGCCAGGTGGGGTCCAGGAAGTGGTGGAGCAGGAGCGTCCGTCCGGGCGTGAGGTCCTGGGCCGGGTGGCCGGCGGCGGCGAGTTCGGCCCTGACGGTGAGGTCCAGCCGGTCAGCTCCGTCGCGGTCCAGTACCGCCGCGGCCCGTCCCGGTGTGGTGGGGGTGAGGGCGTGCGAGGGGAGGTCGGTGCCGGTGCGGATGCGGTGGGCGAGGGCGGTGGCCTGGTCTCCGAGGGGCTGGGTGTGCCAGTGGTCGGCGAGGTGGTCGTAGGCGTGCGCGAAGTCCTCGGCGGTCAGCGGCATCG
>NZ_JOCB01000187.1 GCF_000718775.1 Streptomyces sp. NRRL S-31
CCCCCGCCCGGGGGTACGGCCGCCGTCCCGCCCCCGGGCGGGGGCGGGACAGCGGCCGTACCCCGGGCGGGGGCGGGACAGCGGACGTACCGCCCGGCGGGGCCGGGTCCGCCGGACCTCTCGGCTCGCGTTCCACGGTGCGGCGCTCCTCCCGTCGGGCCCCACCCTTCGCGCCCGGCGCACCGCCGCCCATGACCGGCGCCACACGGGGGCGCTCGCAGGGCCATCCCTCACTCGCCGGCCGCGCCCGGCTCCCCCACGGGCCACCCGTCCGTGGGTCTCCCGGGTAATTCCCGTGAAGAGCCGGCCCGGTTCGAGCAGGATGAGAGTCATGACTGCCGCCTACGACACCCCCGTGGTCCTGGACCGGCGCGACGGACCGTACGGCGAGGTGGTGCTGCGCAGACACGGCGCGCTGCTCCAGATCATCGCCAACGGCTGTTTCCTGATGGACACTTCCGACGGCCGCTCGGAGCGGCTGCTGGTCGACGCCGCGCGGCACGCGCTGGACGGACGCGCGGCGCCGGAGGTGCTGATCGGCGGGCTGGGCGTGGGGTTCTCGCTCGCACACGCCGCGGCGGACGCCGGGTGGGGACGGATCACCGTGGTGGAGCGGGAACCCGCCGTCATCGGCTGGCACCGGGACGGCCCGCTGGCCGAACTGTCCGCCGGCGCCCTCGCCGACCCCCGCACCAGGATCGTGGAAGCGGATCTCGTGGCGTACGTCAATGAGACATCCGACACGTTCGACGCGCTCTGCCTGGACATCGACAACGGCCCCGACTGGACGGTCACACAGGACAACGACAGCCTCTACTCGCCCGCCGGACTCGCCGCCTGCGCACGGGTGTTGAGGCCCGGCGGCGTGCTCGCGGTGTGGTCCGCCCAGCCCTCGCCGGAATTCGAAGGAACCTTGCGGAATGCCGGGTTCCGACAGGTGCGTACCGAAGAGGTGCCCGTTGCCCGAGGCGTTCCGGACGCGGTCCACCTCGCCGTCCGACCTGGATAGCGACAGCGCGGTGAGTCCCCGTAATGTGCTGCCCTGACGCGGATCTTTCAAGCGTCGAACGCAGACATGGGATCACCCCACGGATTCCGGAAAGCAACAACAGGGGCGGGCGATGGAGCAGACACACACCTCCCAGAGCGGCGCGACGACGACCACCCCCGGCGCACAGCGCCGGGTACTCGTCGTCGAGGACGACCCGACGATCGTCGACGCCATCGCGGCCCGGCTGCGCGCCGAGGGTTTCCTGGTGCAGACGGCGGCCGACGGTCCGGCCGCGGTCGACACGGCCGAGGCGTGGCAGCCCGACCTGCTGATCCTCGACATCATGCTGCCCGGCTTCGACGGGCTGGAGGTCTGCCGGCGCGTGCAGGCCCAGCGGCCGGTGCCGGTGCTGATGCTCACCGCGCGGGACGACGAGACGGACATGCTGGTCGGGCTCGGCGTGGGCGCCGACGACTACATGACCAAGCCGTTCTCGATGCGGGAGCTGGCGGCCCGCGTGCACGTGCTGCTGCGACGGGTGGAGCGGGCCGCGATCGCCGCCTCGACACCGCGCAGCGGAATCCTTCGGCTCGGCGAGCTGGAGATCGACCACGCGCAGCGCCGGGTGCGGGTGAAGTCCGAGGACGTGCACCTGACGCCCACCGAGTTCGATCTGCTGGTGTGCCTGGCGAACACCCCGCGCGCGGTGCTCTCCCGGGAGCAGCTGCTGGCCGAGGTGTGGGACTGGGCGGACGCCTCCGGCACCCGCACGGTCGACAGCCACATCAAGGCGCTGCGCCGGAAGATCGGCGCCGAGCGGATCCGCACCGTGCACGGTGTGGGCTACGCGCTGGAGACCCCGACACCGTGAGCGGCGGCGGGCGCCAGGCCGCACGGAGGAGCCCCGGGGCCCTCGGCGAGGAACCCTGGGGCGGCGTACGCCCGTTCTCGATCAAGACCAAGCTGGGCGCGCTGGTCGTCATCGCGGTGCTGATCACCACCGGTCTGTCCATCGTCGCGGTGCACACCAAGACGGAACTGCGCTTCATCACGGTCTTCTCGATGATCGCCACCCTGCTCATCACGCAGTTCGTGGCCCACTCGCTCACCATGCCGCTGGACGAGATGAACACGGTGGCCCGCTCGATCTCGCACGGCGACTACACGCGCCGGGTGAAGGAGAACCGCCGCGACGAACTCGGCGACCTGGCCCAGACGATCAACGTCATGGCGGACGAGCTGGAGGCGCAGGACAGCCAGCGCAAGGAGCTGGTGGCGAACGTCTCGCACGAGCTGCGCACCCCGATCGCCGGGCTGCGCGCGGTGCTGGAGAACATCGTCGACGGCGTCACCGAGGCCGACCCGGAGACCATGCGGACGGCCCTGAAGCAGACCGAGCGGCTGGGCCGCCTGGTGGAGACGCTGCTGGACCTGTCCCGGCTCGACAACGGCGTGGTCCCGCTGAAGACGCGCCGCTTCGAGGTGTGGCCGTACCTGTCGGGCGTGCTGAAGGAGGCCAACATGGCCGCCTCCGCGCGTTCGGGCATCGCCTCCGGCTCCGGCAGCCACAAGCGCACGGACGTCCATCTGCACCTCGACGTCGAGCCGCTGGAGCTGACCGCGCACGCCGATCCCGAGCGCATCCACCAGGTCGTCGCCAACCTGATCGACAACGCGGTCAAGCACAGCCCGCCGCACGGCCGGGTCACCGTGCGGGCCCGGCGCGGGCCGCAGCCGGAGTCGCTGGAGCTGGAGGTCCTGGACGAGGGTCCCGGCATCCCCCGGTCGGAGTGGCACAAGGTGTTCGAGCGGTTCAACCGCGGCGCGGTGACCCGGCCGCACGGCCCGGGCAGCGACGGCGGCACGGGGCTGGGGCTGGCGATCGCCCGGTGGGCCGTGGATCTGCACGGCGGCCGGATAGGCGTGGCCGAATCCACGATCGGCTGCCGGATCATCGTCACTCTCCCGGGCCTGACTTCCGTCCGCAGTTGACGTAAGGTCCGAACCGGAAGCACAAGATCCACGACGGTCGCTGCCGTGCCGCGCAGCCGGACACGTGTGATCAGGGCAGGCCCGCGCCACCCGTCGAACGAAGACGCGCCGGGCCCGCGCCGGTGCACCCTTCCACATGCGGAACCACGGTTGTTTCCCGCCATTTCAAGCCCTGAAACAAGATTTCTGATGTGACTTACACGACGATGAACGGGCTCGACCTGACCTTCGCGCTCTTGGAGGCGTAGCCTTTATTCCCGCTGTCCATCACCTTGTGAAGCGGAAGAGGGCGGTTGCCGCCGTGTCGCCACAGTCCCCCAGTAACTCGAGCTCTCGCACCACCGACGACCAAGCAGGGAAGAACCCCGCGGCCGCGTTCGGTGCGAACGAGTGGCTCGTCGACGAGATCTATCAGCAGTACCTCCAGGACCCGAACTCGGTAGACCGTGCCTGGTGGGACTTCTTCGCCGATTACAAGCCGGGGGCTCCTGCCACCCCGGCCCCGGCGGGTACTGCGGCCGCGGGGGCCGCAGGGACCACCAGCACGGCCCCGCAGGCCCAGCCCGCGGCCCCGGCCCCCCAGGCCGCCGCCCCGGCCCCCGCGGCCCCGAAG
>NZ_JOCB01000188.1 GCF_000718775.1 Streptomyces sp. NRRL S-31
GGGCCTTGCGCCTGGCCGCAGCGGGCGCGGCCGGGGTGTGCGGGAACGGCTCGGCCGAGGCGCGCTGGACCGGCGCGGCCGGGGGCCGTGGGGGCGCCCGGGCCCTGGGCCGGGGTCTCGCGCCCGGCACTCCGGGGAGCCGGTGCGGAACGGCCGCCCGGCCCGCCCCCCGGACGGGTCTCGGCGACGGCCTGGGCGAAGCCCGGCGGCACCAGGGCCTTGCGCCTGGCCGCAGCGGGCGCGGCCGGGGTGTGCGGGAACGGCTCGGCCGAGGCGCGCTGGACCGGCGCGGCCGGGGTCCGTGGGGTCGACACCTCCGAGGTCCGTGGGGCCGCCGCGGCCGGGGTGTGCGGAACCGGCGCGGCCGGCGTCCGCGGGACGGGCGCGGTCCGCGGGACCGGCACGACCGGAGTCCGCTGGACCTGCGCGGCCGAGGTCTGCTGGGCGGAAGCGGTCGAGGTGCGCGGGGCCGGTGCGGGCGGGGCGGCCACGCGCCGGATGCGTACGCTCATCGGCTCGGCGTGCCAGGGGGCTTCGGGTACGGCGGGAGTGTCCGGCGCGGTCCGGGCCGCGACGGACGGCCGCTCCGGCTCGGCCGTCTCCTCCGCCGGGCGCTCCGCGGCGAGGTCGGCGGCCGTGTCCCTGCGGTACTCCAGGGCGAGTCCCCGTCGTTCGGTGACGCCCCGCAGCAGGCTCCGGCCCTGCACGCTGCACCGTCCGAGCACGCTGAGCGTCGTCCGCCCCTGCACGGACGGCTCCAGGCGCTCCACCAGCGTGTCGAGCGCGGGCCACAGGTCGTCGTCCAGCCGCTGCCCCGGCACACCGACGTGGACGGTCATCGTCTCCCGGGCGAGTTCCCGTCCGGACGCCTCCGGGGGCACGTCGTCGCCCTCCCCCACCCACAGCCCGGCGCGGGTGACGGCGACCTGCCACGGGGCCCGGAGCACCAGTACCCCGTCCTCGGCGGCGGCGGCCAGCCCGGCGACGGGCGGGCGCCAGTGGAGCAGGCGCGGGGCCGGCGTCGACCCGTCGTGCGCCGGGAGACAGGCGACGGCTTCCACGTAGGGCCGCCACGAGGGTTCGCCGTCCGCGCCGATCAGCACCACGGCCCGGTCGGTGCCGGTGCCGTCCGCCCGCTCCAGCAGGGCGGGGACGCCGCTGAGGACCTCCACCGCGATGCCGAGCAGATCGGCGGTCCGCTGTCCGGTCTCCAGGAGGTCGTGCCCGTTCCCCGGCACGAGGAGGGCGCCGGCCCGGGCCCGCGAGGGCAGCAGGGTCAGCAGCTCGGCCAGGGCGGGCGCGGGAACGGGGGGCGTGCCGGGGGTGCCCACCACGACGGCGAGCCGGTGTTCGTCCATGGGGATCGAGGCGGCGACGGCGCGTTCGTCGTCCGGCACCGCTCCCGCCGCCCGGATCAGCACCCCCGCGGGCACGGGTTCGACCACATGGCCGCCGACGGCGTCGGGCGTCAGGTGTGCCGCCGCGTCCTCCCAGCTCGGCACGGGATGCCGCAGTCCGAGGGGCCGGGGGCCCAGGCCGGGGGCGAAGTGGTACCAGCCGGCCGGTCCGGTGGGGGTGAAGAGCGACCCGTCGGGGGCGACGACGACGGGACCGGCGGGGGCGATGACCTCCATCCCCCAGGTGTCGCGGACGCGCCGTGCGGGGGCCGGGCGCCCCGGGAGGTCGGCCCCGGCGCCCGCCCACAACAGCCGTACGCCGGTGATGCCCGACCGCCGGCATTCGTCGAGCACCGGCCCGAGCCGCTTCCACAGGGCCGGGGAGTCGGAGAAGCCCGCGGCGACCACCACGGTCGCCTGGTTCCGCTCCGCGGCGCCCAGCGCGTCGACCGTCTCGGCGAGCCGCGCCGTCTCCTCGGCGTCGGAGGCGATCAGGAAGAGCGGTCCGGACCGGGTCCGCCGCGCCGTGCCGCCGAGCAGGGGGACGCGCATCCGCAGGGCGTCGAGACCGGCCAGCCAGCGCCTCACAGGGCGTCACCCGGCATACCGGTACGCCTTTCGGCCGCCACCCGGGTCGCCCCCGCACCGGCGCTCCGCCGGCCGGCTCCGTCGGTCCGCTCCGGTCCGGTCGGCCGGTCAGGGGTCTCGCTCATGCCCTTCTCACTGGTCGCCGTGGGTCGCTCCCGTGCTGCGCTGCGCCGGGGCAGGACGCCACCCGGCACCGTTCATCGCAGCAGGCGCGCGTGCCGGGTCGCAAGGCGGCCGGCCCGACCGTGCCCTTTCAGACGACGGCTCGTGCACGAGCGGACACGGCGCGGCCCGCGCCGGCCGCGGCCGCCGGCACCGCGGTGCCGCCTCCCGAGTGGGCGAAAAGGCGGAGTGAGTGGCCCGCCGGGCAGACGGGCGGGCGGATCGGTGCGCGGCCCCGTCCGCTTCTCCAATGATCGGCCCGGTGCGGCGTCCGTCCAGGACCATTCCAGGCTCGCCGGGCGGCCCCGGCTGCCCGTCCGCCGGCCTCCGGGTGACGGGCCGAGAACCGATCCACAACACACGAGACCGACCAGGAGATTGCGTGTCCAATCGGAACCGGATCATCGCGGGCGCTGCCGTCGCCGCGGTGACCGTGACCTTGGGAGGTGTGTCCTTGGCGCTGGCCGACAATTCGGTCAGTACCCAGACCGTCTCCGGTCAGATGACGTACTACAACGACAGCGGGTACGGCGCCTGCGGGACCGTGGTCGACGCGGCCACCGAGGATCTCGTCGCCGTGTCCCACGAGTGGTGGACGTCCGAGGACCCCAACCAGGACCGGCTGTGCAAGGGCGTCAAGGTCCAGGTGTCGTACAACGGCAAGACGATCACCGTGCCCGTCAAGGACATGTGTCCCTCGTGCAACGCCGACCACCTGGACCTCAGCCAGACCGCCTTCGAGAAGCTCGCCCCGCTGGAGAAGGGGCTGGTCAAGGGCATCACCTGGAAGTTCGTCACCGACGGTGGCGAGCCCATCGAGGCGCCGTCCGGCTCTCCCGAGCCCGAGGTCAGCGGGTCGCCGGCCCCGGACTCGTCGAACGGAACGGGTTTCCCGTCCCGTTACGCGGCGCCCTACGTGGAGACGTGGGGCTCGCCCGACGAGCTGGACAAGGCGCGTCAGGCGGGACTGAAGTACGCCACCCTCGCCTTCGTGCTGGCCGGCGGCGGCTGCAAGGCCACCTTCAACGGTGACACCCCCATCACGGACGCCGGTTGGAAGGCCGCGGTGCAGAACCTGCGCTCGTCGGGGGGCGATGTGATCGCCTCGTTCGGCGGGGCCTCCGGCACCGAGCTGGGGCAGGCGTGCGACTCGGCCACCGCGTTGCAGGAGCAGTACGGCGCCGCGGTGGACGCCCTGGACCTCACCCGGCTGGACTTCGACATCGAGGGTGCGGCGCTGGCGGACACGGCGGCGAACCACCGTCGCAACCAGGCGCTGGCGGCGTTGCAGAAGGAGTCGGAGG
>NZ_JOCB01000189.1 GCF_000718775.1 Streptomyces sp. NRRL S-31
CTCCGAGAGGCGCTCGCCACGCGTGTGGTGGTCGCCGATGGAGCGATGGGCACGATGCTCCAGGCCCAGGAGCCGACTCTGGAGGATTTCCAGAACCTCGAGGGTTGCAACGAGATCCTGAATGTCACCCGGCCGGATATCGTCCGGTCCGTCCACGAGGCGTATTTCGCGGTGGGTGTGGACTGTGTGGAGACCAACACCTTCGGTGCGAACCATTCCGCGCTGGGTGAGTACGACATTCCCGAGCGGGTGTGTGAGCTGTCCGAGGCGGGTGCCCGGGTGGCCCGGGAGAGCGCGGACGCGTTCACGGCGCGGGACGGCCGGCCGCGCTGGGTGCTGGGGTCGATGGGTCCGGGCACCAAGCTGCCCACCCTCGGCCACGCCCCGTATCCGACGCTGCGCGATGCCTATCAGCGCAATGCGGAGGGGCTGGTCGCGGGCGGTGCCGACGCCCTGCTGGTGGAGACCACGCAGGATCTTCTCCAGACGAAGGCGGCGGTGCTCGGTGCCCGGCGGGCTCTTGACGCGCTGGGTCTGGATCTGCCGGTGATCGTGTCGGTGACAGTGGAGACGACCGGCACGATGCTGCTGGGTTCGGAGATCGGTGCGGCGCTGACCGCGCTGGAGCCGCTGGGTATCGACATGATCGGCCTGAACTGTGCGACGGGTCCGGCGGAGATGAGTGAGCATCTGCGCTATCTGGCCCGGCATGCGCGGGTGCCGTTGTCGTGTATGCCGAACGCGGGGCTGCCGGTGCTGGGCAGGGACGGCGCGCATTATCCGCTGTCGGCGCCGGAGCTGGCCGATGCGCAGGAGACGTTCGTGCGGGAGTACGGGCTGTCGCTGGTGGGGGGCTGCTGCGGGACGACGCCGGAGCACCTGCGGCAGGTGGTGGAGCGGGTGCGGGGGCTGGACGTCCCGGTGCGCGAGCCGCGTCCGGAGCCCGGCGCGGCCTCCCTGTACCAGGCGGTGCCGTTCCGGCAGGACACCTCCTACCTGGCCATCGGCGAGCGGACGAACGCCAACGGGTCGAAGAAGTTCCGTGAGGCGATGCTGGCGGGCCGCTGGGACGACTGCGTGGAGATGGCGCGGGAGCAGATCCGCGAGGGCGCGCACATGCTGGATCTGTGTGTGGACTATGTCGGCCGGGACGGTGTGGCGGACATGGAGGAGCTGGCGGGGCGGTTCGCGACGGCGTCCACGCTGCCGGTGGTGCTGGACTCCACCGAGGTGGAGGTGATCCGGGCGGGGCTGGAGAAGCTGGGCGGCCGCGCGGTGATCAACTCGGTGAACTACGAGGACGGCGCCGGCCCGACGTCGCGGTTCGCGCAGGTCAGCGCGCTGGCGCGGGAGCACGGCGCGGCACTGATCGCGCTGACCATCGACGAGGAGGGCCAGGCCCGCACCCCGGAGAAGAAGGTGGAGATCGCCGAACGGCTGATCGCGGACCTGACGGGGAACTGGGGCATCCGTGAGGAGGACATCCTCATCGACACCCTGACGTTCACCATCTGCACCGGCCAGGAGGAGTCCCGCGGGGACGGCATCGCCACCATCGAGGCGATCCGCGAGCTGAAGCGCCGGCATCCGGCGGTACAGACCACGCTGGGCCTGTCGAACATCTCCTTCGGCCTGAACCCGGCCGCGCGGATCCTGCTGAACTCGGTCTTCCTCCACGAGTGCGTCAAGGCCGGACTGGACTCCGCGATCGTCCACGCGAGCAAGATCCTGCCCATCGCCCGCTTCGACGAGGAACAGGTCACCACCGCCCTGGACCTGATCTACGACCGCCGCTCCGAGGGCTACGACCCCTTGCAGAAACTCATGCGGCTGTTCGAGGGCGCGACGGCGCAGTCCCTGAAGGCGGGCAAGGCCGAGGAACTGGCGGCACTCCCCCTGGAGGAACGCCTCAAGCGGCGGATCATCGACGGCGAACGCAACGGCCTGGAAGCCGACCTCCAGGCCGCGCTCCGGGAGCGGCCGGCGCTGGACATCGTCAACGACACCCTGCTGGACGGCATGAAAGTCGTCGGGGAACTGTTCGGCTCCGGACAGATGCAACTGCCGTTCGTCCTGCAGTCGGCCGAGGTGATGAAGGCGGCCGTGGCCCACCTGGAACCGCACATGGAGAAGACCGACGCCGAGGGCAAGGGCACCATCGTCCTGGCCACCGTCCGCGGCGACGTCCACGACATCGGCAAGAACCTCGTCGACATCATCCTGTCCAACAACGGCTACAACGTCGTCAACCTCGGCATCAAACAACCGGTCTCCGCCATCCTGGAAGCCGCCGAGGAACACCGCGCCGACGTCATCGGCATGTCCGGCCTGCTGGTCAAATCCACCGTGATCATGAAAGAGAACCTCGAAGAACTCAACCAGCGCGGCCTGGCCCCCCGCTTCCCCGTCATCCTCGGCGGCGCCGCCCTCACCCGCGCCTACGTCGAACAAGACCTCCACGAGATCTACCAGGGCGAGGTCCGCTACGCCCGCGACGCCTTCGAAGGACTGCACCTCATGGACGCCCTCATCGGCGTCAAACGCGGCGTGCCCGGAGCGAAACTCCCCGAACTGCGCCAGCGCCGCGTACGCACCACCACCCCCACCGCCGCGCTCCGGGTGGAGGAGCAGCCGGCCGGGGAACACATCCGCTCCGACGTCAGCACCACCAACCCCGTCCCCACCCCCCCGTTCCTCGGCACCCGCGTCATCAAGGGCATCGGCCTGAAGGAATACGCCACCTGGCTCGACGAGGACGCACTCTTCAAAGGCCAGTGGGGCCTGAAACAGGCCCGCACCGGCGACGGCCCCACCTACGAAGAACTCGCCGAGAACGAGGGACGGCCCCGCCTGCGCGGCCTGCTCGACCGCCTCCACACCGACAACCTCCTCGAAGCAGCCGTCGTCTACGGCTACTTCCCCTGCGTCTCCAAAGACGACGACCTCATCGTCCTCGACGAACACGGCAACGAACGCACCCGCTTCACCTTCCCCCGCCAACGCCGCGGCCGACGCCTCTGCCTCGCCGACTACTTCCGCCCCCAGGAATCCGGCGAAACCGACATCGTCGGCTTCCAGGTCGTCACCGTCGGCTCCCGCATCGGCGAGGAAACCGCCCACCTCTTCGCCGCCAACGCCTACCGCGACTACCTCGAACTCCACGGCCTGTCCGTCCAACTCGCCGAAGCACTCGCCGAATACTGGCACGCCCGGGTACGCGCCGAACTCGGCTTCGCCGCCGAGGACCCCGACCGCATGCAGGACATGTTCGCCCTGAAATACCGCGGCGCCCGCTTCTCCCTCGGCTACGGCGCCTGCCCCGACCTCGAAGACCGCGCCAAGATCGCCGACCTGCTCCAACCGGAGCGGATCGGTGTCCACCTCTCCGAGGAGTTCCAGCTCCACCCCGAACAGTCCACCGACGCCATCGTGATCCACCACCCCGAAGCCA
>NZ_JOCB01000190.1 GCF_000718775.1 Streptomyces sp. NRRL S-31
GCCGTCGACCGTGACCTCCTCGGTGTGCCCGCGCGGCACAGGCCGGTTCGCGCCTTCCTTCTCCACCCACTGCGTCAGGGCGGTGAGGCCCCGCTGGAACGCCTGCTGCGCCTTGCTCGAACCCTTCGCCGCATGAGGCTCCGCCGGGGTGGGAGACGGGGCCGCGGGGGCGTTGATGCCGAGCGCGGTCAGCCGCTCTTGCTGCTCGGGCAGGAGCTGCGCCCAGGTGCCGGGTTCCTGCTGCCGCCACCGCCACGTCCCGATGTCGTCGCCCTCGAAGGTGACGCCCGGCGCGATGTGGGGCAGGTGGCCGTCGGCGTCGACGAGGTCGGCGAGTACGCGGTAGTGGCGCTGCCAGTTCAGCGGCCACGGGCAGTTCCAGTCCGGGTCGATCGCGGCCAGCTGCTCCGCCCGCTTTGCCGCGCGCTTCGGGTCCTTCCCGAGGCCGCCCTTGCGCCGGAGGTTGGCCATGTGCTGCCCGATGGGCATGGGGCCGCCGCCGGCCGGGTCGTCCCACATGGCGTCCTGCCGGGGCGCGAGATGCCCGGTCGCCCGCCGGTAGGACCGCAGCGCGGCGAGCTTGGTTTCCCACGCCTCCTCGCCGGGCTCCCACACCATCCCGGCCTCCGGCGCGTCCAGCAGCACCTTGCGCCGCTCCTCCAGCTCACCCGCCCTCAGCGCCTTCCGCTGCTGGTGCACCCACCGCCCGAGGGGGAAGTCCTTCGTGACCCCGACCTCGACCTCGGTGTCGTACGGGACGGCGTACAGGCCGGTGATCTCGTTCTCCGCCCGCCAGCGCAGCAGCGCCTGGTAGCCCTCCAGCCACACCAGCGACTCCGGCCGGTAGACCCGGGTGCGCAGGAAGGCGGCGATGGTCGCCGCGTCCCGGGGAGAGGAGAAATGGAGCAAGGCCGACTCGGCAGCGGCGTCGGCGCCGTGCTCCTGGTGCTCGCCGTCGCCCTCGCCGCCGGCTCCGACGATCCGTCCTTCCGCGTCGCGCCGCACGTGGACCTTGCGCTTGCCGCTGGTGAGGGCGCGGGAAGCGAGCTGCTCGACGAGTCGCTCATCATGCGAGCGAAGGCCCTGGAGGACGGCTACGAGAGGACGGAACGAGGCGGAGGCGACCATGTCGGTCGGGTCCTCGCCCGGCTCCAGGAACACCGGCACGATGATCCGTGCGACCTTCGTGCTGCCGTCCTTGTTGGGCCGGAGCGCGCGGCCGATGTTCTGCACGATCTCTACCTGGGAGCCGCGGGTGTCCGCGAAGCAGACGGCCTCGACTCCGCGTTCGCCGGTGATGTCGACGCCTTCCCCGAGCACACGGCAGCTGGCGAGGAAGGCGCGGTGTACCCGGCGTCCGGCGGCGTCGATCCCGTTGGCGAACTGCCGCAGTACCTCCCGCCGCTCGGAGACGAGATGGTCGCCGCATAGCCAAGCCGACCAGACGCGGTCCGGCGGGACGTGGCGGTCGGCCTCCAGCTCGTAGAACTCCGCGTCGATCGATGACGCGGGCAGTTCCTCTGCCTTGGCCAAGTCCTCGTCCGAGGCATCGTTCAGGTACAGCTCGGCTGCCGTCTCCGAGAGCTTGTCCGCGAACGCGGCGGCTTCCTCGACCTTCTGGTGGAACGTCATGACCGTGCGCAGGTTGTGCGCGGCGGCGTGCTCCAGGAGCGCGGTCTGCAGCAGGGCCAGGCGCCGGCCACGCCGCGCCTCCTCCGACTCCCCGATCACGGGAGAGGGGTCGCGGATCTCCAGGACGTCGATCTCGAACCCGGCGAGGATCTCCCGCTCGATCGCCTCCGAGAGCCCGAGCTCGGCGAGCCACGCGCCGTAGGTGCCGTCCGGGTCGTCGGCCATGGTCGCGATCTCCGCCTCCTGGCCGGCCGTACCCTCCTGCGGGCGGGCTGCGGCGAGGATGCGCGGGGTCGCAGTCAAGTAGAGCCGGAAGTCGGCGGGGATCCGCTGGTTGTCGTGGATCGCCGCCCACGGACGGCCAAGATCACCAGCGGTTCCGTGGGCTTCGTCCACGATGGCCAGGTCGAAGCCGCCCATGCGCTGGCCGTAGAGCCGCTCTCCGCCCGCCAGGGCGGCCTCCAGCGGCCCGCGAACCTTCCGCTGGCTCTCGGGCGCGTCGATGTCCTCGCGGTCCACGAGAGAGGCGTACGTGGCGAACACGACCACCGGCCCGGACCCGGCCCACAGGGCGAGCTGGATCGGGTTCGTAGTGGTCCGCACCCCCAGCGAGCCCAGGACCGCGTCGTTCTCCAGCGAGCACACCGCCACCATCGGGGCCCGGTGACCGACCAGCCGCCACGCCTGGGCGGTCTGCACGAGCAGGTCCAGGGTCGGCACGGTCACGAGGATCCGGCCGTACCGGAAGCACTCCAGCGCGCACGCGGCGGCCGTGATCGTCTTGCCCGATCCGGTCGCTGACACGATCGTGCCCCGGGCACCCTGAGGGGGCACCGGTGATCTTGCGGGGAATCCCACCCACTTCCGGAACGCCGACTTCTGGTCGACTTGGTATTCCCGGAGTTGAATCACCGGCATTCAGATGCCTTCCAATTTTTGATCCGAAGACGACCCAGGTGGTTTCCATAATATGCCCTGACATCCTATTTCGGCGGGTCGTGACACGCAGTCATGATGTGCAAGGCAACTACAGTTTAGGACGCTCATTGACCGAGAAGGACATGGTCGAGGGACGAGCACCAGATTAGAATCGTGGCTATGGCTAACGACTTCTGCGAAGTCATGTTCCTTCCCTCCTCCCAGTGCGACCACTGCCGTTCGGCACAGTCGAATCTCCCCCGAAGGGTGTACGTCACGAAGGGGGGAAGCGTTTATCACCGCACCCCGAACTGCGAGGGTCTCAAGGATGGGCAACGGTACGCTCGGTGGAAAGGCCTGGAGGTCCATGACGTCGAGTCCGTCCCGAGCAGTGACGTCCAGGCCCGGCTTGGCGCATGCGAAGTGTGCTGCCCAGATCTTCCGTCACCTCCCCGGTAGGCACGACCCTCAAAGAGGGTATCCCGTGTTCCTGCCAAAGGTACATGCTGCATCAATATGAGGAAGCCGCCACACTGGAACCCGAAACGAGCGAGCGACCCTCACCTCTCGCAGTCAGCTCGGCCCGCGTCAGCGGGCCTCAACGGTTCTCGAGGCGCAGCCGGAAGGACCGTCAGGCGGGGGAGCGCAGCGGACCCGTCGGCCAGGCTGAAGCGAAGCGGAAGCCTTAGTAGTGGGACGGAGTCCCACCGGTCCGGGAGCGCAGCGAACGGACCGTCACCCTGCCCGCGCAGCGGGCAGGGTGAGCGGGTGGCGCAGCCACCCGCTTGCGCTCCCGCGGAGCGGGAGCGCAACACCCGGGCGCAGCCCGGGTGTTCGCTTGCTTCGGGCGCAGCCCGAAGGGACCCGCT
>NZ_JOCB01000191.1 GCF_000718775.1 Streptomyces sp. NRRL S-31
CCGCGGCTACCGCATCGAACTCGGCGAAATCGAAAACGCCCTCAACACCCACCCCCACATCCACACCACCACCCTCACCACCCGCGAAGACACACCCGGCAACAAACAACTCATCGCCTACATAGTCCCCACCCCCGGCAACACCCCCACCACACACCAACTCCGCACCCACCTCCAACAACAACTCCCCGACTACATGATCCCCACCACCTACATCACCCTCGACCAACTCCCCCTCACACCCAACGGCAAAGTCGACACCAAAGCCCTCCCCGCACCCGACCACCACCGACCCCAACTCGAAACCGTCTACACCGCACCCCGGACGGACACCGAGCGCACGCTCGCCGCGGTCTGGTCGGAGATCCTCGGCATCGACACCATCGGCATCCACGACAACTTCTTCGAACTGGGCGGGGATTCGATCATCAGCATCCAGATGATCGCCCGGGCCAAGAAGTTCGGTGTGCACCTCACACCGCGGCTGATCTTCAAGAACCAGACGATCGCCGAGATCGCGGTCCACGCCGGTGCGGCCACGCCGGTCGACGCGGAGCAGGGACGTGTGGTGGGCGAGGTCCCGCTGACTCCGATCCAGCACTGGTTCTTCGAGAAGGACCTGCCGGCGTTCGACCACTTCAACCAGGCCGAGCTTCTCGTCACCGACGGACTCGAACCCGATGTGCTGCGGCTCGCGCTGGCCGACCTGATCGAGCACCACGACGCGCTGCGCCTGCGCTGCGTGGACGGGGCCGACGGCTGGCGGCAGTATCTGGACGAGACCGTGGACACCGGCATCCTCGACGTGCACGACCTGTCCGGTGTCGCGGACGAGTCGCTGGCGCCGGTGTCGCTGGACATCGCCGAGGAGACGCAGCGGAGCCTCGACCTGGCCAAGGGCCCGTTGCTGCGGGCCGCTCTGCTGGAGCTGGGCGCGACGCGCGGTCAGCGGTTGCTCATCGTCGTACACCACCTGGCGGTCGACGGTGTCTCCTGGCGGATCCTCCTGGAGGACCTGGGCAGTTGCTACGAGCGGCGGGCTGCCGGGCTCGCGCCCCTGCTGCCGGCGAAGACCACGTCGTTCCGGTCGTGGGCACAGCGGCTGCGCGACTTCGCGGACTCCGCGCGGGCACGGGGCGAGTTCGCCTACTGGGCCGAGCCGAAGCCGGCCGGCCGGGTGCCGCGCGACCGGGAGGGCCGCAACGACCTGGGATCCGCCGCCAGCGTCGTGGCGACGCTCAGCCCCGAGGAGACACGTGCCCTGCTGCGGGACGTGCCCCGGGTCTTCAGCACCCAGATCAACGACGCGTTGCTCACCGCGGTGGCGCACGCGCTGCGGGACTGGACGGGGGACGACGAGACCCTGATCGGTCTGGAGGGACACGGCCGTGAGGACCTGTTCCCGGACGTGGACCTGTCGCGGACGGTCGGCTGGTTCACGTCCGTCTTCCCCGTCGCCCTGCGGCTGACGCCGGGAGTCACCGATCCGGTGGCCTCGCTCGAATCCGTCCGCGAGCAGCTCGCGCGGATTCCGAACAAGGGTGTCGGCTACGGCATCCTGCGCCATCTCGGCGCCCCGGACGTGGCCTCCGTGCTGCGCCGGCAGCCCACTCCGGAAGTGAACTTCAACTACCTGGGGCAGTTCACCCAGGACCTGCCGGGCATCGGGCGGTACGCCGGTCCCGACGAGCCCAAGGGCCACTCGATCAGCCCGGACGGCATGCGCTGGAACGTGCTGGACGTGACGGCCGCCGTCGAAGGCGACACGTTCGGCCTGTACATCAACTACTCGACCGCGCTGCACGAGCGGCGCACCGTCGAGCGCCTGGCCGACGGTGTCCTCGGCCACCTGCGCGAGCTGATCGCCGGCAGTGCCGACGGAGCCGCCGACGCCCGCCGGGTCTCCCCCGGTGTTCCCCTCACCGATGTCGGTGACGCCGACATGGCCGCGATCCTGAAGAGGTTCTCGATATGAGCGCGCACAACGTGGAAGACGTCTACGGACTCTCGCCCCTCCAGTTCGGCATGCTGTACCACTCGCTGGAGGACACCTCCGACACCCGCCCGTACATGGTGCAGATGACGGAGGAGGTCGAAGGCCCCTTCGAGGAGACGTTGTTCGGCGCCGCCTGGCAGCAGCTCGTCGACCGGCACTCGATCCTGCGCAGCGCGTTCGTGTGGGAGGGCGTGTCGGAGCCGGTGCAGGTGGTGCAGCGCCGGGCCCCCCTCCCCTTCGAGGTACGGGACCTGCGCGGCCTGTCCGGGCAGGAGGAGCGGCTGAACTCCTTCCTGGCGGAGGACTGGGACCGCGGGTTCGACCTGTCGCGGGCCCCGCTGGTCCGGGTCACCGTGCTGCGGATGGCGGAGGAACGCCGGATCGTCGTCTGGTCGTTCCACCACATCCTGCTGGACGGCTGGAGTGTGCAGATCCTCCAGAAGGAGCTGTTCGCCCTCTACCGCGCGCTGCTCGACGGCACTCCCGCCCAGCTGCCGCCGACCGTCCCCTACCGCCGCTACATCGAATGGCTCAGCTCCCGGCAGGACGACGACTCCGCGGCGTTCTGGTCCGACTATCTGGCGGGCGTCAGCGAGCCCACCGCGCTGCACGTGGACCGGGACACCGGTGACACGGGGGTCGGAGAGTTCGAGGTGTGCGCCTCCGCGGAGCTGTTCGCGCGGGCCAAGGAGTACGCCAAGTCCCAGCGCGTCACGATGAACACGCTGGTCCAGGGCCTGTGGTCGATCCTGCTCGCCCGATACAGCCGGCAGGACGAGGTGCTGTTCGGCTCCACCATCTCGGGCCGCTCGATCGCCCTGCCCGGCGTCGAGTCGATGATGGGCCTGTTCATCAACACGCTGCCGGTGCGCGGCCGGCTCACGGCGGACCTGGTCGTCTCCGAGTGGCTGCGGGACCTCCAGGACGAGCAGCTGGAGATGCGGCAGTGGGAGTACTGCCACCTCGTCGACGTGCAGAAGCACAGCAGGATTCCGCGCGGTGAGCCGCTGTTCCGATCCATCCTAGTCTTCGAGAACTACCCGGTGGTGCAGAAGCCGTCGGACTTCCCCGAGGGGCTGACCCGGCGCCTCGTCAACTGTGTGGAGCGGACCGGGTACCCGCTGACCCTCGTCGTGTCGGCGGGCCGGGCCCTGGAGTTCCGGTTCGTCTACGACCGGAGCAGGTTCGACGCGGAGACGGTCGAGCGGATGGCCGGCCACCTCGAGAGCCTCCTGGCCTCCGTGGTGGACGCGCCCGGCGCACGCATCGGTGACCTCAACATGCTGACGGAGCGGGAGCGGTGGGAGATCCTGGTCGACTGGAACGGCGTCACCGGCCCCTACCCCGACACCGCCACCATCCACCAGCTCATCGAGAACCGCGCCGCCACCGACCCCGACGACCTACATGATCGAGGACGCCGACGCACCCCTCGTCATCACCAGCACCGACCTCGACCACCGCATCCCACCAGGACTCCCACGCCTCCACGTCGACACCCAGTGGCCCATCGGACCCGACACCGACCCCACACCCCTCGCCACACCCGACGACCTCGCCTACGTCATCTACACCTCAGGCTC
>NZ_JOCB01000192.1 GCF_000718775.1 Streptomyces sp. NRRL S-31
GCCCTCGGCGTCAAGCTCACCACGCTCCGCCCGGAGCAGGCCGCGTACATCGGCGTCGACGTCGACGGCCCGTTCAAGCCGGACCACTACCGCTACTGAGCCGGTGACCCCGTAGGCCGGTGCTCCACCGTCCGGCCCGCCCGCGTCCGGGGGAGTGCGCCGGTACACCGACGCACCCCTCCCGGCAGCAGGTCCTCCGAGGCAGGCCCCCGCACCCCCGTGCCGGGGGCCTGCCCCTTCGGCCCCTGCGACCGGCCCGTGACCGACGGCTCCCGGCCGGACCAGCCCGTCAAGACCCAGGACCCCCATGCCCCGCGGCCGTTATTCGCTCCACGATCCGCACGATCACACCCCCCTCGCGGAAGAGCACTTCCAGTGCGCCCCCGGCCCGTCCGGCTGGCGCTACGTCTCCCGGCTGACCGGCCCCGCCGGCGACCACCGGGGCTCGGTCGACCTCGCCCTGGACGATCTCGGCCGCCCCATCCGCCTCGAACTGCACGCCGGCGACTGGCAGGTGCGCGGCGCCGCCCTCGACGGTGTCACCTGGGTCCGCACCGACCCCACCGGCACCCACGCCACCGAAGGCACGGTGCGCGCCCACGCCTTCACCGGCACGTCCCCCGCGTTCCTCGTCGCCACCGCCCGGCTGCTGCGCCTCACCCCCTCGTCCGCCGCGACCCGCGTCCGCCTCGTGGCCTTCACCGACCCCGTCCTCGCCCCCCGCACCGTGGACCAGTCCTGGGCACTGGTCGACAGCGAAGCACACGCCACTGACAACGGCCCCCTGACCGTGGACGAATACCAGGTCACAGCCCTGGACACGGGCGAACAGCACGCCGTCCACATCGCCGGGGACGTCGTCCTGGCCGCGCCCGGGATCGAGCTGGAGGACCTCCAGTCACCGCCGTCGCGCTTCGACTGAACCGCTCGTACCAGCGCTCCGCCCGGGCCTCGCGACAGCCCGCACCCCGCCTACGCCGGTGGCACGAACCCGGTGCCCGGCCGACCGGCCGGCGACTCGCCCCGCGGCTCGTTCCGGGAGCCGGGGGACAGCGGGGAGCCCTGAGGCCGCTCCGACGGCTGAGGTTCGTACGGCCCCTGGAAGCGGGAGGGGTCCGGTGTGCCGGGCCGGGGTACCGGCCAAGCGAAGCCGCCGTTCGCCGGACCGCTGTCACCGAACGCCTGCCGGGCCTCCCGGGACTGCCGCTCGTGCACCACGGCCGCGAGGAAGGCGGCCGGCGGCAGATCCGCCGACAGCGAGACTCCCGTGCGCGCCGCGAGGTCGGTCGCCAGCCGCTCCGCCATACCCGCCGACACCTGCGGATCGAGCTGCCGCATCCGGGTCAGGTACTGCCGGACGGCCAGCCACAGCGCGTCCGGCACCGCCGACAGGTCCAGCTCCGCGAACCGGCCCACGAGCCAGGGAGGCGGAGCCGGAGCGAAAACGGCCCGCCCGGCGGGGATCCGCTCCCGCACGACCAGGGTGCCCGCGAACACGTCCCCGAGCCGCCGCCCCCGGGCCGAGACCAGCGAGGCGACACAGGCCACCACACCGAACGTCATCAGGATCTCGACCACCCCGATCGCACCCCGCACCAGCGCGTGCCGGAACCGGATCGGTCCACCGTCGTCCCGCACCACCCGGAGCCCGAACGCCAGCTTCCCCAGCGAACGCCCGTGGCTGAGCGTCTCCACGGCTATCGGCCCGCCGACCAGCACCAGCAGGAAGGCCGCGATCGACAGCGCGGTCTGCGCCGCCTCGTCCAGCGACGCCGTCGACGCCACCAGCACCGCGAGCACGACGACGTACACGACCACCGCGACCACCAGGTCGAGCAGTACCGCCAGCGCCCTGCTCGGCAGTTTCGCGGGGCGCAGTTCGAGCGCCACCGCCTCGCCGGTCACCAGCTCACTCACGCCCGCCGCCCTTCCCTGTTCCGCCCCCGGAACCGCCAGTCTGCCAAGCTGGGGGCGCATCCCGTCGCGGTACGACAAGCTGACAGCAACCACGAGCCTCCACGCGGAGCCGTGGACGATCAGTCGAGGAGCAGGCAGACCCGATGGACCTGGACGTCTTCGTCTCCGCACACCGAGCCGAATGGGACCGGCTCGACGCACTGCTCCGCCGACGGCGCCGTCTCACCGGTGCCGAGGCAGACGAACTCGTCGCCCTCTACCAGCGCACCGCCACCCACCTCTCGCTCATCCGGTCCAGTGCCCCGGACCCGCGCCTGACCGGGCGGCTCAGCCAGCTCGTGGCACGCGCGCGCAGCGCTGTCGTGGGTACCCGCACCGCCTCGTGGCGGGACGTCGCACACTTCCTGGGCCGGGGCTTCCCGGCCGCGGTCTACCGCGCCCGCCACTGGTGGGTGCCGACGGCGCTCGTCTCCACCGCCGTCGCGATTCTCCTGGGCTGGTGGATCGGCACCCATCCCGATGTGCAGTCGTCCATCGCCGCACCCGCCCGGTTGCGCGAGCTGACCCGCCCCGGCGGCGAGTACGAGACCTACTACTCCAGCCATCCCGCGAGCGCCTTCGCCGCCCAGGTGTGGACGAACAACGCCCAGGCGGCGGCGATGTGCCTGGTCCTGGGCGTCTTTCTGGGGCTGCCGGTGCTCTGGATCCTCTTCCAGAACATGCTGAACCTGGGCATGGGCTTCGGTCTCATGTCGTCGGCCGGCCGCCTCGACACCTTCCTCGGCCTGGTCCTCCCGCACGGCCTGCTGGAACTGACCGCGGTCTTCGTCGCCGCCGGCACGGGGCTGCGCCTGGGCTGGACGCTGGTGGACCCCGGTCCCCGCCCCCGGCGTACGGCTCTCGCCGAAGAGGGACGAGCAGCCGTCGGCATGGCCATCGGCCTCGCCCTGGTCCTGTTCGTCTCCGGCGCCATCGAAGGGTTCGTCACCCCCTCCGGCCTGCCCACCTGGGCCCGCATCGGCATCGGTGTCGTGGCCGAGCTGGCCTTCCTGGCGTACGTCTACGTGCTCGGTGGCCGTGCGGCACGCATGGGCGAGACGGGTGATCTCGCGGCGACGGAGCGCAGCGCGTCCGTGCCCACGGCGGCGTGATGTGCGTTCGGCCCCGGTGAGCTGCTAGTCTCCTCTTCGCCCCGCAAGAACCGTTGACACGGAGCGAGCGGGGAGGTAGATTCAATGAGTTGCCTAGAGCTGGACAAGTTCCGGGGCAGCCGATAGAATCTACTAGCTTCCGCAGAAGTCGCGAACGACATCGAATGGAAGCACCCTCCGATTACTCAGAAATGAGCGGCCGGTCAGACCGGCCAAGAACTTCTGATAAAGTCGGAACCGCCGGAAAGGGAAACGCGAAAGCGAAGACCTGGAAAGCACCGAGGAAATCGGATCGAGAAAAGATCTGATAGAGT
>NZ_JOCB01000193.1 GCF_000718775.1 Streptomyces sp. NRRL S-31
GGCCGCAGCGGCGGGAACGGCCGGCCCGCCCGCACCCGAGCCCGCCCCGGCCGACGCACCGCCGTCGGGCGCACCCGCGCCGGAGCCCGGCCGGTCGCCCGACCCCAGCTTGTCCGCCGCCTCCTGCAACCACTCCGGCGGCGTCAACAGGAACGAGGTCTGGTTGAGGTCCAGCCGGGCGGCGGCCGGCGCCGGAACCGCGTCCGGCGGCCCGTCGGTACGGCCGTACGCCTCCTCGTACCGGCGGATCACCTCGCCCACCGGCAGCGCCGGCCACAGCGTCGCCTCACCACTGTCCCGGGCGATCACCAGCCGCTGGCCGCCCGCGTCCGAACGCGGCCCCTCCGCCCGGTCCTCGCCCCACACCACGAACCCCAGCTCGAACTCCCGCACCCGCACCTCACGGTGCTGGTACACGGGCACGTCGCCGTTGATCCACTCCTCGGCGCGCTCCTGCGCCTGCGCGTAGGTCACCATCGCCTCAGCTCACTCCCCCACCGGGCCGGAAGACACCGGGACGACACGGACGAAGCCGCCGTCCACCATCAGATTCGCCACCGTCTCCAGCTCCGGCGGACTGCCGGCCAGCCGGGACAGGAACGCGTCGAAATCCTCACCGCACGGCAGCAGCAGACGCTCCACCCGCTCCGCCGGCGACCACGACGGATCCACGTCCCGCACATCGTCGTACGCGCAGAACCACACCGAACCGGCCCGCTCGCCCTTCACCTTCACCGCGAGCAGCCCGCCCTGCACGAACCCCACCCCGAGGTAATCCTTCGTCAGGTGGTCCCGCAGACACTTGTTCACGTACACCAGGTCGTTGACCGCGGCCTCGTCCCGCACCGTGAAGAACGGCTGGTCCACCAGCAGCCCCAACTCCGCGTCCAGCGCCGTGCCGACCGGCGCGCAGCCACCCGCCGCCTTCAGGAACGAGCGATAGGCGCCCGGCAACCGGTACCCCAGGTCCTCCTCGACCCCCTGCACCTGCGCCTCCGTCACCGCCACACCCGACTTCGACAACCCGAAGTGCGCCGGCCGGGGCTCCTGCAACGGCCGCGTCCCGCGCTTGGCGTGATCCACCGCCGCCGTCGCCACCCCACCGTGGTGCCGCAGCAACGCCTTCACGTCGACCGGCACCAGCTCCAGCCGCCGGGTGCCCACCACGTGATGCCACGTCCAGCCGTGCGGCGTCGCCACATCCGGCACCGTGTCCCACAACTCGTGCCCCGCCGCCGCCAGCGCCGCGTTCGCCGACACGTAGTCCGTCAGCCGCAGCTCGTCGACGCCGAAACCCTCCGGCGGCTCGGCGATCTCCACCGCCACCCGCGCGTACGGCGAGAAATCCGGGTAACCCCGGTCATCCACCCGCACTCCCCCCGGATGACGCGCCGCCCGGACCGGATCCGGGAAGTGCACCACCTGCCCGGCGTAAGCCGCGTTCGGCGGCACGGCCTGTCCCCCAGCCTGACCGCTGGGCGGCGCCCCCGGCCCGAGCCGACCTGTCGTCATGGCGGTTGCCCCCTGCGGCATTCCCTCTGGCCTTAAGCGGCGGTGTCGATCGCGGATGCCGACAGCCTATGCGGTACACGAACCCCGGTCACCGGCCCATCACGTCCCCCACCGACCGCCCGGCGCCACCCCCGTGACCAGCCGTCACCCCACCGTCACGACACGCCCCCCGCACGGGCGTGTCGCCCCGCCCCAGCTTCCGCACGGGCCATGGCATTTGGCACCCTGTGTCCTTCGGGGGATGCCCGGGGAGGGGAACGACGACCATGAACACCTTGCGGACCGGAGGTACCGACGTGCGGGCCGGCGACCCTCGCATCGACTGGAGCGGCACCGACGCACCCCCCACCCCCGCGCTCCGGCACCGGCGCGACGGCATCCTGCCCGCGGTCGCCGCCGCCCTCTCCGTCCGCGGCGCCACCCTCACCTGCACGGCCGCCCGCAGCGACCAGCCCCCCACCCTGCACCCCCTCGTCCAGGACTTCCTCGACGCCCTCGGCAGTGCCCAGCGCGACCGCTTCACCGGCCGCTGCGCGGAGACCATCCTCATCTCCCGGCACCTCGCCACCGCCGACGCCGCCCGCAGCAAACGCGCCGCCCGCCGGCCCATGACCAACGGCGAAGCCCGCAAAGCCCTCAAGCACGCCAAACTCACCGCCCGCCGCATACGCGAGGACGGCGACCCCCTCCACGGCGGCTTCGCCACCCCCTGCCGCGCCTGCACCGCGCTCAGCGCCCACTTCGGCGTGCGCATCGTCGACCCCGCGACCGACGGCTGACCCCGTCCTCCGCACCCGCGGCACCGACACCACCGCCGGCACCCCACACCGCCGGCACCCGCCACCACCGGCACCACCCACACCACCGGCACCACCACGCGAGCACCCGCACGCGCACGACGAACGAACGGCAGATGCACACCGACCGCACCTCCACCACCCGCTTCCCCGTACCCGTCGACGCCGCCCTGCGCGACGCCGGCTGGCACCCCGGACGCTGGGACATAAAACAAGCCGAGATCTGGGCCGACACCCTGCGCGAACACACCTCACCCGCCGGACACCGGCACAGCGTGTTCCCCGCCGCCGTCGAAGCCTGGGCCGAATTCGGCGGCCTGACCATCACCCCCACCGGACCCGGCCGGCACATCGCCCCCGCCACCCTCCACCTCGACCCCCTGCACGGCCTCCACCTCGCCCGCACCCTCGGCGACCTCGGCCGCGCACTCGGCACCGAGCTGTGCCCCCTCGGCGAGGAGACCGACACCGCCGCCCTGCTCGCCATCGACACCGAGGGCCGCGTCTACACCCTCGACCACACCGGCGACTGGTACGTCGGCCCCGACCTCGACCACGCCCTGACCACCCTGGTCACCGGCGTCCAGCCGGTACGCCTCACCGCCGGCTGAGACACCCCGCGGGACGGCACACCCCGCGGGAGGGCACACCACCGCCCCGCCCCGGAACCCGGCCCCCACCGGTCCACAGCCGGCCTACGCCGACGGAATCACCGCCGACACCCGGAACCCGCCCGCCTCCGTCGGCCCCGACACGAACACACCGCCCAGCGCCAGGACCCGCTCCCGCATCCCCACCAGACCATTGCCGCCCGACGGCAGCCCCGCGGCCGACGCCGACCCCGGCTCCGGCGGCGGCTCGTTCTCCACCTGCATCGCGATCTCCGACACCCGGTGCGCCAACCGCACGTACGTCTTCGCCCCCGCCGCGTGCTTGTGGACGTTTGTCAACGCCTCCTGCACCACCCGGTACGCCGTCTGCTCGACCTCCGCCGCGTACGACCGCACCTCCCCCGCGACCGACAGGTCCACCACCATCCCCGCCGCCGCCGACTGCCCCGCC
>NZ_JOCB01000194.1 GCF_000718775.1 Streptomyces sp. NRRL S-31
CCCGAGCGGCGGCCGGCCGGGTGGCGCGGCCGGCCGACGACGGTGGCGCTGGCGCTGGCCGCCGTACTCGCCGCCTCAGCCGCCGCGGTCACGGCGACCGTGGTGCCGCACCGCGGCGGCACCGGGGACGACGGGGTGCGGGTCACGGACACCACCGGGCGGATCACGCTCAGGGTGCCGGCCGGCTGGGCCCGCGAGCTGCGCGACTCCGGCTGGGACCCGCGCGCGCTGGGGCTGGCGGCGGGGCACGAGCCCGGTCTGGTGGTGGCCGACGACCTGTCCCGCTGGTCGGACCCGAGGGCCCCCGTGAACGGCGTGTTCGCCGGGGCCGCCGCGCACGGCGGCGTCACCGCGAAGGTCCGGGCACTCACCCACGCCGGCTGCCGGTACGCGGGCGCCCGCGCCTTCTCGGACGCCGGCCGGCACGCGCTGGTCCGGTCCTGGCGCGGCTGTCCGGACGGCGGTTCGGTCACCGAGGCGGCGCTGCTCCCGGTGGGCGGCACGGGGCCCGAGGTGTACGTTCAGGTGCGCCGGCACGACGGCGCCGACATGATGGACGGCGTGCTCCGTTCGTTGCGGGTGGCCTGAAAAGACGCCTGCCGGGCGCCGGGCGCGGGAAAAGAACCCGGGGTGTGCCGAACTTTTCCGGCAATCCGCGCATCTGACGGTGAGAACGGCGCATCCGGCGCCGTAGGCACGCGTTCCCCTCGCGTGCCGTGACCTTCCAGGAGTGTTGAGCGACATGGTGCACAATCCCCGGTCCCGGCGGCACGGGGCCCTGCTCGTGGGCACGGCCGCCCTGCTGGGCCTGCTGGCCGCCTGTGGCGACGGCCAGGACACCCGGAGCGGCCCGACGGTCACGGCCTCCGGCACGGCCGCGCCCGCGCAGGACGGCAAGAGCGGCCCCTCCTCCGCGGCCCCCTCCTCCCCCGCCCCGCCCTCCTCCGCCGCCGGCTCCGGCTCGTCCGCGCCGCCGCGGGCGACGGCCTCCTCGGGCGGCGGCGAGGCGGTCCCGAGCGCGACGGCCGCGGCGGGCTCCCGCTGCCACACCTCCGAGCTGCGCGCCTCCGTGGGCCGCAACGACCCGGGCGCGGGCCAGGAGAACTTCCCCCTGGTGCTGACCAACACGTCCGGCCGCACCTGCACCCTGCGCGGCTATCCGGGCGCGGCCTTCGTGAACGGCTCCGGTGCCCGGCTCGGTGCCGATCCCCGGCGTGAACCGGGTTCGCCGGTGAGCGTCACCCTCCGGCCCGGGCAGAGCGCCTGGGCGGGGCTGACCTTCTCCAACCCCGGGATCAGCGGGGCCAGGTCGGCCACGCCGGCCACGCTGCTGGTCACCCCGCCGGACGAGCGGGACCAGCTGAGGGTGGCCTGGCCGGGCGGGCCGGTGCCGGTCTCCGGGAACTCCTCCTCCGTCCGGCTGACCGTGCTCAGCCCCGGCACCGGTCCCTGACCCGGCGGTGCGCGCCCTTCCGGGCCGTCTGTTTTCATGAACGGGTACTTTGTGATCACTTCCGGAAGGACCCGCCCTGAACACCGCGCTCGCCGAGGCCCTCTCCGCCGTCCTGCTGGTCGCCGTGCTGGTCTGGGCCGTCGTACGGCCCTTCGGCCTGCCGGAGGCGGTCATGGCCGTGCCCGCCGCCGGGATCGCCGTCGCCAGCGGAGCGATCTCGCTGGACCACGCCCGGGCCGAGGCCGAACGGCTCGGCCCGGTGGTCGGGTTCCTCGCGGCGGTGCTGGTGCTCGCGCACTTCTGCGATCTGGAGGGACTGTTCCGGGCGTGCGGGGCGTGGATGGCGCGCTGGGCCGCGGGCCGTCCGGTGCGGCTGCTGACGGCGGTGTTCGCGCTGGCGTCGGCCATCACCGCCGTGCTCAGCCTGGACGCGACGGTCGTGCTGCTCACCCCGGTGGTCTTCGCCACGGCCGCGCGCACCGGCGTACGGCCCAAACCGCACGTGTACGCCTGCACGCACCTGTCGAACACGGCGTCGCTGCTGCTGCCGGTGTCCAATCTGACGAACCTGCTGGCGTTCGCGGCCAGCGGGCTGAGCTTCACCCGGTTCGCGGCGCTGATGGCGCTGCCGTGGCTGGCCGCGATCGGCGTCGAGTACCTGGTGTTCCGGCGGTTCTTCGCCCGGGACCTCGCGGCGGCGGCCGTGGCGGACCGGGAGACCGGCGAGGCGCCGCGGCTGCCGGTGTTCGCGCTGGTGACCGTGGGCTGCACACTGGCGGGGTTCGTGCTGGCGTCGGCGTTCGGGGTCGACCCGGCCTGGGTGGCGGCGGCGGGCGCGCTGGTGCTGGCCGGGCGGGCGCTGGCGCGGCGGCAGGCGACCCCGCTGACGGTGGTACGGGCGGCGGCCCCGGCGTTCCTCGCGTTCGTCCTGGCGCTGGGCGTCGTGGTGCGGGCGGTGGTCGACAACGGGCTGGCGGACGTGCTGGGGCACGTCCTGCCGGGCGGCACCGGGCTGGCCGCGCTGCTCGGCACGGCCGCGCTGGCCGCCCTGCTGGCCAATGTGATCAACAATCTGCCCGCGGTGCTGGTCCTGCTGCCGCTGGCGGCACCCGCCGGTCCGGTGGCGGTCCTCGCGGTGCTGCTCGGGGTGAACATCGGCCCGAACCTCACCTACGCGGGGTCGCTGGCCACCCTGCTGTGGCGGCGGATCGTGCACCGGCACGAGCATGACGTGAACCTCGGGGAGTTCACCAGGCTCGGACTGCTCGCCGTGCCGTCCTCGCTGGCCGTCGCAGTGGTGGCACTGTGGGGGGCGTCAAGGGTTCTGTAGGGAGGCCGAGGTATGCGGGTGATCGCCTGGCTGGTGGAGGGCACATGGCCGGCCTGTGTGGACGCCGTGCGCGCCCATACGCCCGGGGACGCGGAGGTGGTGCTGTTCCATGTGAGCGACCCCGACGTGCCCGAGGTGGCGCACGGGGCCTTCGCCGGGCTGCTGGGGCGCGGCCGGCGGGAGCGCGACCCGGGTGACCGGGTGGAGGCGTTCGGCGCCGCGTCGGCGACGGCCCTGCTGGACGCGGCGGCCCGGCGGCTGGACCGGCCCTGTCTCCGCGAGGAGCGGTCGGGCCGGGTCGAGCGGGAGGTGGTGGCCGCCGCCGCGGGGGCCGGTCTGCTGGTGCTGGCCCGCGACGGGGACCGCTCCCGGCTCGGGCCGAGGAGCCTGGGCCCGGCCGCCCGGTTCGCGGTCGACCACGCCCCGTGCCCGGTCCTGCTGGTGTGGCCGGAACCGGCCCCGGACCTGGCCACGATCCCGCCCCCGCCCCCGCACCCCCGAGAGG
>NZ_JOCB01000195.1 GCF_000718775.1 Streptomyces sp. NRRL S-31
TGGATGCCACCCGTGACCACACCGGCGGGGACGTTGAGCGCGCGGGTGCCCTCGTATCCCTTCCAGCACCAGCACTACTGGCTCCAGCCCACCACCCCGGCACCGACCGGTGACGGCCGGATCGACCACCCGCTGCTGCGGGACGCCATGGAACTCCCCGACGACAACGGCGTGGTGCTGACGGGCCAACTCGCCACCGCCGCGCAGCCGTGGCTCACCGAACACGTCATCTCGGGCTCGCCCCTGCTGCCCGCCGCGGCCTTCGTGGACCTGGCGCTCCGGGCCGGCGAACACGTCGGCTGCCCGGCGGTCGAGGACCTGACGCTGGAGACACCGCTGGTGGTCGCGGACGGCGTGCAGGTGTCCGTGACCGTCGGCCCCGACCGGGCGGACCGGCGCAGTGTCTCGATCCACTCGCGCGCAGACGGCGAGTGGGTACGGCACGCGACCGGGACCCTGGGCGCCGTACCCGTCGCACCACGGGAGTCCTGGGCACGGCAGTGGCCGCCGCACGCCGAAGCCGTCGACCTCGACGCCTTCTACGACAACCTGGCCGACGCCGGATTCGCCTACGGCACGGCCTTCCAAGGTCTGCGAGCGGCCTGGCGCGACGGCGACACCCTCTACGCGGAGGTGGCCGTACCCCCCGGCGACACCCGGTTCGCCCTGCACCCCGCCCTGCTCGACGCCGCGATCCAGACCGTGACCGTCGCCGACGACCGGGCGAAGATGCCCTTCTCCTTCGCCGGGATCTCCTGGTGGCGCGGCGCCGAGCACGCCAGGGTCCGGCTGACCCTGACCGGCCAGAACACCTGCGCGATCGGCCTCGCCGACCAGTCGGGCGCGCCGGTCGCCGAGATCGCCTCGCTGACCCTGCGCCGGCCGGCCGGGGCCACCACGCAGGACGTGCCGTACCAGGTGGCGTGGCCGGTCCTGGAGGCGGCGACCACCGGACCGGACATCCCGGTCCACCACGCCACATCGCCCGTCGAGACCCTGCGGGTGATCCAGGACTTCCTCACCACGGACACCCCGCGCATGGTGATCGCCACGCGCAACGCCGTGCCGGTTCGGCCGGGCGAGGACGTCGACCCGGAGGCCACCGCCGTCTGGGGCCTGGTCAGGTCGGCCGCCACCGAGCACCCCGGCCGGTTCGTGCTGGTCGACGGCGACGACGGCGACGAGGTCCGGCTGGCCGGCGACGAACCCCAGCTCGCGATCCGCGCAGGCGCCGTTCACGTCCCCCGCCTCCAACGGGCGCGCACCGAACCGCTGCCCTCGCCGCTCAGCCCCGAGGGCACGGTGCTCGTCACCGGCGGCACCGGCACCCTGGGCGGCACGATCGCCCGCCACCTCGCCGTACGGCACGGCGTGCGGCACCTGCTGCTGGTCAGCCGGAGCGGCCCGGACGCCCCCGGCGCGGACGCGCTGACCACTGACCTGGCCGCGCTGGGCGCGACCGCCGCCATCGTGGCGTGTGACGTGTCCGACCGCGAGGCGGTGGCGCGGCTGCTCGCCGAACACCCGGTCACCTCAGTGATCCACGCCGCGGGCACGCTGGCCGACACCGTCGTGGAATCCCTCACCCCGCAGCGGTTCGCGCGCGTGTGGGAGCCGAAGGCCCTCGCGGCGCGGCACCTCCACGAACTGACCTCGGACCTGGAGGCGTTCGTGCTGTTCTCGTCGGCGGCCGGTGTGCTGGGCGGCGCGGGCCAGGCGAACTACGCGGCGGCGAACGCGTACCTCGACGGCCTCGCCGCGCACCGGCAGGCCCAGGGACAGCCGGCCGTGTCGCTCGCCTGGGGCTACTGGGCGGAGGCCAGCGGCATGACCGGAGGTCTTACCGCCACCGACCGGCACCGCCTGGCCAGGGCCGGCGTACGGCCGCTGCCGACGACGGACGCGCTGGCCCTGTTCGACGCCGCGTTGACCGCGGACACCCCCACCCTCGCCCCCGTCAGGTTCGACCTGCCGGCGCTGCGCCGCGCCGGCGACCCGCCCGCCCTGCTGCGGGAGCTGGTACGGCCCCGGCGCAGGCAGGCCGCCGACCGCGTGTGGACACAGGCCGACCTGCTGCGACTCGTCGTGGGCCAGGTCGCCCTCGTCCTGGGGCACTCGTCACCGGAGGCGGTCAACCCCGACCAGGCGTTCACCGACATCGGGTTCGACTCGCTCACCGCCGTGGAACTGCGCAACCAGCTCGACGCGGACACCGGCCTGCGCCTGCCCGCCACGCTCGTCTTCGACCACCCGACACCGGCCCGCCTCGCCGCCTTCGTGCACACACGGCTGCACGGCACCCGACCCGACCCCCTGCTCGCCGAACTCGACCAGCTCAAGTCCACCCTGGACGCGGCAGCCGCCGACGCCGACTACGAGACCGTCGCGGCCCGCCTCGAAGGACTCCTCGCGGCCTGGACCGCCAAACGTACCGGCTCCGCGGCCGGTGTCGACGAGGCCAGCGACGACGAACTGTTCAGTCTTCTGGACGATGCGCACCGCAGGACCGAGGTCATCCGCTCGGGCGAGTCCCGCAACGCTGAGGAGTAGCGATGTCCGACGAAGAGAAGCTCCGCACTTACCTCAAGCGCGCCACGGCCGACCTGGGAGTGCTCAGCAGGCGCCTCGCCGACATGGAGGAGGCCGCGCGCGAGCCGATCGCGATCATCGGCATGGGCTGCCGCTACCCGGGTGGAGTGGAGTCCCCGGACGGCCTGTGGCGGCTCGTCTCGGACGGTGCCGACGCGATCACCGAATTCCCGCCGGACCGTGGATGGGACGTCGTCTACGACCCCGACCCGGACCGGCCGGGCACGACCTACAGCCGATCGGGCGGCTTCCTCGCCGACGGCGCCGACTTCGACGCCGGGTTCTTCGGCATCTCGCCGCGCGAGGCACTGGCGATGGACCCGCAGCAGCGGGTGCTGCTGGAAACAGCCTGGGAGACCTTCGAACACGCCGGCATCGATCCGACCACACTCGGCGGCAGCCGCACAGCCGTGTTCACCGGTCTGTGGTCCTCCGGCTACGGCAACCAGCCGCCGCCGGACCTCGAAGGTTTCCTCGCCACAGGAACGGCCACGAGCGCCACGTCCGGGCGGGTGTCGTATCTGCTGGGGTTGGAGGGTCCGGCGGTGTCGGTGGACACGGCGTGTTCGTCGTCGCTGGTGGCGATCCATCTGGCGGCGCAGGCGCTGCGGGCGGGGGAGTGTTCGCTGG
>NZ_JOCB01000196.1 GCF_000718775.1 Streptomyces sp. NRRL S-31
AAAACACAGCGAGGACGCTGTGTGCGAGGGGATTATTCCTCCTCTCGCACCGCTCTCGTGGTGTTCATCCCGATTACGGGAAAACATTCACGGAGAGTTTGATCCTGGCTCAGGACGAACGCTGGCGGCGTGCTTAACACATGCAAGTCGAACGATGAACCACTTCGGTGGGGATTAGTGGCGAACGGGTGAGTAACACGTGGGCAATCTGCCCTTCACTCTGGGACAAGCCCTGGAAACGGGGTCTAATACCGGATATGAGCCTGGGAGGCATCTCCCGGGTTGTAAAGCTCCGGCGGTGAAGGATGAGCCCGCGGCCTATCAGCTTGTTGGTGAGGTAATGGCTCACCAAGGCGACGACGGGTAGCCGGCCTGAGAGGGCGACCGGCCACACTGGGACTGAGACACGGCCCAGACTCCTACGGGAGGCAGCAGTGGGGAATATTGCACAATGGGCGAAAGCCTGATGCAGCGACGCCGCGTGAGGGATGACGGCCTTCGGGTTGTAAACCTCTTTCAGCAGGGAAGAAGCGAGAGTGACGGTACCTGCAGAAGAAGCGCCGGCTAACTACGTGCCAGCAGCCGCGGTAATACGTAGGGCGCAAGCGTTGTCCGGAATTATTGGGCGTAAAGAGCTCGTAGGCGGCTTGTCACGTCGATTGTGAAAGCCCGAGGCTTAACCTCGGGTCTGCAGTCGATACGGGCTAGCTAGAGTGTGGTAGGGGAGATCGGAATTCCTGGTGTAGCGGTGAAATGCGCAGATATCAGGAGGAACACCGGTGGCGAAGGCGGATCTCTGGGCCATTACTGACGCTGAGGAGCGAAAGCGTGGGGAGCGAACAGGATTAGATACCCTGGTAGTCCACGCCGTAAACGGTGGGAACTAGGTGTTGGCGACATTCCACGTCGTCGGTGCCGCAGCTAACGCATTAAGTTCCCCGCCTGGGGAGTACGGCCGCAAGGCTAAAACTCAAAGGAATTGACGGGGGCCCGCACAAGCGGCGGAGCATGTGGCTTAATTCGACGCAACGCGAAGAACCTTACCAAGGCTTGACATACACCGGAAAGCATTAGAGATAGTGCCCCCCTTGTGGTCGGTGTACAGGTGGTGCATGGCTGTCGTCAGCTCGTGTCGTGAGATGTTGGGTTAAGTCCCGCAACGAGCGCAACCCTTGTCCCGTGTTGCCAGCAGGCCCTTGTGGTGCTGGGGACTCACGGGAGACCGCCGGGGTCAACTCGGAGGAAGGTGGGGACGACGTCAAGTCATCATGCCCCTTATGTCTTGGGCTGCACACGTGCTACAATGGCCGGTACAAAGAGCTGCGATACCGTGAGGTGGAGCGAATCTCAAAAAGCCGGTCTCAGTTCGGATTGGGGTCTGCAACTCGACCCCATGAAGTCGGAGTCGCTAGTAATCGCAGATCAGCATTGCTGCGGTGAATACGTTCCCGGGCCTTGTACACACCGCCCGTCACGTCACGAAAGTCGGTAACACCCGAAGCCGGTGGCCCAACCCCTTGTGGGAGGGAGCTGTCGAAGGTGGGACTGGCGATTGGGACGAAGTCGTAACAAGGTAGCCGTACCGGAAGGTGCGGCTGGATCACCTCCTTTCTAAGGAGCACTTCTAGGCCGTCTAACGGTCCAGAGGCCAGTACATCAGCGAATGTCTGATGCTGGTTGCTCATGGGTGGAACGTTGATTATTCGGTCGGGTCTTCGGGCCGGAGGCTGCTAGTACTGCTCGTGAGAGCGTGGAACGCATGATCTTCGGACGGGAGCCGGTCGGGCACGCTGTTGGGTGTCTGAGGGAATGGATTTTTGACGGGTGGCTGGTCGTTGTTTGAGAACTACACAGTGAACGCGAGCATCTGTGGCCAAGTTTTTAAGGGCGCACGGTGGATGCCTTGGCACCAGGAACCGATCGTCAACCAGGCTTTGATCCGGGGGTTTCCGAATGGGGAAACCCGGCAGTCGTCATGGGCTGTCACCCGCTGCTGAACACATAGGCAGTGTGGAGGGAACGAGGGGAAGTGAAACATCTCAGTACCCTCAGGAAGAGAAAACAACCGTGATTCCGGGAGTAGTGGCGAGCGAAACCGGATGAGGCCAAACCGTATGCGTGTGAGACCCGGCAGGGGTTGCGCATGCGGGGTTGTGGGATCTTTCTTCTACGGTCTGCCGGCCGTAGGGCGAGTCAGAAACCGTTGATGTAGACGAAGGGCATGCGAAAGGCCCGGCGTAGAGGGTAAGACCCCCGTAGTCGAAACATTAGCGGCTCGTTTGAAAGACACCCAAGTAGCACGGGGCCCGAGAAATCCCGTGTGAATCTGGCGGGACCACCCGCTAAGCCTAAATATTCCCTGGTGACCGATAGCGGATAGTACCGTGAGGGAATGGTGAAAAGTACCCCGGGAGGGGAGTGAAATAGTACCTGAAACCGTGTGCCTACAAGCCGTGGGAGCGTCGGAATAGAGCTTGCTCTGTTCTCGTGACTGCGTGCCTTTTGAAGAATGAGCCTGCGAGTTTGCGGTGTGTTGCGAGGTTAACCCGGGTGGGGAAGCCGTAGCGAAAGCGAGTCCGAATAGGGCGTTTCAGTAGCACGCTCAAGACCCGAAGCGGAGTGATCTAGCCATGGGCAGGTTGAAGCGGAGGTAAGACTTCGTGGAGGACCGAACCCACCAGGGTTGAAAACCTGGGGGATGACCTGTGGTTAGGGGTGAAAGGCCAATCAAACTCCGTGATAGCTGGTTCTCCCCGAAATGCATTTAGGTGCAGCGTCGTGTGTTTCTTGCCGGAGGTAGAGCACTGGATAGGCGATGGGCCCTACCGGGTTACTGACCTTAGCCAAACTCCGAATGCCGGTAAGTGAGAGCGCGGCAGTGAGACTGTGGGGGATAAGCTCCATGGTCGAGAGGGAAACAGCCCAGAGCATCGACTAAGGCCCCTAAGCGTACGCTAAGTGGGAAAGGATGTGGAGTCGCAGAGACAACCAGGAGGTTGGCTTAGAAGCAGCCACCCTTGAAAGAGTGCGTAATAGCTCACTGGTCTAGTGATTCCGCGCCGACAATGTAGCGGGGCTCAAGCGTACCGCCGAAGTCGTGTCATTGCAGCGTATAGCCCTAACGGGTGTTGTGATGGGTAGGGGAGCGTCGTCTGCCGGGTGAAGCGGCACTGGAAGGTAGTCGTGGACGGTTGACGAGTGAGAATGCAGGCATGAGTAGCGATACAAACGTGAGAAACGTTTGCGCCGATTGACTAAGGGTTCCTGGGTCAAGCTGATCTGCCCAGGGTAAGTCGGGACCTAAGGCGAGGCCGACAGGCGTAGTCGATGGATAACCGGTTGATATTCCGGTACCCGCTGTGAAGCGTCAAACATCGAGCATCGTGATGCTAAGGCCGTGAAGCCGCCCTGATCTCTTCGGAGTTGAGGGGAGTGGTGGAGCCGCCGGCCCAAGCGGTTAGTAGGTGAGTGATGGGGTGACGCAGGAAGGTAGTCCATCCCGGGCGGTGGTTGTCCCGGGGTAAGGGTGTAGGCCGCAAGGTAGGTAAATCCGCCTTGCATACGGCTGAGACCTGATGCCGAGCCGATTGTGGTGAAGTGGATGATCCTATGCTGTCGAGAAAAGCCTCTAGCGAGTTTCATGGCGGCCCGTACCCTAAACCGACTCAGGTGGTCAGGTAGAGAATACCGAGGCGTTCGGGTGAACTATGGTTAAGGAACTCGGCAAAATGCCCCCGTAACTTCGGGAGAAGGGGGGCCACTTCTGGTGAGAGGACTTGCTCCTTGAGCTGGGGGTGGCCGCAGAGACCAGCGAGAAGCGACTGTTTACTAAAAACACAGGTCCGTGCGAAGCCGTAAGGCGATGTATACGGACTGACGCCTGCCCGGTGCTGGAACGTTAAGGGGACCGGTTAGCTCCATTTCGGTGGGGCGAAGCTGAGAACTTAAGCGCCAGTAAACGGCGGTGGTAACTATAACCATCCTAAGGTAGCGAAATTCCTTGTCGGGTAAGTTCCGACCTGCACGAATGGCGTAACGACTTCTCGACTGTCTCAACCATAGGCCCGGTGAAATTGCACTACGAGTAAAGATGCTCGTTTCGCGCAGCAGGACGGAAAGACCCCGGGACCTTTACTACAGTTTGATATTGGTGTTCGGTTCGGCTTGTGTAGGATAGCTGGGAGACTTTGAAGCGGCCACGCCAGTGGTTGTGGAGTCGTCGTTGAAATACCAGTCTGGTCGTGCTGGATGTCTAACCTGGGTCCGTGATCCGGATCAGGGACAGTGTCTGATGGGTAGTTTAACTGGGGCGGTTGCCTCCTAAAGGGTAACGGAGGCGCCCAAAGGTTCCCTCAGCCTGGTTGGCAATCAGGTGTTGAGTGTAAGTGCACAAGGGAGCTTGACTGTGAGACCGACGGGTCGAGCAGGGACGAAAGTCGGGACTAGTGATCCGGCGGTGGCTTGTGGAAGCGCCGTCGCTCAACGGATAAAAGGTACCCCGGGGATAACAGGCTGATCTTCCCCAAGAGTCCATATCGACGGGATGGTTTGGCACCTCGATGTCGGCTCGTCGCATCCTGGGGCTGGAGTCGGTCCCAAGGGTTGGGCTGTTCGCCCATTAAAGCGGTACGCGAGCTGGGTTTAGAACGTCGTGAGACAGTTCGGTCCCTATCCGCTGTGCGCGTAGGAGTCTTGAGAAGGGCTGTCCCTAGTACGAGAGGACCGGGACGGACGAACCTCTGGTGTGCCAGTTGTTCTGCCAAGGGCATGGCTGGTTGGCTACGTTCGGGAGGGATAACCGCTGAAAGCATCTAAGCGGGAAGCCTGCTTCGAGATGAGGACTCCCACCCACTTGATGGGGTAAGGCTCCCAGTAGACGACTGGGTTGATAGGCCAGATATGGAAGCCTGGTAACGGGTGGAGTTGACTGGTACTAATAGGCCGAGGGCTTGTCCA
>NZ_JOCB01000197.1 GCF_000718775.1 Streptomyces sp. NRRL S-31
TCGACGTATCCGCAGCGCACCGGCGAGTCGATCGCCCGGAACGTGGTGGACCTGGTGCAGACCCTGGCCGAGGAGCGTCTGGGCCGGAGCGCCCCGGACGCCCCGACCGTCGCCCGCATGTCGCTGCTGCGCATCCGGGCCTACATCGACCAGCACCTGACCGATCCGGACCTGGCGCCGGACGTCATCGCCCGGGCCCACCACATCTCCGTCCGCTATCTGCACAAGCTGTTCGAGCTGGAGGACATCACCGTCAGCCGGTGGATACAGCAGCGCCGGCTGGAGCAGTGCCGGCGCGACCTGGCCCGCCGGGAAGTGGCGGGACTCACCATCGCCGCGATCGCCCACCGCTGGGGCTTCACCAGCGCCTCGCACTTCAGCCGGGTCTTCCGGGCCGCCTACGGCGTCTCCCCCGCCGAGTGGCGCAACTCCCCCGGGCTCACGGCCACCACGCCCCCGCCGTCGGGGCGTTGAGCCGCCACCACACCGGGGCACCGCCGGCCGAATCGGCGAGGGGCCGTCCCCCGCACCGACCCTGTGTGCGCTGAGCTGCCATTTTTGCCATAGTGGGCCCCCTGGTGCGCCGGTGTCGTGGCGCCTGCGGACAGGGAGGGTCGGGGTGACGGGGTCGGATCGGTCACTGTCCCGGCAGGGTCTGCGCGGTCGCGAGACCGAGCTGGACGCGCTGCACACCCTGGTCACCTCGGTGGCCCGCGGCGGCAGCGGCGCCCTGGCCGTGATCCGCGGGGAACCGGGCATCGGCAAGACCACGCTGCTCACCGAGGCCGTCGCCGGGGCGGAGGCCGGGGGCTTCTTCGCCGGTCTCGGCAAGGCGGACGAGCTGCACCACCTCGTGCCGCTGTCCTCGCTGGCCACCTGCATCCTGCACGGTGACCGGCCGCTGCTGTCCGGTGACGCCTTCGCCGACCTCGCACGCCATCACGACCAGCGGATCTGGCTGGTCGAACGGCTGGCGGAAGTGATCGAGGAACGCGCCGCGAGCCTGCCGGTGCTGCTCGCCCTGGACGACGTGCAGTGGGCCGACCCGCTGAGCCGGTTCGCCCTGCAACATCTGCCGCGACGCCTGCGGACCTCGCCCGTGCTGTGGCTGCTGACCGTGCGGCGGGGCGTCGGCGGGCCGGCGGAGGAGATCGTCGCGGCCGCGCAGGGCGAGCTGCCGGTGAGCACCGTGTCCCTGGGCCCGCTGTCCGGCGCCGCCATCGGCGAGCTGGCCGGCGACACCCTGGGGGTCGCCGTCGACGAGCGGGTGCGCGGCCTGCTGGAAGGGGCCGGGGGCAACCCGTTCCTGGCCGTGGAGATGCTCGCGGGACTGCGGACCGCCGACGCCTCCGGTGAGGTCGTGCCCCCCGGGCTGGTGACGGGCGTCCGCGGCAGGCTCGGTTCGCTGCGGCCCGGCACGCTGCGCTTCCTCCAGATGGGAGCCGTGCTGGGAAGGGGTTTCCACTTCCACGACGCCGCGGCGCTCTGCGGCACGCCGTCCGTCGAGTCGCTCGCGGCGCTGGAGGAGGCGGTGGGCGCGGGACTGCTCGACGACGACGGCGACCGCCTGGTCTTCCGGCACGATCTGCTGCGCCAGGCGGTGTACGTGGACATCCCGCCCTCGGCCCGCAAGGCGCTGCACCGGGAGGCCGCGGGCCGGCTGGTCGCCGCCGGTCACCCGCCGATCGACGTGGTGTCGCACCTCCTGCGCGGCGCGCAGCCCGGTGACGAGGAGGCGGTGGCACTGCTGCGGCGCGCCGCGGAGGACGTGCTGCCGGTGACGCCGGGCCTCGCGGCCGACCTGGTGACGCGTGCCCTGGAGCTGCTGCCGGCCGGACGGCCGTTGTGGTTCGCCGTCGGGGAGCAGGCGATCGGCACCCTGACCCGGGCCGGCCGGAACCGGGAGGCGCTGGCGACCGGGGACCTGCTGCTCGCGCGCCGGCCGCCGATGGAGACGTTCGGCCGGGTGCAGGCGGCCCTCGGCGGGCCGCTGTGGAACATGGACCTCGCCGACGAGCTGCGCCGGCGTGCCGAGGCGACGCTCGCGGTCGGGGGCGCCGCGCCGGAGGTCGCGGCGCGGCTGGCCGCCCTGCGGGCGCTGGCCCTGTCCCGGGGACACGATCTGGCGCCCGCGCGGGAGGCGGGCGAGGAGGCGCTGCGGGCCGCCGTCGCCATCGGTGACCGGGAAGCGCATGTGCAGGCGCTGTTCGCGCTCGGCGAGATAGCGCTCAACGCGGGCGAGAACGCGGTGGCACTGGGGCGGTTCACCGCGCTCAGCGCCGTCGACTCCTCCTTCCTGCCCGAGGAGATCGTCGCCAGCCAGCACATGGACGACTTCGGGGCGGCCGAGCGGCTGCTCGTGAAGGCGGCGGACGAGGCCCACGGGGTGCGTGAGGCGATGCTGCTGTGGGCGCAGGGGCAGCAGCACCTGGAGCTGGGCAGGCTGGACGACGCGGACGCCGACTTCGTGACGATGGAGCGTCTGGAGGACGAGGTGGAGGTACCCGTCCAGCAGGTGAACGCCCGCGTCATCCGCTCCCGCATCGCCCTGCTGCGCGGCGACCGGGAGGCGGCCCGGGAGCATCTGGCCGCGGCGCGGGAGAAGCTCGTGGCCAAGCCCAATCCGGGCAACACGGCGGCGGTGCGCTTCCTGGAGGCGGTGCACGCGGACGCCGAGGGGGACGGCCGGCTCGTCGTGGACCGGATGCGCGAGGTGCAGCGGGAGAACCCCTTCATGCGCTGGCGGCTGCTGCGCACCTGGGCCGGCACCGCGATCCGCATGGCGCTGCGCGCCGGGGACCAGGGGCTCGCCGAGGAGCTGGCGGCGCAGGCCGAGGCGCACGCCGAGCGCAATCCGGCGGTGCCGACGGCCGCGGGGGTCGCGGTGCAGGCCCGTGGACTCGTGACGAACGACGCCGTGCTGCTGGCCCGGGCCGTCGAGCTGCTCGCGGCGAGTCCGCGCCCCCTGGTCCGGGCGCCGGCCTACGCGGACCTGGGGCGCGCGCTCCTGGCGGCGGGCCGCGGACCGCAGGCGGCGGCCGCGCTGACCCGGGCCCACACGGCGTTCGCGGAAGCG
>NZ_JOCB01000198.1 GCF_000718775.1 Streptomyces sp. NRRL S-31
TGGGAGATCCGCGACGACATCCACGAAGGCTTCCTCACCCTGGCATGCGCACTCATCTGCTGGAGACGCCTGAAGTCATTGCGATAGGAGTTCTTAGGGGCGTGGGCGTGGGCGAAGTGGGCCGGGCTCGGCCGGGAGTCGGTCCACCGGCGCACCGGCTCATCGGCTCACCGGCTCACCGACTCATCGGCGCGCCGGACGGCCGATGCGGCGCGGACGTCGACGAGCGGTTCGCCGCCTACCGGGCCGGCGCCGCCGCGGGGCGGGGCGGTGCGTGTACCGGGGCATGCGCGCGGACCGGAGCGGTGTCACAGGCCGTTCTGGTCGAGGATCCTCATCAGCGCCGGTTTCCCCGGGGCCGGTTCGAGCTGCCGGGCGAGGCGGTGAAGTTCCCATTGTGCGCGCGCCAACATCGCCGGTGGGCTGTCGCGCACCAGTTCGTCCTTGTTGGCTCTTCCCCGGCCGCCGGGCAGGTCAGTCGTTCCGCCCCGACCACCTGTCCGCTCTCCTGAACGAGGTCGGGGTTTTGGCCGCCGCCGACCGCAGTGTCGCCATCCGGCAGGAAGTCCTCCAACTGCCTGCCCCCGTCATCTCGGATGCCCTCGGCTACCACGACAAGACCACCACCCGACTCCTCAAAGGGACCGGCGGGACATGGAGCCGCTGAGCCCAAGGTGACCACACACGGTGACAACGCACACGCCCAGACCTGTGTCCGTGGGCCAGTGAACGGCAGGCCCGCGCGTTCACCTGCTAGAGTCCCCGTCAGCAATGAGCCTTCCTGGCGCGGATACCGCATGCACCGGGGAGGCTTTTTTCATGCCTCGGGCCCGCTTATCCGGGGCCCAGCGCTGTTCATACGGGTGCCACCCCGGGGACCTGGCGCTCCTGATCCGGGTATGCGGCGCTCGCCGGTTGACCACCTCTGCAAAGGAGTCTCGTGCCAGACGTATCCATTCGCCTCGCGGGCATTGCCGACCGCCCCATAGTGGAGCGGCTGTGGCTGATGTTCCGCCATGACATGTCGGAGTTCGACGGTCTGCTGCCCAACGCTGACGGAACCTTCCGCAGCGACCGGCTCCACATGGCCTTCTCTGAGCCCGACTGGGCGCCATACCTCGTCACAAGTGGTGACAGCCCGGCTGGGTTCGCTCTGGTCCGCAGTTTGAGCGCTCCGACGCGCGTGCTGAACAGCTTTTTCGTGGTGCGCGGCGCACGGCGGACAGGGATCGGGCTGCGCGTTGTTCAGGAGATCGCGGCCAGGCACCCGGGCTCGTGGGAAATCGCGTTTCAGGATGCCAACCTCTCCGCTGTGCGCTTCTGGCGTCGCGTCGCCACGGAGATCGCCGACGGCGCATGGACAGAGGAACGCAGATCAATACCAGGTCGGCCCGACTTGCCTCCTGATGTCTGGATCTCGTTCAACACCCCCGCGCTGACTCACGACTGAGCGACGAAGCGGTGAAGCCGCCGAGCACACTCGGCGGCACGGCCCACGCCGGCCTGGGCAAGACATTGGGCCACCGAGCTGCTTGCGGCCACACACCGTCAGCATCACCCTCGCTTACCCCGAGAACTGCGGACGGTTGAATACGCGAGCCCACCAGTACCGAGGCCGGATCAACCGCCGTAACGCGAACACCCCGCCTCCGGGAGATCCGGGGGCGGGGTGTCGAGTGGAGCGCCGGGCAGGCCTTGCACCTGCATTTCCCCGCAGGAAGCGGGGCGTCTTTCCTTGGACCACCAACGCATCGCGTCCGGGCCGGTGTTCCGGCCGTTCGCTGTGTGATGATCATAGCGCACTTTGGTCCGAGTGGTCATCACGACGTCGGCCGCCGCCGACCGCGACCACGGCGCCCGGGAGCGGACGCGGCCCCGCCGCGTCCCGCCGCCACGGGGCAGGCCGGTGCCAGAGGGCCGGCCGGGCACGCCGGTGCGAACGAGCGTGCCGCACACGCCCCTTCGCGCTGCGAAGCGCCGTTGGGCCGGGACCGCTCGCGGGCAGGATCGCCGGTGACTCCCAGGGAAAGGGCCGGCTGTGGCAAGTGAGTTCCAGCGCGGCAAGCTCGTCGACATGTTCCGCGCGTTCGACACCGACGACGACGGCTGCCTCGACCAGCGCGACTTCCAGGCGCTCGCGGGACGCTGGAAGCATCTGCCCCGCGTGCGCCCGGGGTCCGGACTGGCCGCGGACGTGGACCGGGTCCTGCTGGGCTGGTGGGACCACCTCGCCGCCCATGTGGACACGGACAAGGACGGCAGGATCGACCTGGACGAGCTGCTCGTCATGGTGGACCGGCTGCCCACGATGCGCGAGGCCGTGGCCGCGACCGCCGGGATCGTGTTCGACGCCGTCGACGAGGACGGCGACGGCCGTATCTCCGCCGCCGAGCACCGTCGTCTGGTCGACACATGGCATGGCGGGAGCGTCGACGTCGCCGACGTCTTCGACCACCTCGACCAGGACGGGGACGGTTACCTGGGCCGACCTGAATTCACCGAGCTGTGGATCCAGTTCTGGACCAGCGACGACCCGGCCGAACCGGGCAACCGACTGTGCGGCCCCGTGCCGGCCCGCACCCAGCGCCCGCTATGTGATCGCCCATCGTGAGGGCCCTCCTGAGGCGGCTGTCGACCAGGCGTGCAGCGCCGAGGGCCCCGGTGGTGGCATGGCGGCGGACGGCGCGCGGACCCGTCCCGCACGCCCGTCCGCGAGGCACGGCTGGACTCGGCGGGTGACAGGAAACCCCAGCGGGTGGCGGGGCGCGTCGGCGCCCCGCCGGAATACGGGACGCCAAGGTGTGTCCGACCGCGTTCGTCAGGGCTCGGCCACCGCCGCTGAGAGGTCGTTTTCGCCCGATGTTTTATCCCGGAAGCGGCCGTTTAGCGTGTGATGTCGGGTCGCGCCAGGAGATGGTGCTCTCGCTGGTGAGGCGGCGAGCCATGAGGTCGGTCATGGCGAGGTGGATCATGGCTTCGGATCGGGTGGGCAGGGTTTCGTAGT
>NZ_JOCB01000199.1 GCF_000718775.1 Streptomyces sp. NRRL S-31
TTCCAGCGGGGCCTCACCGCCCTGACGCAGTGGGTGGAGAAGGAAGGCGCGAACCGGCCTGTGCCGCGCGGGCACACCGAGGAGGTCACGGTCGACGGCGAGGCGGAACCGGTAACCGTAAAACTGGGCGTCTGGGTCTCCAACACCAAGTCCCGGCGGGACAAGCTCACCGCGGAGCAGCGCGCCGCCCTCGCCAACCTCGGCATGTCCTGGGCACGGTAGAAGACCGACATGCCGTGTGTGGCCAGCGCACCTCCACGAGGAACGGTCGTCCAGTCCCAGAACCCCGGGACCCGGCCCACTTGCACAATTGTGCAAAAACGATCTTGGTGGCTCGGGCGCTCACCAGCCGATCCTGCGTCGCCCCCTGCCGCAGGAGACCACGGCCTCTTTGATCGGCCGTGTTGCCGCCTCCTACGGGCTGGAAACATCGTCGCTGCGGCCCGGCTGGAAGTGGCGCAGCCAGCGGCCCAGACACGTGAGCGGGGCTCCTCGGGCCGATGCCGATGTGCTGCTCAACGCTGGAGGGAGGCGGCTGCTGGCCCAGTTGTGCGGCGTCGAGGAAGGCGTGCTGGCGCGGGCATTGCCGTCCTGCGAGCTGGAGGATGCCAGGCTGCCCGCCGAAGCAGACGAGGCTCCGGCGGCGGTGTGGCGGATAGGCGGGGCGGTCGCCGGGCCGGTGGCGTACGGCTGCCGCCCGTGCACGGCGCGGCGCACGGGGACGGACGTACGGGTAGTGCGGTACGTACCGCTCTGGTCCCGGGTGTGTGTCCGGCACGGCAGGTGGCTCCTGGGCGCGGATGCCGACCAACCCCACGAGTCTCTGGACGTACGGCGCATCCCGGAGATGGCCGCGGCGCAGCGGCGGTGGACAGGGGTGGCGCGGCGGGCGGTGGGGGTGGGGGCCGAGCCGGAGCGGGTGTTCGCACTGGCGGGTGCGGTGGTGAGCCGGTGGTGGGAGCAGGCGTTGGGCTGGGAGCGGGAGACGGTCTGGCCGCTGGCGTACGTGGCGAACACGGTCACCTTGTCGAACGGCTTCACCCAGGAAGGCGCCGCTCGACGCCGTCCACCGGGGCCACAAGATCGGCATCTGGCTGAAGAACGCCCGAGCCGACGCCCGCGCCGGAACACTGCCTGCGGAACGGCGCGAGCAGCTGGAGGACATCGACCCCGCCTGGTGCCCCGCCTGGCCCGTGGAATGGCAGCGTGCCTTCCACCTCACCCGCCGGCACCTGGACACCGGCGGCACACTGCCCACCGCCCCGGGCCAGGCCGTACACCAGGGCGAGGACCTCGGGCGGTGGGTCAGGGCACAGCGCCATGGACGGGACCGGCTCACCAGCGCCCAGCAGTGGATGTGCGAACACATCCTCGGGATCCATCCCGCGGCCGAGGAGGTACAGCCGCCTCCGCGTCGCAAGCACTCCGACCGGTGGGCGATGAACTACGCCGCCGCCCGCCAGTACTACGAACGCGAAGGACACCTTCGGGTGCCCAGGGGACACACCGAACGGATCGTCACCGGCCACGACGACGGGCACCAGGAGGAGCAGGAACTGAAGCTCGGATCGTGGATCGGCAACCAACGCTCGCGGGCCGCGAGCCTGTCCCCCGAGCGGCGCGAGCAACTCACCGCGATCGCCATGCACTGGCCATAGCCACCGGCGAACAGCAAACCCGCCTCGGCGTTCTCCAGATGAACCGGAGACAGGGACAGGCCAGTATACGCAGCCAGGCTTACTGAAAACCCAGCAAAGGACATCCTGACCGACACGGCACCGGCCAGTGCATTCGAAGGCAGTGCAGACGAAAACGGTCAGACAGGCCCAGTTACGGAAGTTACCGTACGCGGCATGGCTGTCGGCGCAGGCGATGTCCTCGCAGTCGGCGCCGGCCCAGATCAGGTGGAAAGCGGGATCATCCAGCGGACCCCGTCAAGGGCGAGGCGGATGAAGTACTGCCAAGGCCAAAACCACGGAGACGGAGACGAAGACGGAGATGGAGACGAAGACGGCGTGAACACCGGCACAGCACCACGCGCGCCCGGGAGACGACTCCCGGGCGCGCGTGGTGCTGCTACTGGCCGGCGACTCGTAGGACGGACGCGCAGGGCCTGACTCGTCCGCCCCACCGAAGAGGACACACTGCCCTACGTCACGCTGAACCTGCTCAATGCAAAGATCGCGAGGAGGTCGAGCGTCATCACGCTGATCGACCACAGGGGGTAGTACGGAATGAACATGAACTGGGTGATCAGGCTCACCGCGCCCAGCGCGATACCGGCCCCTCTGCCCCAACTCTTGCCGACCAGCACTCCCAGGCCCGCAGCCACCAACGCGAGCCCGATTACCAGATGGATCCAGCCCCAAGCTGTCACGTCGAAACGGTAGACGTACCCAGGTGCGTTGAAGATGGCGCCCTGTGCGATGCCGGCAACGCCCAGAACAATACTCAGCGTCCCGCTCAACTCCAGTGCCAAGCCGGCGAACAGGGACGGGCCGGTCGTCCACTCGCTGTTGCGGGGGTCTGTTCCCTGACGGACCCCGCCAGGCGTCTCCGCCATGGCCGCCACCTTCCTGATCGGCGCGGTCACCGCTGCACACCCTCGTGTGGGGTCAGCCGCGTTCTCTGACAGCCACAGCCTCGCCTCGCTTCCTTCGCACCGCGACCACAACAGGCTGTCCGGGTGATGACCGACGCCCAGGAGAGAGGTCTTGGAACTGCGTCGAGGGCATCGGGATCGCCTCCAAGGCTGCGGCCCCACGCACCGGACAAGACGACGCGTGCGGCCAGGAGCCAGCCCGCGTCAGCCACCACCAGCACGAGGCCGCAGCGACGCGGCTCACCGTCTTCCAGGCCCTGGCCACCGCCGGCCTCACGGACAAGCAGGCCGACGACATCATGTCGAAGCTGGAGGCCCGGGGCGGTGGCCGGCGCCCACACCCGGATCCCCGAAAACAGCACCCCGCACGG
>NZ_JOCB01000200.1 GCF_000718775.1 Streptomyces sp. NRRL S-31
GTGGTTCTGGATGACGTCGCGGGCGGCGCCGATGCCGTCGTAGTAGCCGGCCCGGCCGCCGATGCCGATGTCCTCGGCCATCGTGATCTGCACGTGGTCCACGAAGGACCGGTTCCAGATCGGCTCGAACATCTGGTTGGCGAAGCGCAGCGCCAGGATGTTCTGGACGGTCTCCTTGCCGAGGTAGTGGTCGATCCGGAACACCTGCTCCGGCTCGAACACCTCGTGCACGACCTTGTTCAGCTCCTCGGCCGACGCCAGGTCGTGCCCGAACGGCTTCTCGATGACCGCGCGCCGCCAGGAGCCGCCGCTCTGGTCGGCCAGGGAGTGCTTCTTCAGCTGCTGGATGACGACGGGGAAGGAACCGGGCGGCACCGACAGGTAGAAGGCGAAGTTCCCGCCCGTGCCCTGGGCCTTGTCCAGCTCCTCGATGGTGGCGCGCAGCCGCTCGAACGCCTCGTCGTCGTCGAAGGTGCCCTGGACGAAGCGCATCCCCTGGATGAGCTGCTGCCAGACCTCCTCGCGGAAGGGGGTGCGCGAGTGCTCCTTGACCGCGTCGTGCACGACCTGGGCGAAGTCCTCGTCCTCCCAGTCGCGGCGGGCGAAGCCCACCAGCGAGAAGCCCGGCGGCAGCAGACCCCGGTTGGCGAGGTCGTAGACCGCGGGCATCAGCTTCTTGCGCGACAGGTCGCCCGTGACACCGAAGATGACCAGACCCGACGGCCCCGCGATGCGCGGGAGCCGTCGGTCGGCCGGGTCACGAAGCGGGTTCGCTCCGGAACCGGGAACGGGTGACAAGTCAGCCCTCCGAGGGGGCGAGGCGCTCGAGCTCCGCCTGGGTGGACTTCAGCAGGTCGTTCCAGGACGACTCGAACTTGTCGACGCCCTCGTCCTCCAGCACCTGCACGACGTCGTCGTACGAGATCCCGAGCCTCTCCAGCGCGTCCAGGTCGGCGCGCGCCTGCTCGTAGGTGCCGGTGACGGTGTCGCCGCCGATCTCGCCGTGGTCGTCGGTGGCCTCCAGCGTGGCCTCCGGCATGGTGTTGACCGTGTTCGGCGCGACCAGCTCGGTGACGTACAGGGTGTCCGGGTACGCCGGGTCCTTCACGCCGGTCGAGGCCCACAGCGGACGCTGCTTGTTGGCGCCCGCCTTCTCCAGCGCGCTCCAGCGGTCGGAGGAGAAGACCTCCTCGTACGCCTGGTAGGCGAGGCGGGCGTTGGCGAGGGCGGCCTTGCCGCGCAGCGCCTTGGCCTCGTCGGTGCCGATCCCGTCCAGGCGCTTGTCGATCTCGGTGTCCACGCGGGACACGAAGAAGGACGCCACGGAGTGGATCTCGGACAGGTCCAGGCCGCGCTCCTTGGCCTTCTCCAGACCGGAGAGGTAGGCGTCCATGACGGCGCGGTACCGCTCCAGGGAGAAGATCAGCGTGACGTTGACGCTGATGCCCAGGCCGATGACGTCGGTGATCGCCGGGACGCCCGCCATGGTGGCCGGGATCTTGATGAGGGTGTTCGGGCGGTCCACCAGCCAGGCCAGCTGCTTGGCCTCGGCGACGGTCGCCTTCTCGTTGTGCGCCAGGCGCGGGTCGACCTCGATGGAGACCCGGCCGTCCTGGCCGTTCGTGGCGTCGAAGACCGGGCGCAGGATGTCGGCGGCGTCGCGGACGTCCGCCGTGGTGATCATGCGGATGGCCTCTTCGACGGTGACCTTGCGGGCGGCGAGGTCCGACAGCTGCTGGTCGTACCCGTCGCCCTGCGAGATCGCCTTCTGGAAGATCGTCGGGTTGGTGGTGACGCCCACGACGTGCTGCTGGTCGATCAGCTCGGCGAGGTTGCCGGACGTGATCCGCTTGCGCGACAGGTCGTCCAGCCAGATCGCGACGCCTTCCTCGGAGAGGCGCTTGAGTGCGTCTGTCATGGAATTACATCTCCTACGTGTCGTATATGAGCGTCAGCGCTGGGCGGCGGCGATGGATTCCCGGGCCTTGGCGACCACGTTCCCGGCGGTGAAGCCGAACTCGCGGAAGAGGACCTTGCCGTCGGCGGAGGCACCGAAGTGCTCCAGGGAAACGATGCGGCCGGCGTCCCCCACGTACTTGTGCCAGGTCAGCCCGATGCCCGCCTCCACGGCGACACGGGCCTTGACGGACGGCGGCAGCACGGAGTCCCGGTACCCCTGGTCCTGCTGCTCGAACCACTCGACCGACGGCATCGAGACGACCCGCGTGGGAACGCCCTCGGCCTGGAGCTGCTCACGGGCCTCCACGGCCACGTGCACCTCGGAACCGGTGGCGATCAGGATCACCTGCGCTTCGCCGCCCTCGGCCTCGAACAGCACATAGCCGCCCTTGGCCGCGTTCTCGTCGGGCTCGTAGGTCGGCACGCCCTGCCGGGTGAGGGCGAAGGCGTGCGGCTGGCCCTTGCCGAACTCCTTGGTGTAGCGCTTGAGGATCTCGCGCCAGGCGATCGCGGTCTCGTTGGCGTCCGCCGGGCGGACGACGTTCAGGCCCGGGATCGCGCGCAGCGAGGCCAGGTGCTCGACCGGCTGGTGGGTGGGGCCGTCCTCGCCGAGGCCGATGGAGTCGTGCGTGTAGACGTACGTCACCGGCAGGTGCATCAGGGCCGACAGGCGCACGGCGTTGCGCATGTAGTCGGAGAAGACGAGGAAGGTGCCGCCGTACGCCCGGGTGTTGCCGTGCAGCGTGATGCCGTTCAGCTCCGCGCCCATGGAGTGCTCGCGGATGCCGAAGTGGATCGTGCGGCCGTACGGGTTGGCCTCCGGCAGCGGGTTGCCCTCGGGCAGGAAGGAGCTGTCCTTGTCGATGGTGGTGTTGTTCGAGCCCGCGAGGTCGGCGGAGCCGCCCCACAGCTCGGGGATCACCGCGCCGAGCGCCTGGAGCACCTTGCCGGACGC
>NZ_JOCB01000201.1 GCF_000718775.1 Streptomyces sp. NRRL S-31
CAACGGACGGACAGTCCCCGTGACCAGACCCGGCGCCGACCGGCCCTCCGCCAGCGCCTCCAACGCCTCCACACCGCTCAGCACCGCCCGGTGCTCGAACACGCTGCGCGCGGCCAAGGCGCCCCCGACCGCCGCCGGACTCACCTCGGGATGCCCGGCGACGAAGACGCCCAGCCGACGCGCCTGCTCCCGCAACGCCACATCCGACTTACCCGACAACACCCACGGCACCACCCCGCCCGCAAACCCGCCCGCGGACCCCGTCGAGACCCCGACCGGCTCCTCGGCAGCCGCCTCGATCACCACGTGCGCGTTCGTACCGCTGATGCCGAACGCCGAGATGCCCGCGCGACGCGGATGGCCGTTGTCGGGCCAGGGCCGGGCCTCGGTGAGCAGCCGGATGTTTCCGGACTCCCAGTCGACGTGTGAGGTCGGCGCGTCGACATGCAGCGTCGGCGGCAACTGCCCGTGCCGCATCGCCATCACCATCTTGATCACACCCGCCACACCCGCCGCCGCCTGCGTGTGCCCGATGTTCGACTTCACCGACCCCATGGTCCCGGTGCCGTGCGCCTCCACCGCGTCCACGTCCGCCGTCGACAGTCCCGCATTCGCCAACGCCTGCCGGATGACGCGCTCTTGGGACGGGCCGTTCGGCGCCGCAAGCCCGTTCGACGCGCCGTCCTGGTTCACCGCCGAGCCCCGCACCACCGCCAGCACCCGGTGGCCGTTGCGGCGAGCGTCGGACAGGCGTTCCAGCAGCACCAGACCGGCGCCCTCACCCCACGCCGTACCATCAGCCGCCTCGGCGAACGCCTTCACCCGGCCATCGGCCGCAAGCCCCCGCTGGCGCGAGAACTCGACAAACCCCGCCGGCGTCGCCATCACCGTCACACCACCGGCCAACGCCAGCGAACACTCCCCCGCCCGCAGCGCCTGCGCCGCCAGATGGATCGCCACCAGCGACGACGAACAAGGTACGACACCCGCCCGGAGGTCACACTCGTCGCCGTGCCCGTCGAGAGGTAGCCCTCCAGGTCGGGCGGCTGCGCCCCGGCGCCATAGCCCGAGGACCAGATGCCGGTGAAGACGCCCGTCCGGCTGCCCCGCAACGACGTCGGATCGATCCCCGCGTCCTCGAACGTCTCCCACACCGTCTCCAGCAGCACCCGCTGCTGCGGATCCATCGCCAACGCCTGCCGCCCCAGCGCGTATACGACGTCCCCGGACCACCGGCCGGATCGTAGATGCGACCCACATCCCACCCACGATCCGACGGGAACTCCCCCACCGCGTCCGCCCCACCCCGCCACCGGAGCCGGCACGGGTGAGGCAGGGGCCTGGCGCCTGGCGCCGACCAGGAGGTCCCGCAGGTGGCCGGCCAGCGCGTCGGGGGTCGGGTAGTCGAAGGTCAGTGTCGCGGGCAGCCGTACCCCGGCGACCGCGGACAGGCGGTTGCGCAGTTCCACCGCGGTGAGTGAATCGAAGCCCAGCTCCTTGAAGGCCCGTTCGGCGCTGACGGCCGCGGTGTCGGCGTGGCCGAGGACCGCGGCTGTCTGGGCGGTGACCAGTTCCAGGACGCGGCTGTGCTGCTCGGTCCCGGGCAGGGCCGCCAGTTCCCTGCCCAGGCCCGGCCGGTCCGTGCGCCGGACGGTCCTGGTACGGCTGAGGCGGCTGAGCAGGGGGCGGGTGGACGCGGCCGACAGGTCGAGGTGTGCGGGGACCAGCGCGGGATCGGCGGCGCCCAGGGCCAGGTCGAACAGTGCCAGCGCCTGCTCCGTGGGCATCGGCAGCACGCCGGCGCGGGAGAGGCGCTTGCGGTCGGTGTCGGTGAGGTGTTCGGTCAGCGCGCTGGCCTCGGCCCACTGGCCCCAGGCCAGTGACACGCCCGGCAGGCCCAGGGCACGCCGGTGCACGGCGAGGGCGTCCAGGAAGGCGTTCGCGGCGGCATAGTTCGCCTGGCCCGGGCCGCCCAGCACACCGGCGGCGGACGAGAAGAGTACGAATGCGCTCAGGCCGAGGTCTTTCGTCAGCTCGTGCAGGTGCCAGGCGGCGTCGGCCTTGGGCCGCAGCACCTGGTCGATCCGGCCGGGCGTGAGGGATTCGACGACGCCGTCGTCGAGCACGCCGGCGGCGTGGACGACCGCGGTCAGCGGACGCTCGGCCGGGATCGAGTCCAGTACCGCCGCCAGCGCGTCCCGGTCGGCCACGTCGCAGGCCACCACCTCGGCGTCGAAGTCCACCTCCGCCGCGGTCCTGCCGAGCAGGAGCAGGTGCCGGATGCCGTGCCGGTCGCGCAGGTGCCGGGCGACGAGGCGGCCCAGTGTTCCGGTGCCTCCGGTGATCAGCACGGTGCCGTCGGGGTCGAGCGGGCCGGGTGCCGGGGCCGCTTCGGCCCGTACCAGGCGGGCGGCGTGGGCGGCGCCGTCGCGGACGACAAGCTGCGGTTCGTCCCCCGCGACGAGGACGCGGTCGTCGGTGTCGACGAGCACGAACCGGTCGGGGTGTTCCGCCTGGGCCGCGCGGACCAGGCCCCAGACGACGCTGGACGGCAGGTCGACGGGGTCCGGCCCGACCGCCCCGCGGGTCACGACGGCCAGCCGGCCGTCCCCGTCGCGCAGGAAGTCCTGGAGTACGCCCAGCGTCTCGGCGGCGACGGTGTGCGCGGCCGCCACGGGGTCTCCCGCCGGGGGCGTGACGAGGTGGACGGCCGGGGGTTCGCCGGTGCTCTCTACGGGCACCCAGTCGAGGCGGAAGAGCTGGTTGGTGCCGGCGCCCGGCATGCCCGGCGGCCGGTGGCGCACGGTCAGCGCGTCGATCACCGCCAGCGGGCCGGACTCGTCGGCGAGCGCGACCCGGAAGGTGCCGGGGCCGGTGGGTGTGAGGCGGACCCGGGCCGTGGAGCCGCCTTCCCGCATCGACACCCCGGCGAAGGAGAACGGCAGGCGGCCGGCCGCCAGCAGGGTCAGCGGCTGGAGTGCGGCGTCGAGCAGCGCGGGGTGGAGACCGAAGCGGTCGCGGGTGTCGGCGGGCAGCGCCACCTCGGCGTAGAGCTCGTCGCCCTGCCGCCGGACCTCGCGTACGCCCGCGAACACCGGCCCGTACTCGTAGCCCTGGGCGGCGAGGGTGTCGTAGAAGTCGGTCAGGTCGACGGGCTCACCGGCCGGCTGCCAGGGCTCGCCGGTGTCGTACGGGAGGGGGTGGCCGCCGGTCACGAGCATGCCGGTGGCGTGCCGCAGCCAGGTGCCGTCCGTCCGGGAGTGCACGGTGACGGGGCGTCGGCCCGTCCCGTCCGGTGCGCCGACGACGACCTGGACCGGCACGGAACCGTCGTCCGGCAGGATCATGGGGGCTTCCAGCACCAGTTCGTCCAGGACGTCGCAGCCGGCCTGCCGTCCGGCGTGCATGGCGAGTTCGACGAACACGGTGCCGGGCAGCAGCACGGAGCCCAGGACGACGTGGTCGGCCAGCCATGGCCGGGTGGCCGTCGAGAGCCGCCCCGTGAGCAGGACGCTCTGGTCCCCGGCCAGTTCGACGACGGCCCCGAGCAGCGGGTGCCCGGCCGAGTCCAGTCCCGCCGCCGACACGTCGCCCTTCGCGGCGGTGGGGTTCAACCAGTACGGCCGGTGCTGGAAGGCGTACGTGGGCAGCGGGACGTGGTGGGGCTCGCCGGGGAAGACTGGCGTCCAGTCGACGGCCACGCCTTGCGTGTGCAGGCGCGCCAGGGCGAGGTGGAATTCCTGCCTGCCGCCGCCACGGCGCAGCGTGCCGGTCACGACGCCGTCCATCACCGGCGCCAGTACGGGGTGCGGGCTGACCTCCACGAACACGCCGTGCCGGTCCTGCGCCAGGGCCTCGACGGCGAGGTCGAAGCGTACGGGTTCGCGGAGGTTGCGGTACCAGTAATCGGCGTCGAGGGCGGAGGTGTCGACCAGCTCGCCGGTGACCGTGGAGTAGAAGGGGACATCTGCGGTCCTCGGCTCGATCCCGGCGAGGTCGGTGAGCAGCTGCTCGCGGATCGCCTCGACCTGGA
>NZ_JOCB01000202.1 GCF_000718775.1 Streptomyces sp. NRRL S-31
CCGGGCGGATCTCGCCGAGCAGTTGCGCACCGCGCACGCCGTGCTGCGCGAACGGCATGGTGACGGTGGCCTCTTCGAGGATCGCTGGCAGCAGCATGTGCGCGAGGTGACCGGGGAGCACGTGCTCCTGCAGCGTCTTGAGTACACCCAGGTCCGCGAGGAGTGGATACGGCAGGCCCGTGACCGGTTCCACCGTGCCGCGGACGCCTTCGAGGACAGTCTCGCGCAGGGAACACCGCTGGGCGAGGCCGGCCGTGAGCGGCTGGCCCTGGCCTTCGACAAGGACGTCGAACACGCCATCGACGCCGACTGGTTCAGTCATCCGGGCCACCACGATTTCCGCCGCCCGCCACGGCCGGAAGGCGTGCACACCCAGGAAGACGACGCAACCAGCACCGGCACCAGGACCGCGGTCGGCACCAGCACCGGGACCAGGACCGTGGCCGGGCACGGGGACACGGTGCAGGCGCTCCTCCAGAAGAGCCTGGACGACCTGCAGGCGCGCCTGCCCCGGCGCATGGTCCACGAAGCGGAACGCCAGCACCTCATGGAGCGGGCCGGCCGGGACTTCCACGCCCTGGCCGGGCACCCCGACAGCCCCGCCCACCACTACCAGGTCGATGAACGCACCCTGGAACGGCTCGGGGAAGAGTTCCGCGCAGACACCCTGCGCGTCCACGACCGGATCCAGGCCGACACCGACCCCACCCTCCACCGAACCGGCGAAGAAGAACTCACCGCCTGGCTGCGCCACGAGGCCCGCCACGAGAACGCCTTCCACCACGCCTACACCACCGCACGCACCACCCCACCGTCCGGCCCCCGTGACACCGGTGCCCGGGGCAGCACCCCGGGCACCGGCAGCACCACAAGCACCGCACCGGGCAGCACCTCGGCCGCCGGCGGCCCGCGCCCCGTCACGGAAAGCGGCCCCGCCACGGACACCCGTTCCGCCACCGGCCCGTCCGACACCCCAGCACCACCCCTGCCCACCACCACCGACCCCCACCTGCCCGCCCCGACCCACTCCACGGAACAGACCACGCAACGGCCTCCGGGACGGATGGGGGAACGGCCCCCGGTGGCGGACTCCGGGAACGCCCGCCGGACCGAGACCGCCGACCGCACAACCGGTCCGCGGGAGCGCGCGGCCGGGGACGGGACCCGGCAGCAGACAGCCACGCTGTCCGAGGACCGCCCGGCCAGCCGCGCCGACCACGCCGCCGAGGAAGACGCCTACGCCGTCCTGACCGGCGCACCCGTCAAAACCCGCTCGGCGGCCTCCCACCCCACCAGCTCGACCGAACGGGGCACGGCCGAGCCGGATACGGCCGCCGTCATGCCCGCCGCGTCGCAGGCCACCGCCGGGCGCAGCCGGTGGAGGGAACTTGCTTCAACGGCCCCCGACGACGCGAGCCTGGTGCAGGTACACGTCCGGGGCGAACTCCAGCGTCTGGGGCACACGGTGAGCGGCCCGCTCTCCGCCGCCGTGGCCCAGCGCTACGACGAACTCGACCCGGCCTGGGACTCCCACTCCGTGCAGCGGCGTGCGGCCGCCATCGCCCACCGGATCACCACGGGCGACAACCTCCTCCCGATCAGCCGGTGGCAGGAACTGACGAGAAACGATCCGGGCCGGGCGAGTGCGCTGCGGATACTGACCACAGCCGAGCTCCAGCGCGCCCAGTACCCGGCCATGGCGCTCACGGCCGAGGACTTCGCGCACGCCTACGACCACCTCGCCGACCACTGGCACACCCAGCCCCTCGGGGACCAGGCCACCGCCCTCGCCCACCGCATTCGCACCCACACCGACCTCCCTCCCTCCGCCCTCACCCCCACCACTCCAGGACGGACCAGGGCGAAACTGGACCGCGACAGCGCGCAGCGCCTCGACCTAGCCGTCAGGGCCGAACTCGCCACCACCGGTCACCCCCCACACGACCTGCCCCCCCGACAGATCCCCGTCCTCCACCACCTCCTGGACCCTGCCTGGCACGCCATGTCACAGGGTCACCAGGCCGAAGCCATCGCCCGGTGGATCCACACCCAGGTACCCCCCGGCCCACCTGCCGAGACCCGGACGACCCCCGCCCGGCCCGCAACCGTGTCCGCCCCCGCCCTCCTCGCGACCGAGACGTCCACCACCCAGGGTCCCCCCACCGCGTCCGGCTCCACACCCCTCGCCACCGGCACGTCCGCTGAGATGTCCACCGGCACGTCCGCCGAGACGTCCACCGAGGCGAGCGTCGCCGGCTCCCGTGGCGCGGCTGCGGCACGCGAGGACGACCCATTGCTGATCTGGGAGGTGCTGCGTGAGTTCCGCCGCCTCGAACCCACCGGCATCCTGCCTCTGCCCACCCACACCGCCATCCGCATCGCCGCCGCCCGCCTGTCCGCCGGACCCGGACGCGTCACACGGCGTCAACGAGGAGAACAGATCGCGCTATACCTCTTCACCGGACTGATCACCAGCCGACCGCCTCACAGCTCTCCACACGGAACACCGCCCGCCCACGACCAGGAGGCCGACACCAACCCCCCGGCCCGCCAGTGGCCCTCCCACCACTCACCCGCCCCCACGGACCTCCACACCCACAACATCCCGCCCGCCCTGCTCACCCACGCCGCAACCCTGCTCCGCCCACCCCTGCTCATCGGAACCGACCCCGACACCCGAACCCGGCGCAACACCATCCACCACGCCCTGACCCAGATCGCCCACACCCTCCACACCCACGACGAGGACACCGCCCGCACCCTGGCCGACACCCTCGCCACCCACAACCCCAGCCTCCGCTCCCCCCACCCC
>NZ_JOCB01000203.1 GCF_000718775.1 Streptomyces sp. NRRL S-31
CTACTCCACGGTCACCGGCGAGCCGGTCGACACCTCCGCCCTCGACGCCGATTACTGGTACCGCAACCTCCGCGAACCCGTGCTGTTCGACCAGACCACCCGTGCGCTGCTCGACCACGGCCACACCCTCTTCGTCGAGGTCAGCCCGCACCCGGTCCTGGTCTCCGCCGTCGAGGAGACCGGTCACCACCACGGCTTTGACCTCCTCGTCACCGGCACACTCCGGCGCGACCAGGACGACTTCCTCACCTCGCTCGGCCGCCTGCACGTCCATGGTGTCCCGGTCGACTGGCGGTTCCCGGACGACACCGAGCCCGTCAGCCTGCCGACGTACGCCTTCCAGCGCCAGCCGTACTGGCTGCGGCCGGTCCCGACGGCGTCGGGCGACCACCCCCTGCTCAGCACCTTCGTGGAGCTGCCCGACGGCGCGGTGCTCAGCGGACGGATCTCGCTCGCCACCCACCCGTGGCTGGCCGACCACGCCGTGCGGGGCTCCGTCCTCCTGCCCGGGACCGCGTTCGCGGAAATGGCGGCCTACGCGGCCGGCCGGCTCGGCCAGGCGGTCGAGGAACTGGTACTCGAAACGCCGCTCGTCCTCGACGACACCCCGGTGCCCCTCCAGGTCGTCGTGGGCCCCGAGGACGACGGCCGCCACTCGCTCACGGTGTACTCGCGTGACGGCGACGAGTGGGTGCGGCACGCCACCGGGACCCTGGGCGAGGAGCCGGTGCTGAGCGCCTGGGACTGGCCGCAGGCCGGTGAGCCCCTCGACGTCGACGGGCTCTACGACTCGCTGTCCGTGCTCGGCTACGAGTACGGGCCGGCGTTCCAGGGCGTCACGGCGGCCCGGCGGGTCGGCGACACCGTCTACGCCGAGGTGGAGCTTCCCGCAGAGGAAACGTTTCCCCTGCACCCCGCGCTGCTCGACGCCACACTGCACCCCATGGCGTTCCTCACCGACCGCACCGGCCTGCCCTTCGCGTTCACCGGAGTGGCGATACGGCCCACGGGTGGCCGGACGCTGCGCGTACGCCTGGCCGCCACCGGGCCGGACACGTACACCGTGGCCGTGGCCGATCCGGACGGCACCCCGGTCGCGGTCATCACATCGCTGACCGTCCGGGACGCCACCACCGTCCCGGACAGCCTGTACGCACTCGACTGGGTCCCCCTCGAGGTCCTCGAATCGGACTCGACGGGCGGCGACCCCGCGGACCTGGTCGTCTACGAGGTGCCCGGGCCGGAGCCCGAGGCGGACACCGTCGAGGCGGCGTACCAGAGCGCGCGGAGCGTACTCGCCGTGGTCCGGGACCACTTGGCGGGCGAGCGGACGCGGCTGGCGGTCGTCACCCGCAACGCCGTCGCCGCCGCGCCCGGTGACGTGGTCGGTCTCCACCACTCGATGGTCTGGGGCCTGGTCCGCGGTGCGCGGGCCGAGCATCCCGACCGGTTCGTCCTGGTCGACGCCGACGCGACCTGGGACCCCGCGCTGATCGCCGGCACGGACGAGCCGGAACTGGCGGTACGCCGAGGGGCGCTGCGCGTCCCCCGCCTGGTCCGCGTAGGCGCGAGCCTCACCCCGCCGGACGGGAGCTGGCGGCTGGAGGACACGGGCACCGGCAGCATCGACGACCTGGCGCTGGTGCCCCGCCCGGAACTCATGGAGCCGCTGGGGCCCGGTCAGGTCCGGATCGCCATGCGGGCGGCCGGCCTGAACTTCCGGGACGTGCTGATCGCCCTCGGCGTCTACCCCGGCGAGGCCCTGATGGGCGGCGAGGGCGCGGGCGTCGTCCTCGAAACCGGCCCGGACACCCGGTTCCGGCCCGGCGACCGCGTCATGGGCCTGGTCCCCGGCGCCTTCGGCCCGGTCACCGTCGCCGACCAGCGGCTGCTGGTCCGGATGCCCGACGACTGGTCGTTCGCCAGGGCCGCGTCCGTGCCCGTGGTGTTCCTCACCGCCTGGTACGGCCTGCGCGACCTGGGCGGACTGAAGGCCGGCGACCGGGTCCTGATCCACGCCGGCACCGGCGGCGTCGGCATGGCGGCGATCCAACTGGCCCGGCGGCTCGGGGCGGAGGTGTTCGCCACCGCAGGCCCGGCCAAATGGCACGTCCTGCACGCCCTGGGGCTGGACGAGGACCACATCGCCTCGTCGCGCAGCCTGGAGTTCGAGCAGAAGTTCCCGCGCATGGACGTGGTCCTGGACTCGCTGTCCGGTGAGTTCGTCGACGCCTCCCTGCGGCTGCTCGGGCCCGGCGGCCGGTTCGTGGAGATGGGCAAGACCGACATCCGCGACGCCGCCGACCATCCCGACATCGTCTACCGGGCGTTCGACATCGCCGACGCGGGGCCGGAACGGCTCGGCGAGATCCTGGACGCCGTCGTACGGGCCTTCACCGACGGCGAGTTCACACCGCTGCCGATCGACGTACGCGGGGTCCGGGACGCGGTCGACGTGTTCCGGTTCATGGGCCAGGCCGCGCACATCGGGAAGATCGTCCTCACTGTTCCCGCGGATCTCGATGCGGCCGGTACGGTGCTGATCACCGGTGGTACGGGGACGCTGGGGGGCTTTGTGGCCCCCGGGGACGGGACCTGACGGCGTTCGTCCTCTTCTCCTCGGCGGCTGGGACGCTCGGCAGCCCCGGGCAGGCCAACTACGCCGCGGCCAACACCTTCCTCGACGCCCTCGCCGTGCACCGGCGCGCCCTCGGACTGCCGGCGACCTCGCTGGCCTGGGGCTACTGGGCCGAGCCGAGCGGCATGACCGGGCACCTGACCGGTGCCGACCAGGACCGGCTGATGCGATCCGGGGTCGTGCCGCTGGCCACCGACCACGCCCTGTCGCTGTTCGACGCGGCCCTGGCCACGGACCGGGCCGCGCTGGCGCCGGTACGCCTCGACCTGTCCGTGCTGGCGGGCGCCCCGGCGGTCCCGGCGGCCCTCAAGGGTCTCGTCTCCCGCAAGGCGGCCCGCCGCCCGGCGCGACACGGCGCGATCGCCGACCGCCTGCGGTCACTGCCGGAGGCCGAGCGGCTGCGAGCCGCGCTCGACCTGGTCACCGCCGACACCGCCGCCGTGCTCGGTCACCGCGAACCGGGGGCCGTACCGGACCGGCAGCCGTTCAAGGACCTCGGCTTCGATTCCCTGACCTCCGTCGAACTGCGCAACCGGCTCAACACCGCCACCGGCCTGCGCCTGCCCGCCACCGTCACCTTCGACCACCCCACCCCGCGGCAACTCGCCGAGCACCTGCTGAGCGAGATCCTCGGCGGGGGTGTGGTGTCGGTGGTGTCGTCGGTGTCTTCGGTGTCGGTGGGTGGTGGGGCTGATCCGGTGGTGATCGTGGGTATGGGGTGCCGGTTGCCGG
>NZ_JOCB01000204.1 GCF_000718775.1 Streptomyces sp. NRRL S-31
CTACTCCACGGTCACCGGCGAGCCGGTCGACACCTCCGCCCTCGACGCCGATTACTGGTACCGCAACCTCCGCGAACCCGTGCTGTTCGACCAGACCACGCGTGCGCTGCTCGCCTCGGGTGGCGACCCCGTCTTCGTCGAGATCAGCCCGCACCCGGTGCTCACGCCCGCGCTGGAGGAGCACGAGGCGGGTGTGGTGACCGGGACACTGCGCCGTGACCACGGCACCCCGGCCGAGTTCCTGGCCGCCGCGGCGCGGCTGTTCGTCGCGGGTGTGCCGGTGCGGTGGCAGTTCCCTGAAGGGGAGCCGGTGACGCTGCCCACCTACCCCTTCCAGCGGACGCGGTTCTGGCTCGCCGGAGGCGCGGGAGACGTGTCCGCGGCCGGACTCGACTCGGTCGACCACCCGCTGCTCGGCGCCGCTGTCGAGGTGGGCGAGCAGCGGGTCCTGACGGGCCGGCTCTCCCTGGCCACCCACCCCTGGCTCGCGGACCACTCCGTACGGGGGATGGTGCTGCTGCCCGCGACGGCGTTCGTGGAACTGGTGGTGCACGCGGCCGGGGCGGCGGTGGAGGAACTGGTCTTGGAGGCGCCGCTGGTGTTGCCCGCGGACGCCGCGGTGGACGTGCAGGTCGTCGTGGGCGAGCCGGACGGGACCGGCCGCCGTACGGTCGACGTCCGGTCCCGTACGGACGGTTGGGTGCGGCACGCCACCGGCACGGTGAGCGGGAAATCCGTGGTCGGACAGGAGCTGACGCAATGGCCGCCGGCCGGCGCGGAACCGGTCACCGGGCTCTACGACACGCTCGCCGCGGCGGGCTACGAGTACGGGCCGGCCTTCCAGGCCGTGCAGGCGGTGTGGCGCCGCGGCGGTGAGGTGTTCGCCGAGGTCACCGTGGTGGACGCGGCCCGGTTCTCCGTTCATCCGGCCCTGCTGGACGCCGCCCTGCAACCGCTGGCGCTGCTGGCCGGCACGGAAGGCGACGTGCGGCTGCCGTTCTCGCTGGGCGGGATCGCGGTCCACCGCACCGGCGTGACCTCCGCGCGCGTGCGGCTGGCGGAGGTGCGCCCCGGCACGTACGCCGTCCACCTGGCGGACCGGTCCGGCGAGCCCGTGGCGACCATCGAGGCGCTGACCACCCGACCGATGGCTGAACGCGGCCCGCTGTACGCCCTCGACTGGATTCCGCTGACCCCCGGCGAAGGCGCGCTCGGCGACGCCGTCGTCTCGCCCGGCTCGGTCGCCGAGGCGCTGGCGGCCGTCCAGGACTTCCTGGCCGGGCCCGGCGACCGGCTCGTGGTGCGCACGCGGGGCGCGGTCGCCGTCGTTCCCGGTGACGGGGTGAGCGACCCGGAAGCCTCGGCCGTATGGGGCCTGGTCCGGTCCGCGCAGTCCGAGCACCCCGGCCGGTTCGTGCTCGTGGACGCCGACGAGCTGCCCGAGGGCCTGTCGGTCGGCGACGAGGACCAGGTGGCGGTGCGCCGGGGTGCCGTCTACGTGCCCCGACTCGTGCGCTCCGCACCGGAGGCGTTCGACGGACGGCTGACGCAGGCGGGCACGGGCAGCCTGGACGACCTCGCCTTCCTGCCGTACGAGCAGGCCCCGCTCGGGCCCGGCGAGGTGCGCGTCGCCGTCCGGGCGGCCGGCCTGAACTTCCGGGACGTGCTGATCGCCCTCGGTGTCTACCCGGACCCGGCGCTGCTCGGCAGCGAGGGCGCGGGCGTCGTCACCGAGGTCGGCGCCGAGGTCACCGGGCTGCGGCCGGGCGACCGGGTCGCAGGGCTGCTGCCCGGCGCGTTCGGCCGGGTGGCCGTCGCCGACCACAGGGTGCTGGTACGCGTCCCCGACGAGTGGACGTTCACCCAGGCCGCCACTGTGCCGATCGCGTTCATGACGGCGTGGTACGGCCTGCGCGACCTGGGCGGGCTGAAGGCCGGCGACCGGGTGCTGATCCACGCCGGGGCCGGCGGCGTAGGCATGGCGGCGGTCCAGCTCGCGCGGCTGTGGGGCGCGGACGTCCACGCGACCGCCGGCCCGGCCAAGTGGGACGCACTGCGCGCCCTGGGGCTGGACGAGGACCACATCGCCTCGTCCCGGACCCTGGAGTTCGCCGACCGGTTCGGCCCCTTCGACGTGGTGCTGAACTCGCTGTCCGGTGAATTCCTGGACGCCTCCCTGCGGCTGCTCGCGCCCGGCGGGCGGTTCGTGGAGATGGGCAAGGCAGACATCCGGCCCGACGTGCTGGCCTTCGACCTGGCCGACGCTGGACCGGAGCGGCTGGGGGAGATCCTGGCCGAGGCCGTCCGGCTGCTCAGCGCAGGCGAGCTGCGCCTGCCACCGCTCACCACCTGGGACGTCCGCCGCGCGCGGGACGCCTTCAGGTTCATGAGCCAGGCCGCTCACATCGGGAAGATCGTCCTCACTGTTCCCGCGGATCTCGATGCGGCCGGTACGGTGCTGATCACCGGTGGTACGGGGACGCTGGGGGGCTTTGTGGCC
>NZ_JOCB01000205.1 GCF_000718775.1 Streptomyces sp. NRRL S-31
AACTGATTCAGAACCGTCAGCAACGGCCCCGCATCAACAGCCGCCAACTCCTCGGCCACCGGAGCGTTGTCGGCGAACGCACGCGCCAACAACTCGCTGAGCCTGACCACCGGCCGCAAGGTCGGGCTCGACTGTACGGTCATCCACTCCTTGACGTGCCCGTGGAGCCGGGGAAGCTCACGGTTGGCGATGAACTCCGCCGCCCACACGGGTTGGGCGACCAGCTTCTGGGTGACGCTCCCGCTGTCGAGCAGCAACCGGTAGAAGGAGTCGTTGGTGCGCAGCGCACCGGTGAGCCCCGGAACGTCGTAGATCAGCTTCAGGAGGCCGGAGGAGCGGTCCAGAAGGAGCGGCAGCAGCGCCGGGCGCTCGGTGAGCAGGTAAACCAGATCGCTGTTGTTGTACAGGGCCGCACCGAGCGCCTTGCTCTTCCTGGCCGCCTCGAACAGCTGCTTGTCCGCACGAACCACTTTGTCGACAGCCAGGATGTGCTCAAGCCACTCCGGCGATGTCGCGGCCTGCCGGAACCTGTCCGGATCCGTGTCCGGATGCAGATGCCACAGATCGGCCAAGCCGAGGGTGAGCGGCCATACAGGAATGCCCTCGGCGAACAGTCGCGGCTCTCCTGTGAGACTCTCGTCGGCCACGGCGTCCATCAGTCCCGTGGCCCAGTTCTTCTTCTTCTCCCTGCGCCGCCTCCTCGCCTCGGCGACGGCATCACGGAACGCCGGTTTCCCCAGCGCTTCCACGAAGCCGGGACGCGCGATCGCCTCGGCGAACACCGCCGGCGCCGACGCCAGCAGGTTCAGGAGGCTGAGATCCCCGCTCAGCAGCTCGAGCAACGGCTTGTTCTCGAACAGCATCCGCCAGTGCTGGTAGGAGATGTCCACCGGCGGTCTGGCCGCGAGTTCCTTGACCAGACCCGGGTACTGCAGCAGATTCCCCACCGCCTCGTTGCCCAGCTGGTGGAGCATGTCCGCCTGGTCGCCCGCCAGGCGCAACAGCGCGGCTTCGTCGCGCAGCACCACTTCGAGGAAGACCGACAGGTCGGCTGCCTCCGCGACCGCCAGTACGTAACCCGATCGCCACACGTTCTGCAGGGCCCGTTCATCGAAGGGGCGCTGACGGAAGATCTTGGCAGAGATGTCAGCGAAAGTCGGGTCGAACAGCCGCAGCAGCTGGCTGTGGGTGGGCGTCTGGAACAGCATCTGCGCCACGTCGTGGTCGGCCGCCGCGTCCCTGGCAGCCTTCCGGCGCGGATCGCCGGCGGGCAGGGTGACGAGCTGTTCCGGCGCGATGCCCGCGAGCCATTCCCGGAGGTCCCTGTGGCGCAATGCGCCCGCCAGCATGAGTGGTGCCAGCAGCGGCGATCCGTCGCGTACCCCCGGCCGCAGGCCTTTACCGCGGTCGGTCAGCAACCGCCGGAAGTGGTGGGGCCAGGACAAGAGGTTCGGGTAGCGGGACAGCGTGTCCGCCAGCTCCGGGTCGCTCTCCAGCACGCCGGTCAGGTGAGGCTCGCGCGCCAGGAGCGCGGCGAGACCCGGGTTGGCCGCCATGGCCCGCTCCAGCGGCGAGCCGGACGGCACCTGCGCGAACACCACCGCCTGCCCCGGCCCGGGCAGCACGGGAACCTCCGCCCGGCGCAGCGCCTGCTCCAGCTCCTCGTCACCGACCGTGTCGAAGTGACCGGGCTCGAGAGACAGCACCTCCGCGACGGCACGGTTCTCCGCCGCCGCCCTCAGCCACTCCATCCGGCCGGCCAGCCGGTCGGCGAAGGCGGGAACGTCCTCCAGGACGTCCTTGAACAGCGCCCCGCTCCTCGCCAGGACGTCGGTGACGTCCGGGTTGTCCATCGCCGCCGCCAGCAGCTTGGGCGCATTGACCAGCAGAACGGCCTGATCGGCATGCTGCTGCAACCTGCGCCGGAAGTCGAGGTTGCCCAGCAGCCCCGCGTAGTCGAAGTCGCGCGGCTCGTACAGAGCCGCACTCAGGGCCCACTCCGTCCCGAAAGTCCTGATGTGCGCGTCGCCATGGGACTTGTGCGTCTCCACCAGGGCCTTGGCCAGCCGGGGATTCGCCATGACGGCCACCGCCGCCGGGCCCCGAACCGCCACGGACTTGATCAGTGCCACCCGATTGTCGAGGGCCACGGTGATACCGGGGCTGACGAGCAGGTATTCGACGGAACGGTGTCTGCCGTCGAGCGCCTCGACCAGGGGACGCCGCCCGTCCTGTTCGATCAGCAGACCCTCCACGGCCGCCGGCATGTTGTGGTACGAGGTAAGAGCCCAGTCGGACTGGGCGCTCATGAGCTGCAACATCTGGTGCGCGTCGGTCAGCACCTCCAGCAGCGTGGGGTGCCGGTGCATCAGGTGGGCCAGCAGCGGCTTGGCGGCGGCTGCCTCGGCCACGTGCAGACGACC
>NZ_JOCB01000206.1 GCF_000718775.1 Streptomyces sp. NRRL S-31
AACTGATTCAGAACCGTCAGCAACGGCCCCGCATCAACAGCCGCCAACTCCTCGGCCACCGGAGCGTTGTCGGCGAACGCACGCGCCAACAACTCGCTGGACGCCACGACGTACCACACCGCACCGTTCGACATGACGCTCGCCCACAATTGCGGAGACAGGTCGAAGAACCGCGCCAGTTCACGGTTGGCGACGAGCGCGTCCGCCCAATCGGGACGGGTGCTCATCAGCCGGCCCACGTCCGTGCCGTTGAGCACCAATCGATAGAGCGAGTCGTTGGTGCGCAGCGCACCGGTGAGCCGCGGAACGCTGATGACCGCGCGCAGGAGGCCGGAGGAGCGGTCCAGAAGGGCCGGCAGCAGCGCCGGGCGCTCGGTGAGCAGGGGAAGCAGATCGCCGTCGGAGTGCAGGGCCGCACCCAGCGCCTTGCTCTTCCTGGCCGCCTCGAACAACTTCGCGTTCGGGCGGACCGCCTCGTCGACGGCCAGCTGCTCCTGGAGCAGTTCCTGCGAACCCTCCGCGGCCAGCAGGAACTTGTCCCGGTCCGTGTCCGGATCCAGGTGCCACAGCCCGGCGAGAGCCAGGGCCTGCGGCGTCAGCGGTACGCCTTCGGGAGACAGCTCGGGAGGACCGGTGAGCTCCTCGTTGACCACGGCGTCCATCAGTCCCGTGGCCCAGTTCTTCTTCTTGTCCCTGCGCCGCCTCCTCGCCTCGGCGACGGCATCACGGAACGCCGGTTTCCCCAGCGCTTCCACCAAGCCGGGACGCGCGATCGCCTCGGCGAACACCGCCGGCGCCGACGCCAGCAGACCGAGGAGGCTGAGATCCTCGCTCAGCGCCTTGAGCAACGCCTCGTTGTCGAACAAAGCCCGCCAGTGATCGTAGGAGATGTCCACCGGTGACCTGGCAGCGAGCTCCCTCACCAGTCCCGGGTGCGGCAGCAGGTTCGCTATCGACTCGTCGGCCAGAGCGGTCAGCATGTTCGACGTCTCGCCGGCGACGCGCAACAGTGCGGTCTCGTCGCGCAGCACCACTTCGAGGAAGACCGACATGTCCTCCATGCCAGCGGCGGCCAGGCCGAAGCCGGGTCGCCCCATGAGTTGCTGGGCCACCTCGTCGGTGGGGCGCTCGTCCCAGATCCTGGTCAGGACCTCAATGCGGATCAGCTCCGGAGCCAGGTAGAGCAGCTGACCGTAGGTGGGGTTCTCGAAGAGCATCTGGCCCACGACGGGGTTCTTGTCGATGTCCACGGCGGTCTGTCGGCGCAGGTCGCTCGCGGGCAGTTCGGCGAGCGGTCCCTCGCCCGTCAGCCACAGGCGCACGAGCCTGTGACGCAGTGCGGCCCTCAGCAGATAGGGGGCCAGTAGCGGCGACCCTTCACGCACCTGCGACCGCAGGTCTTCCACCGGGTCGGCCAGCAACCGCCGGAAGTGGTGAGGCCGGACCAGCAGAGTGGGATGGTTCGCCAGGGTTTCCGTCAGCCGCGGGTCGCTCTCCAGCACGCCGGTCAGGTGAGGCTCGCGCGCCAGGAGCGCGGCGAGACCCGGGTTGGCCGCCCTGGCCCGCTCCAGCGGCGAGCCGGAAGGCACCGCCTGTTCCCTTTCGGGCAGCAAGGGAGCCTCCGCCTCCCTGAGCGCCTGCTCCAGCTCCTCATCGCCGACCGCGTCGAAGTGACCCGGCACGAGAGACAGAACCTGCGCCACGGCATGGTTCTCCGCCGCCGCCCTCAACCACTCCATCCGGCCCGCCAGCCGGCCGGCGAAGGCGGGAACGTCCTCCAGCACGTCGATGAACCCCGGCTCACCCAGCGCCAGAAGGTCGATCACCTCGAGGTCCTTCATCGCCGCCGCCAGCAGCCCGGGCGCATTCACCAGCAGGTGCGCCAGATCCGCGTGCTGCTGCAGCTTGCGCCGCAGGCCGAGGTTGCCGAGCAACTCCGCATGGTCGAATTCGAAGAGGTCGCCGAGCGCCTGGCTCAGGGCCCACTCCGTGCCGAAGGTTCTGGTGTACGCCTCACCCTTCGTCTCGTACGTGGTCACCAGTGCGTCGGCGAGCCGGCTGTTGTTCAGCAAGGAGGCCCCCGCCGGACTCACGCCCGCCACGGACATGATCAGTGGCACGTGGTTGCGCAGAACGATGGTCAGTTCGGGCAACTCGAGCAGGGCCGGGACTGTGAGGCGACGTCCGTCGAGCGCCTCGACGAGCGGACGCCGCCCGCCCTGTTCGATCAGCAGACCTTCGACGGCCGCCGGCCGCAGGCGGTACACGTCGAGAGTCGCGTCGGGCAGGGCGGCCATGCGCTGGAGCATGATGTGCGCGTCGGTCAGCACCTCCAGCAGCGTGGGGTGCCGGTGCATCAGGTGGGCCAGCAGCGGCTTGGCGGCGGCTGCCTCGGCCACGTGCAGACGACC
>NZ_JOCB01000207.1 GCF_000718775.1 Streptomyces sp. NRRL S-31
GCCCTGATGTCCGAGCCGGTTTCCGGGACGGGCGGGCCCGCCGGGCCGGACGCCTCGTCCGCGCCCGGTGCCGGCAGCCCTCCGGCCGCCCGCGCCTGGATGGCGGCCCGCCGCGCGGCCTCGGGATCGACGTCCGCCGGGCCGCCGGAACCGGCCGGAGCCCCGCCGCCCGCGCCGGCACCGCGGCCCGGTGGAACACCTCCGCCCGCACCCGTTCGCATCGTTCCCGCCGCCTGTCCGGCCGGGCCGCCGGGCAGGGCCGTTCCCGTCGGACCGCTTGCGGGGCCCGGCACGGCACCGGGCAGCGGCTCAGCGCCCCCGTCCGGGCCGTCGGGCGCCGGCACCGGGTCGTACCCGCAGAGCGCCTCCTCCGCCGCGCCGGCCGCCAGGCCGGTCAGCATCACCCGGCCGTCGTCGCAGACCAGGACCGTGCGCAGGGTGATGTTGCGGTGGACCCAGCCGTGGGCGTGCAGCACCCGGAGCGCCATGAGCACGTCGGAGGCGACCTCGGCCGCCCGGTACGGCGTCAACGGGTTCTCGGTGACCAGGGCGGCCAGCGGACGCGCGGGCACCAGCTCGCTGACGATCCACAGGGACCCGCCCTCGGCGAACACGTCGAAGACCTGGTCCAGACGGGGGTGGTCGGGGATGCCGGCCGCCGCCTGCGCGGCCTCGACGGCGCGCCGCACCGCCGGGTCGGCGGGACGCCGGGTGGCGGCCCTGCTCTCCGGGGCCCGGCGGGACGGGCGCGCACGCGCGGTGAACCCCTCGGGCAGTCCCTCCGCGTCGAGCACCTCCGCCTCGACGACCTCCGGCAGCGGCACCTGCCGGATGAGCACTTCCTGACCGCTGTAGGTGTCGAAGGCGCGGGTCTCGGTGAGTTCGTAGGCGTCGGCCGGCGGCAGTGGCAGGCGGTAGCGGTCGGCGAGCACCCGGCCCGCGTAGTCGTCCACTTTTCCTCCCCCGGCCGCCCGGTTGGTCACTTCCGCTCGTACCACGACCCGTGTCGCACACGCATGCGGCTGCGTACGGTCCGCGACCCTTCACGATACGTGCCGGAGGCAACCCGCACGGAGAGGATGACGGATTCTCACGTACCAAACGGGCGCGCGGGGGTCACGACTTGGGTTCGAAGGTTTTCGTCAACGTCTTCCAGGTGTCCTCGCGCAGGTCGCCGTGCCAGTCGGCGTCCTTCGCGGTGTACATCAGCGCGTAACCGAGGTGGCCGTTCACCACGAAGCCCCGGTCGATGGTGCGGTAGCGGGTGCCGTCCTCGCGGTAGGTGAACTCCCAGTCGGCGGTGTTCCAGCCGCGGTAACCCACCTTCTCGATGCGGACCTTGCGGTACTGCTCGCGCACCATGTACCGCTCCTGGTTCTTCCAGTCCGCCACCGGGTCGCCCTTGGGCGTGCCGGTCCAGGCGACGAGCAGCTTCTGCCCGCGGGGGCCGGTGTAGCGGTCGCCGGCGGTCCCGGCGGACCGGTACTTCCAGCCCTCGGGCAGCCCGATGGAGTAGCCCTGGCCGCCCTTGCGGGTGGACTCGGCCGGCGCGCTGCCGCCGTCCCCGGCGTCCGAGGAGGCGGACGCGCCCGTGTCGTCGGTGGCCTCGGCGGACCGGACGGTGTCGGGTTCCGGCGCGGTGTGCGAGGCGGCACCGGTGGCGGTGGACGCCACGCCCGCGCCGTCCGTCCGCGCCCCGGTCGCCGTGTCGCCGCTCTTCGCGTCCCGCTCGGCGGACGCGCTCGCGCCGATGGCGGCCTTGGCCCCGCTGTCCTTGCCGTCGCCGTCGTCGCCGCTCAGGGCGATGGCCAGCACGGTCCCGAGGACCGCGAGCACGACCACCGCGACGACGACCACCAGCGTGCGCTTGGGCACCACGTCGGTGAGCGACGCCTTCGGGGCCGGCCGCGGCGGCAGGTTCAGGTCCGGCGGCGGCACCACGGGCCAGCCGGAACCCGTGCGGTTCGCGCTGGAGTTCGGCACGGGGGCGGCGCCCGGCACCGGGCCGCCCGGCCGCCCGGCCGAACCGGCACCCGGCCCGCCCACGGAACCGGGCCGCGGCCCGCCGGGAGCGACGCCCCTGGCG
>NZ_JOCB01000208.1 GCF_000718775.1 Streptomyces sp. NRRL S-31
TGGGCGGTCGGCCGGGACAAGGCCTGCCCCGACACGGGCAAGCTCTCCGACTCGTGCAGCGGCACCGAACAGAGCGACTACCAGTTCCTGAAGACGTTCGCCGCGGTCGCCACCACGGCTCCCGCAGCGAGCCCGGAGCCCACGCAGAGCATGGTTCCGGTGCCCACGCGCAGCGGTAAGCCGGCCCCCTCGACCACCGCCACCACCCCCGGCGATCCCGAGAGCGGCAGCCACGGCGGTACCACGGGTGCCGTGGCCTCCGCGGACACCGACAAGGCCGGCAAGACCATCAACAACGCGTTCACCACGGGGTACACCTGGTTCGACAACACCCCGCGGGGCAGCGCCCAGATCTCGGACCCCATCCTGCACAAGGGGGCCGGCGGCACCGGGACCTACGCCGACCCGATCACGCTCGCGGTCGGGCACAGCCTGGCGGGCGGCAAGGACACGCTGGACTACCCCGCCGGCACCCGGTTCTACATACCGAAGGTGCGCCGGTACTTCATCGTGGAGGACGCCTGCGGTGACGGCGGCAGCCCGCAGAACGGCCCCTGCCACAGCCTGGACACGGCTCCCAAGGGTGCGACCACCTGGATCGACATGTACGTCGGCGGGGACAGCGGCGACAACGAGGGAGCGGTGCAGGACTGCACCGACAAGGTGACCGGGCTGACCACCGCGGTGCAGGACCCCGGGCCCAACCTCCCGGTCGTCGAGGGACCCCTGTTCCAGAACGGGAAGTGCACCGAACTGTACTGACGCCGGTACGCGGTACGCGGCGGGGCTCGGCGCCGGTGACGGCCACCGGTTGATTCGGGCCCCGCGTGACGTCGGCCTTCAGGACCTGATCGAGGTCTTGGAGGCCGACGTCTTCGTGTGGGGTGGGTGTGGATGCCGATGGAGCCGGAGGGGCCAGCGGAGAGGGCGGCGGAGACCGTGCGGACGGCGCGGGCTGCGCTGCCGAAGGGAAGCCTGAACCTCGCCCGTATCGACGCCCACCGCACCGACACGCCGAGAGCTCACACACGCACCAGCCGCTGCGCAGCACTTCGCCCCGCCGACCTGACGTCGACGGGGCGAAGCGGCAAGGTCCGCAATGACCTTCGTGGAGCGGCGGATCAGCCGTGGGAGACGGTCAGCGCGGAGAACGCGACCTTGGCCCCCTCCGTGCTGCTGCCCGAGGCGGACTGGTTGTAGGCCCCGGCCTTGAAGTACTGCTTGTAGGACTTGAAGGAGCCGGCGATCGGGTAGTGGGTGGTCTTCCCGTCGACCGTCAGATCGATGGTGTCACCGCCGGAGACGCCGATGGTGTAGCTCCACTCCTCGCCGAGCGCGACGTGTCCCACGGTGTGCCGGGTCTGGCCGCCTTCGGGAGAGTTCTCGGTGCCCAACACGATGTCGCCGTTGGCCTGGTAGTACAGCTCCAGCAGCGGCTTGGTGGACGAGCCGCCGGACCCCAGGTGGATCTGGCCCACGCAGACGCTGGACGGCACGGACAGCACGCGCAGGGTCGCGCTCATCCGGTGGGTGCCCTCCAGCGACCATTCGGCGTTCTCACGCAGTTCCGAGCGCGGGTACTTGGAGTTGGGCGTGGTGACGCCCTTCTCGGGCGACCAGAAGACCAGGGAGCCGTCGCTGTCGGTGGAGAAGTAGGGGTCCTCATGGCCGCTCTGGAGTTTGGCGGCGGACACGGTGTTCGGGGACCCGGGCGAGCCGACCGGTTCCTGGAGCTGCCAGATCGACAGGTCGATGCCGCCGGCGGGAGCCGCCTGGGGCTTCCCGGTGCTGATGGCGGTGGCCGAGTCGTCCGGGGTGCCCGGCGTGGCACTCGCGGTCGGCGTCGGGGTCGGCGAGCCGCTGCCGGACGTCACCAGACGGGCGACCGGCGGCGCACCGACGGCCGCGGTGTTGACGGTGTTGAACGTCTTCAGGAACTGGTAGTCGCTCTGTTCGGTGCCGCTGCACGAGTCGGAGAGCTTGCCCGTGTCGGGGCAGGCCTTGTCCCGGCCGACCGCCCA
>NZ_JOCB01000209.1 GCF_000718775.1 Streptomyces sp. NRRL S-31
GTCCCCCGCCTCCCCGCCGGGCGGCGGGCACCGGCGGACGGCCCCGCCCCCGCCCGGCGCCGCCCCACCGTGCACCCCGGTGCCTGGTGGCTGTGGGCGATATCGCTCGGGGTCGCCGCCACCCGGACCACCAATCCCCTGCTGCTCGCCCTGCTCATAGCCGCCTCCGCCTATGTCGTGGCCACGCACCGCTCCCCCGCCCCCTGGGCCCGCTCCTACACCGCCTTCGCCCGGCTCGCCCTCGCCGTCCTCCTCGTCCGCGTCCTCTTCGCGGTGGTCCTCGGCTCGCCCATCCCCGGCACCCACACCCTGTTCGCCCTCCCCGAAGTGCCGCTCCCGCACTGGGCGCAGGGCATCCGGCTGGGCGGCAGGGTGACCGCGGAGGCGGTTCTGTTCGCCGCCTACGACGGTCTGAAACTCGCCACCCTGCTCATCTGCGTCGGCGCCGCGAACGCCCTCGCCAGCCCCACCCGCCTGCTCAAGTCCCTGCCGGGCGCGCTGTACGAGACGGGCGTGGCCGTGGTCGTCGCCCTCACCTTCGCCCCGCACCTGATCGCCGACGTGCAGCGGCTGCGTGCCGCCCGACGGCTGCGGGGACGTCCGGACCGGGGCGTGCGGGGTCTGCTCCAGGTCGGACTGCCGGTCCTGGAGGGCGCGTTGGAGCGTTCCGTCGCGCTCGCCGCCGCCATGGAGGCCCGTGGCTACGGCCGTACCGCCGAGGTGCCGGCCCGGGTCCGCCGGACCACGGCCGCGCTCACCCTGGGCGGGCTGCTCGGCGTGTGCGCGGGGACGTACGGACTGCTGACGGCCGTGGGGGGCGTGTACGGGCTGCCCGTGCTGCTCGCCGGTGTCGTCGCCGCGCTCGCCGGACTGCGGCTGGGCGGCCGGCGCTCGCTGCGGACGCGGTACCGGCCGGACCCGTGGGAGACGCGCGCCTGGCTGGTCACGGGTTCGGGGGCCGCGGTGGCCGGGCTGCTGACGCTGGCCTCCGTCCGTGATCCGCAGGCGCTGCACCCCGGTGTCGTCCCCCTCGTCGCCCCGGCGCTGCCGCTCTGGCCCGCCGCCGCCGTCCTGCTCGCCCTGCTGCCCGCCTTCGTCGTGCCCGAGGAGCACCCGTGATCCGCTTCGAGGACGTCAGCGTGACCTACGAGGGGGCCGCCGCACCGACGGTCGCCGGGGTCGGCTTCGAGGTGCCGGAGGGCGAACTGGTGCTGCTCGCCGGTCCGTCCGGGGTCGGCAAGTCGACCGTGCTGGGCGCGGTCAGCGGGCTGGTCCCGCACTTCACCGGCGGCACCCTGCGCGGGCGCGTGACGGTGGCCGGCCGGGACACCCGCGACCACCAGCCGCGTGAACTGGCCGACGTGGTCGGCACGGTGGGCCAGGACCCGCTCGCGCACTTCGTGACGGACACCGTGGAGGACGAGCTGGCCTACGGCATGGAGTCGCTGGGCCTCGCCCCCGAGGTGATGCGGCGCCGGGTGGAGGAGACCCTCGACCTGCTGGGTCTCGCCGGGCTGCGCGACCGTCCGATCGCCGCCCTCTCCGGCGGGCAGCGGCAGCGGGTCGCGATCGGTTCGGTGCTCACCCCGCACCCGCGGGTCCTGGTGCTGGACGAGCCGACCTCGGCCCTGGACCCGGCCGCCGCCGAGGAGGTGCTGGCCGTGCTGCAACGGCTGGTGCACGACCTGGGGACGACGGTCCTCATGGCCGAGCACCGCCTGGAGCGGGTGATCCAGTACGCCGACCGGGTCGTACTGCTGCCCGCGCCCGGTGAGCCGCCGGTGGTGGGCAGCCCGGCCGAGGTGATGTCCGTGTCCCCGGTATACCCGCCGGTGGTGGCCCTGGGCCGGCTGGCCGGCTGGTCCCCGCTGCCTCTCACGGTCCGCGACGCCCGCCGTCGCGCCGGCGGGCTGCGCGAGCGCCTGGCCGGTCGGGCCCC
>NZ_JOCB01000210.1 GCF_000718775.1 Streptomyces sp. NRRL S-31
ACCCTCGACCGAATGCGACACCTGCGCGATCAGACCCTGCAACTCCACCAGATCCCGCTGCAACTCCACATGCGGCACCACCACACGCCGCTGCATCGCGGTCTCATCAAGATCAGGCCACTCCATCCCGGTCAGGAACTTCAGCAGATTCCCCAACGGCGACCCAGGCGACAGATCCACTACCCACCCACACCTCCTACAGCACAGTCCGGGCCCGCCTGGCACCACGACCCGCCCGTCTCCGAGTCCAGCGCACCCGTCCTCGCGGCAGACACACACCACACCACACCACACACACGTAAATACCCACACCACCGGTTCACCACCGACGACACTCCCGGCTGCGAGCGCCGACCGGGCACGCCCTGAGCTTGACGTTTAACCGCGCCTGTCACCCGACCTGCTGATCTGCGATTCTTTCCGCGACAGCGGAGGCGGCCGAGTTCACCCGCTCCCTGTTCCAGACCCCCGCCCAGGAGCAGCAGCGGCACATCCTGACCCAGGTCGCCCGTCTGGTGGACGCGGGCATCGTCAGCACCACCGCCACGAAGGACCTCGGCCGGATCAACGCCGCCACCCTCCACCACCGGGCGCCCGGTGGTATCGGGCCCCGGTGGTGCCGGGGCCCGGCCGGCACCCCTCGGGATACAGTCACACGTGTTTTGCACGCGTGTCTCTTGCCAGACGCACGGCGGGCCGCGCGGTCATCCGGCCGCGCCCGGCCCATCCACGACCCACGACCACCTACGACGACCACGGAGCATTCCATGACCCACCCGGACACCGAGCACATCGTCCTCGTCGCACGCATGCGGGCCCTTCCCGGCAAGGAGCGGGAACTGCGGGACGCGCTGCCCGCTCTCGTGGCCGCCACCCGTCAGGAGGACGGCTGCCTCACCTACGTGCCGCACCAGGGTCTGGACGACCCGGGGCTGCTGGTGATGCACGAGGTGTGGCAGAGCGAGGAGCACTTGCGCGCCCACTCCGCCAGTGACCACCTGCGACGGTTCGCGGAGCTGGCAGGACCACTGACGGTGGACGGCATCCAGGTCGAGCGGCTGACCGAACTGGCGGTGTAGGCGGCGGGCACGGAGCCGCCGCGGGGCGCGCGAGCGGCGCCCCGGCCACCCGTCGGGGCGGTACCGGCCGTGACACGGACGCACACGCCGGACCGCCGGCCGCCCTCGTCCCGGGCGCTGTCGGACCGGCTCGGCCGGCGCCACGCGAATCACCACCCGGTGGGGCCGGCGCCACGCGAATCACCACCCGGTGGGGCCGGCGCCACGCAAATCACCGCCCGGTGGGGTGGACGGGTGCCCGGCCGCCGGTGCCGTTCCCGCCGGCCCCGGACCGGTCGTGCGGCCGCCTGATGCGCTTCCGTTCGAGGAGGGTGAGGGTCCGGCCCCGGGCCGCCGGGTGCCCTCGCCGGGAGCGCGGGTGCCGGGGGTACTCCCTCGCGGGGGGCATGCGCCGGTCGGTGGCCACTCGCCGGAGCGGACCGAGGGGTACGGCGGTCCGGAGGCGGCGGAGGCGGGCACCGGCACGGGGGGCGCGGGGCGGGCCGGCCCCCCGGGACCGGACGACGGGGCCCCGGCGCGTGCCTCCCGTGCGACCGGCCGCCCCGGCGCTGACGACGGCGCCGGATTTCAGTCAGCATCCGGCACGACGTAAGTCGTTAGACGGATCCCCGGACGACCGTCCGCGGTGAAGCTGGGTGCGTCGCTCGGCGCCGCGCCCGCGGCGGCCGCCCCTCCCGGTCCACCGGTCCGGCGGGGACGTATCGCACCGTGAAGGGAACACCATGCCGTTCATCACCGTCGGCCAGGAGAACAGCACCGACATCGAGCTGTACTACGAGGACCACGGCACCGGCCGCCCGGTCGTCCTGAT
>NZ_JOCB01000211.1 GCF_000718775.1 Streptomyces sp. NRRL S-31
TCCGCCTCGGCGTCCGAGTTCATCGAGATGATCGTCGGCGTGGGCGCCTCCCGGGTGCGGGAGCTGTTCGCGGAGGCCCGCAAGGTGGCGCCGTCGATCATCTTCATCGACGAGATCGACACCATCGGGCGCGCGCGGGGCGGCGGCGCGTCGATGGGCGGGCACGACGAGCGAGAGCAGACGCTCAACCAGATCCTCACCGAGATGGACGGCTTCTCCGGCTCGGAGGGCGTCATCGTGATCGCGGCCACCAACCGCGCCGACATCCTCGACCCGGCCCTGACCCGTCCCGGCCGCTTCGACCGGGTGGTTCAGGTCTCGCCGCCGGACCGCGGCGGACGCGAGGCCATCCTGGAGATCCACACCCGGGACATCCCGCTCGCCGACGACGTCGATCTCGCGCAGGTGGCCCGTACGACACCGGGCATGACCGGCGCGGACCTGGCGAACCTGGCCAACGAGGCCGCGCTGCTCGCGGTCAAGCGGAACCAGCGAAGGGTGACCCGGTCCGACCTGTCCGACGCGCTGGAGAAGGTCCAGCTGGGTGCCGAGCGTCCGCTGGTGATGCCGGAGGAGGAGCGCCGGCGCACCGCCTACCACGAGAGCGGGCACGCCCTGCTGGGCATGCTCCAGCCGGGCGCCGACCCGGTCCGCAAGATCACCATCGTGCCGCGCGGCCGGGCGCTCGGCGTCACCCTGTCCACCCCGGACGCGGACAAGTACGCGTACACCGAGGAGTACCTGCGCGGCCGGATCATCGGCGCGCTGGGCGGCATGGCGGCCGAGCACGTCGTCTACGACGTGATCACCACCGGCTCCGAGAGCGATCTGGAGCAGGTCACCAACCTCGCCCGCGGCATGGTGTCGCGCTGGGGCATGAGCGAGCGCGTCGGGCGGCTCTCCGCGCTGCCGAACGACGCCCAGCAGGCGTACGGTCTCGCCGCCGCCCCGCAGACCCTCGACGTGATCGACACGGAGATGCGGCGGATCGTGGACGAGTGCTACGAGGAGGCGTGCCGCAAGCTCCGCGACAACCGGGACCGGCTGGACGCGCTCGCCGAGGCCCTGCTGGCGCGCGAGACGCTGGAGGAGGCGGACGCCTACCGCATCGCCGGCGTCCCCCGCCTGACCAAGGACACGGAGGACTGACGGCGCGTCCCGGCGGCGCGTCCCGGCGCGGAGGCGGGCGACGGGACGGCGACGCCGAGGGGACGCGGGCGGTCAGGGAACGCGGGCGGTCAGGGAACGCGGACGACGCGGGAACCCGGGCGGTCAGGGAACCCGGGCGATCAGGTAACGGAAGACGTTCGGCATCCACACGGTGCCGTCCGGGCGCCGGTACGGATACAGGGCCTCCGTCAGCTCCTTCTCGACCTGCCCGGCGTCGGTCGCCGTGATCGCCGCGTCGAACAGGCCGGTCGACAGCAGCCCCCGCACGGCGCTGCCGAGGCCGGCGTACCCGAAGGGGCAGGCGACCCGGCCGGACCCGTCCGGCGCCAGCCCCAGCCCCGCGGCGACCTGCTCCAGTTCGTCCCGCCGGGCGCCCCCCGGGCCGTCCGCGCCGAGCACCGGACCGGGCGCCTTCACGGCCACCCGCAGCACCGAGGAGGTCGCGCAGCGCTCCGGCGGTCCCCAGCCGACCAGCACCACGGCGGCACCGCGCGCGGCGAGCGGGAGCGCGTCGGCGAGCAGGCCGCCGGGCCCGGCACGGTCGGCGGCGGGCGGGCCGACCGGTTCGAAGACGGTCACCAGGGTGTAAGGCGCGGTGTCCGCGCCGGCGGGCAGGCCGGCGGCGAGTCCCGGGTCCGTACGCGCGCGCGTGCCGGCGACCCCGCCGCCACGGCCGCCGCCGGGCCGGGTGTCCGGCAG
>NZ_JOCB01000212.1 GCF_000718775.1 Streptomyces sp. NRRL S-31
GCGTCCGGCAAGGTGCTCCAGGCGCTCGGCGCGGTGATCCCCGAGCTGTGGGGCGGCTCCGCCGACCTCGCGGGCTCGAACAACACCACCATCGACAAGAAGTGGTCGTTCCTGCCGGTGGGCAACCCGCTGCCGGGAGCCGACCCGTACGGCCGTACGGTGCACTTCGGCATCCGCGAGTTCTCGATGGCCGCGGAGATGAACGGCATCACGCTGCACGGCAACACCCGCGTCTACGGCGGCACCTTCCTGGTGTTCTCCGACTACATGCGCAACGCCGTCCGGATGTCGGCGCTGATGCGGCTGCCGGTGACGTACGTGTGGACGCATGATTCCATCGGCCTCGGCGAGGACGGTCCGACCCACCAGCCGGTGGAGCACCTGGCCTCGCTGCGCGCGATCCCGGGCCTGAACGTCGTCCGCCCGGCGGACGCCAACGAGACCGCGATCGTCTGGGCCGAGATCCTGAAGAGGCACGCCACGCACCCGGCTCCGCACGGGCTGGTGCTGACGCGTCAGGGGGTGCCGGTGTACCCGTCGGACGAGGACGCGGCCAGGGGCGGCTACGTGCTGTTCGAGGCCGAGGGCGGCCAGGCGCAGGTGATCCTGATCGCCACCGGTTCCGAGGTGCACGTGGCCGTGGAGGCGCGTGAGCAGCTCCAGGCCGACGGGGTGCCGACCCGCGTGGTGTCCATGCCATCGGTGGAGTGGTTCGAGGAGCAGCCGCGCGAGTACCGCGAGCGGGTGCTGCCGCCGGCCGTGAGGGCCCGCGTCGCCGTCGAGGCCGGCATCGGCCTGACCTGGCACCGCTACGTGGGCGACGCCGGACGCGTCGTCTCCCTGGAACACTTCGGTGCTTCCGCCGACGGCGCCCTGCTCTTCCGCGAGTTCGGTTTCACCGCGGAGAACGTGGTCGGCGAGGCACGCAGATCCCTCGCCTCGCTCCGCCAGGACACACACGGCGCACGGCACTGACCCCGGCTCGCCCCTGTTCCGGGCGCCGCGCCACGGCGGACGACTTCACGAGGTCCGGCCGCCCGGGGGAGCGGGGCGGGCGCCGAGACCCTCCGGAGAGCGCTCCGGTGGACCTGCCTCAGCGCGGCGTACGGCTGGTGATTACGCCGTAATCACCAGCCGACCGCCGTGCCGGCTCAACGAGAAACGACCGAGAAGGAGGAGCCATGCAGAACCAGGAGATCCTGCACCGGATCACCGAGATGGCCGAGGAGGAGCGACAGTTGCGCGACTCCCTGACGGAGCGCGGGGCGGGAGACCCGGCCGAGCACAGCCGGCTGGGCGAGCTGGAACGGGAACTCGACCAGTGCTGGGACCTGCTGCGGCAGCGGCGGGCCCGGGCCGAGTTCGGGCAGGACCCCGAGGCGGCGCATGTGCGATCGCAGTCCGTGGTCGAGAACTACCAGTCCTGAGCCCGGGACCGATGTGTGCGACAGCCGCTGCGGAGCCTGCGGCCCACCGGGCCGCGGGCCGTACGGCCGAGGCACTGACGATCCCTTGTCCGATCTGACCATTCACCAGGGAGATACCGTGCACATGCCCTGCCGGGGCAGGCACCCGTCACACACCGGCCGGACCGCGGCCGCCGCGCCGGGAGGTCCTGTCTCATGAGCCGTTCCAGCAACCCGCTTCGTGACCCGGCCGACCGGCGGCTGCCCCGCGTCGCGGGGCCGTCGGGTCTGGTCATCTTCGGTGTCACGGGCGATCTGTCGCGCAAGAAGCTGATGCCCGCGGTCTACGACCTCGCCAACCGGGGTCTGCTGCCGCCGGGTTTCTCGCTGGTGGGTTTCGCCCGCCGCGACTG
>NZ_JOCB01000213.1 GCF_000718775.1 Streptomyces sp. NRRL S-31
CAACGCCCCCGCCACATACGCCGCCGCGATCTCCCCCTGCGAATGCCCGACCACGCAATCAGGCTCCACACCATGAACACGCCACAACTCCGCCAGCGCGATCATCATGGCGAACAGAGCGGGCTGCACCACATCCACCCGCTCCAGCGAGCCACCGCCGACCAGCACCTCCACCAACGACCAGTCCGTATACGGCGCCAACGCCACAGCACACGCGTCGATCACCTCCCGGAACACCGGCTCCGAGGCGTACAACTCCCCGCCCATACCCACCCACTGCGCACCCTGCCCCGGAAACACGAACACCGACCGACCCGGCGAACCGGCCACACCCGTGATGACGCGGGGGTCTCGGTCGGCGAGGGCGGCCAGTTCCGCCATGAGGTCGGTCCGGGTGCTGCCCACCAGGGCCGCCCGGTGGGCGTGCAGGGTGCGGGTGGTGGCGAGGGCCCGGCCGATCGCGGACGGCCGGAGTCCGGGGTGGGCGGTGATGTGGTCCGCGAGCCGTCGGGCCTGGGCGCGGAGGGCGTCGTCCGTCTTGCCGGACAGCAGCCACACGGTGGGCTCCGCGGAGTCGTCCCCGGCGGATTGTCCGGGGGTTTCTTCCGGGAACTGTTCGATGACGACATGGGCGTTGGTGCCGCTGGCCCCGAAGGCCGAGATGCCCGCGCGGCGGGGACGCCCCGTCTCCGGCCACGGCCGGGCCTCGGTCAGCAGCCGGATGTCACCGGTGTCCCACTCGACATGCGGCGTCGGCTCCTGGACGTGCAGGGTCGGCGGCAGTTCGGCGTGCCGCATCGCCATGACCATCTTGATCACACCCGCCACACCGGCCGCCGCCTGGGTGTGGCCGATATTGGACTTCACCGATCCCAGCCACAACGGCTCCACGCGGTCCTGGCCGTAGGTCGCCAGCAGCGCCCGCGCCTCGATGGGATCGCCGAGCGTCGTCCCCGTGCCGTGTGCCTCCACCGCGTCCACCTCGGACGGCTCCAACCCGGCGTTCGCCAGCGCCTGGCGGATGACGCGTTCCTGGGAGAGGCCGTTGGGCGCGGTCAGCCCATTGGACGCCCCGTCCTGGTTGACCGCCGAACCCCGCACCACCGCCAGCACCCGGTGGCCGTTGCGACGGGCGTCCGACAGGCGTTCCAGCAGCACCAGACCCGCACCCTCCCCCCACGCCGTGCCGTCAGCCGTCGACGAGAAGGGCTTGCACCGGCCGTCGGGGGCCAGGGCACGCTGGCGGGAGAACTCCGTGAACTGTAGGGGGGTCACGCTCACGGTCACCCCGCCGGCCAGAGCGAGTGTGCACTCTCCCGAGCGCAGTGCCTGCGCGGCGAGGTGGATCGCCATCAGTGACGAGGAGCAGGCGGAGTCGACGGACACGGCCTGGCCCTGGAGGCCCAGCAGGTAGGAGACCCGGCCCGAGGTGATGCTCGGCGAGACGCCGGTGGCGAGGTAGCCCTCGGTGTCGGGCGGTGCCTGGTCGGGGCTGCCGACGTAGCCGGAGGACCAGATGCCGGTGAACACGCCCGTCCGGCTGCCCCGCAACGACGTCGGATCGATCCCCGCATCCTCCAACGTCTCCCACGCGGTCT
>NZ_JOCB01000214.1 GCF_000718775.1 Streptomyces sp. NRRL S-31
ACCGCGGCCTTCACCAGTCCGGCGAAGAGGGGGTTGGCGCGGGTCGGCCGCGAGCGCAGCTCGGGGTGGGCCTGGGTGGCGACGAGGTAGGGGTGGACGTCGCGGGGGTATTCGACGTACTCCACGAGCTTGCCGTCCGGGGAGGTGCCGGAGAAGACGATCCCGGCCTTCTTCTCCAGCTCGGCGCGGTAGGCGTTGTTGACCTCGTAGCGGTGGCGGTGGCGTTCCTCGACGTACTCCTTGCCGTCGTAGACCTCGCGCACGATGGAGCCCTCGGCGAGCTTGGCCGGGTACATGCCCAGCCGCATGGTGCCGCCCATGTCGCCCTCGCCGGCGACGATGTCGAGCTGCTCGGCCATCGTGGAGATGACCGGGTGGGCGGTGGCCGGGTCGAACTCGGTGGAGTTGGCGTCCGGGATGCCGGCCAGGTTGCGGGCGGCCTCGATCACGATGCACTGCAGACCCAGGCAGAGCCCGAGCAGCGGGATTCTGTTCTCGCGGGCGTAGCGGATCGCGCCGACCTTGCCGAGCACGCCGCGGTCGCCGAAGCCGCCGGGGATGCAGACGCCGTCGACACCTTCGAGCTGGGCCTTGGCGCCGGCCGGGGTCTTGCAGTCGTCGGAGGTGACCCACTTGATCTTCACCCGGGCCTTGTTGGCGAAGCCGCCGGCGCGCAGCGCCTCGGTCACCGACAGATAGGCGTCGGGCAGGTCGATGTACTTGCCGACCAGGGCCAGGGTGACCTCGTGGTCGGGGTTGTGGACGCGGTCGAGCAGGTCGTCCCAGGTCGTCCAGTCCACGTCCCGGAAGGGCAGGTCGAGCTTGCGGACCACGTAGGCGTCCAGGCCCTCGGTGTGCACGACCTTGGGGATGTCGTAGATCGAGCGGGCGTCGGGGCAGGCCACGACGGCGGCCTCGTCCACGTCGCACATCAGCGAGATCTTCCGCTTGATCGCGGTGGGGACCTCGCGGTCGCAGCGCAGCACGATCGCGTCGGGCTGGATGCCGATGTTGCGCAGCGCGGCCACCGAGTGCTGGGTGGGCTTGGTCTTCAGCTCGCCGGAGGGGCCGATGTAGGGCAGCAGCGAGATGTGCACGACGAAGACGTTGTCCCGGCCGACCTCGTGGCGGACCTGGCGCACGGTCTCCAGGAACGGCAGCGACTCGATGTCGCCGACCGTGCCGCCGACCTCGGTGATGACGACGTCGACCTCGTCGGTCGCCATCCGCCGGATGCGGTGCTTGATCTCGTTGGTGATGTGCGGGATGACCTGCACCGTGTCGCCCAGGTACTCGCCCCGGCGCTCCTTGGCGATCACGGTGGAGTAGACCTGGCCGGTGGTGACGTTGGCGGAACCGTCCAGGTCCCGGTCGAGGAACCGCTCGTAGTGGCCGATGTCCAGGTCGGTCTCGGCACCGTCGTTGGTGACGAACACCTCACCGTGCTGGAAGGGGTTCATCGTGCCCGGGTCGACGTTCAGGTACGGGTCGAGCTTCTGCATCACGACACGCAGTCCGCGGGCCTTGAGCAGCATGCCCAGGCTGGAGGCGGTCAGACCCTTGCCGAGCGAGGAGGCGACACCCCCGGTGAC
>NZ_JOCB01000215.1 GCF_000718775.1 Streptomyces sp. NRRL S-31
AGGCCGTCCGCTTCGCCGACGCCATCCACACCCTCCACCGTGGCGGCACCACCACCTACCTCGAACTCGGCCCCGACGCCGCCCTCACCCCCATGACCGCCCAAACCCTCGACGACGACACCACCACCACCCTCGTCACCCCCGCCCTCCGCCGGAACCAGAGCGAGGTGCGGACGGCCGCCCTGGCCCTCGCCACCCTGCACACCCGGGGCGTCCCCGTGGACCGCACGGCGTTGCTGGACGCCGAACAGTCGGGTACCGCGGCGCAGTTGCCGACGTACGCCTTCCAGCGCGAGCGCTACTGGCTGGAGCCCGCGGCGCCCGCCGGGGACGCCGGTTCGATGGGCCTGGTGGCGGCGGGGCATCCGCTGCTGGGCGCCGTGTCGGTGCTGCCGGAGTCGGGTGGGGTGCTGGCCACCGGCCGACTGTCGCTCACCACCCATCCGTGGCTGGCCGACCACGCCATCGCGGGCACCGTGCTGCTGCCGGGCACCGCGCTGGTGGAGATGGCGGTGCGCGCGGGCGACGAGGTGGGCAGTCCGTGCCTGGAGGAGCTGATCGTGGAGGCGCCGCTGGTGGTGCCCGCCAAGGGCGGTGTGCACGTCCAGGTGGTGGTCTCCGGTGAGGATGCCACGGGCCGCCGTACGCTCGGCGTCTACTCCCGCTCCGACGCGGCGACCGCCGACACACCGTGGACCCGGCACGCCGGTGGCGCGCTGACGGCGGCACCGGGCGAGGCGGCCGGGCAGCTGACCGCCTGGCCGCCCGCCGGTGCCGAACAGGTGGCCGTGGACGGGTTCTACGAGCGGCTCGCCGCCGGGGGGTTCGCCTTCGGCCCGCTGTTCCAGGGGCTGCGCAAGGTGTGGACGCGGGGCGAGGAGGTGTTCGCCGAGGTCGTGCTGGACGAAGCGGACCGGGCACCGGCGGCGGCCTTCGGGCTGCACCCCGGACTGCTCGACTCGGCGCTGCACGCGGCGGCGTTCGCCCCGTCCCGGGCCGGTGACGAGCGCACCCGGCTGCCGTTCGCCTGGAACGGGGTGGTGCTGCACGCGACGGGCGCGGGCGCCCTGCGGGTGCGGATCGCACCGGCCGGCGCGGACGGGTTCTCGGTGACCGCGGCCGACCCGACGGGCGCTCCGGTCGCGAGCGTCGCCTCCCTGGTGTACCGCGAGGTCGCCGCCGAGCAGTTGGGCGGGACAGGGGCGGCGCGGGACGCGCTGTTCCGGGTGGACTGGATACCAGCCGCCCTCAACTCCACTCCCCGGCCCGCCGATTGGCGCGAGCTGGATGTCACGGCCGAGCCGGAGGGCAGCGTGCCCGAGCAGATCCGCACACTCACCGGACGGGTCCTGGCCGCCGTACAGGAATTCGTGGAGGACGCGGAACCGGGCGCCGGTCCCCTCGTCGTCACCGCCCGCTCCGGCCACCCCGCCACCGCCGCCGTACGCGGCCTGCTGCGCACCGCCCAACTCGAACACCCCGACCGCATCGTCCTCGCCGAACTC
>NZ_JOCB01000216.1 GCF_000718775.1 Streptomyces sp. NRRL S-31
GAGTTCGGCGAGGACGATGCGGTCGGGGTGTTCGAGTTGGGCGGTGCGCAGCAGGCCGCGTACGGCGGCGGTGGCGGGGTGGCCGGAGCGGGCGGTGACCACGAGGGGACCGCTGCCCGGTTCCGCGTCCTCCACGAATTCCTGTACGGCGGCCAGGACCCGTCCGGTGAGCGTGCGGACCTGCTCGGGCACGCTGCTGCCCTCCGGCTCGGCCGTGACATCCAGCTCACGCCAATCAGCGGGCCGGGGAGTGGAGCTGAGGGCGACCGGCATCCAGTCCACCCGGAACAGCGCGTCCCGCGCCGCCCCTGTCCCGCCCAACTGCTCGGCGGCGACCGGGCGGGTCACCATCGAACCGACCGTGGCCAACGGCGCCCCCGTGGGGTCGGCCAGCTCCAGCGAGACCCCGGAGCCGCTCGGCACCGCGCGCACCAGCAGCGCCGTGGCGCCCGTCGCGTGCAGCGCCACCCCGTTCCAGGCGAACGGCAGCCGCACCCCGGCCCCGTCATCGGCGTCGGACAGCGCACAGAACGTGCTGGCCTGGAGAGCCGCGTCCAGCAGCGCCGGGTGCAGCCCGTACCGCTCGGCCGCGGCCTGCTCCTGCTCGGCGACGGCGACCTCGGCGAACACCTCCTCGCCCCGCCGCCACACCTTGCGCAGCGCACGGAACACCGGGCCGTAATCGAGCCCGCTCGCGGCGGACCGCTCGTAGAACCCGTCCAGCTCGACCGGCTCCGCACCGGCCGGCGGCCACTGCGCGAAGGCGGCGCCGGGAGCCGTGACCGCCTCGCTCAGGAAACCCGAGGCGTGCCGCACCCATGGATCGCCGACGGCGGCCGACTCCGGCCGGGAGTGGATCGTCAGCGGCCGGCGGCCCGTCGCGTCGGGGTCGGCCACGCCGATGCGCACCTGCACCGCACCGTGCTCCGGCAGCACCAGCGGCGCCTCCACGACCAACTCGTCCAGGGTCCCGCTGCCCGTCTCGTCACCCGCGCGCACCGCCATCTCGACCAGCGCCGCGCCCGGGACCACGGTCACGCCCGAGACGGTGTGGTCGGCCAGCCACGGATGGGTGGCGAGCGACAGCCGGCTGGTGCACCACAGCCCGGCGGACTCCGGCAGCCCCAGCACCGCACCCAGCAGCGGGTGCCCGGCCCCGGCCAGGCCCGCGGCGGACACATCGCCCGGACCGCCGTTGCCGACCAGCCAGTAGTGCTCGCGCTGGAAGGCGTACGTCGGCAGCTCGACCCGGCGGGCACCCGTCCCCTCGTAGAAGGCGAGCCAGTCCACCGAGCGGCCCGCCGCGTACAACCGGGCCGCCGCCTCCACCGCCACCTGGGCCTCGGGACGTCCCCGGCGCAAGGCGGGGGTGACGAGGCTGGTGGTGTCGTCGTCGAGGGTTTGGCCGGTCATGGGGGTGAGGGCGGCGTCGGGGCCGAGTTCGAGGTAGGTGGTGGTGCC
>NZ_JOCB01000217.1 GCF_000718775.1 Streptomyces sp. NRRL S-31
TCAGTAGCGGTAGTGGTCCGGCTTGAACGGGCCGTCGACGTCGACGCCGATGTACGCGGCCTGCTCCGGGCGGAGCGTGGTGAGCTTGACGCCGAGGGCGTCGAGGTGGAGGCGGGCGACCTTCTCGTCGAGGTGCTTGGGCAGCACGTACACACCCGTCGGGTACGCGTCGGGCTTGGTGAACAGCTCGATCTGGGCCAGCGTCTGGTCCGCGAAGGAGTTGGACATCACGAACGACGGGTGACCGGTGGCGTTGCCCAGGTTCAGCAGACGCCCCTCGGACAGCACGATGATCTTCTTGCCGTCCGGGAAGGTCCAGGTGTGCACCTGCGGCTTGACCTCGTCCTTGACGATGCCCGGAATCCCCGCCAGACCGGCCATGTCGATCTCGTTGTCGAAGTGACCGATGTTGCCCACGATCGCCTGGTGCTTCATCCGCGCCATGTCCGAGGCCAGGATGATGTCCTTGTTACCCGTCGTGGTGACGAAGATGTCCGCCGTCTCCACGACCTCCTCCAGCGTCGTGACCTGATAGCCGTCCATCGCCGCCTGGAGCGCGCAGATCGGGTCGATCTCCGTCACGATCACCCGGGCACCCTGGCCCCGCAGCGACTCCGCGCAGCCCTTGCCCACATCGCCGTACCCGCACACCACCGCGGTCTTGCCGCCGATCAGCACGTCCGTCGCCCGGTTGATCCCGTCCACCAGCGAGTGCCGGCAACCGTACTTGTTGTCGAACTTCGACTTCGTGACCGCGTCGTTGACGTTGATCGCCGGGAAGAGCAGCGAACCCTCCCGCTGCATCTCGTACAGCCGGTGCACACCCGTGGTCGTCTCCTCCGTCACACCACGGATCTCCGACGCCGCTTGCGTCCACTTCCGCGGGTTCTCCGCCAGAGTGCGGTGCAGCAGTTCCAGGATCACCCGGTGCTCGTCGGACTCGGCGCTCTCCAGCCCGGGCACCTCACCCGCCTTCTCGTACTCCACACCCCTGTGCACCAGGAGCGTGGCGTCACCACCGTCGTCCAGGATCATGTTCGGACCACCAGTCGGGCTGTCCGGCCAGGTCAGCGCCTGCTCCGTGCACCACCAGTACTCCTGGAGCGTCTCCCCCTTCCAGGCGAACACCGGCACACCCCGCGGCTCCTCGGGCGTACCCTCCGGACCCACCGCGATCGCCGCCGCGGCGTGGTCCTGCGTGGAGAAGATGTTGCACGACGCCCACCGCACCCGCGCACCCAGCGCGACCAGCGTCTCGATCAGCACCGCCGTCTGCACCGTCATATGCAGCGAACCGGTCACCCGGGCACCCGCCAACGGCTGCGCCTCGGCATACTCCTTGCGGATCGCCATCAGACCGGGCATCTCATGCTCGGCGAGGGTGATCTCCTTACGGCCGAACTCGGCCAGCGACAGGTCGGCGACCTTGAA
>NZ_JOCB01000218.1 GCF_000718775.1 Streptomyces sp. NRRL S-31
GCCGGTGACGCCGTTCCAGTCGACCAGGATCTCCCGCCGCTCCCGCTCCGTCAGCATGTTCAGCTTGGACAGGCGGGCCCGAGGTGTGGCCGCCACCGAGGCGGCCAGGGTGGTGAAGTGGCCGGCCATCCGCTCGATCGTCGCCCGCTCGAACAGATCCGTCCGGTACTCCAGGGCCGCCAGCAGCTCACCGTCCGACTCGGCCGCGGTCAGCTGGAGATCGAACTTGGCGTCCTGACCGCCCACCCCGATCTGCTCGACCGCCAGACCGGGCAGGCTCCACGCGTCGCCGTCCGGGGTGTTCTGGAAGACGAACAGGGTCTGGAAGAGCGGGTTCCGGGAAAGGTCGCGGTCGGGGGCCAGCTCGTCGACGAGGCGTTCGAAGGGGAGGTCCTGGTGGTCGTAGGCGCCGAGGGCGGTGTCCTTGACCCGGGCCAGCAGCTCGGTGAACGCCGGGTCGCCGGAGAGGTCGTGTCGTCCTGGCGGCAGTAGCGGGCCAGGACGATCTGGAACAGCGACAGCAGCGCCATGAACAGGCTCGCACCCTGCCCGCTCGCCGTCGCCCGCAACGCCTCGGCCACCTCCGACGGCACCGAGAAGTACACGGTGTCTCCCTCGGCGCCCTCCCGCTCGGCCGGCCGGCCGTGATCGGTGGGCAGCTCCAGCGGCGTCACACCCGCGAGGCGCTCGCGCCAGTACGCCAGCTGCTCCTCCAGGAATTCCCCGCTGAGCTGCTCCCGCTGCCAGGATGCGAAGTCGGCGTACTGGAGGGGGAGTTCGGGCAGCGATGCCTCCCGCCCGGCGACGGCGGCCGCGTACAGCTCGCGCAGTTCGCGGGCCAGGATGCCTGAGGACCAGCCGTCCGACACGATGTGGTGCAGCGTGATCAGCACGTACTGGTCGTCGTCCGCGACGCGCACCACGTCCACGCGCAGCAGCCGCCCGCCGTCCAGCTCGAACGGCCTCCTTGCCTCGGCCGCCATGATCTCCAGCGCGGCCCGCTCCCTGTCGGCCGCCGGAACGGCCCGGACGTCGTGCACCACCGGAGTGACCGACCAGGGCGCGTCCACGTTCTGCGCGGGACGGCCCGAGTCATCCGTGACGAACCGGGTGCGCAGCACCTCGTGCCGGGTCACCAGACCGGTGAACGCCGCCCCCAGCGCGCCGGCGTCGAGCGTGCCCCGCACCCGCAGCCCGAACGGCACGAGGTATTCGGCGCTGCCCGGCGTCAACTGGTCCAGGAACCACAGCCGCTGCTGCGCGAACGACAGCGGCAGCGGACCGCCGTCACGGTCGACCGGTACCAGCGGCGCTTCGTCGGCCGCCTCCAGCTCGCGTACGACCCCGGCCAGTGTGGCCGGCGTGGGCGAGGTGAAGAGGGCACGTACGGGTACGTCCACCCCGAGCCGCTGCCGCAGCCGGGACGTCACCTGCGTCGCGAGCAGCGAATGCCCGCCCATCTCGAAGAAGTTGTCGTGGATGCCGACGGTGTCGACGCCGAGGACGTCGGACCACACGGCGGCGACGGCCTGCTCCGTCGAGTTCCGGGGTGCGGTGTAGACGGTCTCGAGTTGGGGTCGGTGGTGGTCGGGTGCGGGGAGGGCTTTGGTGTCGACTTTGCCGTTGGGTGTGAGGGGGAGCCGGTCGAGGGTGACGTAGCTGCTCGGGACCATGTAGTCGGGCAGCTGTCGCTGGAGGTGGGTGCGGAGTTCGGCG
>NZ_JOCB01000219.1 GCF_000718775.1 Streptomyces sp. NRRL S-31
ATACTCCTTGCGGATCGCCATCAGACCGGGCATCTCATGCTCGGCGAGGGTGATCTCCTTACGGCCGAACTCGGCCAGCGACAGGTCGGCGACCTTGAAATCGGTGAAGTCGGCGGGGCTCTGCGAAGACATGTCCTACTCCGTGTGCGGTGTCGGGCGGCCGGAGGCCGGTGTGTCGGACCGTGGGATACGGGAACGGCGGTGCGCGGACCGCGTGTCAGCTCCGCAGGGCAGGTGTCGCGCCGCGTTCCGCCAGGACGTCGCGGTGGATCTCGAGGGCCGCGTCGGACTGGTTGAGGGTGATGTAGTGGAGGCCGGGAGCGCCCTCCGTGAGGAGTCGGCACGCCATCCGCGTCGCGTAGTCGACGCCTATGCGGTGGGAGGTGACCGGGTCCTCCCGGGCCGCTTCGAGCCGGTGTGCCAGGTCCTCCGGGAAGGCGGCGTCGGACAGTTCGGCGAACCGGCGGATCTGCCGGACGTCCGTGGCGGGCATGATCTCCGGAATGATCGGTGTGTCGCACCCGGCGGCGGCCACGCGGTCCCGCAGCCGCAGGTAGTCCTCGACGTGGAAGAACATCTGGGTGATGGCGTAGTCCGCGCCGGCCCGGCACTTGGCGACGAAGTGCCGGATGTCGCTCTCCCAGTCCGGCGAGCGCGGATGCCGCTCCGGGAAGGCGGCGACCCCCACGCTGAAGTCCCCCAACTCGCGCACCAGGGAGACCAGTTCGTGTGCGTGGGTGAAGCCCTCGGGGTGCGCGGCCCAGGGCCCGGCCGGATCGCCCGGCGGATCGCCGCGCAGCGCGAGTACGTCCCGGATGCCGACGTCCGCGTACTGGCCGATGATCCGGCGCAGCTCGGCGACGGAGTGCCCGACCGCCGTCAGATGCGCGACCGGGCGCAGCGTGGTCTCTGCGGCGATGCGCTTGGTGACCTCGACGGTGCGCTGCCGCGACGACCCGCCGGCACCGTAGGTGACGGACACGAAGGTCGGGGACAGCGTCTCGATCCGGCGCACCGTCCGCCACAGTCCGCGCATCCCGGCGTCGGTCCTCGGCGGGAAGAACTCGAACGAGAACGACGGCTCGCCGTCCACCAGGAGCCGGCGCGTGGCGGGGCGGGTGCGACGGCCCTCGGGCGCTGTCGACAAGACGGAACTCCTCTCCTGTGCGCGGAACACGTCTCGCTGGCTGCCACTACCGTGCGTTGAAGTATGTGGCTTCGGGGTGGTGGATCACGATGGCGTCGGTGGACTGTTCGGGGTGGAGCTGGAACTCCTCGGAGAGGTGGACACCGATCCGCTCCGGTTGGAGCA
>NZ_JOCB01000220.1 GCF_000718775.1 Streptomyces sp. NRRL S-31
TCATCCGTTGCTGCGGCCGGCCGGGGAGCTGCGGTTCACCCCGCCCCGCACGGTCTCCGACGGCCTGCCCTCCTACTACCGTCCCGGCTCCGACGAGCGCCCGCAGGCCACCACCGCGCCGACCGGCCGCCTCGACAGCCCGCTCCCGTATACGAGTGCCGACGTCACGGCGCCGGTCGGTGCCCTCGACGGCCTGTCTCCGTACGCGGATACCGACATGTCCGGGGGCGCCGACGGAGGTGCGGGCGTGCATCCGGACGCGCACTTCGGGGGAACCTTCCCCGCTGTGGCGGTGCTGTCGGGCGGTGACGCCGTGGCGGGTGGCCGGGGCGGGGTGTGGGGGCCGTCGGCGCGGTGGGAGGAGTTCCAGCGGCAGCGGGACGGGGCGTACCACGACCGGCTGGTCGCGGCGGAGCGGCTGGCGGGCGGGCGGCTGGAGGCGGCGCGGGAGGAGTTCACGCGCCGGGACGTGTTCGGCGGCAGGTATCTGCCGACGGGTGAGACGGCCCGCGAGCGGGTGCTGGAGGTCTACCACACTCATGTCCGCACCCGGCTGGAGGAGCTGGCCGGTCAGGAGGGCGGGTCCGGCCACGTCACGCCCGAGCAGCATCGGCGGGTGCTGGCGGAGGCGGATGCCGCGTTGCCGCGGATGTGGGAGCAGGTCGCTCGTGACCAGGCGTTCTCGGAGCGGTTCGAGCGGGCGGTGGCCGACTTCCGCCGTCAGGACCTGTTCGGTGGCCGGTATGTGAGCGGGGGCGACCCGGCCCCCGCCGGGCGGGCAGCACCCGTCGGGCCCGGGAGCCTCACCGGTGAGGAGAGGCGCATCCGGCAGCAGGAGACGCTGGAGGATGTGCGGCAAGGGCGGGTGCCGGTTTCGCCGGAGCAGTTGCGTGACCGGCTCCGGGCGGTGCACCGGCAGGCCGTCGCCGAGCTCCACCACGTCTCCCTGGGCCCGGACACCCCCGCCGCACGCCGGCAGATCGAGGAGCTGGAGGCGCGTATCGCCCGCATGCACGAGGAACTCCCGCGGCAGATCCGCGATCTCGGAGTGCGTGAGCGGCAGGTCGGGCAGGAGCTGGGCGCGTTCGACACCCTGGTGGAACGCAGGGGTATCCGCCATGAGCTGCCCGATCCGGTGGTGCTGGAGCGGGCCCGGGCGGATCTCGCCGAGCAGTTGCGCACCGCGCACGCCGTGCTGCGCGAACGGCATGGTGACGGTGGCCTCTTCGAGGATCGCTGGC
>NZ_JOCB01000221.1 GCF_000718775.1 Streptomyces sp. NRRL S-31
CGCCGTCGGCAGGGCGGGTGTGAAGGGTGGTGGGGGCCGGGCCGGTGCCGCCGTGCGCAGGGTGGGTGCGGAGGTGGTGTGGGCGGAGGCGTTGGTGTCGCGGCGGGAGGCGGCGGATCTGCTGCTGGACGCGGGGAACGCGGAGGTGTTGCGGGGGCTGGGGGAGCGGCCGGAGTTCCTGGCGTTGTTGCTGAATTCGGATATCGCGGACAATGTGGCGGTTGATCCGGGGCGGTGGCGCGAGTATGCCTTCGGTGACTTCCTGGCGTCGGGTGGTGGGGAGTTCAGGAGTTTCGAGGAGGATTTCCAGGCTCATCTGGATCAGGTGGCGGTGGTGCTGGAGGGGGACCAGCGCGAGCGGGTGCGTGCGGAGTCGTTGCCGGTGTGGCAGGGGCTGTGGGAGGAGCGGGAGCGCAGGGCCGCGGAGGAGGCCGCGGTGGTCGCGGAGCGGCTGGCGGGTGTGCGGGTCAATGATCCGTCGACGTGGACGCACAGTGGGCGGGTGGTGTTCGCCGAGTCGCGTCTGGGTGAGTACCTGGACGAGGACGATGTCGCGGCGTTGGGGAGGGCTGCGTCGGGTGAGTTGCGGCCGCGGGAGGGCCGGTACGGGCTGCATCAGGGGGTGCACATTCATCTGCGGTATGGCAGTTGGGGTGCGTCGTTCGTGTTCGTGGTGGGTGCGGACGGCCGGGTGGACCTGCTGGTGACGGGGATCGCGACCAGGCGGCTGGGCAATGACTACGTGTGGGGCGGGGGTGATGCCACGGCGGGTGCGCTGGATGCGGGTGTGGTGTTCAACCACGAGGCGATGCGGGCGTCGCGGGCGATGCTGGAGCGGGAACGTGTGCGTCAGCAGGAGTCCGCGGCGGCCGGGGCGGCCGAGGCGGGCAAGGGCAAGGGCAAGCAGAAGGCGGCGGCGGGCAAGGGCAGGCAGCCGGAGACGGCCGGGGAGGGCGCGAGTGCGGGCCGTGCCGGGAACCGGCCTGGCGGGGACGCGGGTCTGGCGACGCTGGCGAGGCTGCTCGGGGAGTACTACGACGCGGTCGGTGCGCAGCGCGCGGGGCAGGGACAGGGCAGCCGCGCGCAGGCGCAGACGCGGAACGTGCTGGACAGGGCCGTGAACGAGCTGGCGGCCCTGGGCCTGCCCGTCAAGGGTGGATCCGTCCAGGTCAGGATGGCCGACACCGGACAGTCGATGGCCGACGGCCTCCGGA
>NZ_JOCB01000222.1 GCF_000718775.1 Streptomyces sp. NRRL S-31
CCGCGCCGCCGTCTCCTCCTTCGGCGTCTCCGGCACCAACGCCCACGTCATCATCGAGGAAGCCCCCGAACCGCAGGCCGACACCACCGACCCCGCCCCGCGACAGACGCCCGCGATGCTGCCCTGGGTGCTGTCCGCGCGTACTCCGCGGGCGCTCTCGGCGCAGGCAGCCCGGCTGCGGGACCTGGTCGGCGGACAGCCCGGCCTCGATCCCGTCGACATCGGCCATGCGCTGACCACCACCCGTACGGCTTTCGAGCACCGCGCGGTCGTGGTGGCGTCGGGACGCGAGGAACTGCTCGCCGGGGTGACCGCCCTGGCCGCGGAGCAGCAGGCTGCGGGCGTGGTCACGGGCGAACGGTCGGTGGGGAAATTGGCGGTGCTGTTCACGGGCCAGGGCGCGCAGCGCGCCGGGATGGGCAGTGAACTGTACGACGCGTTCCCCGTGTTCGCCGACGCCTACGACACCGTCTGCGCCGAACTCGACAAGCATCTCGACCGTCCGCTCGCCGAGGTGGTGGCCTTCGGGGACGGTCTGGACCGGACGGAGTGGGCGCAGCCGGCCCTGTTCGCCGTGGAGGTCGCCCTCTACCGGCTGTTCGAATCCTGGGGCGTACGCCCCGACCACCTCGCCGGGCACTCGGTCGGCGAGATCTCCGCCGCCCACATCGCCGGGATCCTCACCCTCGAAGACGCCGCCACCCTCGTCACCGCACGCGGACGCCTCATGCAGGCCCTGCCGCCCGGCGGCGCCATGCTCGCCGTCAACACCTCGGAAACCGACGTCCAGCAGTACCTCGACGCCGACGACGTCACCATCGCCGCCGTCAACGGCCCCACCAGCGTCGTCCTCTCCGGCACCGAACAAGCCGTCACCGCCGTCGCCCGACGCGCGGCCGACGCCGGGCTGCGCACCAAGCGGCTCACCGTCTCCCACGCCTTCCACTCCCCCCTCATGGACCCCATGCTCGAGGACTTCCGCACCGTCCTGGGCACCCTCGCCTTCCACGCTCCCGCCATCCCCCTCGTCTCGACCCTCACCGGCACCCTCGCCGGCCCCGAGATCCTCACTCCCGACTACTGGGTCGACCACGCCCGCCAGGCCGTCCGCTTCGCCGACGCCATCCACACCCTCCACCGTGGCGGCACCACCACCTACCTCGAACTCGGC
>NZ_JOCB01000223.1 GCF_000718775.1 Streptomyces sp. NRRL S-31
GGTCGGAGGTGGTGGGCAGGGCGGGTGCGGGGGTGTCGGACGGGCCGGTGGCGGAACGGGGGTCCCCGGTGGGACTGCTCTGCGTGGCGGGGCGTGGGCTGCCGGCGTCCGCAGCGCCGCCCCGGGCGCCGGGGTCGCGGGGGGCGGGCAGGGGAGTGGTGCGCGCGGTGGTGAACGCCTGCTGGAAGGCGTTCTCGTGGCGGGCCTCGTGGTGGAGCCAGGCGGTGAGTTCCTCTTCGCCGGCCGGGCGGAGGGCGGGGTCGGCGTCGGTCTGGATCCGGTCGTGGACACGCAGGGTGTCTGCGCGGAACTCCTCGCCGAGCCGCTCCAGGGTGGGTTCGTCGACGTCGTAGTGGTGGGCGGGGCTGTCGGGGTGCCCGGCCAGGGCGTGGAAGTCCTGGCCGGCCCGTTCCAGGACCGTCTGGCGTTCGAACTCGTGGACCATGCGCCGGGGCAGGTCGGCGTGCAGGGCGTCCAGGCTGTCCTCAAACGGCCGGGACGGCACCGCGTCGCCGGCCGCGAGCCCCGTGGTGTCCTGGGCACCCGCGCCCTCCGGCCGGGGCGGGCGGCGGAAGTCGTGATGGCCCTGATGGCCGAACCAGTCCGCGTCGACGGCCCGCTCGACGTCCTTGTCGAAGGCCGCGGCCAGCCGCTCCCGGCCGGCCTCACCCAGCGGCGCGCCCTGGGCGACACTGTCCTCGAAGGCGTCCGCCGCCCGGTGGAACAGGTCACGGGCCTGCCCCATCCGCTCCTCACGGACCTGGGTGTACTCAAGACGCGCCAGGACAGCGCGCTCCCCGGTCGCCTCGCGCACATACTGCTGCCAGCCGGTCTCGAACCCGGCCGCGTCCGCCTCCCCCAGCCGCCCGCGCAGTTCCGCGTGCGCGGTGCGCAGCTGCTCGGCCAGGTCCGCCCGGGCCCGCTCCACCACCGGATCGGACAGCTCGCGGCCGATGCCCCTGACCTGTGCGGTGAGGTCGTCGAAGGCGGCCAGCCCGGGCGCGACCTGCCTCTCGCGCACCGCCAACTCGTCGATCCGCCGCGGCAGCTCGTCGTACATCCGGGTCAGGTGCGCGTCCAGTTCCCGACGCGCGGCAGGCGTGTCCGGACCACCGGCCCGGTAGGCATCCTCAACCG
>NZ_JOCB01000224.1 GCF_000718775.1 Streptomyces sp. NRRL S-31
CTGGTGACCGCCTCCGACCCGATGCCGCTGCTGGTGGAACGCGAACGCGCCCTGTACGGCTCCTGGTACGAGTTCTTCCCCCGCTCCGAGGGCACCCCCGAGGAACCGCACGGCACGTTCCGCACCGCCGCCCGACGGCTGAAACCGATCGCGGACATGGGCTTCGACGTCGTCTACCTGCCCCCCGTCCACCCCATCGGCACCACCTTCCGCAAAGGCCCCGACAACACCCTCACCGCCGGCCCCGACGACGTCGGCGTCCCCTGGGCGATCGGCTCGCCCGAAGGCGGCCACGACAGCGTCCACCCCCGCCTGGGCACCCTGGACGACTTCGACTTCTTCGTGGCCGAAGCCGCCGGACTCGGGCTGGAGGTCGCACTGGACTTCGCCTTGCAGTGCTCACCCGACCACCCCTGGGTGGAGAAGCACCCCGAGTGGTTCCACCACCGCCCCGACGGCTCCATCGCCCACGCCGAGAACCCGCCGAAGAAGTACCAGGACATCTACCCCATCGCCTTCGACGCCGACATGGACGGCCTGGTCACCGAGACCGTCCGCCTCCTGCGGCACTGGACGGACCACGGCGTACGGATCTTCCGGGTCGACAACCCCCACACCAAACCGGTCGTCTTCTGGGAACGCGTCATCGCCGAGGTCAACCGCACCGACCCGGACGTGATCTTCCTGGCCGAGGCCTTCACCCGCCCGGCGATGATGCACGCCCTCGCCCAGGCCGGATTCCAGCAGTCCTACACCTACTTCACCTGGCGCAACAGCAAGCGGGAACTGACCGAGTACCTGACCGAACTGTCCGGCGAGGCCGCGGCCTACATGCGGCCCAACCTCTTCACCAACACCCCCGACATCCTGCACGCCTACCTCCAGCACGGCGGACGCCCCGCCTTCGAGGTCCGCGCCGTCCTCGCCGCCACCCTCTCCCCCGCCTGGGGCATCTACAGCGGCTACGAACTCTGCGAGAACACCCCGCTGCGCGAGGGCAGCGAGGAGTACCTGCACTCGGAGAAGTACCAGCTCCGCCCCCGCGACTGGGAGACCGCCGCCCGCGAAGGCCGCACCATCGCACCCCTGATCACCCGCCTCAACCAGATCAGGCGGCG
>NZ_JOCB01000225.1 GCF_000718775.1 Streptomyces sp. NRRL S-31
AGGCGGCGAGCCATGAGGTCGGTCATGGCGAGGTGGATCATGGCTTCGGATCGGGTGGGCAGGGTTTCGTAGTCGCGGGCGAGGCGGCGGTGGAGCATGAGCCAGCCGTAGGTCCGTTCGACCGCCCACCGCTTCGGGATGGGGGTGAAGCCTCTGGTCCCGGGCTTGCGAGCGGTGATTTCCATGTCGATGCCGAGAACGGCGGCATGTTCGACGAGGTGCTGGCGGTAGCCACCGTCGACCCACACCTTGCGGATGCCGGGATGGTCGGCGGCGACCTGGTCCAGGAGCCGGGCGCCGGCGGCGGAGTCCTGCACGCTTGCCGCGGTGACCAGCACGGCAAGCAGCAGTCCGAGGGTGTCGGTGACGATGTTCCGTTTCCTGCCGACGATCTTCTTCCCGGCATCGATGCCCTGGTCGGCGGCGGGAACGCTGGTGGAGGTCTTGACGCTCTGGGCGTCGATCACACAGGCCGACGGCTCGGCGTCCCGTCCTTCCTTCTCCCGTAGCAGTTGCCGCAGCAGGCCGTTGAGCTGGGCGAACACGCCGTCCTGCTGCCACTTGGCGAAGTAGCCGTAAACCGTGTTCCAGTGCGGGAAGTCGTGTGGCAGATAGCGCCACTGGACCCCGGTGCGGTCCACGTACAAGATCGCGTCCATGATGTCGCGCAGGTCATGTTCCGGCGGCCGGCCGAAGTCCAAGGCCCTGCCGCGGCGCTCGAAGCGCCAGGCCGAGAGCACCGGCTCGATCAACTCCCAGCGGGCATCGGACAGATCACTCGGATAAGGGCGTCGTGTCGGCATGCTTCCGGCGTACCGCCGTGGACCGATTGCGCCCAGGCGCACAGCGACACCAACGGAAGCACACGTCCGCGAAGACCGGGCGTCCTGGGATGAGACAGACACAAGTCACTTCCCGCCTCACCTGCCACCCCATCTGAACAGCAAGAACCAACCCGCATCTCCAGCGGCACGAGCACCACAAACCGGCGATCTAGAAATCGCTGGATACACGGGCAGTCCTGGCGAAAACGACCTCT
>NZ_JOCB01000226.1 GCF_000718775.1 Streptomyces sp. NRRL S-31
GACCGGGACGCGCTGGCGGCCGTACTGGACTCGATCCCGGCCGAGCGTCCGCTGACCGCGGTCGTCCACGCCGCCGGCGTGCTCGACGACGCCGTGGTCACCGCCCTGACCCCCGAACACCTCACCGCGGTCTGGGAGCCCAAGGCACGAGCGGCCTGGCACCTGCACGAACTCACCCGGGGACGGGACCTGACGGCGTTCGTCCTCTTCTCCTCGGCGGCCGGGACGCTGGGCGCGGCAGGGCAGGCGAACTACGCGGCGGCGAACGCCTACCTCGACGGCCTGGCCGCGTACCGGCGTGCCCAGGGCCTGCCGGGGGTGTCGCTGGCCTGGGGCCAGTGGGCCGAGGCCAGCGGGCTGACCGGGCGGATGTCCGAGGCCGACGGTGAACGCCTCGCCCGCGCGGGCCTGCTGCCGATGGCGACCGACCACGCACTCGGGCTGTTCGACGGGGGCCTGGACACCGCGGAACCGGCGGTGGTCGCGGCCCGGCTCAAGATGTCCGCACTGGGCGACCGGCCGGTGCTGCGCGCGCTGTCACGTGCCCGCAAACCGGTGCGGACCACCGGACTGGCGGGCGAGCTTGGATCGCTCCCCGAGGCCCGGCAACGCGAGATCCTGCTCGACCTGGTCGGCACCCATGTGTCGGCCGTGCTGGGCCGCAGCGACGAGATCGGTGGCGACCTGGCCTTCAAGGACCTGGGCTTCGACTCGCTGACCGGCGTGGAGCTGCGCAACCGGCTGTCCACGGCGGTCGGGACCCGGCTGTCGGCGACGATGGTCTTCGACCACCCGACCCCGGCCCGGCTGGCCGAATACCTGCGCGAGGTGGTCCTCGGCACGGAGCGCCGGACGGTCGCGCCCGTGCCGGTCGGGGCTCCGGTGTCGAGCGATCCGGTGGTGGTCGTGGGGTTGGGGGCCCGGTATCCGGGTGGTGTGGGGTCGGCGCAGGAGTTGTGGCACTTGGTGGCGGGTGGGGCGGACGCGGTGGGGGAGTTCCCGTCGGATATGGATCCGCAGCAGCGGGTGCTGCTGGAGACGGTGTGGGAGACGTTCGAGGACGCGGGGATCGGCATCTGGGCATCCGGCTACGCGGGCGGAGTGGACCAGATCTCGCGCGACGCGGACGGGTATGTGGCCACCGGCACGGCGACGAGTGTGACCTCCGGGCGGGTGTCGTATCTGCTGGGGCTGGAGGGTCCGGCGGTGTCGGTGGACACGGCGTGTTCGTCGTCGCTGGTGGCGATCCATCTGGCGGCGCAGGCGCTGCGGGCGGGGGAGCGCCGAATGGTCCGTCGCAGGAGCGGGTGATCCGGCAGGCGTTGGCGAATGCGGGACTGTCGACGGCGGACGTGGACGCGGTGGAGGCGCACGGCACCGGGACCACC
>NZ_JOCB01000227.1 GCF_000718775.1 Streptomyces sp. NRRL S-31
CGGGGTGGTGGGCTGGAGCCAGTAGTGCTGGTGCTGGAAGGGATACGAGGGCACCCGCGCGCTCAACGTCCCCGCCGGTGTGGTCACGGGTGGCATCCAGCCCGCGGCGCCGTCCGCCCACAACCGCCCCAGCCCCGCGAACAACCGCTCCGGAGAATCACCACCACGCCGCATCAACCCATTGCCCACCAGCAACGGATGCGGACCCACCTCCACCAACCCCGTAACACCCCGGCCCGCCAGCCACTCCACAGCATCGGCGAACCGCACCCGCTCCCGCACCTGCCGCACCCAATACCCAGGCACCCCCATGTCCACCGGACGCCCGGCCACCGTGGACACCACCGCAATCACCGGCTCACCGAACGACAAACCCGCCGCCACCCGGCCCAGCTCCTCCAACACCGGATCCATCCGCGCCGAATGAAACGCGTGACTGACCGCCAGCCGCCGCACCCGGCGCCCACGACCCCGCCACACCTCACCCACCGCCGCCACCGCCGCCTCGTCCCCCGACACCACCACCGCGTCCACCGCGTTGACCGCCGCCACCTCGGCACCCGGCACCAGCGACCCCTCCACCTCCTCCACCGACGCCTGCACCGACACCATCGCCCCACCACCGGCCAGCCCCTGCATCAACCGGCCCCGCGCCCCCACCAGCACACACGCATCCTCCAGCCCCAAGACCCCCGCCACATGAGCCGCCGCGATCTCACCCACCGAATGCCCCACCACAAAATCCGGCCGCACACCCAACCACTCCGCCAACCGGAACAACGCCACCTCCAACGCGAACACCCCACCCTGCGTGAACAACGTCTCCCCCAACACCCCCTCCCCGTCCTCGAACAACACCCCGACCGGCAAACCCAACAACCCACACACCTCGTCCAGCGCCCGCGCGAACACCGGAAACACCCGATACAGACCCCGCCCCATCCCCACCCACTGACCACCCTGACCGGAGAACACAAACGCCGACCCACCCG
>NZ_JOCB01000228.1 GCF_000718775.1 Streptomyces sp. NRRL S-31
CCTCCACGTCGACACCCAGTGGCCCATCGGACCCGACACCGACCCCACACCCCTCGCCACACCCGACGACCTCGCCTACGTCATCTACACCTCAGGCTCCACCGGCAAGCCCAAGGGCGTCGCCCTCGAACACCGCGGCGTCGTCAACTACCTCCACTGGTGCGACCAGAACTACCCCACCCACACCCCCGGCGGCATCGGCACCATCCTCTACTCCTCCGTCACCTTCGACCTCACCATCACCGCCCTCTTCCTCCCCCTCATCCAAGGCCAGCAACTCGCCATCCCCACCACCACCCCCGACCACACCGCCTTCGACGCCGCCATCGACCTCATCTGCACCAACACCCCCATCAGCTTCCTCAAAGCCACCCCCTCCCACCTCGAAGTCCTCGCCGCCCACCTCGAAACCCGCAACACCCACCACCACATCACCACCATCGTCGCCGGCGGCGAAAACCTCACCCCCCAACTCGTCACCCGCCTCCTCAACACCAGCAGCACCCACACCACCATCAGCAACGAATACGGCGCCACCGAAGGCTCCGTCGCCAACGTCATGAGCCTCACCACCCAACCCGACCCCCACGGAGGCACCACCACCCTCGGCCGGCCCATCACCAACACCACCGCCTACGTCATCGACCACCACAACCAACCCGCACCCATCGGCATCCCCGGCCACGCCCTCCTCGGCGGCATCTGCCTCGCCCGCCACTACCACAACCGACCCGAACTCACCCACCAACGCTTCACCCCCAACCCCCTCACCCCACCCCACCCCGACCCCCGCACCTACCACACCGGCGACCTCGTCAAATGGCGCCCCGACGGCACCCTCGAATTCATCGGCCGCATCGACAACCAAATCAAACTCCGCGGCTACCGCATCGAACTCGGCGAAATCGAAAACGCCCTCAACACCCACCCCCACATCCACACCACCACCCTCACCACCCGCGAAGACACACCCGG
>NZ_JOCB01000229.1 GCF_000718775.1 Streptomyces sp. NRRL S-31
GAGAAGGAGAAGGTGCTCGGCGCGGTCCGGCTGCCCAGGGACCTGGGCGAAGCCACCGTGCGCGGCCAGTACGCGGCCGGGTGGCAGGGCGGCGAGAAGGTCACCGGCTACCTCGAAGAGGACGGCATCGACCCTGAGTCGAAGACCGACACCTACGCCGCGATCAAGCTGGAGATCGACAACCGCCGCTGGGCGGGCGTCCCCTTCTACCTGCGCACCGGCAAGCGGCTGGGCCGCCGGGTGACGGAGATCGCGGTCGTCTTCCAGCGGGCCCCGCACTCCCCCTTCGACACCACGGCGACGGAGGAGCTGGGCCAGAACGCGATCGTGATCCGCGTCCAGCCGGACGAGGGCGTCACGGTCCGCTTCGGCTCCAAGGTGCCCGGCACCTCGATGGAGATCCGGGACGTCTCCATGGACTTCGCCTACGGCGAGTCGTTCACGGAGTCCAGCCCGGAGGCGTACGAGCGGCTCATCCTGGACGTGCTGCTGGGCGACGCCAACCTCTTCCCGCGCACGGAGGAGGTCGAGCTGTCCTGGAAGATCCTCGACCCGATCGAGCGGTACTGGGACACGCACGGCAGGCCCGCGCAGTACAAGTCGGGCACCTGGGGCCCGGTGGAAGCGGACGAGATGCTCGCACGAGACGGACGGAGCTGGCGCCGGCCATGAAGATAGACCTGACCGACACCACCGCCGGAGCAATCAACAAGGCACTCGTGCGGGGCCGCCGGGCCATCGGCACCCCCGCCGTCGGCATGGTGCTGACCCTCGTCATCGTCACCGACGAGGAGAACGCCTACGACGCCCTGAAGGCCGCCAACGACGCCTCGCGCGAGCACCCCTCGCGCACCCTGGTCGTCGTCAAGCGGGTCTCCCGCAACACACGGGCCCGGACCACCTCGCGGCTGGACGCCGAGGTACGGGTGGGCGCGGAGGCCGGCACCGGCGAGACGGTCGTCCTGCG
>NZ_JOCB01000230.1 GCF_000718775.1 Streptomyces sp. NRRL S-31
CGGGTGCGGTCGTGGTGGTGCCGGTGTCCGCAGCGGCGGACACCGGTGCCATGACCGCTTCCACCGCCGACGCCACCTCCGCCCCGGAACCCCGCTCGATGACAGCGGGCCGCTCCCGCTCCAGCCGCCGCAACCCGTCCGCCAGCGCAGCACCCCCCACAGCCGCCAGCTCCAGCAACGCCGGCGTCCCCACGAAACGCTCCGCGAAGCCCGGCCGCTCCTGAAGAAAAGCCACAAGCCCCGTCAACTGACGCCGCACCCTCGGCGACAACGCCCCCGCCAGCACCTCACTGGCCACCACCGCACGCCACAGCACACCGTTCTCACGCGCGTCCACCACCATCCGGTGGTTACGCTCCAGCACCCCCACCGTCCACGGCGCCCGCCCCACATCCGCCCGCAACCGCGACGACTCCGCCAACGCCTCCGCCAGATGCGGCACCGCACCCAACGCCCGACGCACCTGAGCCGACCCCAGCACCAGACCCGCCGCGTCCGCCCCCGACCGCACCAGACCCCGCACAACCGGATACCGCTTCAACAACCTCAGCACACCAGGATCCGCGGCAGCCGCAGCCACCACCCCAGGACTGGACAGAGCCGTCTCCAGCACCTCCACATCCCCGAGCACCGCACCCACCACCCCCGGATGCGCCTCCAGCACCGCGTGCAGCTCCCCCGCCGCCATGAACCGCTCCACCAGCCGCTCACCGGTGAACACCCCGGCATGCGCCACCACCCCGGCCACCACCCGCGGCACCGCCACCAGCCCCGCCACCGCCTGCGGATTCCGCTTCAACCACCGCACCAACGCCACACCACTGGCAGCCAGATCCACCACCGCCGTCCTACCCGGCGACGCATCCAACTGATTCAGAACCGTCAGCAACGGCCCCGCATCAACAGCCGCCAACTCCTCGGCCACCGGAGCGTTGTCGGCGAACGCACGCGCCAACAACTCGCTG
>NZ_JOCB01000231.1 GCF_000718775.1 Streptomyces sp. NRRL S-31
GCGGACGACGGCGAGGACGGGGTGGTTGTTGCGGCGGGCGTCGGAGAGGCGTTCCAGCAGGAGCAGGCCCGCGCCCTCCGACCAGCCGGTGCCGTCCGCCGACGCGGCGAACGCCCGGCACCGGCCGTCCCGGGACAGACCCTGCTGGCGGGAGAACTCCACGAAGGTCTCCGGCGTCGCCATCACCGCGACACCGCCCGCGAGCGCCATCGAGCACTCGCCGCCGCGCAGCGCCTGCGCGGCCAGGTGGACCGCCACCAGGGACGACGAGCACGCCGTCTCCACCGTGACGGCGGGCCCCTCCAGACCCAGCGTGTAGGAGACCCGGCCGGAGGTGGCGCTGCCCGAGTTGCCGATGCTGAGCATGCCCTCGACCTCGCGCGGCACCTCGGTCAGCCCCACCGCGTAGTCGTGGTACATCACGCCCGCGTACACGCCGACGCTGCTGCCGCCGAGCGTGCCCGGCGCGATCCCGGCCCGCTCGAACGCCTCCCAGGCGGGCAGGATGCGCTGCTGCGGGTTCATCGACAGCGCCTCGCGCGGGGAGATACCGAAGAACCCGGCGTCGAACTCGCCCGCGTCGTGCAGGAAGCCGCCCTCGCGGACGTAGGACTTGCCGGACCGCTCCGGGTCGGGGTCGTACAGCTCGTCGGTGTTCCAGCCACGGTTCGTGGGGAACTCCGTGATGGCGTCGGTGCCCTCGGCGACCAGACGCCACAGGTCCTCCGGAGTGGCCACCCCGCCGGGGAGCCGACAGGCCATCCCGACGATCGCGATCGGCTCCGACCTGGCCGACTCCACCGCGCGCAGCCGGCCCTGAGTCTGCTTCAACTCGCCGACCACGCGCTTGAGATAGTCACGGAGCTTCTCGTCATTGCTCATGAAAACTCTGATCCTTCATATCGGTTGAGCGCATCCGGGGCCCCGGCGTCCCTGCTCGGGACGCCGGGGCGGGGCGGGGCGGCGCGGCACCGGCCCCCCAGGGCCGGCACCACGCGACCGGGGCCGCTAGAGGCCGAGTTCGCTGTCGATGAGGTCGAAGAGCTCGTCGTCGCTCGCCGCGTCGAGGTCCAGGCCCGACGCGTCGTCCTCCGCCGGAACGGCCTGGCCCCAGCGAGCCGTGAGCGAGTGCAGCCGCCTGCCCAGCTCGCCCTGCTGCGCCGGATCGAGCGCGGCCACCGCCAGCGCCCGCTCCAGCCGGTCCAGCTCCGCGAGGACCTCGGCCGCCGTCGGCTCCGGCCCCTCCGGTTCGACAGCCAGCTCCTCCGCCAGCCGCCCGGCGAGCGCCTGCGGTGTGGGGTGGTCGAAGACGAGGGTGGCCGGGAGCTTGACCCCGGTGGCCGTGGTGAGCCGGTTGCGCAGCTCGACGATCGAGCAGGGCGGCGGCCCGTTCCCCGGCGCCGAGCCCCCCCAGCCGGTCCGCGAACGACTCCGTGCCCGTCGCTGCCGCACCGGCCTGCTTGCGGGTGGGTTTGACGAGGTGGTGCAGGAG
>NZ_JOCB01000232.1 GCF_000718775.1 Streptomyces sp. NRRL S-31
CCGCCTCGACCTCGCCGCCTACGCCCGCCACACCCCCACCCCCGCCCTCCTGCACCACCTCGTCAAACCCACCCGCAAGCAGGCCGGTACCGGCGGTCCGTCCGGGGACGGTCTGGCCGGACGGCTGGCCGGGCTGGCCCCCGCCGAGCGGCAGCGGGAGGTGCTCGCCCTGGTACGGACCGAGGCCGCGGCGGCGCTGGGGCACTCGGGTCCCGAGGCGATCAAGGCGCACCAGGCGTTCAAGGAGGTCGGCTTCGACTCGCTGGCCGCCGTCGAGCTGCGCAACCGGCTCACCACGGCCACCGGGGTCAAGCTCCCGGCCACCCTCGTCTTCGACCACCCCACACCGCGGCGCTTCCTCGCCACCGCGCCGCTGGACCGGCTGGGCGAACTCGGCGTCCTGGACCGGGTGCTGCCGCATCTGGGCGCCGGGTCCGAGGAGGCGCCGGTACCGGCCGACGGCACCGGCGGGCCGGAGGTGGCGGACGAGACCGAGAGCATCCGCGCCATGAGCGTCGACGGGCTGCTCGAACTCGCGCTCGGCGGCGAGTCCGGGTGAGCGGCGACCGGCCCGGGGCCACCGGGCCGCACGGACGGCGGGCGACGACGCCGCGAGGAGACGAGGCCGACAGGCCGTACAGGAAGGAAGCGATGACCGTGTCCGAGGACCAGTCCGCCAAGCTCGTGGAGGCGCTGCGGGCGTCCCTGATCGAGAACGAGCGGCTGAAGCAGGAGCAGGCGCAGGCGGCGGCCGCCGCGCGGGAGCCGATCGCGATCGTCGGGATGGCCTGCCGGCTCCCCGGCGGAGTGACCACCCCGGAGGAGCTGTGGCGCCTGGTCGCCGACGGCACCGACGCCATCACCGAGTTCCCGGCCGACCGCGGCTGGAACACCGACGAGCTGTACGACCCCGACCCGGAGCGGCCCGGCAAGTCCTACGTCCGCGAGGGCGGCTTCCTGCACGACGCGGGCGAGTTCGACGCCGGGTTCTTCGGCATCTCGCCGCGCGAGGCACTGGCCACGGATCCGCAGCAGCGGATCCTGCTGGAGACCGCCTGGGAGGCGTTCGAGCGGGCCGGGATCGCGCCGGGCACGCTCGGCGGCAGCAGCGTCGGCGTGTACGCGGGCGTGATGTACCCTTCGGTTTCGAGGGGCCGTCGCTGACGCTGGACACCGCCTGTTCGTCGTCGCTGGTCGCGGTCCACCTGGCCGCGCAGGCGCTGCGCGGCGGCGAGTGCTCGATGGCGCTCGCGGGCGGTGTCGCCGTGATGGCGACGCCCGGGGTGTACGTGGAGTTCTCACGGCAGCGGGGGCTGGCGGCCGACGGGCGCTGCAAGCCGTTCGCGGCGGGTGCGGACGGCACCGGCTGGTCGGAGGGCGCGGGCCTGCTCCTGCTGGAACGCCTCTCCGACGCCCGCCGCAACAACCACCCCGTCCTCGCCGTCGTCCGC
>NZ_JOCB01000233.1 GCF_000718775.1 Streptomyces sp. NRRL S-31
GTCACCGCCCGCTCCGGCCACCCCGCCACCGCCGCCGTACGCGGCCTGCTGCGCACCGCCCAACTCGAACACCCCGACCGCATCGTCCTCGCCGAACTCGACGGCACGACGGAGTCCAGGAAGGCCCTGGCCGCCGCCGTAGCCACGGGTGAGCCCCAGTTCAGGCTCTCGGAAGGCGCGTTGAGCGTTCCCCGGCTGGTGCGGCACACACCGCCCGCCGAACCCGCCACCCCCGTCTTCACCGGCACCGTCCTCATCACCGGCGGCACCGGATCACTCGGCTCCCTCATCGCCCGCCACCTCGTCACCCACCACCACGTCACCTCCCTCCTCCTCACCAACCGCAGCGGACCCCACACCGACCAAGCCCGACACCTCACCACCGAACTCCACACCCTCGGCGCCACCGACATCACCATCACCGCCTGCGACACCACCGACCGCGACGCCCTCGAAACCCTCCTCCACCACCACCCCGTTACCGCCGTCATCCACACCGCCGGCACCCTCGACGACGGCACCCTCACCTCCCTCACCCCCGACCGCCTCACCACCGTCCTCGCCCCCAAAGCCGACGGCGCCTGGCACCTCCACGAACTCACCACCCACCACCACCTCGACGCCTTCGTCCTCTTCTCCTCCATCTCCGGCACACTCGGCAACCCCGGACAAGCCAACTACAGCGCCGCCAACGCCTTCCTCGACGAACTCGCCACCCTCCGCCACCACCAAGGCCAACCCGCCACCTCCCTCGCCTGGGGCCTGTGGGAACAGACCGACGGCATGGCCGGCTCGCTCGACGACACCGCCCAACGCCGCGCCGGCCGCACCGGCATGCGCGCCCTGACGGCGGAAGAAGGGCTCGCACTGCTCGACGCCGCCCTCACCGACCCCCACCCCCCCCTCGTCCCCGCCCGCCTCGACCTCGCCGCCTACGCC
>NZ_JOCB01000234.1 GCF_000718775.1 Streptomyces sp. NRRL S-31
ATCCCGCCCCCGCCCCCGCACCCCCGAGAGGACCCCGGCCACCGCCGCCCACCACCGCACCCCTGAGACGGCCCCCGGTCAGCGGTGCCGGTCGCGGGCGCCGTCGTCGGGGCGGTCGCAGCGGTCCGGGTGCGTTGCGCACGGGCCGGGGGTGCCGGGCGGCGTGGACGCCGCCGGCGGGGTGCCGGCGGTGCCCCAGTTGACGTTCTCCATCCGCAGGTCGGCGGAGGCCGTGTCGACGGTCCAGCGCCGGGCGGTGCCCGCCACACGGATCTTGAGCACGAGGGCGCCGGAACCGTCGGTGGCGGCCGGGGTGAGAGCCAGCTCCCGGTTCGAGTGGGGCACCAGGACGCCCTGGAGCGTGAAGTCGTACCGGATGTCGCGCCCGGCCCGGCCGGTGGCCGAGCAGGGGGCGAGGCGGACCGAGTAGCCGAGGCCGGAGTCCAGGCACAGATCGGGGGCGGCGGCGCTGCGCAGCAGGGCGTCGGGCTCGTACGTCCACTGCTGGCTCGCGGCGGCGGAACAGGTGGCGAGTTCCGTCTCGGCGCCCCGGACGGCCCGCTCGCCGACGACGTCGACGCACAGGCCGGAGGTGAGGTTGTGCAGCCTGCCGTGCCGGGCGCCCTGCCCGGTGGTGCCCCGTCCGGCCCAGGAACCGCCGGGCGAGGCCGCGTCCGCGCCCGGCGTCCGGGAGGGCGCGGTGGCGTCGGGGGCGGGCGTGCCGCCGGAGCCGGCCACCGACCACAGCACCAGGGGCAGGGCCGCCAGTCCGCCGACGGTGAGGACGGCCAGGGCGAGGGTGCGGCGCCGGGCCCGGCGGGCGGAGCGGCGGGTGGAGCGGCGGGTGGCGGGCGCGGGCACGGACCCGGTGGCCGCGGCGGGGGCCAAGGCACCCGCC
>NZ_JOCB01000235.1 GCF_000718775.1 Streptomyces sp. NRRL S-31
ACGAGATCACCCAACTGGAGGAAGCCGGTCTGCGCGTCGGGGAAGCCGACAGCACCGACAGACGCATACTCCAGAACCCGGCCGACCCCGGAGCAGCAGTCCCCAGCACAACGACCGGGGACGGCGATCCGGCCAGCGGCCACCCGCCCGCCACACACCACGGCCCCGCGCACCCCTCGAACCCGGTCCCCCAGCAAGACACCACAACCACCACCCCGGCAGCCACAGTCCGCGGACGGAAGAGGCGACATCCAGGCGGGCAACAGCCATCCGGACAACCCCAGCCCCCAAAACGGCGGAGAAGGACAAGGGGAAGTGCGGCCACGCAGGACGAAACCACGGCCGCGCAGGACGAAACCACGGCATCGTCCGCCACCGCTGTCGCTGCCGCTGCCGGGCAGGACACGTCGACCGCGCCCACCCAGTCGGCCCAGCACACGCCCGGCCTGCCCGCCACACAGCCACAGGAACCGGTCGGCACCTGGGACCGGCCCACACACGCCACGCACACGGATACCCCAGGCATACCCGCGGAGACCGGCACCTCACAGCCGGACCAGCCGCAGGCAGGGCCGGACGCCGAAACACTCCCCCAACTCCATCACCGCTACCACCGCCCCGCACTCGCCCCCCGCCAAGGCAAGCACAAGCGCACTCACTGGACGATCGAGCAGCGCCTGTGGGCTCTGGATGCCTGGCGTGCGAAGGCGCCCGATGGCGAGGACCGCAGCACCAGCGTCCCCGCAAGCGATGAGGTCGTGCGCATCGAGGATCCCGCCACCGGCCGCCCACTCGACGTTCCCATCCACGGCGGACGGCGAAGGCACGCTCCGGATCACGGGTAGGGGGCCGGCGCAGCTGGTATGG
>NZ_JOCB01000236.1 GCF_000718775.1 Streptomyces sp. NRRL S-31
TCGGCGGCGGCGGACACGACCTCACCGTCGACCACAACCAGGACGGACGACTCGAAGTCTTCGCCTCCGGACCCACCGGCGTCTACCACAAATACCAGACCAACCCCACGAGTTGGTCCGAGTGGGAGGGTACCGGCGGTCCCGCCGCCTCCCAGCTGACCAGCCAGCGGACCGCGGACGGCCGGGTCGAGGTGTTCGCGATCAACGGCAGCATTGCCCAACACCTCTGGCAGACCGGCGTCAACGCCCCCTACGGCCCATGGGACACCTTCGGCGGCGCCGGCACCGAGATCACCGCCACGGCCAACGCCGACCCGGTCCCGCAGTCAGTTGAGGAGACAGCAGGTGAGAACCGCTCAGCGCTCCCGCTCCCGTGGAGCGCCCCATCGCGTCTTCCTGTCAGCGCTCGCTTCCCTGCTCCTGGCGGCAGGCGTCCTCGCCGGTGCCTCGCCCGCGTACGCCGCCTCGAGCGACCTGTGCGCCCAGGTCGGGTACGACGCCGGCTTCCGCGGGGACAGCCTGGTGACCGCCGTCGCCGTCGCCCTCGCGGAGTCCTCCTGCGATCCGTCGGCGACCAACGTCCAGAACAACACGCCCCCGTCCCGCGATCGTGGCCTGTGGCAGATCAACGACTACTGGCACCCCGAGGTCGACGACGCCTGCGCCTACGACGCCCGGTGCAACGCGAACGCGGCCTTCGAGATCTCCTCCGGAGGCACGAACTGGCAGCCCTGGTCCACGTACAACCAGGGCATGCACTGGCGGCACATGGACGAGGCGCAGGCCGCGGTCGACCGTCTCGGCCACCACGAGCCCGGACCCGCCCCGCTGGTGTATCCGGCGGAGTCCGGCCGGGTGGTGTCGGCGCGATCCGCGGACGGACGGCTGGAGGTCTTCGCCGCCGGGACCGACGGTGTCCACCACGCCTGGCAGACAGGCGTCAACGGCGGCTGGTCGGACTGGGAACCCCTGCCATCCGGCGCCTGGTCCGGCTGGGAACCCTTCGGCGGCGGCGGCCACGACATCGCGGTCGGCGCCAACGGCGACG
>NZ_JOCB01000237.1 GCF_000718775.1 Streptomyces sp. NRRL S-31
CTTGTCGATGGTGGTGTTGTTCGAGCCCGCGAGGTCGGCGGAGCCGCCCCACAGCTCGGGGATCACCGCGCCGAGCGCCTGGAGCACCTTGCCGGACGCGGCACGCGTCGCGACGGCCTTGCCGGGCTCGAAGACCGGGAGCTTCTCCTCCCAGCCGGCGGGCAGCTCGCCCTGGGAGATCCGGTCGAACTCGGCGGCCCGCTCCGGGTTGGCGTCCCGCCACACCTGGAGGGACTTCTCCCACTCGGCCTTCGCCTGGGCACCGCGCTCCAGGGCCTTGCGGGTGTGGCCGATGACCTCGTCGGAGACCTCGAACGACTGCTCGGGGTCGAAGCCGAGGACGCGCTTGGTGGCCGCGACCTCCTCGTCGCCCAGCGCCGAGCCGTGCGCGGCCTCGGTGTTCTGCGCGTGCGGGGCCGGCCAGGCGATGATCGAGCGCATCGCGATGAAGGACGGCCGGTCGGTGACGGCCTTGGCCTCCTGGATCGCGGCGTAGATCGCCGCCGGGTCCAGGTCGCCGTTCTCCTGGGCCTGGACGCGCTGCACGTGCCAGCCGTAGGCCTCGTACCGCTTGACCGTGTCCTCGGAGACGGCCGTCTCGGTGTCGCCCTCGATCGAGATGTGGTTGTCGTCCCACAGCAGGACCAGGTTGCCGAGCTTCTGGTGGCCGGCCAGCGAGGACGCCTCGGCGGAGATGCCCTCCTGGAGGCAGCCGTCACCGGCGA
>NZ_JOCB01000238.1 GCF_000718775.1 Streptomyces sp. NRRL S-31
CCGTCGGTGCGGTGGGAGGAGTTCCAGCGGCAGCGGGACGCGGCGTATCACGGCCGGCTGGCGGTGGCGGAGGCGACCCGGGGGGCGGTGGAGGGCCGGCTGGACGCGGCGCGGGAGGAGTTCGCGCGGCGGGATGTGTTCGGTGGCGGTCATCTGCCGCAGGACGAGACGGGTCATGAGCAGGTGCGGGATGCCTACCGCACCCAGGTCCGGGAGCGGTTGGACGTGCTTGCCGCGCGGGCGGGGGGCTTCGACCGGATCACGCCCGAGCAGCAGCGGCAGGTGGTGGAGCAGGCGGCCGCGGACCTGCCGCGGATGTGGGAGCGGGTGGCGCAGCGCCACCGTCACGAGGAGTTGTTCCAGGAGCGGTTCGAGCGGGCGGTGGCCGATTTCCGCCGTCAGGACTTGTTCGGCGGCCGGTATCTGGTCGACGGGGAACCGGCGGCCGGCGTGCACGAGAACGTCACCGCCGCCGAGCGGCGGATCCGGGAGCAGGAGGTGCTCCAGGAGGCGCGTGAGGGCCGGCCGCCTGTGACGCTGCACCAGTTGCGCACGCGGCTGGAGATGTCCTATCGGCAGGCGGTTGAGGATGCCTACCGGGCCGGTGGTCCGGACACGCCTGCCGCGCGTCGGGAACTGGACGCGCACCTGACCCGGATGTACGACGAGCTGCCGCGGC
>NZ_JOCB01000239.1 GCF_000718775.1 Streptomyces sp. NRRL S-31
GGTGGTCCCGGTGCCGTGCGCCTCCACCGCGTCCACGTCCGCCGTCGACAGTCCCGCATTCGCCAACGCCTGCCGGATCACCCGCTCCTGCGACGGACCGTTCGGTGCCCCGAGGCCGTTGGAGGTGCCGTCCTGGTTGACCGCCGAGCCCCGCACCACCGCCAGCACCCGGTGGCCGTTGCGACGGGCGTCCGACAACCGCTCCAGCAGCACCAACCCCGCGCCCTCACCCCAGGCCGTACCGTCAGCCGCCTCGGCGAACGCCTTCACCCGGCCGTCGGGAGCCAGGCCGCGCTGGCGGGAGAACTCCGTGAACCCCAGCGGGGTCGCCATCACCGTCACCCCGCCGGCCAGGGCCAGCGAACACTCCCCCGAGCGGAGCGCCTGCGCCGCCAGATGGATCGCCACCAGCGAGGACGAGCAGGCGGTGTCCAGCGAGACCGCCGCGCCCTCCAGCCCCAGCAGGTAGGCGATCCGGCCGGAGGTCACGCTGGTCGCGGCGCCCGTACCGAGATAGCCCTCGGCGTCGGCGGGTGCCTGGTCGCCGTAGCCGGAGGACCAGATGCCGGTGAACACGCCCGTCCGGCTGCCCCGCAACGACGTCGGATCGATCCCCGCATCCTCCAACGTCTCCCACGCGGTCT
>NZ_JOCB01000240.1 GCF_000718775.1 Streptomyces sp. NRRL S-31
CACCACCTCCGGCCCCCACCTGCCCACCCCCACCCGGCCCACGGAACCGACCGCGGAACAGACCGCTGAACGGGCCGCGGAACCGACCGTGGAGCGGCCCCCGGTGGTGGACGCGGGGAACGCCCGCCGGACCGAGACCGCCGACCGCGCGGCCGGTGCGGAGGACCGCGCGGCCGGGGACGGGACCCGGCAGCGGACGGCCATGCCGCCCGAGGACCGCCCGGCCGACCGCGCCGCCGAGGACGCCTACGCCGTCATGGCCGGCACACCCGTCAGAACTCAGACGGCAGCCGCCCACCCCACCGTCCCGACCGAGCGGGCCACAGCCGAGCCGGGTACGGCGGCCGTCATGCCCGCCACGTCGCAGGCCACCGCCGGGCGCAGCCGGTGGAGTCGACTGGCTTCAACGGCCCCCGACGACGCGAGCCTGGTGCAGGTACACGTCCGGGGCGAACTCCAGCGCCTGGGCCACACGGTGACCGGCCCGCTCTCCGCCGCCGTGGCCCAGCACTACGACGAACTCGACCCGGCCTGGGACACCCACTCCGTGCCACGACGCGCGGCCGCCATCGCCCACCGCATCGCCACGGGCGACGACCTCCCCCTCAGCCGCTGGCAGGAACTGACAC
>NZ_JOCB01000241.1 GCF_000718775.1 Streptomyces sp. NRRL S-31
GGAGAAGTACCAGCTCCGCCCCCGCGACTGGGAGACCGCCGCCCGCGAAGGCCGCACCATCGCACCCCTGATCACCCGCCTCAACCAGATCAGGCGGCGCAGCCCGGCCCTGCGCCGGCTGCGGAACCTGCACTTCCACCACGCCGACCAGGAGGCGGTGATCGCCTACTCGAAGCGGAGCGGGTCGAACACGGTTCTGGTGGTCGCCAACCTCGACCCCCACCACACCCAGGAGGCCACGGTCTCGTTGGACATGCCGCAACTCGGCCTGGACTGGCACGAGTCCGTGCCGGTGCGCGACGAGCTCACCGGCGAGACCTACCACTGGGGCAGGGCCAACTACGTGCGCCTCGAACCGGGCCACAGGCCCGCGCACGTCTTCACCGTCCTGCGACCGTCCACCCCGCAGATCGGAGGGTCACCCGCCATATGATCGTCAACGAGCCCGTTCCGGACACCTTCGAGGACACACCCGCCAAGGACCGGGACCCGGACTGGTTCAAACGCGCCGTCTTCTACGAGGTGCTGGTCCGCTCCTTCCAGGACAGCAACGGCGACGGCGTCGGCGACCTGAAGGGTCTGACCGCCAAGCTCGACTACCTCCAGTGGCTC
>NZ_JOCB01000242.1 GCF_000718775.1 Streptomyces sp. NRRL S-31
GAGCCACTGGAGGTAGTCGAGCTTGGCGGTCAGACCCTTCAGGTCGCCGACGCCGTCGCCGTTGCTGTCGTGGAAGGAGCGGACCAGCACCTCGTAGAAGACGGCGCGTTTGAACCAGTCCGGGTCCCGGTCCTTGGCGGGTGTGTCCTCGAAGGTGTCCGGTACGGGGTCGTTGACGGTCATGACGCTGCGGGCCCTCCGATCCGGGGCGTCGATCGCCCGACGTGGAGCACGTGCGCCGGTGCCCGGCCGGGCGTCAGGCGTACGTAGTTGGTGCTGCCCCAGTGGTACGTCTCGCCCGTCAGTTCGTCGTGCACGGACAGGGCGGCGTTCCGGTCCAGGCCCAGTCGCGGCATGTCCAACGAGACCGTGGCCTCCTGGGTGTGGTGCGGGTCGAGGTTGACGACCACGACGACCGTGTCCGTACCCGTGCTCTTGCCGTAGGCGAGCACGGCATCGTTGTCGGTCTGATGGAAGCTGAGATTCCGCAGGCGCCGGAGCGCGGGGTGCCGCCGCCTGATCTGGTTGAGGCGGGTGATCAGGGGTGCGATGGTGCGGCCTTCGCGGGCGGCGGTCTCCCAGTCGCGGGGGCGGAGCTGGTACTTCTCC
>NZ_JOCB01000243.1 GCF_000718775.1 Streptomyces sp. NRRL S-31
GGCGACGTTCCAGCTGTTGCGGACGGCTTCCTCGCTGATGCGGGTGCCGAGGTTGTCGTCGAGGTTGTAGAAGTCGCGGTAGAAGGCGGTGTAGTAGGCGTAGCGGTCGGCCTTGACGGTGTCGGAGATGCCCTGGAAGAACTCGAGGGGGGCGGCGCCGTCGGGGTTGTCGTCGGTCTTGAGCATGAAGGGTTCGAGGGAGGCGAGGAAGGCGGCCTTGGCGATGCGGGCGGGGCCGTAGGTGCCGAGGTAGCGGCCGACTTCGCCGGTGCCCATGGAGAAGCCGACGAGGGTGACGCCGTGGAGGTCGAGGGTTTCCAGCACGGTGTTGAGGTCGGCGGCGAAGGTGTCGTAGTCGTAGCCGGTGGTGGTCTGGCTGGACTGGCCGAAGCCGCGGCGGTCGTAGGTGATGACGCGGTAGCCGGCTTCCAGCAGGGCGGCGGACTGCTTTTCCCAGGAGTGGCCGTCGAGGGGGAAGCCGTGGATCAGGACGACCGGGCGGCCGGTGCCGTGGTCCTCGTAGTACAGCTCGATGTCGGTGCTGTTCTCCTGGCCGACGGTGATGAACGGCATGGTGTTCCCT
>NZ_JOCB01000244.1 GCF_000718775.1 Streptomyces sp. NRRL S-31
GAACGTCTTCAGGAACTGGTAGTCGCTCTGTTCGGTGCCGCTGCACGAGTCGGAGAGCTTGCCCGTGTCGGGGCAGGCCTTGTCCCGGCCGACCGCCCAGAAGGCGAGCTGCTGGATGCCCTTGTCCACGGCGAACTTGGCGAGCCGGTCGGCGTCGTCGGTGGTGAACGTCTCACCCGGGGTGTCGTTCACACCGATCATCGGCGTGTTGCCCTCCATCGCCCACAGCTCCTCGGACGACTTCGACGTCCAGATCTGCCCGAGCTGGTCGTGCAGACCCGTGGCCGCGTCGATCGCGGCCTGTCCCATGTCGTCCACCGGGGAGCCGTAGTCCATCGTCATGATGTTGACCAGCGTCACCCGCAGCCCGGTGCTCTCGGCGTCCTTCAGCAGCGCCACACCGTCCGCTTCCAGACCATGCGTGCCCGAGGGCAGCGTGAACTGCACGTCCAGCCGCTTCCCGGCCGCCTCCGACTCCTTCTGCAACGCCGCCAGCGCCTGGTTGCGACGGTGGTTCGCCGCCGTGTCCGCCAGCGCCGCACCCTCGATGTCGAAGTCCAGCCGGG
>NZ_JOCB01000245.1 GCF_000718775.1 Streptomyces sp. NRRL S-31
GTGCGCGTCGGTCAGCACCTCCAGCAGCGTGGGGTGCCGGTGCATCAGGTGGGCCAGCAGCGGCTTGGCGGCGGCTGCCTCGGCCACGTGCAGACGACCGGGCCGGGTCAGCGCCTGGATCGTCGCCCCGTGCTCCTGCACCGTCCACGACCGCGCCGCCACCACGGTGGCCACCTGCTCCACCGGCCACTCCTCGTGCCAGGACCCCTCCACCCGGGCAGCCGCCTCCACCACCCGCAGCACCTGACCCGCCCGGGACGGAGCGCCGACCGCACTCCGCAGTCCGGCGTCGACCCGGGCCTTGAGGTTCTGCGGAACCGCGGCCTGATCCGACTGATTCCCCTGCCTCGCCTGCCCGGTGGACTGCTGCCTCCGCGCCGGAGCACCCCCGGCCAGCCCCACACGACCGACCCCGCGAACACCCGTCCCGCCCAGCGCCGCGGCGGACTCCTCCGCAGCCAGCCTCTCGGCCGTAGTCCGGGCATACTCCTCGCCACGTGTCCGCAGCGCCTCGGCGACCTCCCTCACCCCACTCCACCACCGCGTCGACGCCTCGGCCGCGTCG
>NZ_JOCB01000246.1 GCF_000718775.1 Streptomyces sp. NRRL S-31
GTGAGCCGTTGTGGCTGGGGTCGGTGAAGTCGAACATCGGGCACACGCAGGCGGCGGCGGGTGTGGCGGGTGTGATCAAGATGGTGATGGCGATGCGGCGCGGTGAACTGCCGCGGACCCTCCACGTGGACGCGCCGACCTCACATGTCGACTGGTCGGCGGGTCATGTCTCACTGCTGACCGAGGCCCGGCCGTGGCCGGAGACGGGGCGTCCCCGCCGTGCAGGCGTGTCGGCGTTCGGCATCAGCGGTACGAACGCGCACGTGGTGATCGAGGCGGCTGCCGAGGAGCCGGTCGGGGTCTCGACGGGGTCCGCGGGCGGGGTGGTGCCGTGGGTGTTGTCGGGGAAGTCGGATGTGGCGCTGCGGGAGCAGGCGCGTCGGCTGGAGTCGTTCCTGGCCGGGCAGCCGGGGGTCGGCGCGGTCGCGGTGGGTCGGGCGCTGGCGGGGCGGTCGCGTTTCGAGCACCGGGCGGTGCTGAGCGGTGTGGAGGCGTTGGAGGCGCTGGCGGAGGGCCGGTCGGCGCCGGGTCTGGTCACGGGGACTGTCCGTCCGTTG
>NZ_JOCB01000247.1 GCF_000718775.1 Streptomyces sp. NRRL S-31
GCCGGAGCGCTGTGCCGGGGCGCGGCGGGCGCCTGCGGGGCCGGCTGGGCGGCCGCGGGGCGGGGGGCGGCGGGGGGGGCCGGGGCGCCCGCCGGGGCCACCGCCCGGGGCGCCGCCGTAGCCGCCGGCGGACGCGCCGCCGTAGCCACCCCCGCCGAAGCCGCCGCCGCCGTAGCCGGATGAGCCGGCCGGGGCCTGCGGGGCGGAACCGCCGCCGGACGGGTCGAGGACCGCCTCGATCTTCCACTCCACGCCGAACTGCTCGGACAGCGCCTGCCGCAGTACGTCCTCGCTGCCGCTGCCGGAGAAGTTGTCGCGGGCTCCGGCGTTGACGAAGCCGAGCTGGAGGGTGGTGCCGTCGAAGCCGGTCACCTGGGCGTTCTGGCTGAGCAGGATCCAGGTGAAGCGGCGACGGTTCTTCACGGCCTCCAGGATGTTCGGCCAGAGCGCGCGCGGGTCGAGACCGCCGGCCGGGGCGGGCGCCGGAGCCTGGGACGCGGGGGCGGGGGCGGGGGCGGCGGGTGGCCCCGCGGGGCGGCCCTGTTGCTGCGGC
>NZ_JOCB01000248.1 GCF_000718775.1 Streptomyces sp. NRRL S-31
GCCTGGGAATACCTCAAGCCGCTCTGGCGCGAGCTGCGCACCGCCCTGCCCGCCGACCCGGCCACCGGCGCCCCCGCCGCCGACCCCACCGGCCGCGCCGGCACCGACTGGCTCACCCAGCTCTTCCGCAAACTCGACTACGGCACCCTGACCGAGGTCGGACCCGCGGGCATCCCCGCCGACTCCGACCCCGAGAAGCGCTTCCCCGTCTCCCACCGCCACGGCCCCGCCCTCCTCCACCTCATCCCCTGGAACCAGGAACCCGACAAACGCCCCGCCCCCGGCCAGGTCCCCGCCCAGTCCATGCTCCAGGACTGCCTCAACCGCACCGACGCCCACCTCTGGGCAGTCCTCACCAACGGCCGCCACCTGCGCCTGCTCCGCGACTCCTCCTCCTTCGCCACCCCCGCCTACGTCGACTTCGACCTCGAAGCCATCTTCGACGGCGAACTCTTCAGCGAGTTCGTACTCCTGTACTGCGTACTCCACGCCTCCCGCTTCGAAGTACCGGAAGGAACGGCGGCCTCCGGATGCTGGCTGGAGAAGTGGCG
>NZ_JOCB01000249.1 GCF_000718775.1 Streptomyces sp. NRRL S-31
CGCGTGATCATCGACTTCGTCATGAACCACACCAGCGACCAGCACCCGTGGTTCCAGGAGTCCCGCAAGAACCCCGACGGCCCCTACGGGGACTACTACATGTGGGCCGACGACGACCAGCGCTACCAGGACGCCCGAATCATCTTCGTCGACACCGAGGTCTCCAACTGGACCTTCGATCCGGTCCGGGGCCAGTACTACTTCCACCGGTTCTTCTCCCACCAGCCGGACCTGAACTACGAGAACCCGGCCGTCCAGGAGGAGATCCTGGCCGCCCTGCGCTTCTGGCTCGACCTCGGCATCGACGGCTACCGCCTGGACGCGGTGCCCTACCTGTACGCCCAGGAGGGCACCAACTGCGAGAACCTGCCCGCCACGCACGCCTTCCTCCGGCGGGTCCGCCGCGACATCGACGCGCACTACCCGGACACCGTGCTGCTGGCGGAGGCGAACCAGTGGCCCGAGGACGTGGTCGACTACTTCGGCGACTACGCGGCCGGCGGCGACGAGTGCCACATGGCGTTCCACTTCCCCGTGATGCCG
>NZ_JOCB01000250.1 GCF_000718775.1 Streptomyces sp. NRRL S-31
CGCGTGATCATCGACTTCGTCATGAACCACACCAGCGACCAGCACCCGTGGTTCCAGGAGTCCCGCAAGAACCCCGACGGCCCCTACGGGGACTACTACGTCTGGGCCGACGACGACAAGCAGTACCAGGACGCCCGCATCATCTTCGTCGACACCGAGGTCTCCAACTGGACGTACGACCCGGTGCGCAAGCAGTACTACTGGCACCGCTTCTTCTCGCACCAGCCGGACCTGAACTACGAGAACCCGGCCGTGCAGGAGGAGATGATCTCCGCGCTGAAGTTCTGGCTGGACCTCGGCATCGACGGGCTCCGGCTGGACGCGGTGCCCTACCTGTACCAGCAGGAGGGCACCAACTGCGAGAACCTGCCGGCCACCCACCGGTTCCTGAAGCGGGTGCGCAGGGAGATCGACGCCCAGTACGCCGACAAGGTGCTCCTCGCCGAGGCGAACCAGTGGCCCGAGGACGTGGTCGACTACTTCGGCGACTACGCGGCCGGCGGCGACGAGTGCCACATGGCGTTCCACTTCCCCGTGATGCCG
>NZ_JOCB01000251.1 GCF_000718775.1 Streptomyces sp. NRRL S-31
AGTACGCGGAGTTGACGTTGTCGATGGAACCGTAGCGGTGCGCGGCGTAGTTGGCGGCGGCGGTGATGTTCGCGACCGGGTCGGTGGTGCTGTGGGCGGTGCCCGCGACGTGGTAGGCGTTGAAGGTGGGGTCGATCACCTGGAGCAGGCCCTTGGAGGGGCTGCCCTTCTGCGCGTTGACGTCCCAGTTGTTCTGGGCGTTGGGGTTGCCGCCGGACTCGCGCATGATGTTGCGGCGCAGGCCCTCGTAGCTGCCCGGGATGCCCTTCTCCTTCATGATGGCCAGGGACTGCTTGATCCAGCCGTCGAGGTTGTTCGCGCTGCCGGCGGCGCCGGCGTCGGTCCGAATGCCCTGCGCGGCGGCCACGGTGTGGGCGGCCCGGGGTGCCTCGGCGGCGTGCGCGGCCGTGGGCATGAGGGTGAGGGCAGCGGTCGCGGCGCCGGTCGTGGCGAGACCCGTCAGGGCGAGGGAGCGCAGGCGGGCGAGGCGGCGGGTGGCGGTGAACGCGAGCATGGGGAAGGAACTCTCCTGGAGG
>NZ_JOCB01000252.1 GCF_000718775.1 Streptomyces sp. NRRL S-31
CCGTGAACGAGCTGGCGGCCCTGGGCCTGCCCGTCAAGGGTGGATCCGTCCAGGTCAGGATGGCCGACACCGGACAGTCGATGGCCGACGGCCTCCGGACGGCGCATGCGGACGCCGTCAGCCGCGGGCTGTCCGAGACGGCCGCCAGGCTGGCCGGGGTACTGGGAACCTACGGGGTGAGCGTCCCGGACGAGCGGGCGGAAACCGGCACGACGGGTTCAGGTATCACCGGTGTGGAGGCCACGGCCGGGGTCGGCCGCGCCGCCGGCTTCCTGAGCCCGGCGGATTCGGGCCCTGCCGGCGTGGACGCGGAGTTCGAGGCGGCGGTGCGGGAGGAGCCGTTGCTGGCGGGGCTGGAGCCGCGGGTGGTGGAGCGGGCGCTGGAGATCCGGCAGGGCGCGGGTGGGGCTCGTGTGGGTATCGGCGCCGACGCGGCCGAGGCGTCGACGCGGTGGTGGAGTGGGGTGAGGGAGGTCGCCGAGGCGCTGCGGACACGTGGCGAGGAGTATGCCCGGACTACGGCCGA
>NZ_JOCB01000253.1 GCF_000718775.1 Streptomyces sp. NRRL S-31
GAGTTGTGGGCGGTGGTCGAGCCGCTGCTGCCCAGGGTCGAGCGTCGAGTCCGGCATCCGGGTCGCAAGCGGCATCCGGACCGGCTGGTGTTCCAGGGCATCCTGTTCGTGCTGCACACCGGGATCGCCTGGGAACACCTCCCGCAGGAACTGGGCTTCGGCTCGGGCATGACCTGCTGGCGACGCCTGGCCGAGTGGACCGAGGCCGGCGTGTGGCCCCGGCTGCACGAAGTCCTCCTCGCCAGGCTGCGCGGCGCGAACGCCCTGGACTTCTCCCGGGCGGCCGTCGACGGCTCCCACATCCGGGCGCTAAAGGGGGAGCCAAGACGGGACGAAGTCCCGTCGACCGGGGCAGGACGGGCAGCAAACACCACCTGATCACCGATGCCACCGGCATCCCGCTGGCCGCCACACTGACCGGCGGCAACCGCAATGACGTCACCCAGCTGATCCCGCTCCTCCAGGCCGTGCCGCCCGTGCGCGGCAAGCGCGGCCGGCCCCGGCGCCGCCCCAAGGTGGTACCTGGGCGTGAAGCCACTGATCGCCCGCCGCGGCACCGAACACGGCTCCGGCCTGGGCACCCAACGCTGGGTCGTGGAACGCGCCTTCGCCCACCTGCACTGGTTCCGCCGCCTGCGGATCCGCT
>NZ_JOCB01000254.1 GCF_000718775.1 Streptomyces sp. NRRL S-31
CCAGCGCCCGCGCGAACACCGGAAACACCCGATACAGACCCCGCCCCATCCCCACCCACTGACCACCCTGACCGGAGAACACAAACGCCGACCCACCCGAGTCGCGGGCTTCGCCGGTCACCAGCCCGGGATGCGCCTCCCCGCGCACCAGGGCCGCCAATGCATCCGGTCCAGTCACCACGGCCCGGTGGGCGAACCGGGTCCGCGCGGCGAGCGCGGCGCCGATTCCGTCCGCGTCGGGGGCCTTGGCCGCGTACGCCTGAAGCCTGCGGGCCTGGGCCAGAAGCGCCTGCTCGGACTTGGCCGACAGCAGCCACGGCACCGGCACCACGGCCTCAGGGGCCGGATCGGGAGCGGCAGGGGACACGGGCGACGTCTCCTCCGCCGGGTCCGGGGCCGGAGCCTCCAGGATCACATGCGCGTTCGTACCGCTGATACCGAACGCCGACACACCGGCACGGCGGG
>NZ_JOCB01000255.1 GCF_000718775.1 Streptomyces sp. NRRL S-31
CCAGCGCCCGCGCGAACACCGGAAACACCCGATACAGACCCCGCCCCATCCCCACCCACTGACCACCCTGACCGGAGAACACAAACGCCGACCCACCCGGGGAGGCAGTACCCGTGACGATTCCGGGTTTTCCGTCGATCAGCGCGTCCAGGCCGGCCGGGTCAGTCAGCACGGCACGGTGCGGAAACCGAGCCCGCGCGGCCAGGTCAGCGGCCACCTCGGCCGGTGTGACCTCGGGGTGCTCGGCGAGGAACCCGCGCAGCCTGCGGGCCTGGTCGCGCAGGGCCGCGTCCGACTTCGCCGACAGCAGCCACGGCACCGGCACCACGGCCTCAGGGGCCGGATCGGGAGCGGCAGGGGACGCGGGCGACGTCTCCTCCGCCGGGTCCGGGGCCGGAGCCTCCAGGATCACATGCGCGTTCGTACCGCTGATACCGAACGCCGACACACCGGCACGGCGGG
>NZ_JOCB01000256.1 GCF_000718775.1 Streptomyces sp. NRRL S-31
CGTAGCCGGAGGACCAGATGCCGGTGAACACGCCCGTCCGGCTGCCCCGCAACGACGTCGGATCGATCCCCGCATCCTCCAACGTCTCCCACGCGGTCTCCAACAACACCCGCTGCTGCGGATCCATCGCCAACGCCTCACGCGGCGAAATACCGAAGAAATCAGCGTCAAAGCCCGCCGCATCCGCGAGAAACCCACCCCACCGCGTATACGACGTCCCGGAATGATCCGCATCCGGATGGAACAACCCCTCGACATCCCACCCGCGATCACCCGGAAACTCCCCGATCGCATCCACCCCACCCGACACCAAACCCCACAACTCCTCCGGCGACCCCACCCCACCCGGCAACCGGCACCCCATACCCACGATCACCACCGGATCAGCCCCACCACCCACCGACACCGAAGACACCGACGACACCACCGACACCACACCCCCGC
>NZ_JOCB01000257.1 GCF_000718775.1 Streptomyces sp. NRRL S-31
CAGGCCGTCGGAGACCGTGCGGGGCGGGGTGAACCGCAGCTCCCCGGCCGGCCGCAGCAACGGATGACCCGGACCGGGCAACGCGTTCACACCCCCCGCGTCGGCGCCGGCACCACCCGCGCCGCCCGCGCCGCCCGCGCCCGCGGCGGACACCGTCGGTGTCCGGCCCAGCCCCAGAGCGGAACGCAGCTTCCAGCCCGCCTTGCCCCCCAGACGCGCACCCGCGTGCCCGAGCAGCGCACCGAACGCACCCGAGGTGAACGAGGCCAGCGACGTCGTGAACCGGCCCGTCGTTGTACGTCCCCTCCGCCAGATTCATCGCACCACCCCACAGCGCGGCCTCCCCCGCCAGCGAAGCCACCTTGCGCCCGAAGTCCGGCGCGAACACGCGCGCCACATCCTGCGACAACACCCGCCGCAAGGCGCCCGTGTCCCGCGGCAG
>NZ_JOCB01000258.1 GCF_000718775.1 Streptomyces sp. NRRL S-31
TCCAGCACCGCTACCAACTCACACCATCCGGCGCCTGGTCCGGCTGGGAACCCTTCGGCGGCGGCGGCCACGACATCGCGGTCGGCGCCAACGGCGACGGACGACTCGAAGTCTTCGCCTCCGGACCCGTCGGCGTCTTCCACAAATACCAGACCGCCGCGAACAGCAACTGGTCGCAGTGGGAACCAGCCGGCGGCGGACCCGCCGACAGCACCATCGAAATGGAGAAATCCAACGACGGACGCCTGGAAGTCTTCGCCCTCAACGGCGACACCTTCCAGCACCTCTACCAGACAGCCGTCAACGGCGGCTGGTCGCCATGGGAAACCTTCGGCGGCGGCGGACACGACCTCACCGTCGACCACAACCAGGACGGACGACTCGAAGTCTTCGCCTCCGGACCCACCGGCGTCTACCACAAATACCAGA
>NZ_JOCB01000259.1 GCF_000718775.1 Streptomyces sp. NRRL S-31
AGCCCCGTCAATCCCCGAGCCCCGTCGTCCCGGTGGCCGGGGATGGCGGGCGGCGGCCACGGGTCCGGGGTCCGGGGCGCGGACGTGAAGGCCCGGGAGCGGGGAGCGTCGGGGCGGGGGCCGGGAAGCGGGGAGTCACGGGTCCGGGAAGCAGGGGGCGCGGAGGCGCGGGCCCGGGACCCGGAGGTCGCGGAGGCGAGGGCCCGGTGGGTGGGAGCCGAAGGCTCGGGAAGCGGGGGACCGGGTAAGCGCGGGGCCCGGAGGTCGAGGAGGCGAGGGCCCGGGGAACGGGGAGGCGAGGGCCCGGGGAACGGGGAGCAGGGGCAACCGGCCCGGGCATTGCGGCGGCCGGGGCTCTTGGCCTGGGAGACCGCGGGGAGCGGGGAGCGCCTAGGCAATGGCCCGGGGCCCGGGGGGCGTGGGG
>NZ_JOCB01000260.1 GCF_000718775.1 Streptomyces sp. NRRL S-31
TGCCCGGTCCGGGTCATCCGTTGCTGCGGCCGGCCGGGGAGCTGCGGTTCACCCCGCCCCGCACGGTCTCCGACGGCCTGCCCTCCTACTACCGTCCCGCCCCGGACACGTCATCCCCGGTCGCCACCGCACAGACCGCCGCGCACACGGCCGTCTCTTCTCAGGCCGGTGTGCGAGCGGGCGCGCATCCGGGGACGGACGCGCAGGCGGCCGTGGGCGCGGACGCGAGTATCGCCCGGCCCGACGTCGCCCCTGTGCCCGGGTCCGTCACCGCTGTGCCGGGCGGGCACACGGCGGGCGGTGTGACGCCGGCCGGGCCGTCGGTGCGGTGGGAGGAGTTCCAGCGGCAGCGGGACGCGGCGTATCACGGCCGGCTGGCGGTGGCGGAGGCGACCCGGGGGGCGGTGGAGGGCCGG
>NZ_JOCB01000261.1 GCF_000718775.1 Streptomyces sp. NRRL S-31
TCGGCCTCACAGGCCGCCAGCAATTCCTCCAGCGCGTCCAGGTCGCCCGACACGACGACCGAACCGGGAGCATTGACCACCGCCACCGTCAACCGACCGCCCCAACGGGCCACCAACTCCGCGGCCCGCTCATCCCCGAGGCCGACCGACACCATCCCACCCCGATCCGCCAGAGCGACCAGGGCCCTGCTGCGCAGCGCCACCACCCTGGCGGCGTCCTCCAACGACAACGCCCCCGCCACATACGCCGCCGCGATCTCCCCCTGCGAATGCCCGACCACGCAATCAGGCTCCACACCATGAACACGCCACAACTCCGCCAGCGCCAACTCCGCCAGCGCCACCATCACCGCGAACAGAGCGGGCTGCACCACATCCACCCGCTCCAGCGAGCCACCGCCGACCAGCACCTCCACCAACGACCAGTCCGTGAACGGCGCCAACGCCACAGCACACGCGTCGATCACCTCCCGGAACACCGGCTCCGAGGCGTACAACCCCCCGCCCATACCCACCCACTGCGCACCCTGCCCCGGAAACACGAACACCGACCGACCCAACGGACGGACAGTCCCCGTGACCAGACCCGGCGCCGACCGGCCCTCCGCCAGCGCCTCCAACGCCTCCACACCGCTCAGCACCGCCCGGTGCTCGAA
>NZ_JOCB01000262.1 GCF_000718775.1 Streptomyces sp. NRRL S-31
GCCGGTGACGCCGTTCCAGTCGACCAGGATCTCCCGCCGCTCCCGCTCCGTCAGCATGTTCAGCTTGGACAGGCGGGCCCGAGGTGTGGCCGCCACCGACGCGGCCAGGGTGGTGAAGTGGCCGGCCATCCGCTCGATCGTCGCCCGCTCGAACAGATCCGTCCGGTACTCCAGCACCGCGCGCAGCCCGTCCGCCGACTCGACCGCCGTGAGCGTCAGGTCGAACTTGGCGACACCCCGCTCGATCTCGACCGGCTCGGTCCGCGTGCCCGCCAGCTCCCACGCCTGGCCCTCCGCACCGCCGGGCGCCTGGAGGACGAACATGGTCTGGAAGAGGGGGTTGCGGGACGGGTCGCGGTCGGGGGCGAGTTCCTCCACCAGGCGTTCGAAGGGGAGGTCCTGGTGGTC
>NZ_JOCB01000263.1 GCF_000718775.1 Streptomyces sp. NRRL S-31
CCATACCAGCTGCGCCGGCCCCCTACCCGTGATCCGGAGCGTGCCTTCGCCGTCCGCCGTGGCGTGGATACCGCGCGCTCTCAAAGCACCCACCAGCAACGAATCCCACTCCTTCAGCCCCTTGTTCCGCAGGTGGTTCAGCCATGGGCTGATGGGAACGTCGAGTGGGCGGCCGGTGGCGGGATCCTCGATGCGCACGACCTCATCGCTTGCGGGGACGCTGGTGCTGCGGTCCCTTGGCGGGGGGCGGGTGTGGAGCGGTGGTAGCGGTGGTGGAGGTGGAGGAGTGTTTCGGCCAGGGCGGCGTTTGTGGCTTGTGGGGCCTGGGTGGTGCGGAGGTGGTCGAAGACGGTGCCGAGGGTTGTGTGATGGTGGGCGGGGTCGCGGAGCAGGGTGAGTAGGTGCTCGCTCTGCGTGGGGGTGAGGACGGGGAGGTGGGTGCCTGTCTCTTATACACA
>NZ_JOCB01000264.1 GCF_000718775.1 Streptomyces sp. NRRL S-31
CCACCACCTCCGCGAAGATCGTGGTGGCGGGCGGCTTCGGCGTGGGCAAGACCACGTTCGTCGGTGCCGTCTCGGAGATCAATCCGCTGCGTACAGAGGCCGTCATGACGTCCGCTTCGGCCGGCATCGACGACCTCACCCACACCGGGGACAAGACCACCACCACGGTGGCGATGGACTTCGGCCGCATCACCCTGGACCAGGACCTCATCCTGTACCTGTTCGGCACGCCCGGCCAGGACCGGTTCTGGTTCATGTGGGACGACCTGGTCCGCGGCGCGATCGGCGCGATCGTCCTGGTCGACACCCGCCGGCTCGCCGACTGCTTCCCCGCGGTCGACTACTTCGAGAACAGCGGCCTGCCCTTCGTC
>NZ_JOCB01000265.1 GCF_000718775.1 Streptomyces sp. NRRL S-31
CGCCGCCTCCATCCCCCGCCCGCCGAACGACCGCGCGAACGCCCGCGCCCAGTCCTCACCCACCCGGCGCGCCGCCGCCTCCCCCATCACCCCGCCCAGCTCCCGGGCGAACACCTCCCCCACCCCGGCGAACACCTCATCACCCACCCCACCAGCACGGCCCTCCCGCAACACCCGCGCCAGATTCACCGTCCGCCCGGCCAGATCACGCCCGAAATCCGTAGCCGCCGGCCGCACCCCGGAACCCGCCACCCCACCCGCGACATCCCGCCCCGCACCCTTGACCTGCCGCGCCTCCGCCAGCGCCGAGTCCACCGCACCCCGCAACGCCCCGGCCACATCCCGCCCGAACGCCTTGCCCAGCAGACCA
>NZ_JOCB01000266.1 GCF_000718775.1 Streptomyces sp. NRRL S-31
CGCCGCCTCCATCCCCCGCCCGCCGAACGACCGCGCGAACGCCCGCGCCCAGTCCTCACCCACCCGGCGCGCCGCCGCCTCCCCCATCACCCCGCCCAGGCCCCGGGCGAAGATGTCGCCGATATCGGAGAACCACGCCTCCCCCGCCGCGTCGACCCGGCCCTCGCGCAGGGCGCGGGCCAGGTTCGCCGTGCGGCCCGCCAGATCCCGGCCAAAGTCCGTGGCCACCGGCTTCACCGCCGAACCGGCCGCCTCCTCCGCCAGATCCCGGCCCGCACCCTTGACCTGCCGCGCCTCCGCCAGCGCCGAGTCCACCGCACCCCGCAACGCCCCGGCCACATCCCGCCCGAACGCCTTGCCCAGCAGACCA
>NZ_JOCB01000267.1 GCF_000718775.1 Streptomyces sp. NRRL S-31
CGAGAAGCCGGCGTTGCGGTCGGGGGTCCACTGCATGGGGGTGCGCACGGCGTCGCGGTCGCCGAGCCAGATGTTGTCGCCCATGCCGATCTCGTCGCCGTAGTAGAGGATCGGCGAGCCGGGCAGGGAGAGCAGCAGGGCGGTGAACAGCTCGATCTGGTTGCGGTCGTTGTCGAGCAGCGGCGCGAGGCGGCGGCGGATGCCGATGTTGGCGCGCATCCGCGGGTCCTTGGCGTACTCGGCCCACATGTAGTCGCGCTCCTCGTCGGTGACCATCTCCAGGGTCAGCTCGTCGTGGTTGCGCAGGAAGATGCCCCACTGGCAACGGGCCGGGATGGCGGGGGTCTTGGCGAGGATCTCGGAGACCGG
>NZ_JOCB01000268.1 GCF_000718775.1 Streptomyces sp. NRRL S-31
CCCCCCGCCCCCCTCCCCGCCGGTACCCCACCCATCCCCACCGATACCGACAGCGACTCGGATACCAGCTCGGACGGGTCACTCTTCAGTCCGCCACCCACCCACATCGCCCTGCCCGGACCCTCCGCGTCCGGCGCCACCCCGCACGGCCCCGTCCTGCCCGCACACCCCGCCACCGCAACACCACCACCAGCCGACACTCACCAAACACACCCACACCACCCGGACCCGGACGAAGAGGACTTCCTCACCACCGCCCTCCAACAGCACCCCCCCCCCGACCACGAAACCGACCCCCGCCCGCCGGCCCCCGACACCACCATCCTCCTCAACCCTCCCACCCCCCAAGCCCAGGAAGCCC
>NZ_JOCB01000269.1 GCF_000718775.1 Streptomyces sp. NRRL S-31
GGCCGGGGCCGGGGCCGGGGCGGCCGGGGCGGCGGCGGGCGCCGGAGCGGCGGCCGGGGCGGCACCCGGGGCACCGATGACGGCGAGCTTGGCGCCGACCTCGGCGGTCTCGTCCTCGCCGACCACGATCTCCAGCAGTACGCCGGCGGCCGGGGCGGGGATCTCGGTGTCGACCTTGTCCGTGGAGACCTCGAGCAGCGGCTCGTCGGCCTCGACGGAGTCGCCCACCGACTTCAGCCAGCGGGTGACGGTGCCCTCGGTGACGGACTCACCGAGCGCGGGCAGGACCACGTCGGTGCCCTCGGCGCCGCCGGCCGGGGCGGCCGGAGCGGCCTCGGCGGCGGGCGCCGG
>NZ_JOCB01000270.1 GCF_000718775.1 Streptomyces sp. NRRL S-31
CGATGGCCGGGTGAAGGCGTTCGCCGAGGCGGCTGATGGTACGGCCTGGGGTGAGGGCGCGGGTGTCGTGCTCTTGGAGCGGTTGTCGGATGCCCGTCGTAATGGTCACCGGGTGCTGGCGGTGGTGCGGGGTTCGGCGGTGAATCAGGACGGGGCGTCCAATGGGTTGACCGCGCCGAATGGTCCGTCGCAGGAGCGGGTGATCCGGCAGGCCCTCGCCAATGCCGGGTTGGAGCCGTCCGAGGTGGACGCGGTGGAGGCGCACGGCACCGGGACCACCCTCGGCGATCCCATCGAGGCGCAGGCACTCCTGGCGACCTACGGTCAGGGGCGGGGTGAGCCG
>NZ_JOCB01000271.1 GCF_000718775.1 Streptomyces sp. NRRL S-31
GTACGCGCCGGACCCGCGGACCCGGGCCGAGGAGACCGTCTCCCCGCTGCGCGCGACCGCCGGGAGCCTGCGGGACCTGCCGCCGGCACTGGTCGTCACCGCCGAGGCGGACGTGCTCCGCGACGAGGGCGAGGCCTACGCCGCACGGCTGAGGGACGCGGACATCCCCGTGGTGTCGATCCGCTACCACGGGACCATCCACGGATTCATGCTGTTCGACATGCTCCGCCGCACGGACGCGTCCAGGGCGGCGCGCATCCAGGTCACGGACACCCTGCACACCGCCCTGCACCTCGCCTGAGGGCACGGCCGGCCGCACCCTGCACCGCCGGACCGGGTGG
>NZ_JOCB01000272.1 GCF_000718775.1 Streptomyces sp. NRRL S-31
GAACCTGGCGGAGGGGACGTACAACGCGATCACCACGGGCCGGTTCACGACGTCGCTGGCCTCGTTCACCTCGGGTGCGTTCGGTGCGCTGCTCGGGCATGCGGGTGCGCGTCTGGGGGGCAAGGCGGGCTGGAAGCTGCGTTCCGCTCTGGGTCTGGGCCGGACACCGACCGTGTCCGCCGCGGGCGCGGGCGGCGCGGGTGCGGGTGCGGGGGGTGTGAACGCGTTGCCCGGGCCGGGTCATCCGTTGCTGCGGCCGGCCGGGGAGCTGCGGTTCACCCCGCCCCGCACGGTCTCCGACGGCCTGCCCTCCTACTACCGTCCCGGCTCCGAC
>NZ_JOCB01000273.1 GCF_000718775.1 Streptomyces sp. NRRL S-31
GGGAGATCCTGGTCGACTGGAACGGCGTCACCGGCCCCTACCCCGACACCGCCACCATCCACCAGCTCATCGAGAACCGCGCCGCCACCGACCCCGACGCCATCGCCGTCACCCACGGCAACCAGCAGTGGACCTACCACGACATCAACACCCGCGCCAACCAACTCGCCCACCACCTACGCGACACGGGCATCACCCCCGACACCCTCATCGCCGTCTGCCTCGACCGCTCCCCCGACCTCATCGCCACCCTCCTCGGCATCCTCAAAGCCGGCGCCGCCTTCGTCCCCCTCGACCCCGACTACCCCACCGACCGCATCACCTACATGATCCCGTTGATCATCACCAGCACCGACCTCGCCCACCGCCTCCCCGACACCATCAACCACCTCCACGTCGACACCCAGTGGCCCATCGGACCCGACACCGACCCCACACCCCTCGCCACACCCGACGACCTCGCCTACGTCATCTACACCTCAGGCTC
>NZ_JOCB01000274.1 GCF_000718775.1 Streptomyces sp. NRRL S-31
TTCTACGAGGTGCTGGTCCGCTCCTTCCAGGACAGCAACGGCGACGGCGTCGGCGACCTGAAGGGTCTGACCGCCAAGCTCGACTACCTCCAGTGGCTCCGCGTGGACTGCCTGTTGCTGCCGCCCGTCTTTCAATTCCCCCTCACGGACAGCGGGTTCGACGGCTCCGACTTAACCCCCCGCCCGTGGGGGGGGATTAAAAAACCGGCGCCACCCACGGGCAGCCCCCGCGGAGCCACTGGAGGTAGTCGAGCTTGGCGGTCAGACCCTTCAGGTCGCCGACGCCGTCGCCGTTGCTGTCGTGGAAGGAGCGGACCAGCACCTCGTAGAA
>NZ_JOCB01000275.1 GCF_000718775.1 Streptomyces sp. NRRL S-31
CCCGCACCCTTGACCTGCCGCGCCTCCGCCAGCGCCGAGTCCACCGCACCCCGCAACGCCCCGGCCACATCCCGCCCGAACGCCTTGCCCAGCAGACCACCCAGCGCACCACCCACGAACGGCACGAACGCACCGAACACACCCTGCAACGCCCCGAACCCCACCGCCTGCTTCAGCAGCTCATCGGAATCCTCCAGCGCGTAGCCCTGCTCACCCGTCAGCCACTTCGCGAACTCATGCGTCGCCGCCGCCAGCCCGACGTTCAGATCATGTTCTTGTAATACGCGGCATCCGCCCGGGTCTTCTCCCCATACCGGGCCAACTGCTCCGCCGTGTCCGTCAGCGCCTTGATCTGATCCGCACCCGCACCCGACCCGAACGTCGCCATCGCCCGCGCATACGCCTCACTCCAGGCACCCTCCACCGCACCCTCGACCGAATGCGACACCTGCGCGATCAGACCCTGCAACTCCACCAGATCCCGCTGCAACTCCACATGCGGCACCACCACACGCCGCTGCATCGC
>NZ_JOCB01000276.1 GCF_000718775.1 Streptomyces sp. NRRL S-31
CGAACGCACCCGAGGTGAACGAGGCCAGCGACGTCGTGAACCGGCCCGTGGTGATCGCGTTGTACGTCCCCTCCGCCAGGTTCATCGCACCACCCCACAGCGCGGCCTCCCCCGCCAGCGAAGCGACCTTGCGCCCGAAGTCCGGCGCGAACACGCGCGCCACGTCCTGCGACAACACCCGCCGCAAGGCGCCCGTGTCCCGCGGCAGCGCCCGCAACGGCACCGCCAGCGCCGCCTCCATCCCCCGCCCGCCGAACGACCGCGCGAACGCCCGCGCCCAGTCCTCACCCACCCGGCGCGCCGCCGCCTCCCCCATCACCCCGCCCAG
>NZ_JOCB01000277.1 GCF_000718775.1 Streptomyces sp. NRRL S-31
GCCCACCGCGTTGGCGACACCCTGGCCCAGCGGGCCGGTGGTGGTCTCGACGCCCTTGGTGTGCCCGTACTCCGGGTGGCCGGGGGTCTTCGAGCCCCAGGTCCTGAACGACTTCAGGTCGTCCAGCTCCAGGCCGAACCCGGCCAGGTAGAGCTGGGTGTAGAGGGTCAGGGACGAGTGGCCGGCGGACAGCACGAAGCGGTCGCGGCCGACCCACTCCGGGTCGGCGGGGTCGTGCCGCATCACCTTCTGGAAGAGGGTGTAGGCGGCGGGGGCCAGGCTCATCGCCGTACCGGGATGGCCGTTGCCGACCTTCTGT
>NZ_JOCB01000278.1 GCF_000718775.1 Streptomyces sp. NRRL S-31
GCCCACCGCGTTGGCGACACCCTGGCCCAGCGGGCCGGTGGTGGTCTCGACGCCCTTGGTGTGCCCGTACTCCGGGTGGCCGGGGGTCTTCGAGCCCCACGTCCGGAACGACTTCAGGTCGTCCAGCTCCAGGCCGAACCCGGCGAGGTAGAGCTGGGTGTACAGAGTCAGGGACGAGTGGCCGGCGGACAGCACGAAGCGGTCGCGGCCGACCCACTCGGGGTCGGCGGGGTCGTGCCGCATCACCTTCTGGAAGAGGGTGTAGGCGGCGGGGGCCAGGCTCATCGCCGTACCGGGATGGCCGTTGCCGACCTTCTGT
>NZ_JOCB01000279.1 GCF_000718775.1 Streptomyces sp. NRRL S-31
GACAGCAACGGCGACGGCGTCGGCGACCTGAAGGGTCTGACCGCCAAGCTCGACTACCTCCAGTGGCTCGGCGTGGACTGCCTGTGGCTGCCGCCGTTCTTCAAGTCCCCGCTCAGGGACGGCGGTTACGACGTCTCCGACTACACCGCCGTCCTCCCCGAGTTCGGTGACCTCGCCGACTTCGTGGAGTTCGTGGACGCCGCCCACCAGCGCGGCATGCGCGTGATCATCGACTTCGTCATGAACCACACCAGCGACCAGCACCCGTGGTTCCAGGAGTCCCGCAAGAACCCCGACGGCCCCTACGGGGACTACTAC
>NZ_JOCB01000280.1 GCF_000718775.1 Streptomyces sp. NRRL S-31
CGGTTGAGGATGCCTACCGGGCCGGTGGTCCGGACACGCCTGCCGCGCGTCGGGAACTGGACGCGCACCTGACCCGGATGTACGACGAGCTGCCGCGGCAGATCCGTGACCTTGGAGTGCGTGAGCGGCAGGTCGGGCAGGAGCTGGGCGCGTTCGACACACTGGTGGAACGCAGGGGCATCCGCCATGAGCTGCCCGATCCGGTGGTGTTGGAGCGGGCCCGGGCGGATCTCGCCGAGCAGTTGCGCACCGCGCACGCCGTGCTGCGCGAACGGCATGGTGACGGTGGCCTCTTCGAGGATCGCTGGC
>NZ_JOCB01000281.1 GCF_000718775.1 Streptomyces sp. NRRL S-31
CCTGCTTCAGCAGCTCATCGGAATCCTCCAGCGCGTAGCCCTGCTCACCCGTCAGCCACTTCGCGAACTCATGCGTCGCCGCCGCCAGCCCGACGTTCAGCACCTCCTGCGCCGCCAACCCCGCCAGGAACCGGAAAATCAGACTGCGCAGCACCGCCCGGTACGTCGCCCGCAGCACCGCCTGCTCCGCCAAAGCACCGAACGGATTCCACACCGCCATCGCCATGATCAGCGACCATTCCACCAGGAACAGATTCAACTGAATGACGATCATGTTCTTGTAATACGCGGCATCCGCC
>NZ_JOCB01000282.1 GCF_000718775.1 Streptomyces sp. NRRL S-31
CCTGCTTCAGCAGCTCATCGGAATCCTCCAGCGCGTAGCCCTGCTCACCCGTCAGCCACTTCGCGAACTCATGCGTCGCCGCCGCCAGCCCGACGTTCAACACCTCCTGCGCCGCCAACCCCGCCAGGAACCGGAAAATCAGACTCCGCAGCACCGCCCGGTACGTCGCCCGCAGCACCGCCTGCTCCGCCAAAGCACCAAACGGATTCCACACCGCCATCGCCATGATCAGCGACCATTCCACCAGGAACAGATTCAACTGAATGACGATCATGTTCTTGTAATACGCGGCATCCGCC
>NZ_JOCB01000283.1 GCF_000718775.1 Streptomyces sp. NRRL S-31
GATCGACGGCGCCACCTTGCGGGCCTCCGCGAACAGCTCCCGCACCCGGGAGGCGCCCACGCCGACGATCATCTCGATGAACTCGGACGCCGAGGCGGAGAAGAACGGCACGCCCGCCTCGCCCGCGACCGCGCGCGCCAGCAGCGTCTTACCGGTGCCGGGCGGACCCGCGAGCAGCACACCGCGCGGCATCTTGGCGCCCATCCGGCGGTAGGCGTCGGGGTTCTTCAGGAAGTCCACGACGTCGTTCAGCTCGCCCTCGACCTCGTCGATGCCGGCCACGTCGGCGAAGGT
>NZ_JOCB01000284.1 GCF_000718775.1 Streptomyces sp. NRRL S-31
CGAACGCACCCGAGGTGAACGAGGCCAGCGACGTCGTGAACCGGCCCGTGGTGATCGCGTTGTACGTCCCCTCCGCCAGGTTCATCGCACCACCCCACAACGCGGCCTCCCCCGCCAGCGAAGCCACCTTGCGCCCGAAGTCCGGCGCGAACACGCGCGCCACATCCTGCGACAACCCCCGCCGCAAGGCGCCCGTGTCCCGCGGCAGAGCCCGCAACGGCACCGCCAGCGCCGCCTCCATCCCCCGCCCGCCGAACGACCGCGCGAACGCCCGCGCCCAGTCCTCACCCACCC
>NZ_JOCB01000285.1 GCF_000718775.1 Streptomyces sp. NRRL S-31
GGTGGGGCCGTTGACGGCGGCGATGGTGACGTCGTCGGTGTCGAGGTAGTGCTGGATGTCGGTTTCGGTGGTGTTGACGGCGAGCATGGTGCCGCCGGGCGGGAGGGCCTGCATGAGGCGTCCGCGTGCGGTGACGAGGGTGGCGGCGTCTTCGAGGGTGAGGATGCCGGCGATGTGGGCGGCGGTGATCTCGCCGACGGAGTGTCCGGCGAGGTGGTCGGGGCGTAGGCCCCAGGATTCGAAGAGGCGGTAGAGGGCGACTTCGAGGGCGAAGAGGGCGGGTTGGCCCATTCCGGCGCGCTGCGCGCCCTGGCCCGTGAACAGCACCGCCAGC
>NZ_JOCB01000286.1 GCF_000718775.1 Streptomyces sp. NRRL S-31
GGTGGGGCCGTTGACGGCGGCGATGGTGACGTCGTCGGTGTCGAGGTAGTGCTGGATGTCGGTTTCGGTGGTGTTGACGGCGAGCATGGTGCCGCCGGGGGGCAGGGCCTGCATGAGGCGTCCGCGTGCGGTGACGAGGGTGGCGGCGTCTTCGAGGGTGAGGATGCCGGCGATGTGGGCGGCGGAGATCTCGCCGACGGAGTGTCCGGCGAGGTGGTCGGGGCGTAGGCCCCAGGATTCGAAGAGGCGGTAGAGGGCGACTTCGAGGGCGAAGAGGGCGGGTTG
>NZ_JOCB01000287.1 GCF_000718775.1 Streptomyces sp. NRRL S-31
CCGGCCCTCCACCGCCCCCCGGGTCGCCTCCGCCACCGCCAGCCGGCCGTGATACGCCGCGTCCCGCTGCCGCTGGAACTCCTCCCACCGCACCGACGGACCCGACACCCCGCCCCGGCCGCCCGCCACCGCGTGTGCGGACGGTCCGCCGAGCCCGGCGGTCTGTGCGGTGGTGGCTTGCGGTCGCTCGTCGGAGCCGGGACGGTAGTAGGAGGGCAGGCCGTCGGAGACCGTGCGGGGCGGGGTGAACCGCAGCTCCCCGGCCGGCCGCAGCAACGGATGA
>NZ_JOCB01000288.1 GCF_000718775.1 Streptomyces sp. NRRL S-31
CGGACGCTCGGCCGGGATCGAGTCCAGTACGGCCGCCAGCGCGTCCCGGTCGGCCACGTCGCAGGCGGCCACGGAAACCTCCGCGCCCAGCCCGGCCAGCTCCTCGCGCAACGCCGCCCCGCCACCGCCGCGGCTGACCAACAACAGATGCCGCACACCCCGCTCGGCCACCAGATGCCGGGCCACAAAGCCCCCCAGCGTCCCCGTACCACCGGTGATCAGCACCGTACCGGCCGCATCGAGATCCGCGGGAACAGTGAGGACGATCTTCCCG
>NZ_JOCB01000289.1 GCF_000718775.1 Streptomyces sp. NRRL S-31
CGGACGCTCGGCCGGGATCGAGTCCAGTACGGCCGCCAGCGCGTCCCGGTCGGCCACGTCGCAGGCGGCCACGGAAACCTCCGCGCCCAGCCCGGCCAGTTCCTCGCGCAACGCCGCCCCGCCACCGCCGCGGCTGACCAGCAACAGATGCCGCACACCCCGCTCGGCCACCAGGTGCCGGGCCACAAAGCCCCCCAGCGTCCCCGTACCACCGGTGATCAGCACCGTACCGGCCGCATCGAGATCCGCGGGAACAGTGAGGACGATCTTCCCG
>NZ_JOCB01000290.1 GCF_000718775.1 Streptomyces sp. NRRL S-31
TCGAGCGGGGTTCCGGGGCGGAGGTGGCGTCGGCGGTGGAAGCGGTCATGGCACCGGTGTCCGCCGCTGCGGACACCGGCACCACCACGACCGCACCCGGTCCTGAGGCGCACAGCACGGCTGTCTCCGGGGAGGCGGCGCGCGCGGGGCGCGGCAAGAGCACCGCCAGGTCCGCCGTCGGCAGGGCGGGTGTGAAGGGTGGTGGGGGCCGGGCCGGTGCCGCCGTGCGCAGGGTGGGTGCGGAGGTGGTGTGGGCGGAGGCGTTGGTGTC
>NZ_JOCB01000291.1 GCF_000718775.1 Streptomyces sp. NRRL S-31
CCCACAGGGTCCCCCCTGCAGTACCATCGGCGCTGTGAGGCTTAGCTTCCGGGTTCGGAATGTAACCGGGCGTTTCCCTCACGCTATGACCACCGAAACCCTGATGGTTTCGAGCGAACAAGCACACTTTTTTGTTATGCGTTCTGCTCAAAGCCGGCAACAGGTCGTTGCCTCAGAACATACACAGTGAACGCGAGCATCAATGGACAAGCCCTCGGCCTATTAGTACCAGTCAACTCCACCCGTTACCAGGCTTCCATATCTGGCCTA
>NZ_JOCB01000292.1 GCF_000718775.1 Streptomyces sp. NRRL S-31
GGGCGAGGGCGGTGGCCTGGTCTCCGAGGGGCTGGGTGTGCCAGTGGTCGGCGAGGTGGTCGTAGGCGTGCGCGAAGTCCTCGGCGGTCAGCGGCATCGCCGGGTACTGCGCCTGCTGGAGTTCGACCGTGGCCAGCACCCGCAGCGCGCTCACCCGGTCCGGTTCGTTGCGTGTCAGTTCCTGCCAGCGGCTGAGGGGGAGGTCGTCGCCCGTGGCGATGCGGTGGGCGATGGCGGCCGCGCGTCGTGGCACGGAGTGGGTGTCCCAGG
>NZ_JOCB01000293.1 GCF_000718775.1 Streptomyces sp. NRRL S-31
CCTGGGACACCCACTCCGTGCCACGACGCGCGGCCGCCATCGCCCACCGCATCGCCACGGGCGACGACCTCCCCCTCAGCCGCTGGCAGGAACTGACACAGGACGATCCAGGCCGGGCGAGCGCGCTGCGGGTGCTGGCCACGGTCGAACTCCAGCAGGCGCAATACCCGACGATGCCGCTGACCGCCGAGGACTTCGCGCACGCCTACGACCACCTCGCCGACCACTGGCACACCCAGCCCCTCGGAGACCAGGCCACCGCCCTCGCCC
>NZ_JOCB01000294.1 GCF_000718775.1 Streptomyces sp. NRRL S-31
ACGGGGACGACGCTGGGTGATCCGATCGAGGCGCAGGCGTTGCTGGCGACCTATGGCCAGGAGCGGGTGGAGCCGTTGTGGCTGGGGTCGGTGAAGTCGAACATCGGGCATACGCAGGCCGCGGCGGGTGTGGCGGGTGTGATCAAGATGGTGCTGGCGATGCGGCACGGGGTGTTGCCGAGGACGCTGCACGTGGACCGGCCGTCGTCGAAGGTGGACTGGGAGTCGGGGCGGGTGCGGCTGCTGACGGAGGCGCGGGAGTGGCCGG
>NZ_JOCB01000295.1 GCF_000718775.1 Streptomyces sp. NRRL S-31
CATGACCGCGACGCGCTGGGAGAAGTGCCGCACGATCGCCAGGTCGTGGGCGATGAAGACGAACGCGATGCCCAGTTCCCGCTGCACCTTCTGGAGCAGATTGACGACCTGGGCCTGGATGGAGACGTCCAGCGCGGAGACCGGCTCGTCGGCGACGATGAGCTTCGGCTCCAGCGCCAGGGCGCGGGCGACGCCGATGCGCTGGCGCTGGCCGCCGGAGAACTCGTGCGGGAACCGGTTGTAGTGCTCGGGGTTGAGACCGACG
>NZ_JOCB01000296.1 GCF_000718775.1 Streptomyces sp. NRRL S-31
CATGACCGCGACGCGCTGGGAGAAGTGCCGCACGATCGCCAGGTCGTGGGCGATGAAGACGAACGCGATGCCCAGTTCCCGCTGCACCTTCTGGAGCAGGTTGACGACCTGGGCCTGGATGGAGACGTCCAGCGCGGAGACCGGCTCGTCGGCGACGATGAGCTTGGGCTCCAGCGCCAGGGCGCGGGCGACGCCGATGCGCTGGCGCTGGCCGCCGGAGAACTCGTGCGGGAACCGGTTGTAGTGCTCGGGGTTGAGACCGACG
>NZ_JOCB01000297.1 GCF_000718775.1 Streptomyces sp. NRRL S-31
CGCACCAAACAACTCACCGTCTCCCACGCCTTCCACTCCCCCCTCATGGACCCCATGCTCGAGGACTTCCGCACCACCCTCGACACCCTCACCTTCCACACCCCCACCATCCCCCTCGTCTCCACCCTCACCGGCACCCACGCCGACCACGACATCCTCACCCCCGACTACTGGGTCGACCACGCCCGCCAGGCCGTCCGCTTCGCCGACGCCATCCACACCCTCCACCGTGGCGGCACCACCACCTACCTCGAACTCGGC
>NZ_JOCB01000298.1 GCF_000718775.1 Streptomyces sp. NRRL S-31
TTGCTGGTGGGTGCTTTGAGAGCGCGCGGTATCCACGCCACGGCGGACGGCGAAGGCACGCTCCGGATCACGGGTAGGGGGCCGGCGCAGCTGGTATGGGGTGTGGGCGTCTATCTGCGTGCTCTGACCGTCTGGCGTGCCGCCGCTCCCGCGGGTGAGGACCGCGGTACTCGCATCCCCCCCGACGGCACCTACATCACCCTCACCGACCCCACGCCCGTCCCCCTCACCCGTACCCGCGGTGCCGACATCCCCGTCGGCACATGGCTGTTCCAGGCCCGGCATGTGGGACTGACGGGACTGACGGACAACGAGATCACCCAACTGGAGGAAGCCGGTCTGCGCGTCGGGGAAGCCGACAGCACCGACAGACGCATACTCCAGAACCCGGCCGACCCCGGAGCAGCAG
>NZ_JOCB01000299.1 GCF_000718775.1 Streptomyces sp. NRRL S-31
CCGCGGCTACCGCATCGAACTCGGCGAAATCGAAAACGCCCTCAACACCCACCCCCACATCCACACCACCACCCTCACCACCCGCGAAGACACACCCGGAGACAAGCGCCTCGTCGCCTACGTCGTCCCCACCCCGGGACACCACCCCGACACCGCCGAACTCCGCACCCACCTCCAGCGACAGCTGCCCGACTACATGGTCCCGAGCAGCTACGTCACCCTCGACCGGCTCCCCCTCACACCCAACGGCAA
>NZ_JOCB01000300.1 GCF_000718775.1 Streptomyces sp. NRRL S-31
TGTCGTCCCACAGCAGGACCAGGTTGCCGAGCTTCTGGTGGCCGGCCAGCGAGGACGCCTCGGCGGAGATGCCCTCCTGGAGGCAGCCGTCACCGGCGACGCAGTAGATGAAGTGGTCGAAGGGCGAGGTGCCCTCGGGGGCCTCCGGGTCGAACAGACCGCGCTCGTAGCGGGCGGCCATCGCCATGCCCACCGCGTTGGCGACACCCTGGCCCAGCGGGCCGGTGGTGGTCTCGACGCCC
>NZ_JOCB01000301.1 GCF_000718775.1 Streptomyces sp. NRRL S-31
TGTCGTCCCACAGCAGGACCAGGTTGCCGAGCTTCTGGTGGCCGGCCAGCGAGGACGCCTCGGCGGAGATGCCCTCCTGGAGGCAGCCGTCACCGGCGATGCAGTAGATGTAGTGGTCGAAGGGGGACTCGCCCTGCGGAGCGTCCGGGTCGAACAGACCGCGCTCGTAGCGGGCGGCCATCGCCATGCCCACCGCGTTGGCGACACCCTGGCCCAGCGGGCCGGTGGTGGTCTCGACGCCC
>NZ_JOCB01000302.1 GCF_000718775.1 Streptomyces sp. NRRL S-31
CGACTTCACCGACCCCAGCCACAACGGCTCCACCCGCTCCTGGCCATAGGTCGCCAGCAACGCCTGCGCCTCGATCGGATCACCCAGCGTCGTCCCCGTCCCATGCGCCTCCACCACATCCACGTCCGCTGCCGCCAGCCGGGACACCGCCAGCGCCTGCCGGATCACCCGCTGCTGCGACGGACCGTTCGGCGCCGTCAGCCCGTTCGACGCACCGTCCTGGTTCACC
>NZ_JOCB01000303.1 GCF_000718775.1 Streptomyces sp. NRRL S-31
GTGCCGCCGCTCCCGCGGGTGAGGACCGCGGTACTCGCATCCCCCCCGACGGCACCTACATCACCCTCACCGACCCCACGCCCGTCCCCCTCACCCGTACCGGCGAGGAGAACCGGCACGCCGGGGGCAACACCACCCACGACACGGTCAGCAACGGCGGAGGCAGCACCGCAGGCGAGAGGAACGGCAACGGTGAAGGCAGTGATGCCGCTGCCCGCGGTGCCGACA
>NZ_JOCB01000304.1 GCF_000718775.1 Streptomyces sp. NRRL S-31
TGTCGGCACCGCGGGCAGCGGCATCACTGCCTTCACCGTTGCCGTTCCTCTCGCCTGCGGTGCTGCCTCCGCCGTTGCTGACCGTGTCGTGGGTGGTGTCGTCCCCGGCGTGCCGGTTCTCCTCGCCGATACGGGTGAGGGGGACGGGCGTGGGGTCGGTGAGGGTGATGTAGGTGCCGTCGGGGGGGATGCGAGTACCGCGGTCCTCACCCGCGGGAGCGGCGGCAC
>NZ_JOCB01000305.1 GCF_000718775.1 Streptomyces sp. NRRL S-31
GTGGAAGGTGAGGGTGTCGAGGGTGGTGCGGAAGTCCTCGAGCATGGGGTCCATGAGGGGGGAGTGGAAGGCGTGGGAGACGGTGAGTTGTTTGGTGCGCAGTCCGGCGTCGGTGGCGCGTTGGGCGACGGCGGTGATGGATGCTTCGGTGCCGGAGAGGACGATGCTGGTGGGGCCGTTGACGGCGGCGATGGTGACGTCGTCGGTGTCGAGGTAGTGCTGGATGTC
>NZ_JOCB01000306.1 GCF_000718775.1 Streptomyces sp. NRRL S-31
GACATCCAGCACTACCTCGACACCGACGACGTCACCATCGCCGCCGTCAACGGCCCCACCAGCATCGTCCTCTCCGGCACCGAAGCATCCATCACCGCCATCGCCCAACTCGCCACCGACGCCGGACTACGCACCAAACAACTCACCGTCTCCCACGCCTTCCACTCCCCCCTCATGGACCCCATGCTCGAGGACTTCCGCACCACCCTCGACACCCTCACCTTCCAC
>NZ_JOCB01000307.1 GCF_000718775.1 Streptomyces sp. NRRL S-31
GACACCAACGCCTCCGCCCACACCACCTCCGCACCCACCCTGCGCACGGCGGCACCGGCCCGGCCCCCACCACCCTTCACACCCGCCCTGCCGACGGCGACGGCCTTCTCCTTCTCGTCCCGGGCGGGTGCGGTCGTGGTGGTGCCGGTGTCCGCAGCGGCGGACACCGGTGCCATGACCGCTTCCACCGCCGACGCCACCTCCGCCCCGGAACCCCGCTCGA
>NZ_JOCB01000308.1 GCF_000718775.1 Streptomyces sp. NRRL S-31
GAGCACGACACCCGCGCCCTCACCCCAGGCCGTACCATCAGCCGCCTCGGCGAACGCCTTCACCCGGCCATCGGCCGCAAGCCCCCGCTGGCGCGAGAACTCGACAAACCCCGCCGTCGTCGCCATCACCGTCACACCACCGGCCAACGCCAGCGAACACTCCCCCGCCCGCAGCGCCTGCGCCGCCAGATGGATCGCCACCAGCGACGACGAACA
>NZ_JOCB01000309.1 GCF_000718775.1 Streptomyces sp. NRRL S-31
GGCGACGAGATCGGCATGGGCGACAACATCTGGCTCGGCGACCGCGACGCCGTGCGCACCCCCATGCAGTGGACCCCCGACCGCAACGCCGGCTTCTCGTCCTGCGACCCGGGGCGGCTGTTCCTGCCGACCATCATGGACCCGGTCCACGGCTACCAGGTCACCAACGTCGAGGCGTCGATGTCCTCGCCCTCCTCGCTGCTGCACTGGACC
>NZ_JOCB01000310.1 GCF_000718775.1 Streptomyces sp. NRRL S-31
GGCGACGAGATCGGCATGGGCGACAACATCTGGCTCGGCGACCGCGACGCCGTGCGCACCCCCATGCAGTGGACCCCCGACCGCAACGCCGGCTTCTCGACGTGCGACCCGGGACGGCTGTTCCTGCCGACCATCATGGACCCGGTCCACGGCTACCAGGTCACCAACGTCGAGGCGTCGATGTCCTCGCCCTCCTCGCTGCTGCACTGGACC
>NZ_JOCB01000311.1 GCF_000718775.1 Streptomyces sp. NRRL S-31
CTGACCAGCAAGATTCACCTGGCGTGCGACTCCCTGGGACGTCCACTCGCCTTCACCGTCACGGGCGGGAACACCAACGACTGCACCCAGTTCACCGCCGTGATGGACGCGATACGGGTGCCCCGCCTCGGACCGGGGCGGCCCCGCGTCCGGCCCGACCACGTCATCGGCGACAAGGGCTACAGCTCCCAAGCGATCCGGGTCTGGCTCAG
>NZ_JOCB01000312.1 GCF_000718775.1 Streptomyces sp. NRRL S-31
CCACAACGGCTCCACCCGCTCCTGGCCATAGGTCGCCAGCAACGCCTGCGCCTCGATCGGATCACCCAGCGTCGTCCCCGTACCATGCGCCTCCACCACATCCACGTCCGCGGCCGCCAGCCGGGACACCGCCAGCGCCTGCCGGATCACCCGCTGCTGCGACGGACCGTTCGGCGCCGTCAGCCCGTTCGACGCACCGTCCTGGTTCACC
>NZ_JOCB01000313.1 GCF_000718775.1 Streptomyces sp. NRRL S-31
CCTCGGCTCGATCCCGGCGAGGTCGGTGAGCAGCTGCTCGCGGATCGCCTCGACCTGGACGGAGTGGGCGGCGTAGTTCACCGGCAGACGGCGGGCACGGACGCCGTCGGCCTCACAGGCCGCCAGCAATTCCTCCAGCGCGTCCAGGTCGCCCGACACGACGACCGAACCGGGAGCATTGACCACCGCCACCGTCAACCGACCG
>NZ_JOCB01000314.1 GCF_000718775.1 Streptomyces sp. NRRL S-31
GCTGATACCGAACGCCGACACACCGGCACGGCGGGGACGCCCCGTCTCCGGCCACGGCCGGGCCTCGGTCAACAGCGAGACACGACCCGCCGACCAGTCCACATGTGAGGTCGGCGCGTCCACATGCAGCGTCCGCGGCAACTGCCCGTGCCGCATCGCCATCACCATCTTGATCACACCCGCCACACCCGCCGCCGCCTGCGTG
>NZ_JOCB01000315.1 GCF_000718775.1 Streptomyces sp. NRRL S-31
CCTCGGCTCGATCCCGGCGAGGTCGGTGAGCAGCTGCTCGCGGATCGCCTCGACCTGGACGGAGTGGGCGGCGTAGTTCACCGGCAGACGGCGGGCACGAATGCCCTCGGCCTCACAGGCCGCCAGCAATTCCTCCAGCGCGTCCAGGTCGCCCGACACGACGACCGAACCGGGAGCATTGACCACCGCCACCGTCAACCGACCG
>NZ_JOCB01000316.1 GCF_000718775.1 Streptomyces sp. NRRL S-31
GCTGATACCGAACGCCGACACACCGGCACGGCGGGGACGCCCCGTCTCCGGCCACGGCCGGGCCTCGGTCAACAGCGAGACACGACCCGCCGACCAGTCGACATGCGAGGTCGGCGCGTCCACATGCAGCGTCCGCGGCAACTGCCCGTGCCGCATCGCCATCACCATCTTGATCACACCCGCCACACCCGCCGCCGCCTGCGTG
>NZ_JOCB01000317.1 GCF_000718775.1 Streptomyces sp. NRRL S-31
GCCTACTACACCGCCTTCTACCGCGACTTCTACAACCTCGACGACAACCTCGGCACCCGCATCAGCGAGGAAGCCGTCCGCAACAGCTGGAACGTCGCCACCACCGGCGGCTCCCACGCCGCCGCCGCCGCACCCCTGACCTGGTTCACCGACTTCCGCGAGGACCTCCCCAAGATCACCGTCCCCACCCTCATCCTGCACG
>NZ_JOCB01000318.1 GCF_000718775.1 Streptomyces sp. NRRL S-31
GCCTACTACACCGCCTTCTACCGCGACTTCTACAACCTCGACGACAACCTCGGCACCCGCATCAGCGAGGAAGCCGTCCGCAACAGCTGGAACGTCGCCGCCGCCGGCGGCTCCCACGCCGCCGCCGCCGCACCCCTGACCTGGTTCACCGACTTCCGCGAGGACCTCCCCAAGATCACCGTCCCCACCCTCATCCTGCACG
>NZ_JOCB01000319.1 GCF_000718775.1 Streptomyces sp. NRRL S-31
ATCGGCGCCGCCCGCGACGTCATCCAGAACCACCTGCTCCAGCTGATGGCCCTCACCGCGATGGAGGAGCCCGCCTCCTTCGGCGCGGACGCGCTGGCCACCGAGAAGGAGAAGGTGCTCGGCGCGGTCCGGCTGCCCAGGGACCTGGGCGAAGCCACCGTGCGCGGCCAGTACGCGGCCGGGTGGCAGGGCGGCGAGAAG
>NZ_JOCB01000320.1 GCF_000718775.1 Streptomyces sp. NRRL S-31
CTTCTCGCCGCCCTGCCACCCGGCCGCGTACTGGCCGCGCACGGTGGCTTCGCCCAGGTCCCTGGGCAGCCGGACCGCGCCGAGCACCTTCTCCTTCTCCGCGGCCAGCGCGTCCGCGCCGAAGGAGGCGGGCTCCTCCATCGCGGTGAGGGCCATCAGCTGGAGCAGGTGGTTCTGGATGACGTCGCGGGCGGCGCCGAT
>NZ_JOCB01000321.1 GCF_000718775.1 Streptomyces sp. NRRL S-31
GACCATCTCCAGGGTCAGCTCGTCGTGGTTGCGCAGGAAGATGCCCCACTGGCAACGGGCCGGGATGGCGGGGGTCTTGGCGAGGATCTCGGAGACCGGGTAGCGGGACTCGCGGCGTACGGCCATGAAGATGCGCGGCATCACGGGGAAGTGGAACGCCATGTGGCACTCGTCGCCGCCGGCCGCGTAGTCGCCGAAGTA
>NZ_JOCB01000322.1 GCF_000718775.1 Streptomyces sp. NRRL S-31
GACCATCTCCAGGGTCAGCTCGTCGTGGTTGCGCAGGAAGATGCCCCACTGGCAACGGGCCGGGATGGCGGGGGTCTTGGCGAGGATCTCGGAGACCGGATGGCGGGACTCGCGGCGTACGGCCATGAAGATGCGCGGCATCACGGGGAAGTGGAACGCCATGTGGCACTCGTCGCCGCCGGCCGCGTAGTCGCCGAAGTA